>CALVKC010000001.1 GCA_944332505.1 uncultured Bacilli bacterium
ATAATAAAAAATCATATAAATTATCATTACTAATATTTTTAATATTAGTATTAAAATAATCCATTAATTCTTTACTATTATTAAATCTTTTTCTATTTTTAGATATCTCTGATATTAAAATATTATAAGATAAAGCAGATTCACTTATATATTTAGTATAATTATTTATTTTTACTTTATCCTCATTATTGTAACAATCAGATTCTATAATATATTTTCCAAATTGCATGGCATCTTCAAAATTATCTAGTACATCTGTATCTAATATAAAAGATTGATCATTTTCTTGTTTTGATACTGTACATAAATAAATTCTATTTTTCATAAATATCACAAATAGAATTAAATAATTCTTTATCACCATAGTCACCATTCTTCATTACAGTATTTACAAAAGTAGTAAATAGATTTTCAAAATCAACATCTGTAAATTTAATAACACGCTTTTTCATTTATTCTCCTCCTTTTTAATAATCTATTATAAAACCATTCATCTTCTGTCTGTCCATTTGGAATATGATGATATATTACTTTTCCATTTTCATCATATTTAAATTCAGCACCGTCATCATATTTAATACTTTTATAAGTTCCATCTGGATAGAAGCTTTGAATGATTTCATAACCTTTATTATTTTTCTTATGGATCATTCGATCATTTTCATCGTATACTACATGCTCTATATAATTTCCACGTTTGTAATATACCCGTAGATCATGTTGATTATAACCGCATGTGGTATCACCCCTTTTTGTAAATTTAATTCTCATATTATTTTTCTCCTTTCAATTTACAAAAATAGATATTCATCTATCTATCATGAATATAATATATAATTGAAAATATTCATTATTTCAATATGACATTCTACTAAAGGAGGTCTCAGGATATGATACAACAACAACAAGCTCCTAAAATGAGAGTATATTATCAAATGAGTACAAATAATAAATCATTTCTTAATATGCATTATTATTTAAAATCTATAGGGGTTAAGAATAATAAATTTATGCTTACATTATTAGATCCTGATTTGGATGGAATAGATCCATTTGATAGGACATTACCCCCAGTATATAAACAAAAAATTCTTAGAGAAGTTATGTACAACTATTGGTATTTCTTACGAGAAGTTGTACGTATTCCTGATCAAGGTTCTACATCTGGAGGTGCAAGATATAGATTAGATAGAGGAAATTTAGCTTTAAATTTCTGTATGATGCTTAATTTAAATATCTTTCTTGAATTGCCACGTCGAACATAAGCTGACTTCCATTATAGTAATATAGTGGTAAACGACTCTCTGAATTGCTGGAACGGGCTAAAGCACACATAGCTACAACGTAACCTGTAAAGGTAAGCGTGAATGCTGTCGAAAGACTGAAAAAATATGTGTGATGCTATATGGTGAAATAAAAGCCTAATATTAGGTCCTAAGTAGTAAAAACAATGTCTAATCAGCAGCTAAGTTTCTATTTAATAAAATACATCAAAATAGTTGGAACGACGAAAAGCTTCTATAATTTGTCCAGTATACAGAAT
Source organism: uncultured Bacilli bacterium (assembly GCA_944332505.1). Next base: position 1,544 of record CALVKC010000001.1, read on the forward strand.
TAAATAGAAAAAAGTTCAACGACTATCCCCGTGTGGGTCACGAGTAGGTGACAATAGGAGTAGGGCTCATATTGAGTAGGTGAAAATCCTTTAAATCAAAGTGGAGAGGACCCTATTATATAGGGTTAAGATATAGTCTAAACATCTAGAGAAATACTAGAGATTAATTGAGCAAGGTAAGACAATTTCTGCGCTATGTAGATATCTATGGGTATTTAACTTTGGTACTACTAACTCTGAAATGGTTTTCTTAAATAAGAAAATGGATGACTCTAAATTAAACTTGGCACGTATGAAAGAAATAAGAGCAGCATTACCTTCATATTTACAAATGATACAATTAGTTGCTCCTGACGGTAAAATTATAAAGAAACCAAATACAGTAGAAACGCTAGAACACGTTTCTAATGGTAATAAAATTAAAACAGTTCCTAGTGCACGTAGTAAAGCGGCTGCTGCATCGTTACTACGTGGTCGTACAATTCCTATTATATATGCCGATGAGTGGGCATTTACCCCTTACAATGATATTATTTACGTAAATACAATTCCTGCATGGAAAACAGCTGCTATGAATGCTAAGAAAAATAACGCTCCATATGGAATTACAATAACTACAACACCAGGATTCTTACAAGATGAAGCAGGTAAATATGCATGGGATATGAAAGAATCTGCTACGCCTTTTACAGAATTATGGTATGATATGAATTATTATGAATTAATGAATTATATAAATGCAAATACTAGATCATCATTTATATATATTAGATACACTTATCAACAATTAGGTCGAAGTGAAGCTTGGTTCTCAGAAATCTGCCGTGATATGCAGAATAAATGGCCAGATATTCGACGTGAAGTTTTGCTTGAATGGGCTAATGGTGTTGAAAATTCCCCATTCACTCAAGAAGATTTAGAAGTTGTTGAACAATTGACAAAAACACCTATAAAACAAGTTTTATTAATGAATAAATATACTGTAAATATTTATCAACAATTAGACTTAAATAGGTATCCTCCTATTATAGGAGTCGACGTTTCAGGTGGTTATAATCGAGATTCATCTGCTATTAGTTGCGTTGATTCTCATACTACTAAACTATTTGCAGATTTAAACTGTAACTATATTTCTACATTCGATCTAGCTCAGTGTATATATGAACTAGTAACTAATTATATGCCTAATGCAGTAGTTAACGTCGAACGAAACGGTGGCTACGGAGCTTCTGTATTAGCTAAACTTGTTAATAGTAAGATAAAACGTAATTTATATTTTGAAATTAAAGATAAAGTTATTGAAGAACGACAAGAAACTGATCATATATATAAAGCAAAGAAACGAATGAAAGTATATGGATTAGATTCTTCTAAGAAAATCCGTGAATTATTAATGGAACTTCTAAGAGAAAGAATGGAATATCATAAAGATAAATTTGTTTCTCCTTATATATTAGCAGAATTAAAAGGACTTGAAGTTAAAAAGAATGGTAAAATAGATCACTCTGTTAATACTCACGATGATCAGATATTCTCTTATCTAATGGCGTTATATGTATGGTATTATGGAAAGAATCTAACAGAAAACTTCGGTATTAAAAAAGCAGTAATTAAAACAGATGAATCATTAGATGAAGAAATTAAAGATTGGACAACTGCTACTGAATACGTAGGAGATGTGATTGAAGATTTCTATGATAAAGATGAAGAATCTGTAAAATATCAATCTAATAAATTTATTAGAGAATCTAAGAAAGCAATGGGTAAAACTTATTCTGAATTTGAACAAGAAAGACTTGCTAAAGAAAATGAAATTTTAAAACGTTATTTAGCTAGTAGAGTAGGAAGAGAAGCTTATGCTAGAACATATAACTTAGATTTAAAAGATTTAGAAGAACAATTTGGATCTCCTGGAGGAATGGTGGATTTACCTTCTGAAATATTCGGAGCTTTTTATAATGAAAATAATGATAGTATAAGGTAGCTAAATTAGCTACCTTATATTCTATTTTAATTTTAGCCAGAACTAATACATAAAAGGAGGAATTAAAATTATGAGTAATCAATTTATTAATAACTCAGATATTTATAGAGTAAATGCAGAACGTGATGTATCTGTAATTTTAAGTAGATTTAATACAGAATATATTTATGATTGTATCAATAATGCATTAGATGCAAAAATTAATACACAATTAATAACAGCAAATCCAAATTTAATCAGAAGTTTAGAGGATAATTTCATTGTAATGCAACAACAATTCCCTGATGATGTACAAAACATCTTAGAATGTCGTGAAGAAACATACAATGAAATTATCCAATATTTATGCTCAAAATTTAATTTAAGATTTAATAATAATGATACAGTTGATCTTTATTCAGCTGCTTATTTCTTATATGAGTTTACGGTTAGTAACTATCTACAAAATTTATCATTATTTTATACTAAGTTTATTTTAAAAGAAAAAAATTCTTTATATAAGGAATTAAATCTAGATCAATTTAAAAAATCAACAAATATTAATTACAATAAAAAATTATTTAAAGATTCTATTTCTTCTACAATTCTTATTAATATAGGATATATTATAGATCAATTAACAACTTTTGATTTTGATCTTGAAACAATAATTAATATTGTATATGACAATAATAAAGTTGCTTACTTTTTAAATTCAGTATTCGAAGATGATGGTTATTTTTATAACTTTTTTAAGTCGGATATAGCAAATAATTTTATAAGACCAAATATTATTACATCTATTAGATTAAATATCCAATCAGCTGTAATTAATATGGAAGCTATGATGGATAATAGTATAAAATAAGGGAGAGATAACAAAATGTGTAAATTAACAGATGATCAATTAAAAGAAGTTACAAATACTCTAGCAGAAACTAGAAATGATACTGATAAACTAATGGAAAAAATTGAACTTGAACATGCTAACGATGATAATTCAAATGCTCCATTAGAAGAAGGCGTTGGAGAAATTATCGGCGACGGTATTATATTAGAATCTTCAGAAGAAGATAATTTTGACCACCTAGAAAATATAGATAAAGATTTAGATAAAATAATCGAAGATAATATTAATTCAAGTTTAAGTGATAAATTTGAACTTAATGATGAGGATGCTTTAAAATTTGCATCTGTAATTTCTAGAATTAGAAATAAAGAAAAATTTAATGTATATAATGAATTACCTGATAAACTTAAAAAATATATAGATGATACTGTATCAGATCAAATTAATAATGTTCCTGCAAATAAACGAGCAGCTTACTTAACTATGGTTTCTAAATTACTTATTGAAGAATTAATTTCGGATAGCGAATTTGATACACTATCTATTGACTTAGAAAAAGCTATGAAGGAGTTATTACCAACTCCAATAGAAATGTATTCAGAAGTAAATAGAGAGTATATTGAAGATAAATTTTTAAAAGTTGCAGAAAAGATTAAAGAAGAAGATCCAGTAAAAGCACAGAATCTTTTAAATATGAGACAAGGTTTTATTAATGCATATAAATTTGAAAATATGTATAATTTATTAAATACAACAAATATTATCAATAAAATAAGAAAAGCAGATAAATTATGGGGAAGAATCGAAAGTAGTTATTATAGAATTGCTTCTGTATGTAAATTTAAATTATATCCTTTATTAGAAACAAAATATGATTTAATGAAAATTGGTTTATCAGAAGAATCAGCGACAAGATTATGTGCATTATTTGTATATACATATATTGATGGTATCGAAGATTTTACTGATAAGGATGAATATAATGATATTGCTAGAAATTCATTTGCAAATTATTTTGAAATGAATGTACGAAATCTTACATTAATTGATAATTTTGTTAGCGATTTTTCTAAATCTATTAAAGATAATCTATTTAATCTTTCTTCTTGTATTGATCAACGTGTATTAGAAAGGGAAACCGAACTATTAAATAATAAAAAGAAAAGAAGGTGATTAAATGCCAAGTTATATTGAAGGAGATAATATAGAAGTTATAGTTAATGGAAATAAAACTATGATTAAACCTATATTATTTACAACTTATGATTCAATTACAACTTATAATCTTCATATTACATATGAAGATGATACATCTAAAGATGTAGAATTAGTGCAAAAATGTAAAGATAGACCTTATAAATTTATATATAAAAAGGAAGGAAAGTTATTAGAATCAACAGGAATTCCTACTATCTATGAAATTAATGAAAAGTCTAAATATACAGATTTTGCAAACACTGTAATGGATTCTAATGATTTATTATTCATCGTTGATTGTTCTACTAAATATGAAAGTATCGAAACTAAATTCTATTTAAAAGATATTAGAGATATTGTAGATCTTTCAAAAGAAGATATAGTAGATCCAGAAGATCCTATGGATATTTTCCCAGTAACTATGTATCCAATGTATTTAAATGGATATTCTTGTGAAAATATTATTAAATTACAAGTAGATGATAGTATGCTTACTACATTAACACCAGAAATTACTAAAATGGGAGAAGTATTACCAGAAGAAGAATATTCTGATTTTGAAGTTCTCTCAATATCTGATCAAGATATTATATATGAGGTGGTAGATAATAATATTATTAATCTATATATGACAGAAAATACATTAGATAAGGAAATTAAAATCACTGTAAAATGTTTTATAAAAGAAATTAATCATCCTATATTTGATGAATTTACATTTATCGTATCTAAAAAAGATGAAAATGAAGATACTGTAGAAACTGCATCTGTTAAAAGAGCTGTTACTACTCAAGATATGCAATATCTTGGAGATGGTTTAAAACCAGGATTAGGTAATGATTTAACTCCTGGATTTAAATCTTTTAGATATAGAAAGAAAAAAGTTAAATAAGAAGATCAAAACTTGATCTTCTTATTTATTCTAGAAAGTTATTATGATGAATACATTAGGAGTTTTAAATCATGGTTTTGCCGAATTATCTTTTATAAAATATTCTAATATTACAAAATGTTTTTATAAAGACACTGGTTCTTTAAGATTTAATTTTTCTTATTCTTCTGGTAGTAAAGTATTTTTAGATTTATTGAATTTTACATATAATTCACTGTATGGAAAAATATCAGAGCATGTTCACTTTACTAGAAAAGATTTTTGTGGGTTAGATGTATATATTGACATAAAGTCTGGAAATTTAATTATAGGATACAGTGATACAGATTTTAATAATTTGATTTTTAGTATATCTATTAATAATTTTAATATTGAAGCATTTGCTAAAGATCTTATTATAGATTATAAAAGAGATTTTCAAAATATTATAAATTTTGAAACTGATAAATCTAAATTTGGTACTTATAAGAATGAAATTCAAAATATGATTAATATCATAGAAAAAGAACTAGAGCGTAGAGAGTAATCTCTACGCTTTTTATTCTGTAAAATGTTGATCTTTGAACACTTCTATAATTAGAAAGGAGTGAATAAATATGGCTATACCATCATGGTTAAAAAAAGAAAAAGATTCTATTATTTATAATGGAGATGGATATTTCGTATTTTATGTACCTGAAAGATATTTTGATGGTAAGAATTCTGCAAAAGCTATTATAATGGGAGAGATAGTTAATATTTTCGGAGTTCTAGATTATCAATTATTTAATTCTAATAATAAACCGAATGGTCCTGTAAGATGTTTTAAATTTCCTACAGTATTTTTAAGTAAACCTAGTTCTATAGAAAAAATAAAAAATATTAAATTAACTGACTGGGCAGATGCTCAAGATTATAGAGTATTAAAATATGAAAAAGGTGCTCAAATTGTAGTATCTACAAAAGTACCTCAAGATTTACAAAATGTAGAATTTTTCTATTCTTTATTTTTAGGAGGTAACTTACCAGTTACTATCCCATATGAAGAACTATATACTTATTTGGTAGAAAATATTCAATTAGCTGGTGAAAATTATGGCATTACGAATCAATTATTAGGAATAATTGTATCTGAGATGGCAAGAGATCCTAATAATTTAGAGAAAGCTTTTAGAAATTCAAAATCTGAGCATTATAAAACTATAAGTATTAAAGATATTCCTAAGTTTATATCTCCTTATTCTGCTATTACTAGCGAAAACTGGGATGAGGCTGTTGTTAATGCAATTGAGAATAAATCCACTAGAGATATACCTATGGAAAAAATACTTATGGACTAATGTATATCCGTTAACATAATGATAAATCTAATACATGAAGTATTGGACTATTAAATAAGAAAAAGGAGGAAAAAATATGTATCCATCAACTAGATTCATCATTGAAGATAGATCTGCTATCAATGAATTTCCTATAGATGAACAAGTTAATGCTCCTGTATTTGCACAATTTTTCTCTTCTGATAAGGGCCCAGAAGAAATGGGCGTTTATTATGGAGATGAATTTAAAGTATTCGGAGAACCTAACTTTGCTCGTCATGGACAGCCATTATTGCAAGCTCAAACATTAATCAACAATGGTGCACAAGTATTAGCAAAACGTGTAGTAGCTGATGATGCTACATTAGCCAATTTAGTTATTTTAGCTAAAGTAAAACAAACAGAAGTTCAGAAAAGGGATAGTATGGGTAATCCTTTATATGCAACACCTGAAGGTGGAGAAAGTACAACTGCTGAAGGTAATACACCTATTATGCTTAACAAATGTCATATCGAATATGAACTTCAAACAGTTTCTGAAAATCATAATGACATTGAAGATTTAAAAGCTTCTGCTTTAGCATTAGCTGATTATGATGAAAAAGAAGATACTGAAGATCACGTATATCCAGTTGCATTAATTGCAGATAATGGACGTGGTGTATCTTCAAAGAAAATTAAAATTACTTCTAATATAACAGGAAGTAGAAACCGTAACTATTTATCATATGTATTTAGTGTAATTGAAAATTCTGCTGTTGTAGAATCTACAGTATTTACATTAAATCCTGAATTAAATAGTAGCACTACTAATTTAGCATTAGATTCTGTATCTAAAACTTATTTAAAAGAAGTTAAAGCTTTTACATTTGATGATGTAATGGTAGAATTCCTAGAATTTGTTAAGAAATTGTCAGGAATTGAAGATATTGATAATACTGACGTATTATTCGGTAAAGACAAGAAAGGTCAAGGTATTGATGTTTTCGAAATGGCAGGAGAAGTAAATTTAGCTATTCCTGTTGGTATGCCTTTACAGAGTGGATCTAATGGTGATTTTGGAAACTTCCCATTAAAATCAGAAAGTTATACTACTAAAATGACCGAAGCTTTTAATGGTACATTTACAAAAGATATTTACGATGTAGATAATATCCTTTTAGATGTTATTTTGGATGCTAACTATCCAGATGAAGTTAAAAAAGCAATTGAAACATTAGTAGATTTCCGTGAGGATTGTGTATTCTTAAGAGACCTTGGAACAGGTTTATTTACAGCTGAAGATATTATTGCAAAAGCTTCAGATGCTGCAAAATCTAGATATATTGCAGTGTATGGAAACTCTTATGATGTAATTAACCCTTACTCTAAGAAACAGATTACTGTTACTCCTGGATATAGTTTAGCAAGAATATTACCTAAACACTTATCAGAAAAACGTCATGCTCCATTAGCTGGACAGCTTCATGGATTTGTATTTGATGATATTGTAGAAGGTACTGTAAACTTCTTACCTAAGATTATTCCAGGAAAAGATCAAAAAGAAGAATTGTTTGAAAAGAGAATTAACTTTATTTCATACTTTAATAATATTGCTACAATGGAATCTGAATATACTACTCAAGAAGATTATACAGGTTTTAGTTTCTTAAATAACACATTGGCAGTTCAAGAAATTATTAAAGCTATTCGTATTCATTGTCCTAAAGCTCGTTATAGTTTCATGGAAGAAGACGATTTAACTAAATATGAAGAAGATGTAAAAGTTATTCTTGATAAATATAGTTCTAATTTCTCTAAATTAGAAATGGAATATATGGCAGATCCTACATATGAACAAAATATGATTTTCTATGCCGTATTAACTGTACAATTTAAGAAATTCGTTCAAGCTGAAGTATTCCGTATTATCGCTATTAATGATGATGATACTACTTCAGTACTATAAGAAAGGAGGATAAACAATGTTTGATTATTTAAAAACTCCAAGAGACCTTACTAATTACAGTTTGATGACAGGTGTAACCGACTTTGGTAACCTTGTTCAGTTCAATATGTATGAAGGTGGGTATGGTGCATTGATCGTTATCAAAATCCCTAAGTTCTTAGAAAAATTAGCAGATGTTGAACCTAAATATGCACCATTGATTAATAACTACAAACACATTCTTGAAAGAGAATTTAAATCATTAGACGGTCTTGAAGATATTACTACTGAAACATTAGATATTACTGATGGTATTAATACAATTAATGTCGCTGGTAAAGTTACAATGCAAGGTGGTAGTGGATTCACTATGCGTCTTCAGGAAAAATCTGGTTCTCCAATTACTCGTGTTAACGAATTATTCCTTCGTGGAATTCGTGACCCAAGAGGTGGACAGGTTAAACATTATCATGGTTTAATCGAAAAAGGATTACTTGAACCAGGATTTGAAAATGAAACGTTCACATTCTTGTATATCAATACTGATAATACAATGAGAAATATTGAAAAAGCATATTTGATCGTTGGTGCTTGGCCTACATCAGCTAAAACATCAATTTACTCATACGAAAAAGGTGGAGTGGAATTCAAAGATGTTGATATTGAATTCAATGGATTCCCTATTACATCTAATGAAATTGATAAGAAAGCTGCTCAGTATTTGGCTTGGTTACATAACCCAAGTAATCCAACTAGAATCATTGTTGATTCTTCAGAATTCAAATATACTGGAGTAGAACAGTTAAATCCTAAAACTGATAGTTAAAATATAGAGAGTACCATTCATTATGGTACTCTCTTTTTTAATACTCTCCTGAATCATCATTACTATTAAGTTTTTGTTCTTCTTGCTTTACTTTTGATTCTAATCTTGATTCTGTTAAATATTCTTCCATCTTATCAATATTAATATACGTTGATAAGTATTCCATTTTTATTTTCTTAGTAAAAATATTTTTTACATTTTCATCTTCATTAGGATCTAAGAAAGCTTCTGATATATTATTACATAAGTCAGTAACATTTTGTAATATTTGACTTGTATTTGAAACATCTAAGAATAATGGCATTGGAAGCACTAATCTTAAAACATCTGTTTTCTTATATTCTAAATTATATACTCTAGTTAAAATACCAGAATACATTCTAGTTTCTTCGCATATACTTTGTCTTTTTATAACTTTACGTAAAAATCTAGTATTACTCATAGTATAATGAGTAGCAAAATCCATAGACATTCTAGCATTAATAACTTCTAATGGTACATCTGTAGAATTTATAGCAGATTCTTCTAATCTATCCATAATTTCTGTAGGTGGTTGAATATCTTGTCCTTGCATTACTTCAAATTGAACTGGAGAATCTCCACTTTGACTTACTGGTATTACGTAATCATTAAATCTACCAATAATATTAAGAATATTATTAATATTTTCAATCTGTCTAATACCAAAATTAGATCTCTTAATCTGATCTATTGTAGTCAATAATGTTTGTGAAATATTTGTATCTACAGTTTGTTTTACATAATATACACGTTTATCTTGACCTCTTGTCATATTACCGATAATGTATGTTAAATTCATACAAACCCACAACTTAGCAGGTATTAAAGCTTTAGCTAAATCAGAAATACCTCTATGTGTAATAGGATCTTTCTTAAAATAACAATGAGTCATATCTTCTGGAGAAATGTATACTACTTTCATTCTTGTTTCAGCATGATCAAGATTATATAAATCATTATATTTTAAAATAGAATAGATTTCTTTAGTAAGATCTTGATTGTTTTTAATAAAAATAGAATCTAATTTTTCAGACATCGCACTGGCTATAGATCTTAATAAATTATCTTGGATCTTCGCATTTTTATCAGAATTTACAATTTCTGCTGTTTTAGATCCAAACATATTATTCACATTAGTCATGCTTTCATAATCATCATTTTCTTGAAATTCAAAATAGTAATATCCCATACATATATCATCAATATAAATAGGAATAACATGATGGCGAGGAACTGATTTTAAAATGCATCCTTTTAACTGTAGATTTGAATCTACGGTATTTTGTTTATTAACATCATATAATCCATCCTCGGCTGTATCATCTATCATTATTTTATCATCTAGAGTTTTATCAAATGGTCTTAATTTTCCAGCTTGTTTTACTCCTATATATTTATCTCCAGCTTTTCCATTTATGCCATCATTAAGAGTGTTTTGTAAGTCTATACTTGATTCATATATTAATGATCGTTTTTCTAGCTTTTTAATATTTGTATTAACGTATCTAGAATCAGATATTAATGATTCCAAATATGGATCTTGAGAAATTTCTACTTTTAAATTCATTTTTAATGGATTATCTTTGTCATAATCTTGAATTTTTATATTATTATTACTAGCTGATTCATTAAGAATATCATAAGATATATTTAAATTTCCAGATTCTTGAATATTAGCATTAATAGTTCCTATTAAATTACTATTGAATCTATTTTGATATTTAGCTTTATTTTGTAATAATCTATTTATAGCAGTATCATATGGAATATGATATACAAAATCTTCTCCGTATTTTGATACTCTATCATACGATTCTTCGATAAATTCTTCTAAACTATATTTATTTTTTAATACTTTAATATCTTTATTAAATATACTTTTTTCATTATCGTTAATTGATAGATCACTATCTTTGATAATTTTTAAAAATTCTTTACTAAAATGATCAGGTGATAAAACGTGATCTTTTTTAGTATCTAATGCTTCTTGTAATTTAGGCATATATTTACATACTAAATCTATTTCTTTATCATATTCATATATAGGTCTATTTTCCATATATGTCATTGATAAAGAATTCATTAAAGATTCATTTTGAAATATATTTTTAAAATCACTAGGAAGAGTTGGGTCTTTCATAGTTTTAATTAATCTTGAATACATTGTAGATATACTATTTAAACCTGTTGTTTCCATTGTTCTATTATTTATAGATTCAACAGATTTAAATATATCTGATCTTAGTTTACTCATCTGTTTTCTTTCATCAGAAGATGTCATATAAGTAGAACTTCTTAAATCTTGTATATTCCCACTAACAGTGTCTATTAGATTTTTTAATGGATTATTTGCCATGCTATTCTCTCCTTTCACTGATTACGTAAATGTTTACCTCTTAAAAATATTCTAACAATTCAATTAACAATTAATTAAAAATAAAAGGAGGAATTTGTCATGGATTTAAAAACATTTCTTTCTGTATTATTAGTATATAGATCAAATTTTCACGTACTTCATTGGATGGCAGCAGGTGAAGGATTTTTTACTATACATGCTAAAGCAGAAGAATACTGTGATATGATCTTAAAAGATATTGATGTAATCGCTGAAATGCATTTACGTTTAGAAGATAATATCGTAAATTATGCAGAAGCTTTACATCTAATTGAAGAAAATGAAGATCATGAATTCTTATTGATTGATAGTTCTAAACTATACGACATCAATGAATTTAAAAAGTATGCAACAAAAATGTTTGACGATCTTTTAACATGTATTGAAGAATTATTAGAATCTGATACTGTTAAAGATCCTAAAAATGTAGGTATCAAAGCAACACTTGAAGGTATGCATGATAGATATGATCTTCAGTGCAGATATTTACTTAAAAGATTTAAAGATTAACAAAAAATAAAGTGGTAGAGCAATTAAGCTCTACCACATTTTATTTAATTTAATAAATCTAAAATATACGTTTATAGGATTTAATTTTTTCTTATATACAATAAAATTGCCTATAAATGTATCTCCATGTTCATAAACATTAAGTTCTACTTTATCAGATTTATTTAACGGTATAGCATTACTATATAAATACATACCATGTTCTTTATTTCCATTTGGATAATATATCTTAGCACCATCTGATGCTTTTAATGTTTTATATTCCTGAAAATTTGGATCTTCTGTAATATCACCATATTGAATTACATTATATGATGCGCTTAATAATGTATGTAAATTATCAAATCTATGCACAAAATTTGCAGTATTTTTAATATCAAGCATTATATTACAATCATCAATAAAACTTTTATTATTATCACAATAGATTTTACATTTATCAAAATCAAATATTAATTCTGTATCTGTTATATTAGAAAAGAATTTTGACGATAATTCTTTTGTTATAATTACAACAGGGCTTAATGGTACAGGATTATTCATTTTATATATTTTTAAATTAGTATTTGTATTATCGGTACCTATTAGAAAATCTCCGTAAACACATACTAAATCTGCTTTTAGTGCTTTAATACCTGCAACCATTTCATTAAAATATGATATATTTAATATATTAATCATTATTTTCTCCTTCAATAATATTTTTTAATAATTTATGATTATCTAAATTTATTACATCTTGTATTGTTTTTCCTAGCTCTTTATAATCGGATAATTTATCATTAAAAAATACTGATTTTGATAATATATGCATTATTATAGGACCATAGAACATATCATTCTTTAATTTGTCAACTAAATATATTGTAAAGAATAATAATTGATTTTTTATTTCATATGCATCTGATGATAATTTATCACCAAATGCATATGCATCAAATAATACTTTTAAATCATTATATATAGTATTTTCATCTGATTCTAATAATACTTTGGTATAATTTTTATAAAAATTATTTTCTTCTTTTAATTTTTCATTTTCTCTTTTTAAAGATTCTATAACCATATTTGTCGTATCTATAGTATTTGATATCATTATTATTTATCTCCTTTTATATCTGGTATTTTTTCAATTCGATATACAACATGTTTACTAGGTTTATTTACATCTATACAATCTTCTAAATAAACTGTTTGTCTATCTGGATGTATTCTAGTTACAGCATTTACTAAACCATTTCGCTGTTGTCGTACTAAATAAATTTTCGTATCTAGATATTCTTGAATATCATCTAATAATTCAGAATATGATGCTAAATGTAACCATCTTGAACTAAATTCTAACCAGTCTTTAGATGTAAAATCTTCAGAAAATTCTCTAGATCTATTAAATTTAAAGTTATCACTAGGGATATGACCTTCTTTTTTATGAACTTTATACGGTAATTTAATTTTTCCTATCTGAGTATTTGGAGCCATATTGAATTCTCTTTCTATACTTGGGTATAAGCTCTTATAATCGAAATCATCAAGATTATCAAAAATCATTACAGGTATTCCATTAATACATTTTTTAGAATAATCGCTTATTTTTAATGGATCACCTACAAATGCTCCGTCAAATTTTTCAGATGGTTTTTGATTCATTTTATTATAATTATTTCCTATAATATATCCATAATTATAAAACATTTGACTTGTTCTATTAGTCAAATATGTAGTTTGTCTATGTATTTTACTATATCTAGTATTATTAGCTAACGCTGATGCTAGAACATAGTTCATATCTTTTTCTTTATGCTCTATACAATACTGGACAATGGTATCCATAATATTATAAAATACGAATGTTTTATAATCTTTATAAGGCAATTCTGCAATGTTTCTAGTTATTTTAGAATAATCCAATTTCTTTACATTAACTAGCATTTCACCGATTGTATCCAATTTATAACTAGGGAATGCTTTTTGACCTTTACGTTTAGATGCAAATTGAATTAATTGATCTAAAAATACTGTATACGATGAAATAGTTGCTTTATCTCCTCGTTCTGCATATTCATTAGATTTTTCAGCATCTATAAAATATCTTACTACTTTTTCTTTAAAATCTGGATGACACATTATATCTCTAGGATCGTATCCTAATCTAACACATCTTTCAATTATATATGGAATATCGAATGCCATGTTCCATGCTAATAAAAAGTCTGGTTGTAATTCATTGATCAAAATAAATAAATCTTGAATTAATCTGATCTCATCAATTTCATCATAGAATAAAAATTTATTTTGGAATTGGTCTAATCCATAAGACTTAGCTTTTTCTTTCCCACCAACTTTCATAGTTATGAATTCTTTTAATTCATTATATAATTTCATATGATGAGTTTCTTTTTCAAATTCTGCTATTAATGGATTTTTATCATTTCTTAATAATAAAGTATAAATAGTTTTATTTTCAGAGTTAATTAATGTAATGGCATTAATAGGAACTTCTCCTGGTTCTGGGAAATCTCCTTTAATATTAATACCATCAACCTCGATATCGAAAAAGTCTACTGTTGGAGTTATAGTTGTATTTTTAAACTTCTCTCTAAACATAAATCGATATTTGTCTTCGATAGCAGCATCGCTCCAAAATACTCTTGGATGCATATGCAATATATCATTAGCTCTAGAATTTTTATTTTTAATATTATCAAAATAGAAATCCAAATTATCTGTTAATTCAGCTATTGTCTTTTTAAGATCTCTATAAGGTGTTTCTATTTTATCTACCTTTTCTTTTTCAATATGTAATAAATTTGTTTCTATAGGCATCTTAGCAAAGTAAAAAGGATATATTGGATCAACAATATGATCCAATACTTTCCTTCCTGTATTGTTATCTTTTGCAATGATATCTATAGAGCCTTTATCCCATTTCCCATCTTCTAATTTTTTAGGAAAATGATAAATAGTATTCATGATTGTTAAATCTGAACCTTCTCTATAATTATCAAACATACTTTAATCTCCTTTCATTACCTATATATAATATATATTTATTTCTTTTTATTGTGTGATTTTGATTTATTATATTTAGGTATACTTCCAGTAGTTGTTGTAGTTTCTTTAATATAACTAATACTAACTTGTTCATCTGGGGCATTTATTATTTTTGACGAATTGTCATATTTATAATCATTAGTAGATATAGACGATGGTATAGAAGAAGTTTCAATCTTAGTTAAATCAGTGCTTCCAAATCCACCAGTTCTTTCATTACTAGCTTCGTCATCATCTGTAGTTAGATAATTTACAAAAATACCTTGTGCAATTTTATCACCTTTTTTAATTTTAATATCTACAGGAGATAGATTAATTAAAGGTACAAAAATATGACCTTCATTATCTTCATTATTGTAATAATCAGCATCAATAATACCTGTTTGATTTGCCAATTGTAATAAACAATTTGATCCTGTGCTTGATCTTGGATGTAATTGTAGTACTACATTTTCATCCATTTTAACTTTTAATCCTGTTGGAATCATTGTTCTTAATTTTAATTGTTTAACTAATTTTTTAACTTCATCCATTGTAAGCATATTTTTAAATTCAGTGTCCTGAAAATAATGTATAGATACAGTATTACTTGGATCTGTATAATCATAATTACTTACATAATCTCTAATAGATTGAAAAATACTCGGAATTGTCATATCTTCTGCAGCTTCAATATCATATCCAGCAGAAGCTTTTGTTCCTCTTTTAGGAATATTAATATTTTTATCTTTATAATCTGAAATAACTTCGAATTTAATCATTTTAAGTTCCTCCTAATTATACGTATATCCATATACTTGGATATTATCTAAATGTTTTTAATACATTTTTTCTTTAAAATAACATCTAAGTATAGATGGATTAATGTTTGTCTATATTTGTCTCTCCTATTTATTTATATAGTAACTCTAGCAATTATGCTAGAGTTACATTTTTACATATAAAAACATTTGAATAATTTTATAAAGGAGGAAAATAATATGGTAAATGCAGCTTCTAGAATAGATGATGATAAAAAATCTAGTGGTTTAAAAATTAATGTAATGGGATTAGTCGGAAACAGTAACAAAGAAGAAGTTTATAATCCTAAAGCATCAGTAGATGAAGAAGAAAGTACTAGTAAAAGAGGTAGACCTAGAAAAACAGAACCTGTTAATATGACAAAAAATAAAAAGAATTCTGATAGCTATTATGATAGATATTCAAAAACTAATGCTTTATTAGATCAAACTATTTATGAAATTGATGATCTTAATTCTGCAGTTAAAAAAGAATTAAAGGCAGTATCTGTATCTAAGACACTGAAAAAGAAATATGAATATATGTCCGAATTGGCTAGTACTAGCGGTAGTTTATTAAGTACAAAAGTAACAGCTATTCGTGAATTAAATAAATCTATTACTGATTCTGCCACATTAGAAATTCGTATGGCTAAAGAAAATAAAGAAGCAGAAGAAACAGATGATAAGAGAATCATGGATATGTATAATGCATTCATTAATACTCCAATTGGTTCTTATGCTGCTCCTGCAGCTCCTAGTGCTGTAGATATGGTTATGGGAAACACAGGAACTACCATTGTTCCTAATGTAAATGGAGAGTTCCAAACAGATGATTTAGGATATAATCAATATATGAATAATCTATCTCCCGAGCAGAGAAAAATTCAATTAGAAGGTCAAAATATTAAATTATGTGTAGTATTTGACCCTGATACAGGAAATAGATATTTTGATAATATTAATATGGATACTAATGAATCAGTTCCAGGATTACCTTTACCTGAAGCTCATTTCTTAGATGATTTAAATATTAATATGAATACTGGAGTAGCTAGAAATACTAACCTAAATTTAACTTACCCTGTAGTTTGTAAAAGAACAGGTATGGATTTTACAGGATTTTAATAAAAAATAATAACACTAACACTTATATAGTGGTAAATAGAAAGCAATTGTATTACATAATTGCTTTCTGGCTGTGCCCGTAAGGGAGTATTGATATTTGTCATGACATTAAGCATTATAGGCTATCGTGAGCAAAGGTGTCAAGATATATTATTTAATTAAAAAATAAAGAAGATGGTAGAGTAAATCTACCATCTTTTATTTAACATTTATGTAGTAGAAAATCCACTACTATATAATACGGTGCATAATTCTTTTTTGTTATTTGTTCCTACTTAGTCCTATTAAATCTTTACAAATCCCAGTAGTCAAATTGACTACTGGGAAATTTCTTCTTCTAAAGGGGCTATATCCGATAATATGTAATTTGAAAATGTTTCAAATGATAAAGTTGCATTATAGTAATCTAATAATTTAGATACATCTACAACATCATCAATACGTCTTTCTGAAAATTCTTCTGCATTGTCAGTAATTATTATTAAAGTTCTAATATTCTTCTTATCTTCAATAAGACTATATAAATCATCTTTATGATTCTTTTCTGATAGCACTATCATTTTATAATATTGCGTATTATCAATTAAATTAGTATGCACTGCATATCCTTTACTTCTCATATTATCATCAGTTAATTTAGAAATAAATGGAGCTTTTTCTGTATTAAATGCATAGAAAAATAATTTTCTTGAGAAGTTGTATACTTCACGTTCTGGTAAAATAACTAATCTTGTGTATAAGTTCATAGTAAAATCTCCTTTAATCTAGAGACCAAATTATATTTCCAGTTACTTGTTCTCCTGGATTTTTTAATAATATAATATCAGCCTCTTCTGTATTTAATTCATTGTTATGAGATACTATGATACACTGTTCACATTCTAACAAATCTATCAATTGATTTAATAAGAATGTAAATTGTAGCCTATTTCTTGTATCTAATCCGCCATCTATTTCATCTAAATGCAATATATTATATCTAGATGATGATTGGAATAATAATGAAAAAGATAAAATCATTGATATCATACATATTTGAGCTGTAGACATTGATGATATATCGTCATTTATATATCCATTTCCTTTACATGGTATTCTAAATTCATCTGCAGTTATTACAAATGGTTGTAATACGTATTCACCATTAAATAAATACATAAGCATTTGATTAGATAATTCGATAATCTTATTCATATATATTTCCATAAATATATTTTGAATTCCTTTTAGTGGAGAAGAATAACGCTTAACAACTTCAATCTGTTCATATCTTGCAGTATAAGCATTAAGTTCCATTTTATATTCTTGTAAATTTCTAATAGTATGCTCAGTAGATGATCTATCTCGTTCTAAGCTATTTAAAGAAGATGTATAAGTTTTTATTAATTCTTCATTATGATTAATATCTATATTATATTTATTTATATTCTCCATGTTTTTCCATAACTC
The DNA here is from genome assembly GCA_944332505.1 of uncultured Bacilli bacterium. Next base: position 19,830 of record CALVKC010000001.1, read on the forward strand.
ATCATATCTGTTAGAATCTTTTTGATTTTTTGCAGATAATTCGTTAAATGAATTTACAATATCTAATAAAGTATTAATATTTATAACTTTATCATTTAAATCTTCTAATTCTAATCTCATATTTTTAATAGAATTATGTTTCTCTTCTAATTCTTTTGTTAAGTTAGAAGTTTTATCTGTTAGATTATCTATATCATTTTGAATTTCTTCAATTATATCATGTTTAGATGCAAATAATCTTTGTTTCTCTTCTAATTTATTCAATGTTTTTCTAGCTAAATTATGCTCATCAATTAAATTAGAATAGTCTATGTATTTATATACTTCCATAATTTCTTCAAACAAATCACTACTCATAATTTTAGTATAAAATATATCTTTATTAGTAAATGTTTCTCCACATGGAAGCTTATTAAAAATAAATCTATAACCATCAATTGTTCTTAATATATTATTAATATTAAAAATACATGAATTAATTTCATTTAATTTATCCAATTCTTTATTATTAAATTCTAAAGCTTGTTCTGTTTGTCTAATACTCAGTAATATTTCATTTAAATTAGACTCAGGATCTTTTTCTTTTACAATGATAGCTTCTTTTATAAATGGGCAATAATCAATTTTACAATTAGAAGGTCTAATCTTTAATGATTCAATTAAATCTAATTCTGCTCGAATTTTTATTGTATCATTATTGTATTTAATTTTCAAATCTTCTAGATCTTTTATATCTTTTTTAAGACTATCAATTTGTTTATTTATGTCTTTATTTCCATATATATAATTATCTAAAACTTCTGATATTATACCATAGCTAAAAGTATCTCTAAATATATCTAAAGATAATTTTATTTCTCTCATCTTTTCTAATCCAGTAATATATTCATCTTTAGTAAGTATAGTTGCATCTTTTAAACCCATTTCATTAAATATTTTTTCACATTCAGATATCTTACTTTTTAATGATCTGATTTGAGTCATCAAATCGCTGTATGATACATCATTAGTTATTGAATTTAATTTAGCAATTTTCTTTTGAAGTTCTTTAGATTCATTTTCTCTCAATACTAAGGTATTTTCAATATTCCTTTGTGTATCTGATATAGATGTTTCTAGAATAGCTTTTCTTGTATTCCATGAGCTTTTAATTGAAGCTATATCGTCGGTTTCAGACAATGATAATTTATTCAATAAAAATTTTATTTTATCTTTTAATAATTTTAATTCTTTTTCATCATCTGTTAATGATTTTATTAAATCATTATATTCATTCTGAATTTCTCCATTAGGATCTAATTGAACAATCATAGCTTTTAATGTAGCATTTTTTGAAATTAAATTGTCTTTATTAATTTTAATTTCTTCTATTCTATCCATTAATGCTTTTAATGTTTCTTTTAAAGATTCTTCAGGAGGTGTACTTTCAATTTTAGATGATATTGTATTCATATTAGCTTTTACTATACTAGATTTTTTAGATAACTTTTTATGTATATTATTATAAGCTTCTAATGATGGTATAATATTATTTACATATCTTTTTCTATCTCCAGGTTTTTTATCAGCTAAACCTCTATCTTCTGATGATAATGTTGACAATGCTACAAAATTAGGATCTAATCCTAATTCATCAAATATAATATCTTTCGCATCACTTATATTACCATTTGGATTTAATAATATATTATTTTTATAGATATATCCTTTTGTAGTATCTCTATCACCAGATGTATTTTTTATTGGATGATTGTATACAATTTTATATATTACATCTTTATCTTGTAATATTAATTCTTTCTTCGCAGAAACTCCAGGTATAAAGAAACTATTATTATCAGGTAATGGATTTAAAGCTTTTTCAATTGTACTTTTACCAGATCCATTAGCCCCTTTTATAATTAATAATTTATGTTTTGCTTTGCTTAAATCTATTTCTATTTCATTCAATCCCATACCGTTATATATTCCAATATAACCAGTAAGTTTAATATTTAGGAATCTCATATATATCACTCCTTTCTTCTTATATATAGGTTATAGGCATAATTAGAACAAAAAATATACTGATTAGGTTTCCTAATCAGTATATTCATTAAGTTTAAAATAATCTGATAATATTAATTTATATAGATTATGAGCTTTTCTAAATTCTCTAAAATTTTCTCCTATAAACTCTTCATCATTCTTAATATTATAAATATGATACTCTATAAAATTATCAGAATCTTTTTTAAATGTAAACACTGCATATTTATATTTACCATAAACAACAATTTTATCAAATAATCCTAAATAATCAAAATCTAATGCTGCTAAGCATGTAGTGTATAAACTAGAGTCTATAATCATATCTTGTATTTCTTTATTTCTAGTTCTATATAATTCTATAGCATAGTCAAAACTTTCTAAATCATGTATACAACTAAGATTCCACTTATTATAGTATACATTACGATGTTTAGATAAATAAATACATAATTTTCTCATTTTTTCATTCCTCCATTCAATATTATAATATATAATTAAAATAAAAAATAAAAGATAGAGATTATACTCTATCTTTTAAAATTAATCTTAATAGATAATTTATATCTTTAACTCTATAAAATATAAATTCTGTACCATCTTCAAAATCAGGATCTTTTTCTGTATTACCATCTACATAAAATAATTTAAATTTTCGATCATTTATAATTATCATTTCTAAATATAAATTAGAAAATTCCCATTCAAATTGAATATTGTCATCAGCAATTGGAAATATTTTTGGTTGTAAATCTTCATCTATATTTTCAATTATAAGTTTTATATAGTTGATATAGTAATCATTGAATGGTTTAGCATCATTCCCATTCCAATTATCTTTAAGATTTTCAATTTCTTTTAATTTATTTAAATTATTTTCTTTATTAGTCATATTACCTCTCAAATTTTTTATATTTATCTTTAGTAGCAGGGTAAGGAATTTCTTTCTTAGTCCAATCTAATATAAATATTGATTTACAGTTATCACATTTCATATATCTTAAATCAGATCTTTCTATTTTCTTTTTAATCTGATCAAATGTGTTATATTTACATAATAAAGAATAATTTATTCTCCTATCTCTATTATCATATAATGATAAGGATTCCTTCTTGCAGTTAGGACATTCTGATGGTAAAATTCTTCTTACAGGATTTATCATTTTACATTATATATTTTTATTCCAGGATTTTCAATATCAGATATTGTATCAATGATATTGACAATCTCATTTTTTATATTTTTAAATTCAACTGCAAGAGGGATATCAATATAATCTTCATTTGTAATAAAGTATTTTTCTTTATATTTTTCACATATATTTTTAACTGTTTTATTAAGATCTACTTTATTATTATCAGGATTTATAATAATACTGGTAGGCAATGTTAATGTAATAAATTTATCATCATCTGATAGTAGTATTGTATTTAATTCTTCTATAAGATCAGGTAAATCAGATGTTATATTAACACATTGATACCAGTCTATATTTTTTCTATAAGATATAGAAATATTAGATTTAATATTTACTTTAAAACCTTTATATTCAATGGTTCTATTATATGTGAAATAGCGTTCTTTATTTGATAAATATCTTTTTAAAACACCATAAATATTAGATTTATCTACATATGCTACTCTACTTAATCTTAATTTGATAATATTATTATCATTAATAAATTTACATGCTTCTATCATTTTTAATACACCTCTAAATTTTAATATTTCCATTTTTATCATATATAATACCAGTATCTTCTGATTCTTTATGTATTATATATTTTTTATTTAATAATAAATCTAATGCTGTATAATTATAATACCAATGACAATAAAAATCTTCATCATTTTCAATTATATCATATGGTTTACCGTTACAATTATTGTATGGTAAATTAATTTCAGAATCTGATATTAATTTACCATAAAAATTAACTAATATCCATGTACTAAGCTCAGCTGCTATTGAATCGTCATAATCAGAGTATCTCATTTCATATTTATATAAACCACAATCTTTTGGAAAATTTCTAACTCTATTATCTACAAATAATACTAATTTTCCTTTATAATCAGCTGCATATAGATCTATATTTTTTAATTGCTGCTCTTTTTCAGTTAATCGTCTTACAGCACTTTCCATATTAATCTCCTTATATATTTATTTTTCTTCTAATAACATATATGAGTCTAAATATATTCTATCGAAGAAATATTGTTTATTATTAAAATTATCTATTGTATCTTCTATAAATTTCATAATACTATCTGATGTGTATTTTTCATTTAGATTACAATCTTTACAGAATTCTTCTTTAACAGCTTCTAAATCTATTACTCCATATGTATCATATATAAAATAAATTAATCTAATAGCCATTACATTTAATAATATATAATATTTTTCAATTTCTCCAAAATCTTGAGTAACTATAGATACAGACGAAGATGGCATTAAAGCACGTAATAAAATACGATAAATTTCTTTAGTATATTTTACAGGATTTTCTCCAATCATATTAATAGTATTTTTAATGTAAAACCAAATACATTCTTTATTATTAAAATATACAATATCATAAATTTTATATTTATCAGATTCTACTAATTGATCAGAGTAAATATAATATACTCTTTTATTAGGTATAGACCCTGATTTCATATAGTATTCATCTTTAATTTCTGTAATTCCATTATCTTTATTTGCCGCTACAAATATTTTTGCCATTATATGTGATAAGCTTGATTTATAAAATGTTTCATTATTTTTTCTAAATAACTCCATTCCAACGTGATCAATATCGGCATAAGTAATAATTTCTTCACTCATAATTATACCTCCTTAAAATTACAGAGAAGGATTTACTCCTTCTCTTTTTTTAAAAATGGATTTTTTCCTTTTTCTCCAAATACAAGGGTATTTTCCTCTAAATATTTTTTATCCCAATTTGGATCAAATTTAACAATTCTATCTTCTGGAATTATTTTTAAACCAATCTGAATTGCTCTAGAACTATAGTTACATTTAGGACAATATACTACATGTTTCTCGATCAAAGTTTCAGATGATTTAGCCATTCCATTATTTTCTAGATAACCTGTAGTAAGCTCAATTGTATCGTATTTTAATTTAGAATGACAATTAGGACATACTCCATTATCTAAACGATCTACTACAGAGACTAATTCTAAAGCATCCATTATTCTTCCTCTCCTTTTGGAGGAAAATACTTGATCTTTCTAATATCTCCACTAGTAATAACTTGATAATCTGAAGGTAAACTTGAAGTAATTCTTCTAATAATAGCAGTATATACTTTGCTACTACCGTTAACAATTACAGTACCAAATTTAGCATGTTTACCTTCAATTTGTTTCTTTCTATCCATTTGCTCTTTTGAGAATATAAAAATTCTCTCATAAATATCTGTTGGCATGATTATCACCTTCTCTCATTTATTATTATGTGCAATAATTTATTCCCAATCTATAAAAAACATTCCATCTCCAAATATGTCGAAACTATTCATCATATAATTCGATGGATGATTTATAAGACCAACAGGGCATACTAATCTTTTAGCCATAGTAATATTATCTTCAATTTCAGATAATTTTTCTTTATCTGGTTCTTTAGATAATAATTCTTTTTCAGCTACTACGACTTCTTTTAAACCAGTTTGTTTTCTATATTCTTTATATAGATCACTAATTTTCTCATTCCAATCATTAGGTTCATCATATTCTTCAAATGAATTATCATATAATTTTGTAAGAGGACATAATGAACCAGTTAATCCTGGATCTGAGTTTGATGATGTATCAGGATCTATTCTTCCAATATGAGATATATCTACGTTTCGATAAATCTGAGATACCTGATTAGTTTTTTCTCCGATTCCTGATATACCTTTATAAGTAAATTTGATAGCAATTATAGAATCCATATCATTAACCATATTTCTATAATTGATAAATTTACATTTAGTAATAGCTTTTAATAAGAAATCTGGTCTGATATTTACAGCTCTTTTTAATGCTTTAAGATCAGCTTTTGCTCCTAGATCACTTATACGATAAATCCCAGGAGACAATTTAGCTGCATAAATTGCTGCAATATAATCTTCGAATCTTATACGTTTGATTACTACATCTAAATTATCTTTCATATATAATTTATTAAAATTAGTAATCATCCATTTTAATATACAATAGATATCTTCTTTATCTTTTTCAGGAAGATGAAGAGATTCTTTTGTAGAAATATCATATATATGCTCTAAAGAATCGAGAATACTAATACCTTTTTCAATAAATGCATTTTGTATAAACTCTCTAGATAATGATTCATACCAGAAATTTTGAGTATAAATACTATTCAAATTTGGACTTTTTAACAAAGAATGATATACTGCAAATATAAATGACTGAACTACATCATTTTCCATGAATGCTTTATGAACTACAATGAATAATTTTTTAGCATTAAATATATAATAATTTTCATTATCATATTCTTTTGGAACTCTATTGAAGAAATATACTCCTCCAATATTAAAGAAATTCATAGTTTCAACTAAACCTTTAGCCCCTAAAATATATTTAAAAGCAGGAATAGTTTTATTAAATATAGTAGCAGTATAATGAGCACAATTAACAACCTCGCCATGTATCGTTGTCAACGCATTTTTTCTAGCTGAAATAACAATTGGCATGAAGATTGATTTAAATGTTACAACTTGATTTTTCTTAGTAGAATTACTAGTTCTATTATTATAAGTACTAGCATCCACTAATTGATAAATTGTACTGTATAAATTACCATTAATTCTCATATAATATTTATTAACAATTCTAGGAATCATAATATATACTCGAATAGTATCTTCTTCATCTCTAATTTTCAGATAATAATCAACTATTAATAGATTAATATCACTATCTTTCATATTAATAAAATCATATTTATTATCTTTTCTACGTTTATTAGGAGAAGAATCTTCATATTTTTTAAGATGCTTATGAATAGTTGCATAATCTTTTACAACTTCCCAATGTTTAACTTTGATAGTATAAGTTTTATCACGTTGAGAAGATAGTATAACATTCATAAGTTTTTGAACAATAGCTTCTTCATTTCTTTCAAAGAAATATGGATTAAATTTCTCTCTATATTTATCATTAAATTTAGAGATTAACTGGGCTTGATTCATATTTTTACCCCCTTTTAAATTAATAGCATAATAAGTTTAAATATTATAGCAATTAAACCTATAACTATAACTACAATAGATGAATTTTTTATAATATAAAATTTATTATTTCTAGTATCATGATAACAAATATCTGATATTAAAAATACTAATATGCCTAATAGTATTACAATGGCAATCCATATATAAGTAATAATGGAATCCATAATAATTATTCTCCTTCCTCTTCGTTATATCCGCCGCAAATATCTACTGTTATTACATCATTCATAGGATTTGGAACATTAGGGGATGCATCGGATATTGTTAAAGTAACTTTCAGATCTAGTTTATTACATATTGATTTAGTTTTAGACATTGTAATGCTAGATCCTTTTAATAATCTTTTATCATTATTAAAATTATCTCCAAATCTATCAGCATATAAATCAATATCTATATTTTTTGCACATATAGCTTGTTTTAATGCTTTCATCTCTGGAGAATCATTTTCTTTAGGAATTGGTTTAAATAGATTATCAGAATTAGATAAAACTTCTGATTCTAATTTTTTAACCTCTTCTTGTTTCTCTATCAGTTCTTTCATATTTTGAACATCAGAAAAATCAATTATATTTTTAGAAGAATATTCTTCTTTATCTTCATCGCTTGGATAAATAATTCTTCCTATTTTACTATTACTACTAATATACAATCCTGCACTAGTAGGATCATAGGAAGTTTTCACTGGTAAAACTACATCATTAACTTGAACAGATGTGAATTTATTTTGAAATGCTGTATTAGATAATGCATCTTTCATATCTACTACAGTAGTTACTCTACCTTCAATTTTAGCTTTTTTATAACTACTTATCATATTTTCTATACTCCTTAAAAAAATAAAACGAGTGAGATATTTTCTCACTCGCTATGTAAATTTTTATTCCTCTAAAGATGAATCATCTTTAATTAGACGTTTCATTTCTCCAGATGGAACAATACTAAATACTTTTTCATCACCTTCAATAGCAGAGCTTGCAACGAAATATCCTTCTAATTCCAATTCAAATTCTTCAGTAGGTGATACATTTTCATCTAATAAATTTTTCAACGCAATAAAGAATCCATATACTAAATCAGTAATATATTTTTCATCTTTAATTGCTAAAGAATAGTTGATAGCTACTCTTGAGAATAGTTCAATAAATGAAGAATCAGAAACTAAATATTGATGAGCTTCTTTAATATCTTCTTCATTAAATGTAAATTCATAAGACCAGTTTCCTGCCTGATCTTCATTTTCAGGTTTATGATATTTAACAACACCAGCTAATACGAAATTTCCTGTTTCATCACGTAATACTAATGCTGTTCCATTTTCATCTTCCGTACTCTTTTTAATACCTAAATATTTAGAAAATGCATGTACTGGAACCTTCATCATATCTTCAATAATATCTTGTTCCAAATAAATACCTGATAATGCTAGTACTTGATTGTACTTTTCAGGTAATGCGTTTTTTGCTAAAAGTTTTGTCATAATTAAAAATCCTCCTTTAATGTGTATATCATTAAGACACGATAGGACGCCTTCCTATCACACTTATAATATATATTTATTTTAAAGTTTAACATAAATTAATTTTTAATTTTTACCAACTAAAAGTTGCTTCGGCTTTTTCTATCTTTTTATAGATATTAATACTTATCAAAAAGCTAGATAAATATCAACGTATCTTTGGATAAATTTTTATTTAATATATTTATCCATATTAGTTATAAAATCTTCAACTGGTACGATCATAATATTATCTTTTTGAGCTTTAGCTGTTTTAGTACTGGTAAATCCTTCGCATGGGACCAATAATATATCCGTCTTCTTTGTAACTGATCCTTCTCCTGCATCTATACCCATACTATTTAGGCGTTCTACTAAAGCTTTATCTCGAAATCCAGTAAATCTTATAACCATAGATTTATCTTTATTTCCGTAACTAGTAATGATGTTTTCCATCTCTACTATTCTAGTTAAGTCTTTAATAAAAAACCACATTTCATTTTTAATAGTTTCAGCAGTAGCTGGACCTATTCCTTTAACTGCGGTTAATTCGCTAACAAATTCATCTTTGTCAAAATTAGCCAATAACCAAAGAATAGAAAAATTTGTTAATATTAATTTCCACTTTTCCTGAGCTATTCCTGTAAATCCTAAAGCTCCTATAATCTGATAATCATAAATAGGTTTAGTTTTCAACTCATTCATCCTATCAATAAATTTCTGAGAGTTTACTTCTCCTAAGAATTTAATATCATCTACTCTTAAATCCATCAATTCTGTTAAAGAATATTTGCCAATAGATTGCAATCTTTCTCCGGCAAAATCTTTTAATTGTAATTTATCTAGCATATTTTCCATTCTAGCATTATTTCTTTCTTTACATTCTATATTTGGACATATTGCAGATTTATCAGTGAATATTAATGGTGTTCCACAACAAGGACATTCTTTAGGAAATTCTTCAATAGGATTTGTATTTAATCTATTAGGTTCAATATCAGGTTTAGTTACATATGGCATTACATCATTCGTATATGTAACGTCTATTAAATCTCCTTTTCTTAATCCTAATTCATTAAATCTTTTATAAGAATGACCACTAGATTTAGTATGAATACCGCCATAAAATTCTACTGGATTATAATGAATCATTGGAGTTACAACCCCAGATTGTCCTATAGTATAAGTATATCCTAAAAAAGTTGTTTGATGCTTCATAGGATTAAACTTAATTGCTATAGAATATTTATTGACAGAATTTTCTCTTCCTAATTTATTAATTTTATCTTTATCTAAATAAGATATAACTACTCCATCATATAAGAACGGCATATATGGTCTTAAAGTTTCTGCTTCTTCTGTAAATCTTTTAACTTTAAACAGAATTTCTTTATAGTCTCCATATAAAACAGCATATTTCATATTAACACCAGTAGAATAGAATGTATTCATAAACTCATTTCTTGTTACTTTATCTACATCTGGATCTTCATTATGAAAATCTAATGGTACTAGTGTAATATAATCTCTAAATAAATTACCATTATTACTACCTAAAATTCCTGCAATTGCATTTCTGGCATTTTTATATACTTTACCTTGCATTTGACCTAATCTATGAAGATTATAATTAGTTAATATAGCTTCAAATTTCATACCTATAACTTCATTAACAATTCCTTCAGCCATTGGAAATCTATATCCTTGAAGAATGGGAGTTAAATCTGTAGCTATATCGTTATTGGTATCTCCTCTGGATCTTGCACTAATCACACGATCAGAAACTTCAGCTTCAATAGAAGTTCCATCATATTTTAATTCTGCAACCATATAAAATTTTTCTGTCGGAGATATAATTCCTTCTTGGATATGTTTTTGAATGAAATCTCGTTCAAATATTCTTACATTAGGTTCATCAAATACTCCTAATTCTTTAGCCTGAGAGTTTAATACAAATTTACATTTATCCAAAGTTCCTACTAAATCTGGATATTTGTGAGGGGTATTAACTATTCTTCTTTGAATATCTTTTATTCTAGTAACAGGTGTTACATAAAAATCTCTAGCTGTAAATTCTCTATCTTGAAGAATATTTTCATAATAAAAATTTCCTTCATCTTTTGGAATTCTAGATACTGGACAAGTTAAAGAATCTGTGTTATTAGCTTCTGTTATATCTTGATAAGTATTTGTAAATATAATATCATCAGATCCTACTTGATAATTTTTCATATATTTAGATATTAAAACCATCAATAAATCATATACTCCATCATCTATTGGAACTAGTGAATCATTATTTGTATTATGATAAATATCATTTGAAATTCTTATAATTAAATCTAATGATTCTATATCATCAGCATTCAAAGTTTGTAAATTTAATAATCTGGTAGCTTCTTCATTTAAGAATACTTTATTATTAAAATCTAAAACTCTAATATTTCCATTTTTTATTTCATCGTATATGTATTTTAATTTTAAAATATTCATATATACCTCCTAATTATTTTAAATTGTGTAGTACTAGTTTTATTATTTGATGGGGTGGTACTACTACTAGGTTTATAATAAATTATTTTATTATTTGATGTACTAATATTATTATAATTATAAATACTATAATTACAGATACGATTAGCACATCTAAGCCTATAGACTGGCATTCCTTCTTGCCATATATATTCTTGAATCATATAAAATCCACACTTAGGGCATCTTATTGACACTTTCATTTTAATTATCTCCTAATTATTTTAAATTACTTGTATTAGTACTACTAGATTTAAGTTTACAACTATTTGTTTTATTATTTGATGTGCTAGTACTCCCATCAATAATATTATTACAACTACTATTAATACATCTAAATCTATAGACAGGCATTCCTGCTTGCCATACAAATTCTTGGACCATATAAGATCCACAAATAGGACATTTTTTTAACACTTGCATTTTAATTACCTCCTTATTCAATTATATAATATATAATTGTAACTGTAATTACAAAAAATAAAAGCGTAAGATAAATTCTTACGCTGTTCCTTGAGGTTGTTCATCTATATCTGAAAAATCAATCATGGTTCTAATAAAATTGCACATATTACCTGTAGCAAAATCAAGATCATCAAGATCATCAATAAATTGTAAAATATTAATATCATTGTCTTGAAATATTTGAATTTCTCTTGGTAGTGAATTAATCGTATCACGTAAATCTTTTAATATTTTTTCAAATGAACCGATAAATGCTCTTACAGTACTAGCTTCTTGATCATATATAGATATAGAAAATTCTATAAATAATACCTGTTTATCATTATTTACAATAATTTTATTTTTATTGATATTGTATTTATTTAACCAATTTTTAAAATCATCAACACTACAAGTCATTAAAAAATCACAATTTCTATTCATTTTAATTTTCCTTTCTTCTTTTTTCAATTTTATCAATTAACCAAATAATAGGATTTTTTATTTTAATATTAGCATCAATATTAATCATATCATCTGATTCATTAGTTACCTTTACATTCATGCTTGGTTTTTTGATACGTTTTACCGGGCATATTTTCTTTTCTTCCATAAAATCATCTCCTTAAAAATATTAGAGTAGAGATTAAATCTCTACTCTAATTAAACTCTACCTGTTCTTCTTCAATTAATTCTATATGTATAATTCCCATATTACCATACTCTACAATGCGAATTAATCCTATGAAATAATCTCCTGGACCTGCTAATGAATTAAAATTTTCAATCTCAGCTACAACCATAGTATCGTCTATCTGGATTCTGGTATTTAATTGTGATATATCTGATACATATCCACAAATTTCAAATTCTTGACCATATGCATTTACTTCATCATATAATAAATCTACATTGTTTCTATCGATATCAATCGCACTTTCCCAAAAATCATAATCTTTATTATAATATGATATCTCGTCTACATAAATAGCAGGCTCGTCATCTATTATAACAGCTTTACCTTTTACTCCAATCATTGAACCTGTTACATATGGCATCTGACCTTCATTATTTTTAATTTCGTCAACAGATTCAAGTACTTTATCAGAAAAAGTCATTTTAACTTTTTTAGTATAATCATTAAATGATAATAACGATTGGCTTTGTTCATCATAAACACCTTTAATATAAATATATTTATTTTTATTCTTTTTTGGGTTTCTGTAATAATCAATTAAATCAATCTCAGTATATGTTTTCTTTTTCTTTGGTTTTTTAGCCTTTTTCTTTTCGATTGAAACATTGTTATTCATTGCATATGTAGGTTCTATATTAATACAAAATGATCCTAATACTAATATAAAAATTACAAATATTTTAAAAAACTTTTTCATGAATTTTCATCTCCTACTCCTATATATTTGTAAAATCTAATAAAACAAATACCAATCGCCATTATAATAATACATACTGGTGTTGGCGCTAAGCTTAGACTAAAAAGTCTAAAATCGATGATTAAAAGTAAAACTCCGATAATTTTAGTAAGTACATTATCTATTTTACTTATTGTAGGAGTTTTCTTTAATTTAATCATCATATAAATAAAAATACAAATAGCTAAAATATTCATCATTATCTTTTCTCCTTTCTAACTATTCATAAATATAATATACATTTAAAATACCATTAATTTACAAAATATATTTTAAAAAATATAGATAGATATAAAATCTATCTATATAATATTATTTTCTAATTCGTTGTACTATGTCTTTTCTTACTCTAACTACTGGACAGTGAATTCTTCGAACAACATCTTTTCTTACTCTAACTACCGGACATACTTTTGTTTTCGGTACCTTTTTAAATGATAATCGATATCCACATGTCTTTAATCGAGTATTAATAATTTCGACATTTCTATTTTTTGCTTTATTGTCTAATTTAATATTTACATCAAATGGATCATTTGTATATAATTTTTGAACTGATCTTCTTGCGTGTGGTGATGAAGAATACATCATCATTATACATGCAACAATTTCATTACCCATATGATTTAAATTACCTGTTTCCATATCACCAAATCTAATAGGTGTTCTAGTATGTGGTGATTTATATTGTTTATTTGCTTTAGAACGAGTATTAAGATTCCTAATATTCGTAGCACTTAGTGATGTTACACTAAATTTATCTTCTCCATATTGTTTTAATCTGTAAATATATTTGTTACCTATAACCATAGGTCTTCTAGATTTTGTATATCTAATATTACCATTAGAATCTTTAATAGGCATTATCATTTCATAAGGTTTAGCCCAATTAAATTCATCATATATTTTAGATAGTTGATCTATCGTCATACTATTAGAAATAGGTTCTAATGATAACATAATTCCTTTATCATTAACTATAGATTTTAAATATTCTGCTTGTAATTCTTCAGGATTATTTGGATCTAACATATCCTCTAAAAATTCATTCATTTGGCATCCTGTTAATTCCATATATTCTCGTACTAAATCCATTGCTTGTTCTGGGGTTAGTACATTTAATAGAATAAAATCTATTAATTTTTTACCTATAAATGTTGTAGACGTTTCAAACATTTGTCCTGGATTTAATCGTCCTACACAAGTACAAGAGTTGAAAAGTATATCAACTGGTTCTTCATTCTGTGCAATTATAGGCATTTCATTATCTGGTAATATAAATGATACTACACCTTTACCACCATATCTATCAGATACTTTATCTCCTACTTTAATTTCATTTTCTTCTAAAACAGTTAATTTGATAATTGTACCTGTAAATGGTCGTTCATTTATAAATTGAGTACCTTCTAATTCTCTATTAGCATTAAATAAGATTTTTTGTAGATCATATGACATTTTTAATGAATTATTATTAGCTTCTTGTATCATTTTTACAGATGATACTAATTCATTTAAAAATCTTAATTTTTCATGATAATATTTTTTAATTTGAGAATTATAGATAGAATTATTTATAGTATCTGGATTATTACAGAATACATCAACGTCTATAACTTTTCCACTTACCATAAATTTATCATCACTCATTAATGGAGATTTTAATCTATTATAAGATTGAGTGAACAGAGCTTCTTCTTTTTTCTCTCTTCGAACAACTGCTAGTAGATTATTAATAACTTCTTCTCCAATATCAGGGAATGATTTATATTCAGTTCCATCACCATAAATATCTAATAAAATATCATTTTCATTTATAATGATAGTAACAGGTTTTACCAATGGAGATGATAATTTTTTAGCTGCAGACTCGCTAATAATTACAGAGTCTTCTGTATTTTTTGCAGTTGAAATATATGCAGTTAATAAGTTGACTCCGTCTTGTCTATTATTATAATCATCATATGCCATTGATTTTTTATATACAGAATCTTTTGTAATCACATTTTTATTATTAATAGTATTAGATGAATAGTCAACTTCTTCTAATCTATCTAATTCACTATTATTATATAAAAATCCATATGTTTCTGTAATATATTCATAACTTTTACGTTCAATTATATCTAATTCACCAGTTCTTTTATTTTGTACTATAATAAAATAATGGTGATTTTTATTATTAGAAAATTTTTGTATTTTCTTTAATACAATATAATCATCATCTGCTACATAAAAAGATGATGCATATTTACCAAATTCATTCTCATATCCAGTTTGTATAATTGGAACTTCTGGATGTAATAATGGTAATCTCTGCTCTAAATGAGTAGAGTGCATAAGTTTACGAGAACCACTATTAGTATTACAAAAAGGTTGTAATAGTGATCTACCTAACATTTTTTCAGGCTTATCAATTCGATTCCTTAAATCTGAAATTACGGAATCTACATTCATATTTTTAAATGTAATATTACTAGCCATGATATTCGTCCTCCTTTAATACTATTATAGTGGAATAGACTATCTATTCCACTATATCTATTATATAATATATAATTATTATAAATTATTCGCTATATTCATAATATCAGAAGATAGTGTTCTTTCAATAGTTCTAGAAGTTTCATCAACCATAGGAACTAAATTTTTAAGATATGGAACTACTGCTTTATGGAATGCATCTCTTAAAGCAGGATCATTTAAATATTTTTCTTTAAAATTAGCTTGACTAAATTTAACTTCTGGTAAATCTTCTAAATATAAATAAGCTCCTGCACCTTTTAATCCATTTTCATTCTTCAAGAAATAGAATAAACTTAAAATAGGATCATAACCAATGACAGGATTAAAGATTAGAGGGATTGATTTTCCTGACATATTAGAACGAGATTTTAATAATGTCGCTAATGTAATATTACCACTATCAATTTTAAATGCTTCATCTGCTTTTAATTTAGTTGCATCATCTAATCTAATTACATTATTAGATAAGTATACAGGTTTCTTTCCTCCAGGTAAAGATTCTCCTTGTTTTAAGAATGCTAATTGAGCTTTCTTTCTTTGCATTGGATTAATGCTTACTTCTTCTTGTATATGATTAATTACCAATACGATAATATTAGCTGCTTTTAAATAAGGCATAATACCTTTGAATAATACAGAATTTGATTTTGCTGATGCTGTTTGAGACATTGAAGTTCCAAGTTCATCATCTTCTAGAATATTATCTGGTGATAGCATTGCTAAAGAATCTAAAATATATACAGTTGGTACTAATTTATAAATTCTTTCTCCATGAATATCTTCTAAACCAGTATCATATTCTAATGCTTCTCTATTAGCCATTTTTAAGTCATAAATCATTCTGATACGCTGAAATACTGTTTCATTACTAATACCAGAATTTCTTACAACATATCTATCTTTAATTTCTTCAGGGGTAAATCCAGATAATTCAACACGTCTAGACTCAATAATACCACCTTCAATATTATCTTCATAAATAAGTCCTTCTTCAAATGGTCTAACAATATTTGCAGCTACTTGTTCAACAAATGTTGTTTTACCACAACCAGAACGTCCAATAACCATTACAATACTACCATCTGCTAAACCACATGAATAATATTTATAGTCTTTTTCTTTATCTTTAACATGTACAATTGTACCATTTAAAAAATCTAGTGCTAAAAATCCTGTAGAATATGCTACATCAGATCCAGCTTCTTGATTTAATCTTTTGTCTTTCTCTTTCGCAACTTTTTCTCTAAATGCGTTAACTAATAAGCTCATAATAAAAATCCTCCTTAAATATATTAATAATAAGTTGACGAGGTTATAAAATGCAAAAAATAAAGACTATTTTTCATAGTCTTTCTCAATCTTAATAAATGGATTTTCATATTTAATTAAAGTTCCATTTTTAGTATATTCTTTTCTTTCATAATATCCATTCTGATATTCATCTAAAACTATCATAGTATCATTATATTCATCATACTCGATATGTTCATGATTTCCTTTAACTTCTACTATCATAACAATTCTCCTTATTTATAAAAAATAATAGACTAGAGTATTACTCTAGTCTATTTATTATGGTAATCTAATACCTTGTGAGTACATATCTTCTACTATAACTCTAATTCTTTCATAATCTCCAGATAAAGAACGTAGATTGCATCTAGTTTCTTTTCCTAAATATGATATATGATAAATTTTTACATAATCATCTAATACTCTTCTTATAGCATCAGACGGTAATGAATTTAAAATATCTAATACTGCTAATGTAATTAATGAATTTCTTTCATCGATATCCTCAGTATACCATTGTTCTGTTGTATCTATTACATCGAGCATTGTTGCTTCGAATAATTGAGATACTTTTGTAAATAAATTTTGATATACATCGACAATCATCTGTTCTGTGAAATTTATATTAGCTGTTAAAATAACGAAGTTCATTCGTCTTACATTTATAAATTCATTGTTAGTAGAAAATCTTGAAAGAACTATGTAACAAGCAATCTTTTCAGGAATGCCTGCTCCGATAAGAATAGGAATATATTTATTATTATTAATCTTTGCTAATTTATATATCAAATCACTGATGATATTATTTTTTGAATTGTCATCTAATGTAAGATAATCATAACAAAGTTTATTTAAATATATCATATTCATATAATCAATATTTGTAGATTGTACTACTTGGATTAATATTCTAAGAAAGCGGTCAGAGATAATCATTTTAATATATCTTTGATCTTTTCTTTCAAATATATTTAATAAAAATCCACGTAAATTATTAGATAATAAATTAAATAAATCATTATCTGTATAATTATTGATAGTACCATTACTAATTATAGAATCTAATAACCCATTATTTATATTTGGATTATTTAAAATATCTACAGTATCAGCAATATTAATTTCAGGTTGTTTAGATTCAAAGAATTTACTAAAATCAATATTCACATTCATTAAACTCTAACCTCCTTTTTCTATTAATAATTTTCAAAGAATGAATTTTTATCAGACTTAGGCTGACGTTTTTTCATATCAAAAATTTCATCTTCTTCTTTATCACAGAAGTTAACAACTTTGTCAAAGAATGAATCTTTGTCTTTAGAAATTTTAGATGTTCTATTTAAATATTCATTATATGTTTTTTCTATAGCTTCAATTGGTAATTTCATACCGCTTGCAATTATAGCTATAAATTCGCTATTATAATGAAGATTTTCTTGTAGATGAGTATATACTTCATATGGTTCTCCATATTTATTTTTAATAGTCGCAAAAGAATAATCTATAGAATTCTTACTACTATCTTTTCCATTAAATATGAATCCAAGTCTTGATGCCGTAGGCTCAAAATCTATTGATTTTGAATCATCTATAATATTTGCACATAATTTATTAAATGTATCTGTATTTTTTATTGGATCTTCGATATCTGTATATACAATATCCAATAAACCTGGAGCATCGATTAATTTATGTAAATCAGTATCATCAATATTCTGATATGATTCTTCTAATACATCTCCAGACATGATAACTAATCTTTTACAGAATTCATCGTTAGCAAGTTTTTGTGCTACGATAAAATTACCATCTGCTTCTGGTAAGAATTTTTTATTCGAAAGAATCTGAATAGTTGTTTCATCATCTAATTCTTTCATAAAATTTACTGTATTTTTTAATCCTCTTGCATCGTTTTCAAATCCGGTAAATGCAAAAATAGATGTATTAATACCAATTACATCTCTAATATATTTAGCTAAAATAGGTGCTGAACCTGAACCAGTTCCACCTTCAGTAGAGCTTACTATTACAACTCTATCAACATCGGCTGGAATACGAGTAAACATATCGGAATCTTTTAAAAATGATATAATGGCATCTTTTGATTTTCCTCTTTCTTTACCACATCCATTTAAGCCATTTCCGATAATAACTGAAATATCTTTGTAGTCTTCAGGGATATCTTTTTCTGTACTATTAATAAGAATAGTATATCCTTTTTTTACAATTTCTAATTCCATTGCTCTAATAGCTGCTTTATTACCAGCAGCCCCTAAACCTAAAATAAAAATCATATGTAAAAATCCTCCTTTAATTTTTATTATATATTAAAAGCTAGTTAAGTAAGTTATAACTAGTTATAATAATATTTATTATTTCATCTACCCATGTAGTACTAGTGCAATATTCATGAGATCCGTTATTATATCTCATAGTATATAAACTAGTTTGTCCTGCATCGTAGAAATTTGTACGTATCCATTTGGCTCCTTCTACAATACCATCATATAAAGATGATCCCATATTATATGAGCCATGATATGGATTATGATCAAAGGCTCCAATTCCAAAATAGTTAAATTTATTAACAGCTATTTCAGATTTTCCCCAACTTGATTCTAATCCTGCATGAGCTATTAAATATACTGGATCTAATCCTGATTGAATTGCAGCATCAAAAAATACTTGTCCTTGATTAACAAATACTTGACTGCTTGAAACATTAGACCAATAATTTAAAATTACATTTAAATCATCAACAGTAACTGATCTCATATAAGAAAGATCTGTATAAGAATTTATTTCTTGTGTAGATAATTCACGAGATGCTGTTAGTGTTGGAACTACAGGTTCCTGAGCTTTTACTTCTTCTATTATTAAATTTTTTATATCTGATTCTATTTTTTCAGTGTTTATTAAAGCAGGTTCAATATCACTGATATTTTTATCAGAAGATGATGCTATTTCATTAACTGTAGACGCTTGAATAGTATAAAACGTAGTTAAAGTTAGCATTATGATAATTAATAAAGTAATAATTTTAATTAAAATATTTGTTTTTGTTGTTACGCAAGTTTCTAAACAATTCATAGTCTTTTTCCTCCCTAAAGTCAATATAATAATATTGAGTATCAGTTTAGTCAAGACCTTATAATAATACCTATCTATATAAGATCTCGAAGTTAAATTAATCATTCTTTTAAATGATTACTTTGGCTTAAAGCTCCTCTATAGCATCAGTTAATATAATCTAATACCATAGGATTGAAATCTAATGTATAAATTAGATTTTTCTCCTCACATAAGTTAAATAAATATTTGTGAGAATTTCAATTAATCTCTTTTTATTTTTATCCTCCTTAAGAGATTTAATATATAATAAATAAGAAAGGATCTGGTCTACTACCAGATCCTTTTGCTTAGTTATTATCGTCTTTAATTTTTTCAGCATCTTCATCACTAATTGGTTCGAAACCTAATCCAAGGTCTCCAATTTCATTAATGATTCCAATTTGATCTGATTTATTTTCACACATAATATTCTCTCCTTTCATTAATGTTCACTATAATTTATTTTTTAAGAGTATTTCTCTAAAGATTAATTACTTTATTAATCTCACAAATATAATATATAATTAAAATATCGTTTTTATTCAACTTCCCTTTCAGTAGCACGTTTTCTATTCTTAATAGTAGAATTTAATTCATATGTATCTGAAATTAGGTTAGTTTTTAATTGCGCTCCAATAAAATAAGCATCTAGCATATTTCTTGATAATACTTCATCAGCTTCAGATTTTAAATCAGATAACGATACTGTACCTGTTAAATTAATAGTATTCAATGCTTGAGATTTTTGTTCCATAGCATCTGCTCTAAGTCTTGAGAATTCTTTAATTGTATAATTGTTATCATTAATAATTAAAGATTCAAATTCTCTATCTGACATTTTACCATTTTTATCTCCGCCATTTAATAATCCTGTTCTCATGTCACGATCATTAATATCTAGAGACATACCATTTTTCTTTGTAACGAATTGTTTCATTTTCTTTGTATTAGTATATAGAACAGCACATTCTTTACTCATTACAGGTTTACCATCTTTATCTTTATATAGATAAGGTAATGCAACCTTTTCTGTTAATGGTACTCCTAAAACATCAGCTGCTTTTTTAATATTTGTCATCGTAGGTTCAATTTCAAATGGTCTACTATAAAATCTAAAAGGAAATGTTGTTTTTAAGAATTTTATAAACTGAGCATCTGTCATATTTGAAAATTTTTCTTTATAATGTGTTGAATTAGTACCTGTTGGATCTAATGCATCTATAACTTTATATACTAAAATTTCAACTTCTTGTCGTTTCTTATTCATACGTTCACCTCTTTCAATAACAAAAGTTGGTAGGTAATAAATACCTACCAACTTTTAGAGCATTATTCATCTGTAGTAGAAATTTCTTTGATAGGCTCTGTGGTTGTTTCTAATACAGCAACTGGTTGAGACATTCCTTCTTTTAATCCATTAACTGCTGCTTCTATCATTACTTTCAATTCAAGATCTGTAATCTTGATACCTTTTTCATTTAATTGTTCAACAATTTCTTTTTGAGCTGCTTCAAATTTAGCAGCACCATCTAAATCTTTATATAATTGATTTACATATCTACAAGTATTTTGAACAATTTTTTCTTTTGTTTCTGTATTTACTTTTTCAGTATATACTTGTTTAATCTTAGTACCAATATAAGTACCAACTGCAGTTAAAACAGTAACACAAACACTAACAATAAGTGGCTGTAATTGAGTCATTAATTCTTCTAACATAAATAAATTCCTCCTTTATAAATATTATTACTATTATGTTTTAGTAAATAAAGTACAATTTTTAGCCATATAATAAAATTGTAATAAATTATTATAGTGGTATACATATATGTGTAGTGCGTACCGTACGGTGTCATGGGAGAACTACACCTCTTAGTTGGGGAAACCCTTTCTAAGGGGGTTTGGGGGTTAACTTTAGGAAGGGGAGGTAGTTGCTGATAAGCAACGTATATATAATTGCCAACAACAGTTGGCATTATAAACAGCTTATACAGCAATAGACATCCTTATTTAGAATTATTCAAAATATAAAACACATATTGCTATATAGATCCCGGTAGGGAAAAATAAATATAATTGCGCAGGGCGCTAATTATATATTTAATAAAAGACAAAAAATAAATCCTCAGGGGACAAAGGTTCCCCTGAGGGGTGCAGCTTTTTATTTTTTATTTAATTATTAATATTGAATAAACAATTATATAATTATTACGAATATAGATAAAACTATTCCATAATTAAAGTCTCAAAGACATATGTATGTGGTGAAATGATTTTCGTTCAACTTTCTTACTGTAACCTTTTAAATTCGATGTATCCTTGCTCATTCATTCGTAATAATTTATTATAATAAGACTAGTACATAATGTACTAGTCTTATTTATTCGCCTCATGTATTAAAAATACAAAATATTTCAATATAGAATTATTATAACTAATTTTAGTTGCTATACGTTTACTACGAGTTTTATATTTAGCAGAATTTTTAAGTAATAAAGTTTCAATAATTTCTCTATTTCTTAAATATAATTTATCTTTAGAATTAGGTTTTGGAGAAATACTAAAAGATAAAAAGTCTACACTTGTAACATCTTTAGATTTACCATCTAAGAAATAATAAGTACATATATTTCTAATTAATTCTTTTACTAATTCGAAGTTTTCTGGATTAGTCATGATAGAATCTATAATAGTTCTTAATTCATCTACTCTAACATTTGAATCTGAACACATTTTGCATAATCTATAATCTGTAGTAGTAGTTTCTAGTTTATTAAAAGTTTTATCTATACTACGTTCTAATTTTAAAGAATCTGAATCTGCTAGATGATATTCATCTGCTGATACATTATCTGAATCATATGTAATATAGTCTTTATTTTTAAAAGCTTCATAAAATTCTTTAGCTACATTTTTTATAAAAGCTGATACACGAGATTTTAATTGTTGAATTAGATATACTACATCTTCATCATCATATTCTTTAAATTTTGTTTTATATGAATTAATCCATGTTTCTCCTAAAGAACGTACTGTTCCTATAACACTTCCATATTTTACTATATCATATTTATTAGACATATTATTTATAGCATATTCCATAACGTGTCTATAATTTTCTGGAGTTATTGGAAATGATTTAAAATGTGCTGATGAATAAATTTTACCATTAAATGATAAATATAACATCGCTAATTCTGCATTCTTTTTATCATTTTTCATAATAAAATATCTTAAAATAGTTAAAGATAAAATACTATGCTCATCTTTAGCTGTAGCTGTATGATCTGATTTAAATCCTGGCATATTGTAATAATAAGTACGTTGTAATATATCTGTAACTTCTTGTTTAGATATATTCATTACACTAAATAAAGCTTCTTCGTCATCTTTACTAAAAAACATTCTATCTATAGGTGCTATATCATATAAAGATGATGCTCTAGCTTGAAAAAAATCTGACATTAATTTTTTCCATTTATTTTGATTGGTTTTTAAATTTTTTTCTACCTTTGGGTATAGTTCCTTTAATACTACTTTTGTTATTTGAGGCATTTCTGACCCTCCTTTTTCTTTTACCGTAATGTTTTTTAGTATTAAATCTATTAAATCTTGCTACATCTATACTAGGATCTATAATTCCAGTATATGCTTTTTCTCTATATAATTCTAATAAATCACAGCAAGTACATATTCTATCACATTCTTCTACGTCATCAATTTTTGATAATGTATCATAAATAACACAATGCTTACAATTCATATACAAAAATCTCCTTTAATAATACATTTATATATTGATGTAAACATGTAGATATTAGTAGATAATAATACTAATATATAAAAATCCCCTTAGAGTAGCTCTAGTACATTATGTACTAGAGCTATTTCTCCGTTAAAATTTATAATTACTAGGTACAGGTTTTAAATCATTTTCTTTATATATATCTTTATAATTATTTATAAGAAATACCATTTTATATTTCTTCAATGATGTTTTATTAAAAGATGTAATTCCAGATTCCGCAATATCTCCATTATATTCCCAAATAGGACTATAATTAGATAGTTTATTATCAAAATATCTTAATCCTGTAATAAAATTATCTGAAAATAATTCATTTAATTTATTATATAATTCTAAATCTTTTTCTCCAGAATAATCAACCCATACACCTAAGTTAATATTAAATCCTTTTATTGAATCTATAAATTCTTTTAATACATTTTCTATAGAATAATTATCACTATCAATAACAATTAAAACTCCAATATTTAAATTTAATCTATCTAATTCAAATAAAGTACGTTTAAAATATTTTGTATCATTATAATGATATGAAATGATAAAATTATCAGTTAATTTAGATAATTCTTTAAAATTAATTTCAATATTTTCAGTTAAATCTTTTTTAGTTAAATGATAAGCTTTCTCCATGATACTATTCTCCAAATACTTCTTTTACAACTACATCTAATATTTTCTTTGTATTTTCAGAAAAAGGTTTTTTATCTCTTTCTTGCAAATAATATTCGTAATTATTACCACCAAATTTTATTTTCATAGCTTGCCAGTCTATAAGCATTTCTGCTATATAAATAGGAGGCATATCCTCTATATAGTTTTCACGAACCCAGTATTGAGGATGATGTGGATTATTTAAATAATGATGTTCCCATGCTTCATCAAATAAATCTTTATCTCTTTCTTCACCATCGCAAGGATAAAACCAATTTCTATACGCATCAAATTCAATATCTTCAAATTTTGATTGATCGTGTCTTTGAATTAATTCTCCTAAAGAAGATACACTGACATTTAACGCTTTACATAATGGATCTTTATACTGTTCAAATGCAAGTTTCACATTAAATAAATGCTCATCAATATATCTTCTATATTCCATTTCTTTAATTTCTAATTCATCCATTGAAAATCAACTCCTTTAATATATAGTTTCCAGACAAAAAATAAAAGAGAAGTAAAATTACTTCTCTTCCATTAATTCTGTTATTAAATATTTAAAAGCAGTTAATTCTTCCGCTTCTATATTAATTATATCATTATGATCTTTATAAAAGAATAATTTACTATTTTTTCTAATTATTATATCAAAACTATCTGAAGGTATAGAAAAATCTTCATCTTTAGAAAGAATTATATCATTAGCAACTTCTTTCATATATTGATATAATTCTTTTATTGAATTTCGTTCTAATAATGAATAAGAATATTCTCCTTCATAATCTATTGGAGTAATTATCATTATTTTAGTTTCTTCATCATCTTCAGGAATATAATTATCAATTGATACATATTTACACCATTTTTTAAATGTATCATAAGAACAGTTTTTAAAGAAATCTATTAAATTAATTCCATTAGGCATAATTAAGAAATTATCAAAATAATGCTTCAATATATCATTAGTATCAATATCTTCAATTAGATCATATATATTATTATAAATAATAAACTGTATATCATCAGTAAATAATTTAATAGCAGGAGACGAATGTTTTATATAAAGTTTAATTATTGTATGATGTGATTTTAATGTATACCTAGAATTACTACATAAATCTACAACATCTTCTGATAATATATTATACACATATTCATACTCGTTGCTATTTTTTAATAATACTGTACCATCATAACAATTTTTTTCATTATTTTTTGATTTATTAACAGCAATAATTTTTATTAATGAATCATCATCGTATTTAAAACTTTTGTTTATAGTACGATCTTTTATCCATTCTTTAAACTCTTCATATGAAGAGTTTTCTAAAAATTTAATTAAATCCATATTTATTTTATCCTTTCTACTGGTAAATATACTACACGTATATTTTCATTCCTATCAATTAATAATCCAATATCTGGAATTCTTCCTTTGCATTCAAAATATGTTTTATAAGCTGAATACGTTCCATCCTCAATATTTTTATGATCTAATACTTTTCCATTTTTAAATAAATACTCATCAGTATTAGATCCCATATCTTCATCAGCATATTTATATACAAATTCTGAGTCTGGAAATTTTTGAGATAAAATACCTACTAACTTTGGAACTCCTGACCATGCAGTATCAAATGCTAGTATAGAATGATCATCAGTGTATGTATTATATGCATTCCACTTAGTTCCCCATTTATTTATACTCCAATCAAACCAATTATCTTTACCATATAAATGACGTTCATTTATTCCTAATGGACCTTGATAAATATAATCTGGCATAGGAATAATTTTATTAAAATCCATTACTTCTCCATCGCCTTCAAGGTAATTAACTACATTATTTAATACTTTTTCATCTTTGATATGAATTAAATTAGTTATATGATTAGGCATTTTTAACTCCTCCTTATATTTAATTTTTAATAAGGCATTTCAATAGAATTCATTAACTTTTCTAATCTATTTACAAGTGATTCTAATTCTTTTTCTATAGATGCTTTGATCTTTTTAGTATCATATTTATCAACCAAAAAACTATTTAAATACCTATCAATAGTATCCATTACATTATTTGCATACCCAATATTATACATAGTTTCAAGGTCATCACGATTTTCGTGTATATAAGTTAATAAATCTATATCATTATTATTTTTAATATTAGACACATTATTTAATATTTCAGCATAGATTAAAGTAATAGTTGTATTAAAACTTTTTTCTATTATATTTCTTATATCATTATTCGAATTAAGATTTTTATAATAATTAAAGAAAATTTTAAATCTATGCTTCATAACATCATTATTACATTTTAAAAAACTTTTTGCATTTATAAATTCTTTTATAAGAGTATTGCATTCATTATATAACTTTATTTTACTATTTAATTCAGTAATATAGTCTTTTAAATATGATTTTTGTTTATTTTCAGTATTATCAACTTTAAATAATGGATCTGTCATATTTATTCTCCTTTATAATCATCCAATATAGCACTAAGAATTACTCCAATAGTATATTGATCATATTCTTTAATTGATACATCATAATTTAAATATATCTTAGAAGTTAATACGACATAATTATTTGGACTTATTGTTACTCCTATTTCTTTCTCATCTTCATCCATAGATTTAAAATAATCATAATCAAAGAATCCTATACTATTTCCACAGATTTCTGATTTTTGAATATTAATAGTATTAAAGAATTCTGTATAATTATTTTCTAATACTTCTTCATTAAAGATCATAAAAGATAAAGTATAATTCATACCAGAAACTTTACTATTAATTTCTTCAGCAAATGCTAAATAATTTCCTGGTTTTAAATTATCTATCTGATATATAAAGTTATAATCATCTATTGTATTTTCACTATCAGATACAATAATTCTATTATTTTTAAATGTAATTCTACAAACAAATTTTAAATTAAATTGTTTTTCAATACGGCTAACTAATTCGTTCATTTTTTAATCCTCCTATATTTTAAAATAAAGAAGTAGTCATATTGACTACTTCGCTTTAATAATATTTGTTTTCACAATCATATCACTTCTTGTAGCTAATACTTTAGATCCTGTAGAAATACTACTTCCTACTGCTAAATCTGCTACTTTAATCTCTGTAGTTCCTGATTGTGAAACCACTCTAATAGAATCTTTTACATTGACACCATATACTGCTTGAATTGTATCCCCTTTTCCAAGTTTAATAACTTTACTAGGAGCTTTATTTCTTGCAGTAGCTGGTAATGCCATTGGTGACAATCTGTTTATGTAACCTTTGTTTGTGATTACGACAATATCTGTTGTATCCTTAGTAACCACAGACAATCCTTCTACTTCTCCATTAGGCATTGATTTAGCACCTTTTGTAGATCTCTTTAAATAAGGGATTTCTGCACAAGGAATTCTCAATGCTTTATTTTTGTTATATACTACTACATCGCTATGTTGTCCTAAGATCATAATATCTTGAACTGTATCTCCTTCTTCTAGTTTAACATAAACAATTCCAGAAGGTGTAGCTGTAATAATATCATCTAAATCCATTCGTTTAATATTTCCATTCTTAGTTAAAACTACGATAAAATATTTAGCTTTAGATTTAGAGAACTTTGCAACCATAGGTTCATAGAAAACGGAATTAATATTAGCTGTAAGATTTTTAATTACCATACGAATATCAATTCCTGGACTATTTCTATCACTAAATGCAATTTTATGTACAGGTAATTTATAAACTTTACCAAGTTCATCAAAGATTAAAATGTTTTCTCTATTTTCAACAGATAATACACTCTTTGGAGTATCACCTTTTAAATTTCCAATAGGTTCATTCATTTGAATTTTCTTGATAAAATTATTTTCTGTAATAACAAGTTTAAATTGTCCAGCAGGAATATTGCTTGCTTGTTCTACAGATATAATTCTAGATTTTCTAGGTTTACCGTATTTAGCTTTATAAGCTAATAATTCTTCTTCTAATTCTTTTTGAATTACTGTTTCATCTACTATTTTACGTTCATATTCTTTAATAGCTGCTAGTAAATCTTTAGCTTCTTGTTTATATTTAGAAAGATATCCAGCGCTTAATCGATAAAGCTGAACGTTAATAATAAATTTAGCTTGTAAATCAGTAAGTTTAATTTTATCTACTAGATAATTGATAATAATACTATTATCTGTAGACTTTTGTTTCTTGATCATATTAATTACAGTATCCATTTTACCAGAAGTGATTACTTTAATAAAAGCATCTACTTGATGATATCTTGTTTGTTTATCCTGTAATCTATTACAATATAATCTAAATTTTGTTTCTAATCTCTGTAAAATAAATGCTTGAAGATAAGATTTATAACCTAATCTTACTGGAGTTATCCCATCTAGAACTTCAAAGTTTACAGAATAAGATTTTTCTAATAGGGTATTTTTATATAAAACTTGTTTAACAAATTCTGGATCTGACCCTTTCTTTAATTGAAGAATAAATTTAATCTCTTCTTCAGTGTTTTTATCAATAGATTTCATAATCTGAACAATTTTATTGTTTAAAATTAATTCATCTATTTTATCAGTAATAGTATCCAAATATGTATTATCAGGAATAGATCTGATAATTAATGCAGGATATCCATTATATTCAGAAGTTTCAATAATTCCTCTTACTTTAAAACTTCCTGTTCCTGTATTTGTAATACTTCTCCAATCAGCATCTACTATTTCGCATGGCATACATGTATCAGGTACTAATACAATATTAGCATTCGGATCATGTAATAATGCGATAGTAGCATCAATAACTTCATTAATATTATGAGAAGGTATTTCAACTTTAAGACCTGTTGCAATACCAGATGCTCCATTAATTAATAATAAAGGAACTGCAGCTGGAAGATAACTAGGTTCTAATAATGTATTATCATAATTATCGTCCCAGTCTACAACTTTATTAGTTTCTTGAAGTTCACTAATTACACATTCAACTGCAAATGGGCTTAATTTAGCCTCAGTATAACGTGCAGCTGATGCTCCATCACCTTGGAAGTTTCCAAAGTTACCTTGTTTAATAATCAAAGGCTCATTTATTTCAAACCAATTGACCATTGGTTTCATTGCACCATAAACTGAAGTATCACCATGAGGGTGATATTTACCTACTACATCCCCCATAATTCTGGCAGATTTAATAGTGTTATTAATAGCTTTTTGGTCATGATACATATCCCATAAAATTCTTCGCTGAACTGGTTTTAATCCATCTTTATATTCTGGGATTGATCTATTACGAGCTACGTAAATTGCATATCTTTGCATATCCATTTTACTTTGCTCATTTATATTAGATTGCTTTATATTTTCAGCCATATATTTACCTCCTAAATTAATAAGTTGTAAAATTACTAATTAATAATTAATTTAGTTCTCCTTTCTATCTTTTATATAATATATAATTGGAAAAAAGATTACCATCTAGACTAAAGTGTCTAGATGGTAGAATAATTATTCAGCTGTTACTGGTTCTACATCTAATCCAATAACTTTAGTAATTTTGCCTTCTTTATTAGTAAATACTCTAGGTGAAATAACAATATCTCCTAATTTTTCAATTGCATCATATTTATTTTCAAATACTACAACCTTGAAAGATTTTTCTTCAGGGTTAAAGCTGTTTACAAATCCAATTGCAGTATAACCGAATCCATTAACTCCTAAATATGTTTTCTTTGTAGATAATGTAATATTGATTAATTCAAAAGATACGTTAGATAAAATATCTACTAAATCTTCTTCTGTATATTTTGCATTTTCTACAGTTGCTAATTTAACAGTTAAATGCTTCATTGTAGGCTTTTTAGATTTTTCGTTTTTCATAATTTTAATTCCTCCTAAATATATAAATCATATGATTACGTGAATCTACTCAAATGTTTATATATTTTTTAAATAAAATTATATAAGCTTTACTTATACTACTTATTTTCTTCCTTAGGCATTTTAATTCTGAATGAGAATCCATCTTTAAATAAAAGTTTATCAGATCTAAATCCTGCAGCTCCTTTATGTCCTCCTCCTTCTGGATCAAAATGTTTAGCAATTATTGAACAATTAATATCATCATAAGAAGAATATATTGAATAATTATATTCTTTACCATTAAATGACCATCTAATTGCAAATTTATATTTATCATAATAACTACCAAAAGCTTGGCTAGATTTGATGCTGCTATTTAATACAATACATCTTTTATCATTAACTTTGATAAAATATTTACTGCTTCTTGTATTTTTTGTATTAGAAATATCATTATATTTCTGAATAATTTCTCCATTTTCAATAACTTCTTTAGGGTCTGATTTCCAAATTTTATCAGTTGGTCCATTTGGATACATTAAAGATCCTGTATTAAAATACATAGATTCTGGATAATTATGAATCATCCATCTATCATAATCATCTACTAATGTTATAACTCGTTTAATATCATCTGAATCTATATTTGTATCTTTGATAAATCTATTATATACGATTCTAGCACCTGAATAATTCATATCGATGATTAAATCTTTACATAAATTCGTAGATTTCACATAGTCATAAATTTCTAATGAAGATTCATGATGATCATACCAATAAACATTATTTTCTGATTTAAAACAGATATTTGATAATTTATCAAACGTTGCTTCTGTAAATGAATAATCTACAATATAAACACTTTCTCCTTTGGCTACAACATCTGCTGTTGGAACTTTATCAGCATAGTTTACAGGATAAAAATCAGTTTTTAATACTGATATTCCATCTTCTAATAAGTGTAAATAAATCATAGCAGCTGCTGCTTTTCCATCATTATCATCGTGATAAAATATTTTCATTATAAAATCCTCTCTTTCTTTTATCCATAAGTATAATATATAATTAAAATGTAAAATAAAAGAGATAGGTAAAATCCTATCTCTAATATATTGTAAATTTATCTCCTTGTTTAAATAATAATGTTTTAGATCTAAAACCTGCAGCTCTTTTATGTCCTCCGCCTGAATAATCAAAATACTCTGCAATTTTCGAGCAATCAATATCATCAAATTCTGAATATATTGAATATTCATATATAAGACCGTCAAATGCCCATCTAATAGCAAATTTATATTTATCATATAATTTATTAAAAATTCTATGTGATTTTGTAGTATTGTTTAATATAATACATTTCTTATTATTTATATTTACATAATAAGCATGAGTATTTATATTTTCATTATTAATTTTAATATTATATTTGTATATAATTTTACCACTATTTATTACTTTTTCAGGATTTGAATCCCATATTGATGATATAGGCTCATTATTATATATTACAGATCCTAAATTAAAAAATAAAGAATCTTTTATTTTATTTATACCTAAATCATAATCATTAATTAATTCTATTATTTTCGATAAATTTTCAGAATCTATATTAGTATTTTTTATATATTTATTATAAACTATTTTTGATGCTGAATTATTTATATCCACTATACAATATTTACATACATCTTTAAGTATATCTATAATTTCTAATGAAGATTTATGATGATCATAGAAATATAAATTTTTTGTTTTATTAAAAATTTTAATTATTGTATCTTTAGTTTTATTATTAAATGAATAGTCTAAAATATAAACTATTTCATCTTTTTTGATATTATCTACATTTATTAGTTTATTGAAATAATTTAAAGGATATAAATCATCAGAATTAATTTCGATATTATTATTTTTTGCATATAAATAAATCATAGCAGCTGAACATTTTCCATCATTATCATTATGGTAAAATATTTTCATTATATCATTCTCCTTTCTAAGTTAAGCTTTAAATATTTGTTTATATTCAAAAAATAAAGATAAGGGAATATAATTTCCCTTATCTTATAATCTTATAGATCGTCCTTTTTAATACGTATATCATTTAATAATTCTCTAGTATTATTATTTAATAATCGCATTGTTTCAATTTCATCTTTTACATTTTCCATTGTATATTGGATCAACGTTCTTCCGCTATCTTCATGTGGATTGAATGTAGAATCAAATAGTTGCCATCCATCCATTTCACCTAATCCTTTATATCGTTTAATCTGTTTAGGTGTATTTTTATCAAATGCATTCATTAGTTCATATAATGTAACTACATTCCCGTTTAATTTAAATTGTTTAGGTGTATTATTTATATGATCTAATAATACTTGACATCTATTGATTAATCTATCATTTAAGAAAATTCTATGATATCTTTCTTCGTATAATCCATCAATAACAATAGTATTTTTCTCTTTTCTCACATCTAAGAATTTACCTTTCTTAACAATTAATTTCTTCAATTTTGAAATATTATTTGTTTCCAAAGGTAATGTAATATTACCTAATATATATTCAAGCAATAATGGATCAATAGCAAAAGTATCAGAAACAGTTCTTAATTCTTTCATATAATCCATATTCTTATAAAGAATTGCTGTAATTTCGGCTTTAGTCATTGGATGATTTTTAATATCTCTAAGATCATTATTTTTTATAAATAATGCTTGGATATATTTTACATAGTCAATCATTTCTGTAAAATATCTCATCTTAGGCTTCTTATTCTTTCCTCCAGATTTTTCTTCTAATCCATATAATGGAGGTACTGCTGCATATAAATATCCTCCCTGAATTATTTGAGGACAATATAACAATATAAATTTAACTAATAATGTTCTAATATGAGCACCATCTGGGTCAGCATCCGTTCCAATAATAATTTTCTTCCATCTTAATTTTGAAATATCACAGTTTTTACCATAACCACAACCAAATATTGTGATCATAGAAGCAATTTCTTCATTTGCTAAGAATTTATCTCTTGCTGTATTAAATGCATTAGGAATTTTTCCTCTAATAGGGAATATACCTTGAATATCAGAATCTCTTGAATTCTTTAATGAACCCAAAGCTGAATCCCCTTCAACTATAATTAATTCTGCACCTTTTCTAGGATTTTCTGCCTTTACAAATTTTGCAGGCATACCTGTTAGTTTTGATGTATTATATTTAGTCGATAATTTAACTTTTTCTTTTTCGCTATTTAACCTGACTTCTGCAGCATCCTTAAAGAATTCGCATAATTTTTTGACGTCATTTTGATTAGTTTTTAACCAATTATCCATTGTGGCAGTTATAAGATCACGACAATAATAATACATATCATCATTATCTAAAATATCTTTTGCTTGCCCACTAAATATTGGTTTAATATGTGCTACTGATACAACAGCCTTTAACCCTTGTTTAATATCACTATTATTTACACTAATCTTTTTCTTACTATTAGCCAAATATACGTTATTCATATATTTACGCCAATAGTTACATAATCCGTCAACAAAACCATCTAGATGCTTTCCTCCAATAGTTGGACAAAAGTTACTAAATGTTGTTATATGCTCTCCATTAAGATCTTCAGAATCATAAGTAAAAGCGATCTCAGCTTTCATGGTCCCATTATCATCAGCTACATAAATTGGACTAATAAGTGGTTTAGAAGTCTTCTTAATAAGATCAGTAATAATACCATCCTCATTAACAATTGTTTCTTCGTGTAATTTACCACGTTTATCCATAGCTTTAAAAATAACTTTAGATCCACGATTTGTAAGCATGAGAATTTTTGAAGTTAATTCATAAATTTCTTGCCAAGTAACATTAATTTCTCCCATGATTTCATAATCTGGTTGAAACATAATTACTGTTCCTTGTTTATTTTCTTTATTTGGAATTACTTGTTCTCCTTTATCCCAAGGAACTCCTTTATAAAATTCTACATGTCTTCCTTCTCCTAAAATATAAGAATCGACTGTAAAAATACTAGATAATGCATTTACAACTTTACTACCTACACCATGTAAACCTGATGAATATTCACCTTTATTTTTTACATAGTTTGTACTAGTATGCTCACTTGTAAATACACGTATAATATTATTAAACGGAATACCACGACCGTTATCTTCTACCATTACAGAGTTATCTCTTTCATCAAAGAATACTTTAACTACTGTACATGGAGAAATTGTACGAATCAATTCATCAATAGCATTTTGATAAATTTCTCGATACATATTTTTGAACCCTTTATTTTTCAAATATCCAATAAATTGTCCAGGGTTTTGTCTAACTGCGTCCGAAAACACTGTAAAAGTTTTGATAAGATCGGCATAATCTCTTATAGCCTGTTCGGTTGTAGATAATTGATTATTTGTATCTTTTGTTTTTTTCTTTGCCATTATTCTTACCTCCCTACTTCTAAGTTAATACCATTTTATAAAAAAGATATTAATAGAGAAATTGTCCTAGTAGGAGTTTACCTACTAGGACATATGAGATTAAAACAAATTAATCTGTCAGTGTTTTTGATACAGTTACCGTTTCAGGTTGTTTGTTATCAGCTGTTGTTTGTACAGGTGCCTGTTGAGGTGCTTGCCCTGTAAACTGCTGTTGATTGTTCTGTTGAGGTGCTCCTGTGAAAGGATTTACTTGCTGTGGATATCCCTGTGGCTGTTGTGTTGGATATGGATATCCTTGCTGAGGGAATCCTGTCTGAGGATATTGCTGTGGCATTACAGGCTGACCTCCGAATGGTGTTCCATATGCTTGTGGCTGAGCACCAAATACTGGCTGACTCATTGCAGGATCATAGTAACCATTTCCAGCCATTGGATTTACCATATTTTGATATGCGTTAAATGCATTAGCATCTTGACCATAATAATATCCACTATTATCGTTTCCAAAAGAACGTTTGAAATCATTCAATGCTTGATCATAAAGATCTGGAATACGTTTAATAATTGGGATAATCTGGTTTACATCTCTAATAGTTTTTGCTGGTAAAGTAAGAGCACGAGATTTAACTGTCTCCATAAGATCTACCATTTGAGTAGCAACTTGGCGTGCATCACTAACAGTACCATCAAATCCTTTAAATTTAGTACCACAAATTGAACAAGTAAAATTACCTTCTTCATCTTGAGTAAGTGCAGATCTATTTTCATATCTGTGTGTACAGAAAGATCTAAGCATCTCCTCTTCAGGGATATTTAGATTAAAACCACTACTTTTTGTAGATAATGTTTTCATCTCCTCTGGAGTAATCCCTTGAGTCATTGATAGCTTTGGAGCTTCCTGATAATAGTATCCACCTGTTGGATAACCACCTGTTGGATAACCGTAATTGTTAAAACCGTTCATACTTAATTCCTCCTTTTTATAATCTTATATGTATGCTGGTTTGCACATTGAGAAATAATAAAATAAATAACTATCCTTATTCCTCTCATTGTAATAATATACAATTATAATTTTGTTTATAGTTGTATATTTTTTGAAAAGAGCATTGCCTATGATGCTCATAGGCAATTTTTAATCTCCTTCTTCTTTTGGCTCATCGCCTCTTATAATATCAGTAGGATTATAGTTTGTTCTAGATAAAGGTTTTCTATAATCATATACTGCATTATACCATTTTAAAATCTTAGCTTTATTTTCTTCACTAATAGTCATTGCTGATTTTAATGAATCCAATAAAGCTTCAAGATTTTTTACATTAGTGTTACCCATGATAAATTGAATATTTTCATAGGTAGAAGTAATAACTCTAATAGGAAGACCAGCTTCAAATGATCCACTATCACTATCTGCTATAAGTCCTACTACTATTTCTTTTTCATCATCCCATAATACTAAATCGGATGATAATGTAAAGTTAATACCATTATCAAATGCTATTCTAAGAGTTTTATTTTTACCATCTTGTAATAATGCATCTCTTAAAGCTACAACTGCAGTTTTTTCCATGATATTTCCTCCTTTTATATTAATATTAAAATGTCATGGAAAATTTTTAAATAATATGTCTAAATCTAAATAATTGTGCTTGTACTGAATAATATACGTTGAGATACATTTCTCTAGTATGATTACATTGAGAACTAGACGCAAATGATATCATAGAATCAAGACAATTTAATACTGCACCATATGCAAACATTAAATCTTTATTGTTATTCATAGTTTGTTGAAAATTTTCTGGTGTTACACCATATACATTTTCTAATGTTTGGATACCAAATTGATTTTGTAATACAAAATTCATAGAAGAATCATATACATGTAATTCTACATATTTAGCATATATACTAATTTTCACATTAGATAATACTTTTGTATCAAATAAATATTCAAAATCTTTTTCTGTAATATTACCTCTAGTAATATCTCTTATAATACTTAATGCTTCTTTTTGAATATCATAAGCCGATTTTCTATTAAGAAAATCAACACCTCCACGTTCTATTTGCTTTTGAAACCAAGTAGGTCTCTTTTTTCTCTGTGGTTTAGCCATAAATATATCCCTCCTAGTTATTCTTAATCATCATCAGCGGACTCAAATGAATCTGCAATTCCTGTAAATACTTGTCCTTGTGATTCTAGTCCTACGCCAATGTTAGCAGATGTATCAATATTAATTACATAATCATCAATATCAAATTCATCTACTATAGAATCTGTTTCTTTAACATATTTTACAAATCCGTAAATAGTATGTAACCTATCAAAATCGATTTCTTTTAATTTATTTACAATAATAAATGATTCATCAACATCGATTTCTGTAATATTATTTTTAATATATTCATACGCATTTTCTCTACCAGTTATAAATTCCCAATATGTTTCATCAGAATTAGGAATTTTAATAAGTAATAAATATCTGTTATTTTCTCCTGGTTTAATCCTTCTAACAGGATTAATTAATTTTTTTCCTTCTAAAATACTATTTGACATTTAAAAATCCTCCTTTTTATTTCATATATATAATATCTAATTATATATATTTTTATATAATCTTAATAATAGGTTTTTTATTAAATAATTTACACATTTTTAGATAATCATTATAAGTTAAACCATCATGAGGATTTGTTCTTATAAATCTTCTATTTAATCTATCTTTGAAATTAAATACTTGATCATCATCTATTATTACTACGCTATTCGGATGAATATTCTTATTTTTTATATATTCAATAATAAGTTCTTTTTTATTAAATTCTTTTTTACTTGGTGTATATATAAGATCATATATAGGAATATTATTAATTATAAAAATATTTTTTAATTCTCGTATTAATTTATAATTATAACACCAAGATGATGAAATTATTATATTCATATCAGGAAAAGCTTCTCTAGTTATAAATTTCAAAACTTCTATATTATATGGAGATATATCATCAGAAATCATATAATTTCTATCTAATGTATTTTTTGACACTATAACTTGATGAAAATATGAATTTAATACACCATCCACATCTAAAAACATATATTTCATCCTAAAACACTCCCGAAGAAAGTTAATTTTAATCTTTCTAAAACATCTTCTGGAGTATGTCCATCATATAATGGTGCTTTTGATAATTCTTTACATTCAAACAAGTTCCAATATTCCATTTTCTGATGATATGTTATTTGGCCATATGGTGTATCTAAACCGGCAATAAACCATCCATCTTCTGATGATCCATCAGAATGTCGTTTAGATTTCCAAGAATGGTCTACATTTAATTTACAAACAATAGCAAATAATATTGTTCTATGATCATATAATTCATCCATTGTATGATAATTATCACAATTTTCTAATGCTTCTAAAAAACCAACGTATTGATCAAATGTGTCTCCAATTTTTCTTAAGCCTGGATCATTGTGGTCTTCTAACCAGTTAATGTTATAATGTGCACGTTCTTTTAAGTTATTAATCATTTTTCTTGTCCTCCTTAAATAACACATAAAAGCATAGCGCATAAAAATAGTGTTAATACTATTGCACTATTTTTATATACTAAAATTACTTTTGAAATTTTATCAGTATCATCATTTTCTAAATCTATAAAAAATATTAAATATATAGCTGAGCATACTAATAATATTAAAGCTACGATTATCGGTAAAGCTAATATTATTAATGATAAATCTTTTAATACTTCCATTTTTAATTACCTCTTTTTATAAGATTTTTTTACATAAATTAATTGTTTTTTAGCTCTTGTAATTGCTACATAAGATAATCTATTATTTATATTACCCATCATAGGCTCTTCAATTACTATTACATTATCAAACTGAGAACCTTGTGATAAATGAGAAGTAATACAATATCCGAATTCAAATTTTTCTCCTTCTAAATATTTATCATATTTTAAAGCTTCTTTTTGTTGATGTGATGCTATAAAATATTTATATGATGCTTTTATATTAAATGAACTACTTAGCAAATCAGGTTTAAAAGACATTGAAAAAGTTTTACCGTCAAATCCAGATACATCTGGAAAATTAGTTACAGTTCCAATTAAACCGTTAGCTAAATTTATACCTTCTACTACTTCATATTTATTATTACTTCTACAGATTATACGTTCTCCATACTCTGGTAATTTATTATGAAATCCATATAATTCTCGTATTTTATTATTATAATATTCTCTAGTAGAATTTTTTGAACAAATAACCACATCAGATGACATAATCATCTGATCTGTCAATTCATCCTCATTAATTACTAATACGTCTCCATAATATCCGTTTGATATTGGAAACCCGTTTAAAACATAATAAGCTAATTTTACTATATTTGAATTTTCAGCCTGTCTCATTGTTTTTGTTAATAAATGAACATTTCTGTTAGTTAAATAAGCAGGCTTACTATTTATAGGCGGTAATTGATTCCAATCACCACAAGCTATAATTTTAATACCAAATTTTTCTATATCTTTTTTCATTTCAAATGGAACCATATAAGCCTCATCTATTATGATAAGTTTAATATCCTCCAATTCGACTTTTGGTATAAAATCTAATCCTTCTTTTGGCCTATTGAAATATTCATCCATAATATAATTACCAGATTTATCTATTCTAGGTGATATATTAGTATGATAAATCCATGAATGAATAGTTCCAGCATTTAATAATCCTTTAGTTCTCATATTTACAGCAGCGGCACCTGTATATGCCATTGGTGCTATATTGTTTCTATTGATTCCTAGATATTTAATAATAAAATCTAATACAAATGATTTTCCTGTTCCTGGACCCCCTGCAAACTCAAAAACAAGATCAGTATCATTATAAAACCAATTATAGCAATCTTGTACTAAAGATTGCTGTTCTTCTGTTAATATACTGAAATTCATTTTTTTCTTTTAGAGGGTTTTATTTTTTGATCATATGATTTTAATTTTATTGTATCTTTGGAATCTACATTAGTACCATTCAAAGTTGCAATAAGACTTATATATTTTAAGCTATCTAAATTAAATGTCGGAGTAACAACTGTTGCTGTTCCATTATTGATACACATAGCTTGTCCTGGCATATTTCTTTCTTTATTAGAAATTCCATAAGCTATTGAATCTAATTCTCCTTCTTCATGTAATTTTGTAATAAAAGTATTACATATTTCATTTGCCAATAATGAGTTATTTAAAGGATCAAATTCTATCTCATTAGGCATCAATCTACAAACTGATGTATTATTATATTTTACAGCTTTTCCTTTTACTGTTATAGGTAATCCTGTATCTTGGTCAAAAACATGATTATTCTGATCAAGTTCTAGACCAGCTTCTTTAATTATAAAATCATTTAATTTTTTCTGTTTTGTAGTAATCATAATAAAAAATCCTCCTTAAAATTATTTTTTATCTAAATGCAATAACAAATAGATAATTAATTATTTGTTATTGGAGGTGTAAAAATGCCAAATTTAGATTACGGTAATTTAGCAAATTTTAGACAAGAAATTGCTGTATTACAACAAACAATAAATAAATATGCCCCTCCATCAGCTGCAAAATTTACAATTCCAGCAATGATGGGAAATTTAACTACTGAACAAACTACTCCTAATAGAAGTAGTAATATTCAAAATAAGTATAATAATTTAGGTATTACTAATACCACTGTTTCAAATTACATAACGTTACCAGTTCCAAAAGAATATGTAATCAGTTATCCAAGTAAATATGTACCACAAGGCACTATGTTTATTGTAGGATTTATAGGTGGAGATATAACTAATGCTAAAATTGTAGGGAGGTTTTGGTAATGGCGCTATCAAAAATAACTAACCCTGGTAAAACTTATACAGTAGAGCAATTTATAACTTTTAAAAACGAAGATTCTGCTAGTTATAATAATCTATCATTCAGAGACAAATATGATAATATTATATATCCAATTAAAAATATTATTGATGATTATTCTGATGAGTTAAAAGAATTATTAGTTGATGTAGAAATGTCAGAAGCAGAATATTTAAAGTATAGGTATAGGCCAAAATTACTTGCTAATGATATTTATGGAAATCCAGAATTAGATTTTTTAATATTAACAATGAATGGTATTTGTAATATGAAAGAATTTAATTCTAGAAAAATTAAATTAATCAAAGATGATGATTTAGACGAATTTATAACTTCTGTGTTCAATGCCAATAAAAAAGATTTAGATATTTATAACTCTGCTACATATGAAACTACTTCTTGATAAAATTGTTAGAGAAAAAATAAAATTAATTTTTTATAAAGGTAGAGAATTAGAAGTTATATATAAAGATGATTTAGATAAATTTGTTTTACATGATGATGAATTAAAAATTACTGTAGAAGGTAAAGAAATGTATGATATTATAGGAAAATATTCTGATTATGTATATATGCTATATAAAAAATATCATAATATAGACACCTATAATTCAACTAATACTGATAGGTATATTCATGAAAAAATAAATTCGATATTAAAATCCCAGTAGTCTTATTTGACTACTGGGGTAATTCTTTTTACTATATCTTTCATAAGAGTAGGTTCAGAATCATCTATTATAGACATTGATCCTGATAAGAAAATATTATTATTAGTTTTCAATAATTTCACATCATTTATATCTTTTACTTCATTTATTTTATTTAAATGATTTAGATTATTGAAGTTTTGAGGAACCTCTTTCATAGTTGTTTTATATACTGGTTCTATAGCATTTAGGTCTTCTACTAATTTAATCTCTCCCTGATATGGATAATATAAATAAGTAAGATCTGATGCTTTATATCTTTTCTTAATACGTTGAATACCTAAATATTTTTTACCTTCTGGAGTCCATTCAGGAGCTATCAAGAAAGCACCATCTAAGTTTTCTAATATTAACATAGATTCACCTATTTGAGATCTTCCCAACATACGTACTAAATCAGATTTATTAGTTTTACGAGATTCGTCGATATGTTGAGTCGCATCTCTATTCAGCTGTGATGCAGTAATTACAACCAAATCTTTTTCTGCTGCAAATACTTTAA
Organism: uncultured Bacilli bacterium; assembly: GCA_944332505.1. Next base: position 61,885 of record CALVKC010000001.1, read on the forward strand.
ATTCATTAATTACGTTACCTAACCATATACGAGTATCAGAATTATCCATACTAGAACGAATACGTTTAATATAATCTATAATAACTGATATTACTTCATATCCTTTATCTTCTAACTCTTCTGTTAAAGTATACAGATAAGAAGTATCAACAGACATACCTGGTTTATAAAACATAAAAAAGTTTACAGGAGAAGCATTGCTCATACAAAGTTCGCCATCAGTTTTTAGTTTATATATTAATTCATCAACTGTATAATCTGATATTGATCCATTGATTCCAACCATTTCACATAATCTTACTACAGATTCTTCAAGTTTATTTTCTAATGTAAAATATACAACACATGGTTTTTTGGTAGGATCTTTACATCTATATCCTGGATTATATTTTTTAATTTGAAGAGCTAAATCTAATAATGTTATAGATTTACCTTCTGACGGTAATCCAAATAATGAATAAACACGAGTAGATTCAAATCCTCCACCTAGCATTTCATTAAGACCAACAAATCCTGTTATTAATTTATTAGATGGAGAAGTCACTTTATCATATACTTCTCTAATACATTCATCAAATTTACTATCTTCTAGAGAAAAATATAATTCAGATGAAGCATTAGCATCTGATTGTCTAAATTTATTTTGTATATTAAAAATTTCATCTTTAAAATATTGAAGCATCTCAGATTTATTAGAATAATCTGCAGATTTAAATTTACTACATAAATCTTCAAGTTTATCTACTTCTGAATAAATAAAACCAAATTTTAAACCATCTGCTATAATTTTATTTACCCATACTATTTCATCATTATCTATTTCTTCTATATTTATAGAATTTTCATCATCTAATAATCCACCATTTATATGCATTAAAATTAAATCTTTTTTAGTAAGATTATAATTTAATCTAGCTTCTATTCCTTTTTTTATAAAATTTATTTTAGACATTTTTTCATTATCATCTTTAAATAAACTCATATCTAAATTACTAATCAAATTATTTAAATTTATTATATTTGATTTATGTATATTTTTATTTTCAGACACTACAAAATTACAAAATAATTGAAGTGCTACTATATCTAAATTAATAGCTATTAGTTGTTTAGATGATCTATTAGCTATTTTTGTATATTTCTGATTTCTATCAAACATAAAAATCCTCCCTAAAATTTTTTACGTATTAATTTTTATGTTTTATGCATTATAAAACAATATTTAATGATGCCTAATTCCTACGAATAAGGAACTATTACTCAGCATCAATATTATAATATATAATCAAAACAAAAAATAAAAGATATAATTTTATTTATATCTTTTATATGTTTTTGTTGTAAAAATATCAAATAAAACTACTACTGTAACTAAAATTAATATTAAGAATGAATATGTACAATTTGAAGATCCATAAGCTACGTTACAATAGAAAATAAAATTTATAATTGATAATACAACTAAAACAAAATAAAGCATTAATTCAACAAGTCTAATTTTTCTAAACTTATGTTTAGAATTAATACTACCTGTTGTTAATACCCCTTCAGAAATTCGTAAAAGTCCTGCAAAGCTTCCGATAATTACAATAGCATATTCGAATACTGATAAAGCAGTATATTTATATACTACTACATTTACAGCTCCGACAAATAATAATACAAAACCTGTAATACTAGCTGCAAGCATTGCTAATCTTTCTTTACTAATCATCATTTTTCTATCTCCTCTATCCAGCATAATGCGGTATAAGAACTTTAATAGTTCTCTTCTTATTCATATCTATAATATACAATTAAAAATACAGATTTTTACAATTATCTATACATATAAATATGTGTGTAAAAAATACACACATTGGCGTGCCCTGCATACATACCTTTATTATTGCTACTAGGATAATTATCCTAGTAGCACATATTTTATCATAATACATCATATATAATTTTCTTTAATTCGTCTACTGAAATATACTCATACCCCATCTCTTGATTTATATATCGTGTCAATTTATCTTCAGGTGATAAATTATCATCTAATATATAATCATATCCAGTATATTTTTGATGTAAAGCTTCTTGCATTAAAGTCTTTTCTTTTTCTTTCTTATAAGTTTCTAGAAATTTAACAGTAGGATCTTTTTGGAAATAGTGTTTAATTATATTTAAACAATCTTCTTTATCTATACTAAATTCTAATCTTATATAATCTATTCCATTTTCTTTTAATTTATTTACATAAGATATTGCTTGTTGAGGATCTTTTAAAAGATGATCTAAATTAATAGTATCATATCTAAAAGATTCTATATTTTCAAAATGTATTCTATAATATCTTGTATCTAGATCGTGTAATAATATAATAAATCCTTTATCTTGTTCCTCTCCAAATTGCCATCTAATTGGAGATCCAGAATAATACATATGACCTTCAAAACATCCTGCAACGTGTACATGTCCACTAATTATAGGACCAGTACAATTACAGAAACAATTTAAATCAAATATAGGATTCTTTTTACTAGAAAGATTTACTTCATTTGCTCCATAAATAGAACCTTTTAAAGTTCCATGCATACATACTCCATCATATAATCCTGAGTAATATAGAAACTTTTCATAATATTCCTTACCTTTATTATATTCTTCAGGAATACATAATACACGTTTACCTTTAATAATTTCAAATCTAGTATTTTCTACAATACGAATATCTATTGTAGGATCTGATAAATAATGATAAAATAATTTTAACTGATTTGAATCATGCGACGAAGTTCCATGTAATAATACAATAGAAGCATTTTTATTTCTACATATTTGAACACATGAGTTTACAAATAATTCAGCATATAATACAGCATCAGAATTTGCTTGAAATTTATGATCAAATAAATCGCCATTTATATATAAAATATCAAAATTAATATTAGTTATTTTCATTAAAAATTGTTCTGTTAAAATTTCATATTGCTTCTTAGGATCAATAACTCCAAAATGAATATCTGCAATATGTATTTCTACTAAAGCTCCTCTATGATATTTAGGAGTTTTATATATTCTAAACACTGGACATTCCATAATATTACCTCCTTATACGATTATATAATATATAATCGTCACTTAATTTATAAAAAATAAATGGTAAGGTTTAAACCTTACCATTAAAAATCGTCAGTTCCTTTTTTAGCAATAATGCCTATACCACTAAATATCATACCAAAACTAATAAATGTAGCTAATACGTTTGCTAATATTTCGCTAAAGAAAAATTTAGACATTATTGTCATTTTTAAATTAGATGCAAATAAGAAACATACCCAGAACAATACACTTAATAAAGATATACAAGCTGATATAGCTATTATAATACCTAATATCGATATGATAAGTGTAAGGGTTACTTTAAAGAATGAATATTTTTTTATTGCATAATATAAAAGACTCATTATAATTAATAAAAAAATCATAAATACTGTAAAAAATAAAAGATACCCAGTATATTCAACATAATCAGTTAATAGAAATTCTGTATTAAATAATAAATTTACCAAATCAAACATTTTTAAATACTCCTTCCATATTTACGATATTTTTTAACCATTCTATATAATTCATTCATAATTAAATTAGTACAGTTAATAAATAATTGTTCTTGTATTTTTGATGTTAATTCAGCATTTCCATCTTCAAAAGTTATAGAAGTATCAGTATACCCCATATTTCTTGAAATGTGTAATGTGATAATATTTTTAGGTTTTAATTTTAATATCATTTTCACATTTTCATCTTTATATATTAAAGATTTTTCTTGATTTTTATCTTTTCCTTTTCTGCTCTCTGCAATAAAAAGATGATTTGAATCATTTAAACAATGAAAATATGTAAAATTTAAAAATATTATAAAATCGTAAATCTCTAATAAATTAGAATAACTTGGTGAAGATTTTCTTATATCTCTTAATAAAATAATATAATTAATAAATGATTTTATTTTATTATCGTTATATAAAACTGCATCTATAAATCTATTATTTTTTTCTATATTTAGTGATTCATAAGTAAATTCATTCATTATTTTTTCCTCCTTGTAATTTATTTCTACATTCATCAACCGTATTTATAAATAATTCAGTTAATAAATGTTCAATTATTGCAAATATAGATTTTAATAATAATATACATACATTTCTTATTTCTTTTATTTTAAGATTATTATTATCTATATTAAAATTTTTATTATCTATTATAGCATGACATTGAAAATCATCTGTAGATAAATCATATGATATATATAATCTTACTAAATCTTTGATTGTTATTATTGCATCTAAATTAAATCCTGTAATAGTATAAAATAGATTTTGATCTTTTAGAAGCGAATTTAAATTTTTAGATTTAATAATTGTATATAAATAAAAATATTCTTTAAAATATTCTTTATAGATATCTAATATTTTTTCGTTAGATAAAAATATTTTTAATCGTAATACCTGTTTAAAATGATATATTGATAATTGATATATTGATAAAATAGTATTTCTAAATCTATTTTTTATTAATATTTTTTCTATTGTAGATACTAATTTATACGAATTAGTATTTTTAAACATTAAAATCATCTCCTTTAAAATATATTCTTATACATATTTTCACATTGACTGATATTATAATATCCATATACTAATGAAAAGAATGTATTTAAGCATTTATTAATAAAATCTAAATGTTCCGGAATATCAAATAATAAAGGATATTCAGTATATTCTATCTTAGATTTATTTACTTGAAGTATAATTACACCATCAATTTTATAACCTTGTAATTCTAGCATATATTTATATGCTGCTAATTGCAAATAATATTTATATGAAACATGATTTGATGTTTTAAAATCAACTAAATAAATTTTATCATTTATTTGTAATAATAAATCATAAGTACCTCCAAAATACGGGCATGATATTTGTACTTCTGATCCTAAAACTTTTACTGAGTTATTTGAAGAAATATCTATCCACCATTTTCTAAACCCTAAATAAGGAATATTATCTGATGTAAATACTTCTCCTAATAAAAATTTACTTATTAAATCATGAGCTTCAGATCCAATATCTGCAGCAGCTTGAACTGTCTTTTTATAACTTTGATGTTTAAATCCAAGACTGTTAGCCCAGTATAATAAATATTCTTCCGAAATCATTTTAGAAATAATTTCAGTAACTCTTGGAACTGGTATATTATTATAAAAATATTTTTCTTCTTTTAATTTCATAGGTTGTGTATCTTCTTCTAAAATATTATATATTTTATTATACATGATATCGCCTCCTTTAATTATATTGTACTTCACCAAGTAAAAAAATAGTCTATACCTATATGGTATAGACTATTGATGTGCAAAATTAATAAAAGTTTTTATTAATTTATTTATATCTATAAATACAGAGGCAAATGTGAAAAGCTGTATTTTAAGTAATATTTTTTCTTCATCTGTTAGAGTATAAATTGAATCTCCTTCAGATATAGCAATATATTTAGCAGATAGATCATAATCAATAAACATTAAAGAATTAATAATATCTAAAATAGATTCTGATACTTTATCGTCTTGATAAAAAGTGTTAGTATCAAAAATATTTATAGGATTATAATCGTTTTCAAAAGTATATATAAAATTTACTTTATCATATACTTCTACAAGACCTTTAATTAATAAATTTATTTCACTTTCTTCAATAGAAGTAAATTTAACAATATAAGATATTATTGTATTTAATAATATTTTTTTATCTGTTAAAGATGGAGACTGATATATTTTTATATCATTAGTACCCATACAATTTAAGCATTTAAAAGGATTAAAATTAGAATCGTGAATAAAAGCTACTAATAAATCTACAAAATAGTTTTGATTTTCGTATAAAAATTCTTTTAATACCTCATATTCACATTCTTCATTTAATTCGTCTTCATGAGAATTTTCTGAAAGACAATATTCTTCAAAAGAAACTCCTAAACCTTCTTGATCGGTTGTAAGTTTATTTAATTCGTAGCCTGGGATCTGCTGAAACTTGCCATTTACCTGACACTTTTTTAGCTTTTACTTCTCCAGTTTCAATTAAATAACGTAATTCTTTAACTGTAATTGTTGCTTTAGGATGTTTTTTGTTATATGCTTCTACAAATTCTTTTGTAGAATAAACTTTTTTATCACATTTACAATTTTTACACTTACAAGGTTTTTTGTTTTCTGGTTTTTCTAATTCAATAACCCATGCACCTCTATATCCTTTATGTGCCTTTAATTTATTCTGTTTAATAAGATCATATACATCATAACGTGTAATTTGATCTTTATGTGTAGAATTATACTGTTCTACATATTCTTTAGTACTCATTTCAATAACTTCTTTTACTGTTTTCTTTTTCATATTTTTCTCCTTCTTATCTTTTCATAAATATATATTAACTAGAATCCATTTGCCATTAATTTTGGTCCTAGGCTTTATACTAATGTATTATTTTTATTTAAATATTAAATAGCTAAAATCATAGTTTCAAAACATATCAATAATTAATTAAAAGGAGGAAATCTTATGAAAAAATTTAATGAGACTTATCTTTATAAAAAGATGCCTGATTATGAAAAAAGTATTCAAGAAATGATTATTAAAGGTGAGAGAATTGATAAATCTCATGAATCATTTTCTGATATAAAATATGAAGTTAAAAGAAAAAATATAGATTCTACTTTAGCTAAATTATTAGATTCAGAAAGAATTGTATTAGTTATACCTTTAAAACCGCTGCCAAAAGCATTTAAAGTTGTAGCTGCTAAAGATATTAGAAATGATCATAAAGTTAAAGTGTTTATTGACTGTACTGCTATCATAGAAGCTACAAATGCTGGTTATAGATTCTATAGCAATAATCAAGTTATCAATATTTTTATTTCTTATTTAGTTGCAGCTAGAACTGCATTTATTGTAGAAGCTAAACCTACATTATTAACAATGAATTCTTCATTAACTCAATCAGGAGCTAAAACTTTTGCTAGTTTAGTAAATTATGTAGTTGATTATATTGGAAAAATCAATATTAATGTATCCTCCAGAAATAAATCATTGTATTTAGCATCAATCTACTACCAAGTAAATTTATTAGGTAAAGATATTGATTCTAAATCTGTAAAAGAAACAGCTTTAAAGATTTCTGGAATTTCCGAAAGAGAAGCTAATATCGTAGAAATAGATTACGAACCTAATTCATTTGACAATATTGAAAACTTTATAAAATTAATGAATGAAAGTTTGCATATCAAAGGATTAACTATTGATACATTTATTGAAAAATGGATGTTCTTATTTGGTCCAGGTACAGTATTTGCAACTGAATTGTTTGTACCATTTGCTCAAATGATTACAGATGCTTACATCGGAGCTTATATTAACAATCAAAAGACTATTGAAAAAGTAGCAAAACAAAATATGATTGATTTTTCTAAAACTATTATTAGAATTGGGAGTGATTCATAATGATCGATCAACGTGTTGTGAATACAGTTGAATCACTTATTCATAATACGACTGGACGTATAAAAGACGTTCAGTCTAATTTGATACCATTTTTTAATACTGGTACTGTTAAAAAAGTTGAAGCATATAGAATGTTTAATATACCTTATCCAGTAGAAAATGAAAATCAAACAATTATTTTAGTAAGTGATTTACGATTTAGAAATACGGCAACCCCTCAAAAAAATAGAGGAGTATTTAGAGCACCTTATATTCAATTATTAAGAGAAGAAATTATTTTACCATTCTTATTATTTGTAAATGATAAATTTGTAAAATGGAGTGATATTGAAATTGTAAATGATGTACACTATTCATACATTATTGCAAATAATACATATTACCCAGAAGCAAAAAAGATAGATATTTTACATATTCCGTTTAATATTTTATATAGTGAAAATAATGAGACTTATGGATTAGATACTATGTTTAGATTTGATGATGATGGACTATTATCAATGATTGGTAAAACTGTTATATCATTTGATAAAAGCATTACTGATATTCATATGGATTCATTTGACGCACCATTAGGTAATATTATTGGATGGGATGTAACAAATGTAAAAAATGATGTAAAATTATTCCCAGAAAATTTCATATTATTTAAAGATGGATATTTATATACAGATGCAAATTTAACTGTAGATCCTATGAACGTAATCAGTGTTGATAGAGGAAGATCTTTAGGATTTGTTGAAGGAAGAGTATTTTATGATTCACATAGTAATCTACCAAAAAATAATGTATATCAATTCCATGGAACTGATTATATTTCTGATTTATTTAAACATTATCAGCAAAATACAATAGAAGATATTCCATATTATGTAACAAAATTAAGAGAAGATTTTAATTTTGATTTCGATATTTCAAAAACATATGAAGAAAATATAACAAATAGTATTAATTATATATACGAATACAATCCTCAATTACTGTATCCAGCATTTTCTTCTCCTATTGTAGTAAGAAGTTGGACTGGTAAACAGGTAAAAGAATTAGTAAACGAAGATGGAAATTTAATAATGCTTCGTGATAAATATAATGGGCATGATACTTATGTAATACCATTTTTAAATGGTGAATTATATAAATATCACGATCAAATTAAATATACTTTAAGTTGTTTTATTCTTCCTACTTATGGGGAATTAGCAGATGATGATTTATTAGAAATTATTTACTTTAAAAATGTAGATAATTCTACTATTATCGGACACGTTACAAAAGAAGATCCATTAGTATCTTTAGATGGATATATTGAACGTGATGATTTATTAGTATATGCAGACAGACACCATGATATGAAATTCCCTACTATTGGATTTAATTCTAGATTAGCATATAGAATTGATTATCATTGGGACGAAGAAACGAAAGCTATGTCATTTGATGATGATTATTATTATGGAAGAGATTTAGCATTTGTTTCTAAAAATAGATTTATTTATATTGGATACAATATTAGAAAAAATTGCTTTAAATTCCAATTAAGTGATGAATTTAAATATTGTGATAATCAAAAACAATTTATGGTATTTATAAATGGTAGAAAATTATCACAAGATGAATTTAATATCACTATTCTAAAAAATACTAGACCATTTGATGATCTATTTATTTATACAGCAAAAGCATTACATCCTGGAGATAAAATGGACGTTTTCTATGTTCCTTATCCTATTGAAGGAATGTATATGTTCAAATCTGCTGATAGTTATGATGTAAATGTAAAAACTGAAGAAGGTGTCTTAACTTATGATGTTCCTATTCCATATAAATCATTCTTAGAAGAAGGTGGAACTTTTGTTCTTACAAGTGGAAATAGAAATATTAATATCGATGATACATCTTATACTGTAGATACTGAAAATAATACTGTAACATTTGTTGAAGGTACAATACTACCAGAAACATTAGTATTTAAAATGAAGTATTTACATGGTAAAGGTTTAAGAGAATCTGGATATATTTATTTAAATAAAGATAAATTACCAATTCCATTCTGTAAAGAGCTATATATGGTATTCGTAAACGGTAAGAAAGTACCAAATGATAAGATATATAATATAAGCTCAGATTGTGTAAGAATTACAACTGATATTAAATCAACATATGATGTTTCTGTTATGATTTATAGAGATATCATTACTGATTTAGTAGGTTTAATGAATACACATACTGCATCAATAGATCAATTAGTAAATTCTATTGATGAGATAGAATTAAATAAATTAAATAATGTATTCACTACAATTACAGATGTAGAAGATAAATTTGTAATAGATGCTCAAAAGATTTCTATTATAAATGAAATTGTACGTGATTTCTGGATGAGACCTGGAATTAATCAAGGTGTTCCATTCTTATATGATTATGATACAGACGCATTTGTAACTAAAGATGGTGGAGATAATTGGGTTATCCCTGCAATGGATGCAACACAATTTATTAATATTATCGAAGAACCTGAAGATGATATTATATATGATTTAGATTTACCACATCCTGGAGATGATCCATATTATGATACAGTATCTATGACAGATATTGAATCAGGCAAAAAATAAAAGCTAGAGCTATTTAGCTCTAGCTTGTTTTCTTAATCTTCTGTTTTCTTGTTTTATTTTAATTAAGTTAATAGTATAATATTCTGACGTATTATCCGTTTCAGGATTCAATGTGATAAATTCTAATTCTAATAAAATATTTATCAATTTATCAATTTCTTCATTATTAATAACCTTATTTCTCAATTTAAAGAAATTACCAAAAATCATTTGAAATTCTTTCTTAAATAAACACGTATTATTATGAATATAATTATTATTGATGATGTAATTTGATAATGAATAAATAAATTTGCCGTTAATATCAGATATATAATTTAATCCAATATTATCAATATTAATAGTATTAATATATTTTCTTAGTTTATAAAAATGAGTATCTTTAGATACAATATTAAATTTTATATTACTTAGTAAGCTATCATTTGATAATGCTCCTAAATAATATAATAATAAATGATCTATTAATTGATCTTCTACTTCTAAAGATATAATATAATAATTTAAAGCTACAGAATTTGATGTTAGTTTGTAAAAATCATTAGAATAGATACATCCATTAAAGAAGAATATATTTAAATTTAATGGATCATTTACAATATCTTTTACTATTTTATCTTTACTAACGTTTTCAAAATCAATTAAATTAATTTTATTGAAGTTTCCTAAATTATTATTAATATGTCGCATTAAACCTTTCATACTATAAATAATAATAGGTGGCTGAATTTTTGAAGTTTTTTAGTAGAAGTGTTATTAATAGATTTATCCTCTTTATTAATTGTCTCTTCATTACTAATTTTATTATTTTTAATTTCGGCTAACAATTCATCTACAATTTCCTGTACTGATAATCCGCTTGATAATTTATCAACAAATTCTCTATATGTAATATTAAAATTTGAGCAGAAATCAAGAATAGAATCATAAGTTTTATTTTTACATATTACTGGCGATTTTCTAGATCTTTTAGACTTAATAATATCATCAGGCGTTTCCCCTTTCGCCAATTTTCTTACTATTGTACTATATCCTACGCAATAAGTATCCGAAAATTCTTTAACTGTAAATTCTTTATTTTTGTAAGTAAATGTAAGTTTTTTCTTCATTATTATTAATCTCCTTTCTACAAATACTTAAAAATAATATATACTTTATATTTTACCTCCTTTCAAAAATATAATATATAATTAAATTGATATTATTTTACAAATTTATATACACAACAGCCTCTCAGAACATTTGATTAATAATTAAAAAGGAGGATATCTTATGAAATTTAATGCAAGAATTCCAGTTATTCCTTTACCATATAAAGATAAGGCATTAGCTGTTGAAAAAGAAATTGTTATTAAATACGGTCATGATGATGAATACCCAAATATATATATCGTAGATGAATATGACAGAACCAAACTATGGGATATTACAGCAGGTATCATTGAAAGTATTAAAGGATCGCCTGGTGATGACTTTACAGTTGAAATAGATGGTATTGGTACTATTAAACTTGGTGATATTTTAAACTTATTATACAGTATAAGTTTAACTCATGATGAAGCATGGTCTATTGAAACTATCAAAAAGATGATTCCTACAACTATTGTAGATAATAAAGGTATTGTTTATGCACCTAGATCACTATCTACAAGTGTTTATATGGAATCAGGTGAAACGATCGACGTTCGTTTAAGATCCATTTCAAAAGTAGGTTTGGCAATGCGTCATGTTATTGCTACAGAAGAAAGACAGCAGACATTTACTATTCCATATCCATTTGATAATTATTTATCAGAAGGAAACTCTTTCTGGATTTATGTAGGCGGAATTATGGTTGATAGTAGACGTTACTACATGTCTGAAGATGGCACCCAAATCACATTTATTGATTCAGATGATTATGTAGAAAAAGATCGTACGTGTACATTCTTATTCTGGTATAACTCTGCAACTCCAGATACAGGTGTATTATTGATCATGGATGGTAAATATATTACACCTAGAACAATAGAAACAAACAGATTAGCAAATGTTTCAGATTCTATTGATTTAAATGACCCTGAAGCAGTAGCTTCATCTCGTGCTGTTTGTACATTAAGAAACGTTGTAAATGAAAGAGTAGATGCGTTAGCAGGAAATGTTTCTGTTACATGTTTAGCAGATGAAACATCTACTTCTACCGAATTAGTAGTAAAAATTCCAAATTATGAATTAGTAGATTCTAATATGATTCATATTAGATTACGTGAAGATTTAGGTCCAAATGCAACACTTCAAGTAAATGATGAACCTGCTTTACCTATTTATAATGGAAATAATAGAGTTGAAGCTGGTCCATTAGCTGGTGAAATTATTAATGTATCTTTTAATAGTTTAGAAAATAGATTTTATATCTATGGAGTATCTACATTTAAACTAGAAACTACATATTATTCTAATTCACCTGATGAAGGAACTTCTACTATTCCATTTAATTTATCATATAATCGATTATTAGATAAATTAGACGTATATTACAATGGAGTAAAATTATTCCCTGATATTAATTATACATTAAATGAATCATCCATTACACTGTTGGATTTTACATCAGAAGCCGGAGATTTATTTACTTTTGAATTAACTCAAATTGTACCTGTAAAGAAATAAGAAAGGAAGTGAATTAAAATGGCATTAAGACCTCAAGATAAAGTAACTGAACGAGAGTTATCTGATATAGTTGTCGATAAGCTTAATTATCTAGGAAATTTAAAACTGTCAGAAAATATTCAAGTTCGTGGTCAACATGGAGCTTTTCAAAATGGAGAAGTTTTAACAAAAGGAACAAGAGTTCACGATGTACTTCAAGGTATGTTAGACGATACATTTGAACGACCTTATACTTTCCCTACTCTAGAATTAACAGGAGTTGGAGAAAATATTGAAGTTGGTAATACTGTATCTATTACATTAGTACCAGTATTTACTCAAAATGATGCAGGCCCTTTAAATAGATTTAAATTAGAAAGATCTGTATCAGGAGGAGATTTTGTTACATTATATGATACTGATCATATTGTAACACATACTGAACCATCAATAGCTATTATAGATAATCCTAATATTTTATCTTTCAGAGCAACAGCTTGGTTTGATGAAGGTAAAATTAAATATTCTAATGGAGAAGAAATAGAAGGTCATATTGAAGCTGGAAGTATTTCTACAAGATTAACTATTTCTGGTATTAGAAAATGTTTCTATGGTGCAGAATCTGGAATAACATTCCCTGTAGAATCAGGAGATCAAGTTAGAGCATTACCAGAGTCTACAACATTTGGAGTTGAAGAAGGAAGTTTAGTACCAATTACAATTCCTACTGGAACTACTCGTATTACTATTGCATATCCTGCATATGTAAGAGATGTTCAAAAAGTTTTATCTAAAAAATTAGGATATGATGTAAAAGATGTATTTGAAAAAACTACAATGAGAGTTAAAGGTTATAATGGATATCAAGATATTGAATATAAAGTATTTACTTATATACCTGATACTGGATATCCATCTGATGATATATATACTTTTGAATTATAAAAAGAAGTAGAGCATCATGCTCTACTTCTTATTCTTTTTGATTTTAAGATAAGTATAAATACTAGTTGATAAAACCACCCCTCCTAATAAAACTTTAATAATAGCTGATTTTTTCATAGTAAATTCCCCCTTTATTTTATTAATTATTTGTAGTTATATTTTTACATTTTAATATTAAACAAATTGAAAAGGAGGAAAATATTATGCCAATTTTTAAAAATTATGATGGTGAAATAATAGATTTCCCACTACATGAGCATAAAGTTGAAGATACAGTCGGGCAAAGATATATCGGAAGCGCTGAATATCCTGATTCTATAAATGATTTTAGATATACTGATTATAGTTCTGGAGAATTATCTGGAAGTATGACAGAAGAAGTATTAGGTAATAGAAATGTTAAAGTTTTACAATTAGTAGGTTTACAAAATCCTACATATGGTGAAATTAGCATCCAAATAAATAATTCTAATATTGATATGAGTTCTAAATATGTTTTATACCTATCTCCAATTAATGATGCAAATGTAAATACATATATTAATTCAGAAAATATTAAATTTGGAGTTAATTATCCTTATGATTTTTCTGAGGATGTACAACATACTATGAAGAAAATTAATAATATTGATGAATTCGGGTATGCTGATGGATTATATGAAATAACATTTTCTGGAGCAAGAGCACCAAGTTCAATATATTTATCTATAAATGTAACTCCTATTAATACTGCTATGGAATTACCATTTTTAAAAATATCATTAAGAAAAATTGAATACGTTAAACAAGAAGAATCTACTGCATTTGTAACAACTACAGAAGATGGTTTTATGACTATTGTAGATAAAGCTGATGTAGATAATTTATATGACCAATCTTTTGATATGATGACAAAATTAAAATCAATTTTATATGTTAAAAATCCTACAAATATTATTAATTTAATAGATGGTGCTACCTTTAATAAAGCCTTAAAATCTGTAAGTTCTACTGCTACAAGTGTTGTGTTTACTAAAACAGCAATACCTTCAGATAAACTTAATAGTGCTATTTTAATTAGTAATGAAAATAATGAAAATAAAGCATATATGTATTTAAATGGTACAATAATCTATATATCTCCAGAACGTGCTAATGATGTAATTATTGCTCCTCAGATAGCAAGTGGTATGTTTATGGGATGTAGTAGCTTAACATCTATAAATTTTACTAACTTTGTTGCTACTGGAATATTATCAATGGCAAATATGTTTTCAGGTTGCTCCAAATTAACAACTATTACAGGGCTATCAAATTTTAATACTTCTAGAGTGGTTGATATGTATGGAGTATTTGAAGGATGTGCTGCACTAACAACTGTAGATTTATCTACATGGGATGTATCAAGTGTAACCACTATGTATAATATGTTTAAAGGATGTACAAATTTAGCAACAATTCAAGTATCTAGATGGGATTTATTTAAACTTATAAATACGACTAATATGTTTAATGGATGTACTAAATTATCATTCAGCATGGTAATAACAAATCCAAATGCAACCCAATATGCAAATATGTTTACAAATTGTTCTACTGTTTCTCCTGCTAAATTTGTTTTAGGTTATAGTGGAACTAGTTTAAAAACATTAGCTACTAATATGATAGCGACAAAATCTACAACTTCTAATGTAATACTACCTGCAATATTCGTAGCAACGGTTACTAATGCTGCATGGAATACATGGGCAGGAGGAGCTAGTTATTCTATTACAAATGGTATGACTGTAAATATTACAGGAGATGTTGGGACTTTAACTTATACATGGAATGTGTATAAAGTCTATTTGGATAATAATACTGGAACTATAAAAACTACAAAGGTTTTAACTAGTAAAACAAATAATACTGTAACTATAGCAGAATATAAAACATTGGGATTAGAATATGTAAATTCTGATTTATGGGGTCAACGTGGATATGATGGTCATAATACATTAGCAGGATATGTAACGGTAAAAAATGTAACATCAAAAGGAACAGAAACTCAAGTAATATATGTCGGAGATACTTACGCTAAAAAATATATACCAGCATAAAATATTAAAAAGAGTAGTCATATCGACTACTCTTTTAATTCGTTTGAGATTATAAAAAATATAAATTCTATTAATTTTTTTAGCTATGTATGAATATACATTTTTAAATATTGCTAATGAATTTTCAAAAAATATATAGTCTAAATGAATATTTTACCTAAATTGGTATATTTAAACTTTTTACAATATCTAGTACATTTGTATATTACAAAAACAAAAAGTATGGAGGTATTATAATATGAAAATTATTAAAAGAAATGGAACTGAAGTTCAGTTCGATAAAACTAAAATTATTAACGCAATTAAAAAAGCTAATAATGAGGTAAATGAAAGTGAAAAATTAAGTGACAATCAGATTGACGTTATAGCTGATAATATTGAAGATTATTGCTATAAAATTAATAGATCATTAAATGTTGAAGAAATACAAAATCTTGTTGAAGATGGTATTATGGATAAACTTGCATTTGATGTTGCTAGACATTATATCACTTATAGATATACTAGAGCATTAGCTAGAAAATCTAATAGTACAGATGAACAAATTTTATCATTGATCGAATGTAATAATGAAGAAATTAAACAAGAAAATTCAAATAAAAATCCAATTATTAATAGTGTACAAAGAGATTATATGGCTGGAGAAGTAAGTAAAGATTTAACTAGAAGAATTTTACTTCCTAAGCATATCATAGAAGCACATGATGAAGGAATTATTCATTTCCATGATGCTGATTATTTTTCACAGCATATGCATAATTGTGATTTAGTAAACCTAGAAGACATGTTACAAAATGGAACAGTTATAAGTGAAACAATGATTGAAAAACCACACAGTTTTTCAACAGCATGTAATATTGCGACACAAATTATTGCACAGGTTGCTAGTTCTCAATACGGTGGTCAGTCTATTACATTATCACATTTAGCACCTTTTGTAGATGTAAGTAGACAAAAAATCAGAAAACAAGTAGAAGCTGAATATAAAGAAATCATAAATCTTCAAGGATTATATATGGATAATGAAGATAAAGAACTCATTAACAAAATTACAGAAGATAGAGTTAAAGAAGAAATCAATAAAGGTGTACAGACAATTCAATATCAAATTACTACATTAATGACAACTAATGGACAAGCTCCTTTTGTTACAGTTTTCATGTATTTAAATGAAGTACAAGATGAAAAATTAAAAGATGATCTAGCATTAATTATTGAAGAAATGTTAAGACAAAGAATGAGAGGAGTTAAAAACGAAAAAGGTGTTTATATAACTCCAGCTTTCCCTAAATTAGTATATGTATTAGAAGAAGATAATATTCATGAAGATAGTAAATATTATTATTTAACAGAATTAGCTGCTAAATGTACTGCTAAAAGATTAGTACCAGATTATGTATCTGAAAAGATCATGAAACAATTAAAAATTGATAAGAATGGAGAAGGTCATTGCTATACACCAATGGGTTGTAGATCATTCTTGACACCATATATAGATCCTGAAACTGGAAAACCTAAATATTATGGTAGATTTAATCAAGGTGTTGTTACGATTAACCTAGTAGACGTAGCATGTTCTTCTAATGGTAATATTGATGAATTCTGGAAAATCATGGATGAAAGATTAAATCTTTGTAAAGAAGCTTTAATGTGTAGACATAATAGATTAAAAGGAACCCCTAGCGATGTAGCACCGGTATTATGGCAATATGGAGCACTAGCTAGATTGGAAAAAGGTGAAACAATTGATAAATTATTATATGGTGGATATTCTACTATTTCTTTAGGGTATGCTGGACTTTGTGAATGTGTAAGATACATGACTGGAAAATCTCATACTGATCCAGAAGTTACGCCATTTGCAATAGAGATTATGCAGCATTTAAATGATGCATGTAATAAATGGAAAAAAGAAGAAAATATAGATTTTAGTTTATATGGTACACCATTAGAATCTACAACATATAAATTTGCAAAATGTTTACAAAAACGTTTTGGTATAATTCCAGGAGTTACAGATAGAAATTATATTACTAATTCATATCATGTACACGTTACTGAAAATATTAATGCATTTGATAAATTAACTTTCGAATCACAATTCCAACCATTATCTCCAGGCGGAGCAATTAGTTATGTCGAAGTACCAGATATGCAAAACAATATTGAAGCTGTATTAGCAGTAATGAAACATATTTATGATCATATTATGTATGCAGAATTAAATACTAAGAGTGATTACTGTATGGAATGTGGTTATGATGGAGAAATTAAAATAGTAGAAGATGAAGATGGAAAATTAGTATGGGAATGCCCAAATTGTGGAAATAGAGATCAATCTAAAATGAGTGTTGCTAGACGTACTTGTGGGTTAACATTATAGGCTCACGTTAAATCGCTTAAATTGTTCGGGGACATCCTTAGAGCCTTGACTACCAAACTTATATAGGAATATATAAGTGGCAAAACATAACGGTTTTGGTATGGTAAAAACGTCAAGGATTGGATAATCCGCAGCGAAGCTACTAGAACAGTAGAACGTTCAACGACTACTTTATATTATAAAAAAATAAGGTTGATAACGACCATAATAAAAAGGAGGAATTAATATGTTTATAAATACGAAGCATGATTTTAATGCTGCATTAATAGGAATGATTTTATTTGATGGTAGCATGATTAATGATCATTGTTTATATATAAGACATGGTGGTAATCAATTACAATATGTCGATGAAAAAGCAAATATAATATCGAAATACATAGTTCCAAATTCTATAAGAACAAGTATTGATAAATTTGGATACGTATATAGATATGCATATTATAATAATAATATATTAAAATATTTATATGATGATATATATAAACAAGGTAGAAAAACATTAACTAAAAATATATTAAATAGATTTAATAATATTACTTTGGCTATTATGTATATGGATGATGGTTGTTTATGTTTAAGAAAAGATCCTAAATATAATGATATATATAAATCTAGGGAAATACACTTAAACGTACAATCATTTACGCCACATGAAGTAAATATGTTACAAGCATATTTAAGAAATGTGTGGGATATTGATTTTCATTATACTACAGATAAAGGAAAGCCACGATTATGGTGTAATACAAGTAATACTATAAAATTTTTAAATATAGTTGCTCCTATTGTAATAAATTTTCCTTCTATGCATTATAAATTAGATTTAAAATATAAAACTAAAGATATTAATTTTTTAAAATAATATAAAGGTTATAATAGCGAATTATTTATGAAATAAATTTTATAATAATATGAATTGACCAACTTAAAAATATAAGGAGAATGATATTATGAAATCAATTGTAGAAAGAGTATTACCAATACCAGATTTTGATGGTTATTACGCTTCAAAAAAAGGTAAAATTTATTCTACTTTAGGTAAAGGATGTCGTGATAGATATAATTTAGAAAAACGAGTATTTCCTAAAGAATTAAAATATAGAATTACTAAAAATGGTTATGCTAGAGTTTATATGAGGAAAAATAATTCTAAAAGAGTAGATGTTTATGTACATAGAATAATAGGAGATCTATATGTACCAAACCCTAACAATCTACCAGAAATTAATCATATAGATAATAAAAGATTGCATAATGAAGATATTAATTTAGAATGGGTAACTAGGGAAGAAAATATTAATCATGCTATGAATTATGGATATATGACAAGAAATGAAAAAGGTCAATTTACTCATAAATAATAAGGTATAGTCTACTCCCCTAATAAATATCGGGAAACCGAGGGTATTAAGGATATAGGAACACAATTCTGGAATCAGGGTGAAAGTTTGCCCTTACTCACTTTACCACTTGTCAGTGGGGTTACATATTAATTTATGTAGCTAACGAGGGATATCCCTAGCGAGTAATGTCGAGGGTGGTCTCGTGGGAAGCCGAATATTATTCGGAACCTGTATCGACTATCGCCGTTGTTGGCGAGTACTGGTGCTATTGACACGCACTCCGATTTTAGGAAACGAAGTCGGTTAAATGAGGAAATGGTGAGGCAACGTTTAATTATTAAACGGAAGAAATAGTCAGTGCCTATAGAAATATGGGAATAAACGAGAACTGAAGAAATTAAAGAAAGAGTGTTGCATTTATAATGATAAATCCCGTACAAAGATTTAAAGAAATAGAAATAAAAGAATATGGTAATATTAAAGTATGTAAAAATGGAGATGTTTATGGTAAAAAAGGAATATTAAAACCAAGTTATTCTAATTCAAAACATTATGCCAGAGTACATATTGGAAAACACCATTATCAATTACATAGATTAGTAGCAGAAGCATGGATTCCAAATCCTGAGAATAAACCACAAGTTAATCATATAAATGGAAATAAAAAGAAAAATAGTGTTGATAACTTAGAATGGGTAACTAATCAAGAAAATAGAATTCATGCAGTAAAAAATAATCTATCATCAGCAAAATTATCTTACGAACAAACTAAAGAGATAAAAGATTTATATAAAACTGGAAATTATACGTACAATAATCTAGCAAAAATTTATAATGTATCCTATAGTAATATAGGGTACATTATAAGAAAAGATAGCTGGAGTTATGACTAAGGAGTACAATTATGAAATATGTAAATATTAAATATTGTGATATAGCAAACGGTCCAGGCGTTAGAACATCATTATTTGTTTCTGGATGTAATCATAGATGTCCAGGATGTTTTAATGAAATTGCTTGGGATTTTGATTATGGAAAAGAATTTACTGAAGATACTATTAAAAACATTATAGATTCTTTAAAGTATGGATTTATTAGAGGACTCACTTTATTAGGAGGTGAACCACTAGATCCAGCAAATCAAAAATGTGTTTTAGAATTAATAAAAGAAGTACGTAATGTATATAATGATACTAAAAGTATTTGGTGTTATACTGGATATTTATATGAGGATTTATTAGGTAAAACAGAATATATTGATGAAATTTTAAACAATATAGATGTATTAGTTGATGGTCCTTTTATTTTAGCTAAAAAAAGACTTACTCTAGTATTTACAGGATCTTCAAATCAAAGAATAATAGATATGAAAAAAACTTTAAAAAATAATAAAATTATTTTATGGGATTTTGAGTAGATCATTATGATCTACTCATTTTTATTTGTACAAGTATGTCCTTTACGGCTGGAAGTACCGGTGGAAAGTATAAACATACACTGACTGTAAATGAAATGCCTTATCATGTTCATGAGCAAGTTGTTGTTGCAGATACACACAACAATACAGGAACCAGGAGCGACTATAACGCCGATGTTCAAAATGGTGGAGCTTTCCCTCAAGGGGTTAATACGAATCCTTCTGGCGGAGGACAACCACATAATAATTTGCCACCATATACCGTTATATACTATTGGAAACGTACTGCATAATTTTAAATATTAAACGTATAGCCTAATATTAGGCTATACGTATTATTAAGCTGTTCTTTTCCAATAATAAATAACAGTATAAGGTTGTGTATTATATGCTTCTCCAGTTTCTCCAGAAACTCCGATCTGAGAAGTATTGTATTCTATATCCGATCTTTCTGGTACATAACTTATATCTGATGATCCGATATAACTTCTAACATTTTCCTTATAATTAGCATATTTAACTTCTCTATAATCTACATACAATCTTCCATTGCTAATAAAGGTATTCCAATCTGCTCCAAGTGTTCCAGAATTGTGTTTATGTTTATACTTTCCACCGGTACTTCCAGCCGTAAAGGACATACTTGTACTGCCTAGTATTAACACTGAATAGTTTTACAGATTAACATTTTCGTAATACTTATAAAAAGGAGGAATTATAATGGCAAAATTTGAAAATGTCTCTGGCCAGACGATGGACTCTAAGTTAGTAGCGACTCCTACATCTGACGGGTTAATGTCTGCAGCGGATAAAGCTAAATTAGATACAATTTCAGAAGGCGCTGGCGGATATGTGCATCCAGCTACCCATCCAGCTACAATGATTACACAAGATACTACTCATAGATTTGTAACAGATACTGAAAAAGCTACATGGTATGGTAAAGCATCAACAAATGTTGCAACTACAAGTAAAAATGGTTTGATGTCTAAAAATGATAAAATTAAATTAGATAGAATTGAAATAGGTGCAAATAAAACTGTAGTAGATAGTGCATTAAGTTCATCATCTACTAATCCTGTACAAAATAAAGTTATTAATACAGCTTTAGCAGGAAAAGCTGCTTCTAGTCATACGCACACTAAATCACAAATTACCGATTTTCCTTCATCATTACCTGCAAATGGTGGTAATGCTGATACTGTAGACGGTAAACATGCAACAGATTTTGCAACATCTGGTCATACTCACACAACATTAATGGCTACCGATATAACAGGTCAGACTAAATCATTAGATTCTTTTACATTAAATACTGGTACTCCTAAAATAGCATATTATGTTTGTATGACTGATGGTGGAGGGGAAAATATAACAGGTAGACCTGATGATGCTAATAAAAGAGCTTTTATGTTAGAAGTTCAAAGTATTAGATATACAAATAGTAGCGATTATATTACTAAACAAACTTATACAATTGGTTCTTTAAAATTAAGCTACGTTCGTTATTGTACCAACGGAACTTGGAGTACGTGGGAAAGAATATATACAAGTGTACAGAAACCTACTCCATCTGAAATAGGAGCAGCAGCTTCTAGTCATACGCATACTGGATCTCAAATTACTCAAGATTCAACACATAGATTTGTGAGTGATGCTGAAAAATCTACATGGAATGGTAAAGCATCAACTGCAGTTGCAACTACAAGTGCAAATGGTTTAATGTCTAAAAATGATAAAACTAAATTAGACGGTATTGCTACTGGTGCTAATAAATATGTGCATCCTACTGGAGCTGGAAATAATCATATTCCATCTGGAGGATCTGCAGGACAATTTTTAAAATGGTCAGCAAGCGGAACAGCTGTATGGGCGGCAGATAATAATACAACTTATTCACCTGCTACTACAAGTGCAAACGGTTTAATGTCATCTGCTGATAAAGCCAAATTAGATGGTATTGCTACAGGTGCAAATAAAACTGTAGTAGATAGTGCATTAAGTTCATCATCTACTAACCCTGTACAAAATAAAGTTATTAATAGTGCATTAGCAGGAAAAGCTGCTACTTCACATGGTAAACATGTTCCTACTGTATGTGATACTATTACCGATTGGAATAGTGCTACTACGAATGGATGGTATATGGCAAGCGGAGGTAAAAATGCTCCTACTAGTGCTGATTGGTACATGGGATATGTAATTACACATAATACAAATTATGTAATACAAGAATTATATAAATTCACAGAATCAACTGATGCATATGTCGTATCTAAATATTTACGTGTAAGAATGAATGGAACATGGGGTTCTTGGAGAGAGGTAACAGTAGGAGCTCAAGTTCCAACTAATGCGAAATTTACAGATACGGTTTATACTCACCCATCAACTCACCCTGCATCTATGATTACAGCAGATTCTAGTCATAGGTTTGTAACAGATTCTCAAATCTCTACATGGAATGCAAAAGCATCTACTTCTGTCGCAACACAATCTGCAAACGGTTTAATGTCAGCAACAGATAAAAAGAAATTAGATGGAATTGCTTCTGGTGCTAATAAATATACTCACCCATCATCTCATGCTGCAACTATGATTACACAAGATTCTACTCATAGATTTGTAACAGATACAGAAAAATCTACATGGAATGGTAAAGCTACTGTAAGATATGGTACATCAGTTCCTTCAAATTCTCTTGGAGCTAATGGAGATATTTATATTATGATATCATCTGGAACATATGAATCTCAGATAACTACATTGACTAACTGGAAATCTGATGTATTGGCAGGTAAGACAGCTATTCCTGTTAAAGTTTAATAAATATCATTTTAATTAAAGGTGGTGAATTTAAATGGGAAGATTTGAAATTGGAACTTCTAATCCATATACGTTTTTAGTAGTAGATACTACTGAGTCTGTAAATGGTACGTGGCCTAATCTAGTTCCACATGTTCATGCTTCGTATAAACTAAGAGTTAATGGTTGGGCTTATTGGCAATCAAATGGTACTACTTTAACTTTACATAATTCAAGTAATAGTATAAATTTAAATGTAAATTTACCTAGCGGAGGATATTCAGGTGAAATTGGAACTGTAGATGTAGATATATGGTGGTCTGGAAATAATGCATCTATTACTCATACCCCAGGAGTAAGTATTAATGCTCCAGGATGTTTTAGTGGTAGTGGTAATATAACTGTATCTTTTAGCGTTGGAGACCTTAGTAATTATGATTCTACTTCTGCTACTAATATAACTGCAACTTCTGCAACATTTACATATAATTTTTATCCTAATAATAATAGGTATTATTATTGTAAATTTAAAGATATGAAATCTGGTAAGATTTTTACACCTTCGTCAGAAATTACTTATGCTAAAGGTGCATCATATACTCTTACTGGATTAAATCCTGATACTGATTATGAAATAGCAGTAATAGGATATGATAGAAATGGTAATATAGTTAGAACAGCAGGTGAAGGTTATCGTACTAAATTTAGAACACTAAAAGCATCATACCCTCCAACAACTCCAACTAATTTACATATATCTAATATAACATCTAGATCAGCTAATGTGGGTTGGGATGCTGTTGAAGATGCTATAACATATGAATTATCTGTAAATAGTGATACGTATGAAACCGATTCAACTGGTGTTGTATTATCATTATATCCTGAAACGGAATATACTCTAAAAGTACGAGCTAAAAATAGTGATGGAATATCCGATTGGTCAGATTCTGCAACATTTTCAACTCCAAAAGAACCATTTACAGCATATATAAAACAAAACGGTACATGGAAAATAGGATATATATACTATAAACAAAATGGTAAATGGACAGATAATATTACAGTATTTAGTAAACAAAATGGATCATGGGATGAAATTATTAAAGAAGTTAAAAAGTGATATTAAATATAAGAGCATGAATTATCATGCTCTTATATATTAAAACATGTTTATAATATACTAAAGGAGGTATGGTAATATGAATTTTAAATGTAATAGTTCATCATTAAATATATTGAATACAAATGAAGCCTATCCTGTAGGAACATTAATTATTACTACTAAAGCAGATAATCCTTCTACATATATAAAAACTGGTACATGGGAATTAGTTAAAAAAGGTGTTAATTTAGTAGGAGTAGATCCAGATGATACTGATTTTAATACAGTAGGAAAAACAGGTGGATCTAAAACTTGTGAATTACGTGCATTAATAGGTGCTTATGATAATAATGCTGGAGCATTCGGTTATGCTATAGGCACTGCGGTTCCTGGTATATATTATGATTATGGTGTATATATGAATAATGTAACAGGTACTGTAATAGATAATAATCGTATAAATCATCATACTCAAGTATTAAGAACTAATAACAAAGAGCCAACAACAGTACAACCATATATGGTTGCATATATATGGAAAAGAATAAAATAGGAGGGTTAAATATATGAATTTTAAAGTAAATAATACTACGGTTAAAATGCTTTCGTTAAATGAATCGTATCCTGTAAATTCAATATTAATAACAATGAAAGCAGAAAATCCTTCTACTTATTTAGGAGGATCTTGGAGTAAAATTGGAGAAGGTCAAACAATCGTAGGAGTAAATCCTGATGATAATGATTTTAAAACTGCTGGGAAAACTGGAGGTGCTAAAGAATATGATTTAAGAGCAACTATAGGCGCATTTGATGGAAATATTGGAGCTTTAGGGTATCTAGCATCTACTAAATATTCAAATAGAACTTTTACATATGGGTTAAGTTTCGGTTCAGGAACTACATCTATAGGTTCAAACAGAATTAATCATTCTACGTTGGTAAGAACCGCAGATAGTTCTGGTACTACTAAATATTATACAACTGTGCAGCAATATATTACGACATATTTTTGGAAGAGAGTGGGGTGATTAATATGTTTTTTAAATGTGCAAATACAAATTCAAATATGCTAGTTTTTGATGAAATTTATCCAATAGGACAATTATATTTTTCAATGAGTTCTGCTAATCCTTCTACTTATTTAGGAGGAGGTACATGGACACAAGTTGCCAAAGGTCAAACTATTGTAAATATAAATCCAGATGACAGTGATTTTAATACAGCTGGTAAAACTGGTGGTGATAAAGAACAAACACTGATAGCAATGTTTGGAGCTTTTAATTCTACAACTACTGCTATAGCATACTGTACTACATCTAGATGGAATAATGTAACGTATAGATATGGTGGAACTTGTAACGGTGTAACAAATAATGTACCACATAATGGTATAAATCATAATACATTAGTAGTTAGAAGTACTGGAGAAAGAAACACTCCGACTGTACAGCCATATATTACTACATATATTTGGAAAAGAACTGCTTAAATTTAAAAATACTTAGAAGACTGTATATACAGTCTTCTAATTTTTCGTCACAAATGGATATCTTTAACATACTCGTAATACTCAGTAAAGGAGGAATTAAAATGTCAAATAAAAATTATCTACTTAACGATAATTTTCCGAAAAAGATTTATAATGCCACATCAACATCAGATGGGCTTATGTCTTCAGAAGATAAAGCTAATTTAGATAGTATATTTGAATTTGGTCTTCTTTCTCCAGCAACTCCTGATAAAGATGGGTTAATGTCTAAAGAAGATAAGACTAAATTAGATGGTATTGAAGAAGGTGCTAATAATTATGTGCACCCTAATGATGAAAATACAAGACATGTGACAGATGTTCAAATAAATAAATGGGACTCTCAAACTAAGTATACTAATAATAAACCAATGCCAACAGCATTAGGTGGATTAGAGGCAGGATCTACATTTGATAATATAGATTATAAAGATTTATTTACCAGATTATTATATCCATATATAGAACCTACTATTTCTGGTATTAATGTTACACCATCATCTACTATTTTAGAGAATGGATCTAGTATAACATTATCAAGAATTAAATTTAATATTAATACTCCGTCATTAGAAGATTCTGTATCTGTTCATTATAATTTTAAATTGAATAATGCTAATATTATTCATTCATTAGATACTGTAAATAGATCTATTGATATATCATTAACTGTATTAATTAATTCTAATTCAAATATATCAGTAGAAGTAAGAGATACTGTAAATAATAGAACAAAAGCATTTAATTTAATTAATTATAAATTTATATATCCATTTTATTATGGAATTACCACAGAAACTATTAGTGCAGATATAGTTAAAGGTGGAACAAAATTAATTCAAGATAAAGGAAATAAAACAATTAGATTTACAACCAACAATCAAAAAATGTTCTTTGCATATCCTAAAGAATATGGAAAACTTAGTAAAATATATGATGCGAATAATTTTATTGTAACTAATACATTTAAGGTTGAAGAAATTACAATATCAGGATTAGATAATAAACCTATTTTATATTATGTATACAGTAATGATTTATCAACAGTTACAGATTACAATATGCAATTTATGTTCTAATGAAAGGAGGAATTTTACATGAGCCTTTATGATAATGGTATATTGATGACTAATGGATTTTCGATAGCTTCTCAAAAACCAGCTGATCTAAAATTCTTAGCAGAATCAATAGCGGATCGTGATAATTATGTAACA
Organism: uncultured Bacilli bacterium; assembly: GCA_944332505.1. Next base: position 89,487 of record CALVKC010000001.1, read on the forward strand.
AACAATCTAGCATATGAAGGTATGCTAGTTTTTGTTAGTGATACAAAAAAGACTTATCAATATATTGATAATAATTGGAAAGAGTTTGGATTTAACCAAGAAGAATTTGAAGGTAATATTCATGACGGATTAGATTCAGATTCTAATACTTTAGCATTATCTGCTAGACAAGGTAAGGTATTAAATGAAAAGCTTACTACACATACTACAGATAATACTAAACATATTACAGCAGAAGAAAGACAAAAATGGAATGCTAAAGCATCTACAGCTGTAGCAACACAAACTGAAAATGGGTTAATGTCTGCAACAGATAAGAAAAATTTAGATGATGCAGTAACAAAAATAGAACAATTAATCGAAAAAGTAACGACCTTAGAAAATAATCAAGCAAGTATGTTAGCTAAGTTAAAGACTGCTGTTTTCTGGGGCAATGAGTAAAGGAGGGAATTTATATGCCAGTAAAATCAGATAAACCATTTGACTACTCTAGTCAATTATGGAGAGGGATAGATGATAAATTCCCTAAAAAAATCCATAATGCCACATCTACATCTGATGGGTTAATGTCTGCAGAAGATAAAGCCAAATTAGATGCAGTTGATATTGATAATTATGATAGAGTATATGACGTTGCCACATGGGAAAATGATGGTTTAATGTCTAAAGAAGATAAAAAGAAAATGGATGGTATTGAAGAAAACGCTAACAATTATATCCATCCTAATACACCGGAAATTCGACATGTTACAGACGAGCAAATTGCATATTGGAATGCTAAAGCATCTACAGCTGTAGCAACACAAACTGAAAATGGGTTAATGTCTGCAGAAGATAAAAAGAAATTAGATAATATTGAAGAATATGCTAATAATTATATTCATCCAGACACTCCTGAAATTCGACATGTTACAGATAAAGAAAAAGAATATTGGAACAATAAAGCTTCTACAGAAGTATCAAATCCTGATAAAGATGGTTTAATGTCTGCAGAAGATAAAAAGAAATTAGATAGTATTGAGTGGAATGCTAACAATTATATCCATCCTAATAATGAAGGAATTCGACATGTTTCAGATGCTGAAAAAGAATATTGGAACTCTAAAGCAGATAAAACATTAGTAACAAATTCTGAAGATGGATTAATGGCAGCAGTCGATAAAATAAAATTAGATGGTATTGAAGCAGGTGCTAATAAATACGTTCATCCAGAAGGACCTAATTGGAGACATGTTACAGATGCTCAAATTAAATTCTGGAATTCTAAAAGCTCAGCTGAAATTGCAACACCTAGTAATGATGGTTTGATGTCTAAAGAAGATAAAATTATTTTAGATAAATTAGCCTCTATAGATCCAACCCTAGAAGATAAGCACTATGTTTCAAGTGAACAGATGAATTATTGGAACAATAAAGCAGATAAAACTGTAGTAACACAAAATAAAGACGGTTTAATGTCTAAAGAAGATAAGATTAAACTAGATGGTATTGACGAAGGTGCTAATAATTATGTGCATCCTGATAACGAAAATATTAGACACGTTACAGATGCTGAAAAAGAATATTGGAATTCTAAAGCATCTATCGAGTTAGCAGATCCATCAAAACCAGGATTAATGTCTGCTGCAGATAAAAAGAAATTAGATGGTATCGAAGAAGGTGCTAATAACTATGTGCATCCTGATACTGTAGATATTCGACATGTTTCAGATAAAGAAAAAGAAACATGGAATAATAAAGCTGATACTACATTAGTATCTGAAGATAATAATGGTTTAATGTCTTCTAGTGATAAAGTAAAATTAGATGCTATAGAAGATCAGGCTAATAACTATGTGCATCCTGATTCGCATCCAGCATCTATGATTATAGAAGATAAATATCACAGATTTGTAACAGATTCTGAAAAAGAAAAATGGAATACTATTGGAGATATTGAATTAGTAACACCTGATAATAATGGTTTAATGTCTAAAGAAGATAAAAAGAAATTAGATGAATTGATAGTTCCTGAAACACATGAATTATCATTAATCTATTCTGAATGGACAGACATGGAACCATATACACAGGTATTAAATGTTCCTGGAATTGAACCTGGAATAAATGCTTATATCGGTATTAATTCAGAAGCAACAGTTGAACAAATGACATGCGCAGCTGAAGCTAAACTAAAAGTTGGTAAAGTTGAAAAAGATAAAATTACAATTTTAGCAACAGGAAGAAAACCAAGTATGAATTTACCAGTTATTATAATGGCTGGATCTAGTATATTAATCTTTGAAGTTAAACAATTCAATGGTCGAGAAGAATATGCTTATGAAGCTCCATTGTATGGATTCCATCATCAAAATGAAATTGTATATTCATTCAAACCAGTTCAAACTGGATGTATTGGATGGGTATGTACAGAAACTGGAGAACCAGGTAAATGGCAACCATTTGGAACTTTTGAATTAGCTAAGCCGTAAAATAATCCCTAGATGCTAAATGCATCTAGGGAAGTTTTTATATATTTTTAAATCTCTCTCACAATAGCAATTGATACTGGAATATCTACACCTGGTTTAACACCGAAGCAAGATACTTCAATACCACCATCTACGATTACTGGTTTAAATTTAGCTAATCCTGCAGCATCATATTGTTCTGGTGTTACAGAAGTGTAATCTAATCCAATTGTAATAGTAGATTCAGATGTAATACCATCAATAGAAATTTTTACTTTACCTGCAGAAGTAAATTCTGTATGAGGCATAGTATATTTCATATTTTCAATCTTTTCGATTTTTAATTTATCTAATTTAGTTTTGTCAGTTGCAGACATCAAACCGTTATTGCTAGTAGTAGCAATAGTAGTATCTGCTTTTGCATCCCATTTAGCAATTTGTGCATCTGTAACGTGACGAGTATTAGTATCATCAGGATGGACGTATTTATTTGCGCCTTCTTCGATAGCGTCTAATTTTTTCTTATCAGTTGCAGACATTAAACCATTATCGCTAATAGTTGCAGTTGTCTTTTCAGCCTTAGCGTTCCATGCAGCTTTTTCTGCATCAGAAACGTGACGAGTTTCTGTATCGTTAGGGTGAACATAGTTGTTAGCTCCAGCTTCGATACCATCTAATTTAGCTTTGTCTTCTTTAGACATTAAACCATCTTTAGTACCAGCTTCAGCTAAATCTGCAGATGCTTTAGCTGTCCATTCTGCAATCTGTGCATCTGTAACGTGACGAGTGCTTGCATTGTCAGGGTGAACATAGTTATTTGCATTTGGAGCAATACCGTCTAATTTAGCTTTATCAGCAGCGATCATTAAACCATCTTTAGATGTAGTTACTTGTTCATAAGTTGTATCTGTAAATTTAGCATCTGCAGGTACATTAGTTTCTACAGTATGTCCACTTACAGTTGCAGCGTCAGTAGCTTTAGGTACTATAGTTGTACCGTTTTTAATCTTTTCGATTTCATCAGCATTAGCTTTACCTTTGTTACCTGGGTATGCGGTAGAAGCAGTTTCACCTAATGATAGGTCACTTGCAATCTTAGTATACTGAGAACCAGACCAACGATATGTAGTATTAGTTTCTAAATCTACATAAATTTTTCCTGTCTCTCCAGATTCAGGGAATGAAGACTTATTCTCATATTCAAGAACATCATCTACATAGCTAGGTAATTGAGATGCTGGAACTTTTCCATCACTATCCAATGTAGCAACACCATCTGCAACACCCATTTCTGAACGTTTAACCTGTGCATCATTTGTTACATTACCTAAACCAATAGCGTCTTTATCAGCTGGTAGAGCATTCCATTTTTCTTTTTCAGCATCTGTTACAAAACGATGAGTTTCATCTTCTGTAATAATAGTAGCCTCATGTTTTGCAGGGTGAACATAGTTATTTGCATTGTTTTCAATAGCATCTAACTTAGCTTTATCTGCAGCAGACATTAAACCTTTTAATTCGCTAGTAGCTTCAGTAGTTTCAGCCTTAGCATTCCATTTTTGTCTTTCTTCTGAAGTAATATGTTTAGTACCATCTGCTTCATGTGTAGTAAGTTTTTCATTTAATACTTTACCTTGTCTAGCAGACAATGCCAATGCAGCCGAATCAGAATCTAATCCATCATATACAGAACTTTCAAAGTCTTCAGCATTGAATCCAAATTCTTTCCAACCTTGTTTAGTCTTTTGATATGTTTTTCCATCTTCTTGTACATATACAAGCATACCTTCGTATGATCTATTTTGAGTATCATGATCATCACGTTCAGCGATAGATTTTACAATAAATTTACCGTCGACCGGGAACGCACCAGCAGCGGAGAACGAACCAGTGACCTTAATTCCAGAATCGAATAATTCATTTGCAGCCATTTTCTTCACTCTCCTTCCTAGTAGTTAAACTGCATCTTATAGCTACTTACTGTTACTAGTTTAGAAGTATAAACATAGTATGGAGTTTGTGTGCTATCAGCAGTTTTAATATTGATTTCTTTAGCAGTCCATGTATCAGTAACATCGAAGTTGTTAGGGTCAACAATTCTAGTCAATGCTCCATAAGACTTAGGATATGCAATTAACATCTTTTGGTTGTTAGTTGTGAAAGTTAAAGTCTTATTAGATTTAGTTTGAACTAATTTAGTTAATCCTTTAACTAATCCTTCATTAATATCTGCAGCATCTTCTACTACACCTTGGTAGTAAGGATGAACGAATGTAAATTTACCACTATTAGCAGTAACAGTCTTTTCTGAAGCATCTGTTACCTTAGCAGTAAATGTTTTATCTTCTGTAACTGATTTGTTTTCTAATGGGAATACAACATTTCCTGTTCTTCCATCTTCTTTAGAACCTAAAGATTCCTCTCCATCGAAGATTTCAACTTTAGTAATTTCTTCTGATTTCTTAGTAATAGATACTGTAATCTGAGTTACAGATACAGAAGTACCTTTTTCAAATACACCACCATTTGGTGTTGAAGAACAAGATACAACTGGTGCTACGTATGGATAAAATAATTTATTAAGCACATCCTTTACAGGCATATTTTCAAAAGTTGTACCTGCAGGAATTCCACCTACTGCAATAACAGTTGGCATCTCGTTGTTAAATTTAGTATTTTCTGTCCATGTAGTTTTTTCTGTATCAGAAACATGGCGTGTACCTGCATCATTAGGGTGCACGTAGTTATTTGCGTTTGGTTCAATTCCATCTAATTTAGCCTTGTCACTTTTACTCATCAGACCATCTTGGCTGACTGTAGCGACAGTTTCCTTGGATGGGAAATTTTCATAAATTGGCATTTTTATTCCTCCTTTTTGTTTTATATCAGAATGTTCTACAAAACTATATTATATTACGTTATATAATTGATGTCTGAAACATAAATATAAAATCTAAAGGAGGTTAAAATATGTCTATTTTAAATTCATTACCTAAACAAATACCTGTTGCAACACAGAATACGAATGGGTTAATGTCTGCAGCTGATAAAATAGCAGTAGATAAAATTAATCGTATTGAAGCAGATGTTGCAGATAAAATGAGTAGAACGGATAAAATCAAATCTAGTCAATTAGATACAAGTAATAATGCTGCAAAAATACAACCAAACAACTTATCAGATGAAGTTAAAGCTATGATGACAGGTGATACTCCTGTATCTCCTACAATTGCATTAAAATCGCTTATTACTGATTACTATGCAGACAATAGTGTTACATTTACTAAAAGAACAGCTGCTGGATCTATTGCAGTAATTTCTTCTTCTGAATTTTGTAATTTTAATACTACTGGAGATAGCGAAGTAGTATTATCAATTCCTAAAACTTATAGTATATATTATGGTACAAAAAGAAAAGATGTTGTAAATACTCCAGAATCAATAACTATGGATAAAGGAATAATTTCTATAATTACATATAGCGAATTAGAAGGATTTTCTGCTTATTCTGAAGATGCTGTAAAAGAACAAGATTTTATTGTTGGAGTTTTCGATGGTACTAATGTAACCATGTTTAACGGAAGATATACAGTAAATGGATCAGTTGTTGTAGGAGATCAATCATTAGACGGAAAAGCTATTAAAGATTTTTCTATGGATGCTAGAAAATTAGCGATTCAGCATGGAAGTATTATTTCAGATGAATTAGATGCTCCATATATCAATGCAAATTTCGTATCAAAATTTATTGAAGTTGTAAAACCATTCTATGTATCTATTGCAGATCAATATGCAATGAATATAAAATCTAGTCAAGAATGTTCAATTCCTGAAAATACTACAAATAAAAAATATTTATATATTTATTATGATTTAGGAATTGGAAAATTAAATGCTATGTGGTCTTCTAATGATATCACAAAAACAATTTTATTAAATAATGAAAAATTAGTTCTTATTGGAATTATTTACAATCAAGAAAAAGCCGTTGGTTTAAATAGTAATCTTATTTCTGTAAATTCAGTTTCTACTAAAAATATTAAATCATCTTATACTGATATTTTTCAAGGAAATATTATTATTAATTTTAAAACAAAAAATTTAACGGCTAACAATGTAACTGCAATTATTGATAATCAAGTACTTAAATTAACAGAAGCTGATTCACAAGTTATTACATTATCTGATGAAGTAATTGCAAATATTATTAATACCGAAATCCCATATACATTAGGCGCTGTTAGAGTAGACTTTGATAGCGAAGATTATAGATTGGTATTCGATAAAACAGAAAAAATTCATTCTTTAGGATTAGATATTATTCCTTTATTCTCATTAAAGAAATATACTGTATCTAATAACAAAGATAAAGTAACAATTGTTAAGGCAGATGGTAATATAGTTAAATCTAATAACACTATTTCTATTGGATATACATTACCTATTAATGATGAAACGATTGTTGTTAAATTATCAACTGAAATGAGTGAAGGAAATTTAATTTTAACTTCAACAACAGTTCCAGGAACTTCTATAGTAGATCCTATGACTAATACCAAATATGATATAACAAAAGAAAATAAATATCAATTAGTAATAGAAAATTTACATGGTTTATACGCAGTATTATATAATACTGAAACTGGAAAAATAGAAATTAGTTCAATTGTTAATAATATTGACAAAGCTAATTATATTTCTCTTGGATTTGTAAATGAATTATCTGATGCATTAGCATATACTGCAATTGGTCATATTGTTAACCATATTACTTTAAATGCAAATAGACCGGCTAATTACAGTATTATTGATGGACCAGATCCTGATAAAGGATATGATTGGTCAAAAAATAGATTAGTATTACCTAAAGATATATATCTATTAACAAATTCTACATATTCTTTATATTGTCAAAATATGTCAATGAATAAATATATTGATAATGATTATATTAATTATGAAATTGCATCTCCTACTGGATCGATGCTTACTGAAAATGTATTCCTTGTAAATTCTCCAGTTAAAGGTGCTTTTGAAACTAGAATTGTTGGAAAATTTAAAGGAAATAATAATTGTTTATTTAAAGATGTGACATTACATTTCGAATCTCCAGAAGAAAAAGAACTTACTGTATTATGTATTGGAGATGATACTGTAGACATGAACATGCCAGGATATATTAAATATTATCTAAGTAGTTTAGGATATACTCCTACTATGCTAGGAAAAACTAGAAATAGTATTGCATTAAATGGATACGGGCTAAAAGATTTAGAAGAAGAATATGGTGAAGGACATAAGGGATGGAGATTAACAGACTTTATGTGTAAAACAAAACATAAAGATGGTTCTCCTTATTATATTCAAGGAAATCCATTTATGAAAGATTCTAAATTTAATTTTAGTCATTATATGGAAACAAATTCATATGATAAAGTAGATGCAGTAGTAATTAGTGTAGGTTTAAATGATATTACAGGATATCATACAGCATCTTCTATTGAAGATATTGAAAACTTAACAATCAGTCAAAATATTGAACAACTTCCAGCATTATATAAAGAAATGATTACTAGTATTCATGAATTCGATTCAAAAATTAAAGTTATTATTAACCCTACTATGATTAAAGGTATTGATGATGACTTTAACAAAAAATCATTAATGCTTACTGAAGTATTAGTATATGATTTAAAAGATATGCCTAATACATTCTTTGTACCTGGATATTTAAGTCAACCATTATTTACAGGTGCTAATTCATCATCAACTTCTGGATATCCAGTATCTAGTGATATTAATGATACTAAATTAGGATCGCCTGTAAGTTCATCAGAAATTAATGGAATGGCTCAATCTATTTTAGCATATATGATAACTTCAACTATTGTAGCTGTTACTAAAGAGTAGTCTTAAAGACTACTCTTTTAATTTACCTAAAAATGTGCAGGGGTAACATATGAATAATTTAAGATAAAGGAGGAATTAAAAATGCCAATCGAAAATAATCTTCCACAGATATTTGATACGGCAACTCAAACCGAAGATGGGTTAATGTCATATCAAGATAAAATTAAATTAGATGGAATGAATGAAATTTTAGATGATAAAATTGGAAAAACTGATAAAATTAAATCTAGTCAATTAGATACAAGTACAGATGAAGCAAAAATTCAACCAGAAAACTTATCAGATGAAGTTAAAAGAATGATGACTGGTGAAGCTTCAGTAGAAGCTACTGTACCTAATAACGGTGTAACAACTGAAAAGATTGCTCAAAATGCAGTAACTGTAGATAAAATTGATAAGCGAGTATTATTAGGAAATATTATATCTCCTAGGCCATTAAATTTTGCATTTGATTCTAAAAAAGTTAGTATCACTGTTCCACAAAATTCTTTATTGTTAATTGACGGTGTTACTAGTAGAATTCTTGTTACAGAATCAGATAAAAAAGATGTAACTGTAAATATTAACTATCCTACTGAATTTGATGGATTAAATTACATTGTCTCAGCTCCAGCTGGTACTCTATCTATGATTAATCATAGAAAAGCAAGTACTATCACTAATACAAATACAATTATTGCATTAGTAACATTAACTTCTACTTTTGAAGCTGCTATTGTAATGAATGGAAATTATACTATTAATGGTTTAGCACAAGGTATTGGTACAGAAAGTGCTGCATTATTAGGATCTGGAAAAATTGTATTTGATAAACTTACTGGAATTATTGACTTTACAGAAGCTGGTAATTTATATTTAATTATTGGTGGTATGTATAATAGAACTCTTCAATCTCAAGCAAGTATAAGATTAGCAAACTATGCAGAAGATTCTATTTATTCTTTATATTGGGACAATACTACAAGTTCATTAAAAACAGCATTATCTACAGTATCTAACGTAGATACAGATATTAATAAAATTGCAATGATTAAAGATGGAAGAATAATTCCTTTTGTTGATACAGGAATTTTCTATTCTAAACCATATATCGAAGCTCCTTATTATACAGAAACTTTTGATTTTATTAATAATATTAATTTAATATCTAAAGATCCAATTAATATTCTTACTAAAACAGAATGTAAATTAGAATTCTTTAGTGAAACTTATGTCTGCGTAAATGAAGAAAATTTACAAGTTCAAAATCAAGATTGTTATTATGAAGATCGTGAAGGATTACATTTTATTCTATTTGATCTTGATGATAAAGTTATCTCTTGTAGACATTATAAACAAGCTAAAGAAGATAAGAAAAATATTGTTATTGGAACTATGTGGATCAAGGAAGGTAAATTCCCTGAAGTTACAGGAAATTTCCAATATACAGTAGATGGTAAAACAGTATATCAAGATGATATTTCAGAAGCAGAAGCTTCTATCGAAGATATTCAGAATAAGATTTCTTCTGATTTATCTGAAAATAAAATCTTGGCTGGTGATGAATTATATATGATTAATGGTGAAGAATTACCTATCTATTCATCATCAATGTTGATTAAAGATAGTGAAGGAATTAAATCAGCTGTATCTTATAAAAAAGGAAATAATGCAACATCTCCAAAAACAAAATTCTTTGAAGGAGATATTTCATTAAATCCTGTAGAATTAGGAGATACTGTTAAATTATTAGCATCAGCTAAATATGAAGGTTATGGATATCTAGCTAAAGATGTAAAAGTTAATAAAGTTGATTCTAATCATAAAGAAGGACAAACTGTTAAAATTCTTTGCCTTGGAGATGATTTAATCAATGATAAAACAGCTTATTATGTAAAAAATAAATTAACAGCTTTAGGGTTAACTCCTAAAATGGTTGGAACAATGGTAAATAGTCAAGTATATGGAGAAGGTCGTGATGGATGGTTCTATTCTACATTTGTTGGGGCTTCTGGAAGAGGACAGCAAGAAGGAAAAATTACTCCACAAACTTCAAAAGGATCTTCATCTATTTTATTAAACCCATTTTTACGTGTTGCCAATGCTGATGATAAAGCTAATAAACCTAACGATTGCTATAGAGCTTCTGGTGCTTATGAAGAAAAGAGCTATTATACTGACAATGATAAATCTGGCGCATTCTATATTTTTGACTTCGCAAAATATTTAGAAGTACAAGGAATTGAAACTCCTGATGTTGTTGTAATAGCATTAAAACCAGAATTATCAAAAGTATTTACTGAAAATGCTGTAAGTACTAATATTATATACATGAGACAGTTAGTTTCAGGTATTAGAGAAGCATTACCTGATGCTTATATTGCATTAATTCCTCAATATGCAAGTTCAATAACTTATCCAGATATTTGGGAATCAATGTCTGCAATGGTAATGAATACAATTGATTACGTTTCTAGTTTAGATGATGATAAAGTTAAAATTGTATCATCATGGTTGCATATGTGTAGAGAATTTGGAACAGAATATGATCAAGATTTAACAAATTCTCAATTATATGAAAAATATGTTAAAGATTCATTAGATAATACTTTATCAGATAATGCTAAATTAGAACTTGCAAATTCTATTGTTGCATTTATTATGAATATTTAATGAATTTACTAGAATACTCTTCTGGGTATTCTAGTATTTTTACATTTAGATAATTCGAAAGGAGGACCATTATAATATGAGTATTATAAATGTATTTCCAGGAAATCCTGGTTTAGCTTCTAGTGAAAAAGATGGTTTAATGTCATCATTTGATAAAGCTAAATTAGATACAATAGAAAAAAATGCTAATAATTATATTCACCCAGCAACTCATAGTGCTGATATTATTGAAGAAACTACTAATAGAAAATTTGTAACAAAAGAAGAAAAAGATAAGATTAATTCGATGACAGATGTTGCAACTCAAGATAAAAACGGGTTAATGTCATCAACTGATAAGAAAAAATTAGATGGTATTGAAGATGGTGCGAATAAATATATTCACCCAGTTTCTCATCCAGCTACAATGATTACTCAAAATGAACAAATGAGATTTGTTTCTGATACTGAAAAATCTACTTGGAACAACAAAGCAGATAAAACTTTAGCATCTCATGAAGCTAACGGTTTATTCTCTTCAGTAGATAAAATTAAATTAGATGGTATTCAGGAAGGTGCTGATAAATATGAGCATCCTAGTACACATCCAGCATCAATGATTACAGAAAGTACTGATAGACGATTTGTTTCAGATGCTGAAAAAGCTACATGGAATGATAAAGCAGATAAGAAAACTGCAACTCCTGAAGAAGATGGTTTATTCTCTTCAGTAGATAAAAAGAAATTAGATACTATTGCAGAAGGTGCAAATAATTATGTGCATCCAGATTCACATCCAGCATCAATGATTACGCAAGATGTAGATCATAGATTTGTATCTGATGGAGAAAAAACTACTTGGAATAATAAAGCAGAAAAAACAACTGCAACTACAGCATCCGATGGTTTGATGTCAGCTGCTGATAAAACTAAATTAGAAGGAATTGCTCCTAACGCTAATAATTATGTGCATCCTAGTAAGCATACTCCTGATATAATCGAACAAGATACATCTAATAGATTTGTATCAGATATACAAATTGCTAGTTGGGATGGAAAAGCAGAAAAAACAGAAGCGTCATCAGATACAGCAGGTCTAATGTCTGCAACTGATAAAGCTAAATTAGATACTATTGAAGAAGGTTCTAATAAATATATTCACCCTGCAAAACATGAAGCTAGTATTATTACACAAGATGCTACACATAGATTTGTTTCAGATGCAGAAAAAGCTAAATGGGATAATAAACCTGATGATAAAACTGATTTAGGTTTAGGTAATGTAACTAATGATGCTCAGGTTAAGAGATCTGAAATGGGTGTTGCATCCGGTGTTGCTACATTAGATGAAACTGGTAAAGTTCCTACATCTCAATTACCTAGCTATGTAGATGATGTAGTTGAATACGATAACAGAGAAGCTTTCCCTCCAACAGGTGAATCAGGTAAAATTTATGTAGACAAAGCTGCTAACAATACTTATCGTTGGTCTGGAAGTAGTTATGTTATTATAGGCGGTTCATTAACATTAGGTGAAACTGAATCTACTGCATATGCAGGTAACAAAGGTAAAGCTAATGCTGATGAAATTGCAAAAATTAAAAATGGCACAACAGTAGTTCCTAAAGCTGGCGATGCTGCTACAGTAACAGGATTTACAGTAGGTGTAAATGTTCCAGCTAATGCTAAATTTACAGATACTGTATATACTCACCCTGAAAATCATCCAGCTACAATGATTACTGAAGATATAGATCATAGATTTGTTTCTGATACAGAAAAAGCTACTTGGAATGCTAAAGCTGATAATACATTAGCATCAATAAAAGCTAATGGGTTAATGTCTAAAGAAGATAAAACCAAATTAGATAATATTGCAAACGGTGCAAATAATTATGTGCATCCTGATAATCATCCAGCTACAATGATTACACAAGATTCTACTCATAGATTTGTAAGTGATAGTGAAAAATCTACTTGGAATGCTAAAGCATCAACCGCAACAGCAAGTAGTTCACTTAATGGTTTAATGTCTGCAACTGATAAAAAGAAATTAGACACTATTGAAGAAGGTGCAAATAAATATACACACCCTGCATCTCATGATGCATCTATGATTATCGAAGATGGAACTCATAGATTTACAACTGATACAGAAAAAGCTACTTGGAATGCTAAAGCTGATACAACTGTAGCAAGTACAAGTAAAAATGGTTTGATGTCATCAGCTGATAAAACTAAGTTAGATGGTATAGCTTCAGGCGCTAATAATTATACTCACCCTGAAAACCATCCAGCTACAATGATTACACAAGATTCTACTCATAGATTTGTAACAGATACAGAAAAGAATTCTTGGAGTTCAAAAGCAAATGCTGATCATACTCATACGACAGTTTCTGTTAATGATACAAGAGCTGATAATCCAGCACCTAATGATCCTGGATTTATTAAAAAGGTAGTTTCTTTTGATTTAAAATCTAATGAAGAAATTGATTCTCCTCCAGTAGCAGGTTCTTATTCAGCTATGATGAGTATTGCTCCTGGTGTTGATCAAAGTGTTGGAAATGGATACGAATTATTATTTGGATATAGTTCAAATCCTAGTCTTCCTAAATTATGTATCAGAACAAATACTCTAAATTCTTCAAATTGGGGAGCATGGCAAGAAGTATATACAACTGCAAATAAACCAACACCTGCAGCTTTAGGTGCTGCGACTGCAAGTCATACTCATCAAGCTTCTACAATAACTGAAGATGTTGATCATAAATTTGTAACAGATACACAAATTGCTACTTGGAATGCTAAAGCTCCATCTACTCCTGTAACACAATCTGCAAATGGTTTAATGACTGCGGTAGATAAAAAGAAATTAGATGGTATAGCATCTAACGCAAATAATTATGTACATCCTGATTCTCATAAAGCTACAATGATTACACAAGATTCTACACATAGATTTGTATCAGATGCTCAAATTAATGAATGGAATGCTAAAGCTTCTACAAATGTGGCTACAGTAGGATCAAATGGTTTGATGTCTGCAACAGATAAAGCTAAATTAGACGGAATTGCTAAAAATGCAAATAATTATGTACATCCATCTTCACATGAAGCGTCAATGATTACAGAAGATGCGTTACATAGATTTACTACAGATGATGAAAAAGCTACTTGGAATGCTAAAGCTGATACAACTGTAGCAAGTACAAGTAAAAATGGTTTAATGTCATCTACTGATAAATCAAATCTAAATTCAGCATTATCACGTATTGCAACTTTAGAATCACAGCAAGCTGAAATGTTAGCTAAGTTGAAAACTGCTGTTTTCTGGGGTAATTAAAAAATATAAGAGTAATCCAATCGGATTACTCTTTATTTTCCTGCTAAATAATCTAATACATCTTGTCTATAAGGTTCTGCAACTTTTCCAATAGTTATTAAATTACGTTCAATCATTCCAGCATACATTAAAACAATAGCTGAATATTTTCTTCTCATAAGCACATCAGTACTAATAGTACTAACTTCTAATACTGGTGATATCATTGCTAAAATTTCAGACATTGCTAATTGAGTAATATCTACTTGCTCTTGCATCATAGCTCCTTGTTCCTTGATACCATCAGTGATTAATTTGTTCCATTCAGGGTAAGTATATTGTGTTTCATCATAAGTATATACTTTAGTTTCAGTTTTGAAAATAGGATCAATCTCAATAGATTCTTTAATATTAGATCTAACAAAAACAGTTGTTTTACTACTATAATCATCTATTTCGATTGGTTTAGTCTGAGATTTTACGTTATTAATAGTTTTCATATAAACCTCCTTGTTACATTTTATAATGATGTTTTTTATTTTTACATCTTATTATAATAAAAAGGAGTGATATTAAATGGCTATATTTAAAGATTATGATGGAAATATATTAAATATTGATCATACACATAAAGTAGAAGATACAAAAGCATCAAGAATGGTAATTGGAGCCGCTCAAACAGAGTTATTTAATAAATCCACTATAGATTTAAAATATTATTCGACAACTTTAACTCCTGTAATTGAGAATGAAACTATAGGTTCCAGGGATGTAATGAATATATCAGTAAATATTACTAATGAAGAATTAAATGGAAATTTAGTATTAAAAATGAGTACAAGTACTCCATTATTACCTACAAAAGAGTATGTATTATTATTAGAACCTGTTGAAGATGTAAATTCTAAAACTAATGTAATTAGCATGGATTTTGGAACAGTTGCACCTTATAATTTTAATAATGCCACATATATATCAGAAGATATTATAAGACCTGTAATTAATTACGGTTCAAAAATATCTTATATGTATAAAATAAGACCAAAACAAAATATAAATTCTATAATTGTATATTTATATACTTTGACAAAAGTTACTGGTATTAAAAAGAAATTATTAAAAATTTCTATTAGAGAAGCAGAATATCAAGAACAAAATACAACAGCTATTGTAACAAAAGAAGAAACTGGATTTATGTCTGCTGAAGATAAAGCTAAATTAGAAAAAATAAATACATGCTCAATTTATATTGATGATAAATTACAAAATGCGCTATTCTATACTTCAGATACAATAAAAGACACTAATGATAAATAAAATTAGAGAGTACATTATGTACTCTCTAATTTTTTAATATACAATATGTGTACTAGATGACGTAGTTTTTTTATCTAAATATGCTAATAATAAAAATTCAGAACCGGCTTTATCTTTATATTCATGACTTCCGCCATATATTCCATATAATTTATTAGTAGAACTTTCAGATTCTCCATTTTGAAAGAATGATTTAAAATATGTACTAGTAGATCCAGTTAATTTATCTGGCATATAAATAGAATCATTTAAGAATTTAAGAGATGATATATATCCAGATTGATTTTCTAAGATTTTTCCACAATCATCAAAATCTTGCATATTATTATAAGGATAAAATTCTTTAATAAATAAATGCTGTTCAGGATCTGTCAATCCAGTTTCTTCATTTAATACAAATATTAATCTTTGAATAATTCCATGCATACATTTTAACTGGTTACCCCAGAAATTTTCAATACCGAATAATTTAACTCCATCTGTATTTGTAGATTTTCCATAGAATAATCCTTTATCATTCATAGTACCTGATTTAATCAAAGAATCTCCTATATTTCCTTTTCCAATATTACCTTCTAAATCAATAGATTTAGTAACTAAATATCCAAGGAAAGTTACGAATTGTTTTTTAACTATATTAATCATATGAAAAACACCAAATTCTGATAATGTTTCCATATCTTCAAAAGATAATTTAGCATCAGGAGTTTTATTAGATAAAGATTGTAATGTATTATTTACTAAAGATGATTCATATGCAGCAACAAACAGTTCTTTTTTTATTGTTCCTATACCATCTTCAGATGCAAATGCTGTATCAATCCATGTATTATCTGTTTGCTTATTAGAAATTTGAAACCATATTTTGTCTCCATCCATAGAAAATTTATAATAAATATGCTTAAATCTAATCATTACCTGTCCAAATTCTCCGGATTCAATATCAACTGTATTACCGTCAATATTCTGAGAATAATTATTTGGATTTAGATATGATATTACAGTTCCATCTCTTTTTACTAAACATGGTTTAACTCCTAAAATATCAGTAATTACTTTTTCCCAAGATCCATAATTACATATTCCACTTGTTTGATTTACAGTTAAAGGTATAAATCCTACAGCATCATCAGTATATGTAACTGCTGTATTTGGATCTGGATTACTAGGATCAATTTTGATACCATATATAAATTGTGGGACCATATATTCTTTTACTTCATTAAGTCCGTCTTTAATATACTCTAAATCTGTTAATTTTATACCATCTAATTTAGTTTTATCATGAGAACTCATTAATCCATTATCTGTCTCTGAAGCATCATTTATGTATTGAGAATTAAAATTGTCAAGTATTGGCATATTAACACTCCTTTCTTAATATTAAAATGTATAATATAATAAAACAAAATAGAAATTGATTATAATGTGTTGACATTTCATTAATTAATTTAGGAGGTGTAAATATGTCAATTTCTAACGGTTTTCCGGGAATTGTAAGTTTAGCTACTCAAAATATGTCTGGGTTAATGTCTTCTAGTGATAAAATTAAACTAGACTCAATTAATCCTAATGAAATTGATGAAGCTAAAGATGATATCGATGAATTAAAAAGTACTGTAATACCAGTAAAAATTTATACAATTAGAATTGATTTAAATAATAAAGATCCATATGAAGCTGTAACATATATGAATGATGCTGTAGGATTTGAACCATTATATGTAAACCAAACTACAGGAGAATGTAATTATGGATCTTGGAAAAATATTATTGAAACTGTAATAAAACCAAAACCTTGTTTATTAAGAGGTAATAAAGTTTTAACTTATTTAGACACTAATAATTATGCAAGAACTATCTATGGTTCAGGTGCTGATATTATAAATGAAACATCAGGAGATGTAATGATTCAATTTTCTAGATTATATTATAAAATAGAAAAATCTGGAAATACAATTGATTTTAGTATTGCTACTAGAAAACCTGATGATACATGGTCAGCAGAAGCATTTTTATCTGAAGATGGATTAAGAAAAGATCGAGATTATATGTATTATTCTGCATATGAAGGATGGGTAGATTCTGAAAATAAATTAAGATCATTATCAGATAAAATCCCAACAGCTAATATGGCTATATATAATTATAGATCTTATGCTAGAAATAATGGAAATACTTATTCTGCTGTTTCTATTGCAAAGAGAATGTATATATCATTCTTAACAATGCTAGTTACTAAATCATTAGACATTAAAACTACTATAGGTTTAGGTGTATCTGATTTAGATTATACTGGTGATAATAGAGCTATTAAATCTGGTACAATGGATACTAAAGGATTATTCTATGGTACTAATACAGGTTTAAATGGAATTAAAGTTTTTGGTATTGAAAACTTTATTGGAAATTTGGCCGAATTAACAGAAGGTTTAATAAGATCTGAAAATGCTCTATATTGTAAAACTACTTATCCTTATAATGATACTGCAAGCGGCTATAAATTAATTGGAAATTATCCACCAGAAGGATCAGGATGGGTAAAATCTGTAATACTTTCCAATAATCTATTTATTCCAGCTGAATATGATGCGGCATCAAATAATTATTTTTCATCATATGTATATATGCCAGAAGATAATACATTGACTTATGTATGTGCTACAGGTGGATCATATTATATGAATCAATCATGTGGTCATATGTGTATGGATTTTAGATATGAATCAGAAACTGTATCACAGGCTACAGGTTCTAGAATTGTAAGCTGTTAGGGGGTTGTAATTATGGTTGTATTTAAAGATTATAATGGATCATTGTTAGATGTTTCAACTCATAAACATTCAGTAGTAGATACAAAACGTGATGGATCTGTTGCAACGGCTTCCATCACTGCTGATGGTTTTATGAGTAAAGAGGATAGAGTAAGACTTACAAGTTTAAAATCTAAAATGGATACTTTAAATGAAAAAATGCAAGTAGCAGTATATATGAGTGATGATGTTATAAATACAGAAGAATAAGAGAGTGTGTTATACACTCTCTATTTTTCCTCATAAAATCAGCATAGGTTAACATACTCGTAATGAATTAAGAAGGAGTGATATGTATATGACTGCAATAAATAATCTTCCAGGATTAGCCAAATTTAATAATGCAACTCATGTTACAGATGGGTTAATGAGCAGAAATGATAAACAAAAATTAGATTCATTACATAAATCAGTTACAATACATGCTACATTATATGCATCAGAATGGTCAGAAAATAGACCTTATACACAAACTATTGATGTTTTAGATATTACATCTGATACTAATGGTACATTAACAATTGATCCATTAGCTACAGAAGAACAATTACAAGCATGTGTAGATGCAGAAATTATAATTGCAGAGCAATCTATTAATTATATGACACTGCAGGTTACAGGACAAAAACCTGAAGTCGATATTCCTATTATTATTGTATTTGGTGAAAATTTAGCTATTATCACACCACCTACTATTGTAGATAGTGGTAACCATGTACATAATTTAATTATTCAACCTACTGACTGGATTTCTTATTTAGATACTTATAAATCTACTCTGTATGTACCTGGAATTAATGATTCTGTAGTAGGATCAATTTCAATGAAAACAGGTATTGATGAATCAGAAGCAGATATTGCAGCAAAAGCTAGAATTGAAGTTTTAACAGTAAGAGATAATACAGTTGAATTAATTCTTAGAGGAGAAAAACCAAATATTCCATTACATGTGACTATTTACTATGGTCCTTCAATTGCAATTGTAAGACGTCCTGTATTTGGTGGTAAAATTACTCCACATGCTAAATATCAAGAATTTGATGACTCAAAAACAGGATTAGGAGTTACAAAAACACAGACTGCTATTGAAGAGATTGTCAATGGTACTAGTGGTATGAATAATAAACCTACTCATTTCAAAACTATTAGTGTTATGAAAGAATGTATGGAATTAAAAGTAGGACAATTAGTTCAAACTTCCGGTTACAGAACAGAAAATGATGGTGGTGGAGCTACTTATATTATTACTTCAAACTCTGATAAAGAAGATAATGGTGGTAGTGTTCATGTATTAAAAAATGGATTACGTGCAGAAATTGTATTAGCTTTAGGTGAAGATATTAACTTAAAATGTTTTGGTCTTTATGGAGATGCTATTCATGATGATTATCATGCATTTAAAAGAGGATTTGATTTCTGTAAACAAATTAAAGGTGGTACTGTAAGATGGCAAGGTATCGCCGCTATTAATGAGCCATTAGTTGTAGATTCTCATTATATTAATATTCAAGGATATGGATACGGATCTACTATTAAAGCAAATTTTGAAAGAGATTATGTAATATCTGTATCTTATGAAGAACATTCTACAACAGAAGAAATTCAGCAAATATTAATAGGAAACTTTAGAATTGATGGTAATAGAAAAACTAAGCATGGTTTAGTTGTAGATGATAATCTACCTGTATACAATTCAATTTTTGAAAATATTCATATTTTTGAAACTACTGATTTTGGATTAATTGCAGACTGCTGTAAAAACTGTCAGTTTAACTTAATCACAGTTGAAACTTGTTATGGTGGTATTGAAGTTATTGGATATGCTTCTAATTGTGTATTTAACAATGTTGAAGTTAAAGATTGTCCAATAAATGAACCATTAAAACTTACTTATCATCAAGTAGAAGATGAGGAAACACCAATTGCTGAAAGACCTACAATGATCGAATTCAATAGTTGTTATTTTGGAGATTCTGAATCAGAAAATTTAATTACTATTGATAGAAGTGTGGACATTGATTTCAACAAATGTACATTTGATCTAAAACAAACATTATGTGAAGATTATGCTATTATTATTGGAGAGCAATCTTTATATACAAGATTTAATGATTGTTTCTTAGATGGTAAGAATAAGACATGTGGAGTATTTAAAAATAATGGACCTGATACATCTATTAGAAATTTCAAAGCAGTAGATATTAAATCTAATATCCATATTTTAAGTACTAATGATATTCATATTTCTGATATTGTATTAGTAGGAGATTCAACTCCATTAATTATCCATACTCCAAATGATGATAAAACTATTCTAGATATTGATTCTATTGTTAAAACAACTAATGATGATATTTTAGTTTTCCCTACAAATGCTAATTATTATAATTTCTATATGAATCAGCAAGATAAATTAGGAGTTAAAGGAAAATTAAATAATTATATCATTGATAAACATTTAGAAGATGAAGAGTATGATAAAGTATTTACTAAATCTAATAGTGATACTTTCGAAGTAAGTTTCAAATTCCCTAGTGCAGGAGTTTGGGAAGTTGATATGTTCTTAAATATAGATGATGGAAACCAGGGAAAAATCTGTAAATATCAAATGACTTTCAAACAAAATTCTGTATATTCAGTTGCTAATGTACAAGAACTTATTCAAAGTATTGAATGGGGTAATAATATTACATTAGATAAACCATCTCTAGATAAAATGGGAAATGTATCATTATCTTTTAAAGATACTACTGAAACAAATAGAACTACATGGTCATTAAAATTAAAAGCTAGAAAAATTATGAGTTATAAAATATAGAGTAGAGCATTAAGCTCTACTCTTCATCTTCTTTTTCTTGTTTATGTAATTCAAGAACTGCTTCTGTTTCAGCTTTATAACGAGCAGGAACCCTATCAATAGAAAAGATTCCTTTTTCAATCATATTAGCATACATCTGAGAAATAGCAGAATATTCTGAATAAATAGTTGCAATAGCAAGACTAGGTTGAACTCCTTCTGATTCTGCATTAATAAGTTCAGCGATTGCTAACTGAATAGTTTGCACTTCTTCTTCGATTTGAGTTACTCTTTTCTCTAATTCCATATTAGCATACTCCTCCTTTTCATATGTTGTTTCATCATACATAAAAGCTTTAGTTTTAGCTCCTAACACATCATCAGTTACTGTAATATCATTAATATTCGTACGAACTTTAACGATATCATCAGTCTTTTCGACTTTTTTAGGTTTAACTAAAGATAATACATTTTTTAAAATTTTCATAGTTATTACCTCCTTATTTTATTATTAAAATGTAGCAAATAATTTTTTACATTAGGATAATCTAGAAAAAGGAGGATTAAAAAATATGAAACAGTATGTTGGTATTTATGATGGCACAATGACAGATGATGATCTTGATGTCATGCTTGCCACACAAACACAAGATGGTTTAATGTCTAAAGAAGATAAAATTAAATTAGACAATTTATCTGGCGGTGGCGGATCTGTACCTGTTGAATCTATTGAAGCTTCTAAAGTAATTCAAGATACAGATCATAGATTTGTAACAGATACTGAAAAATCTACATGGAATGCCAAAGCAGGAACAGATAAAGCTGAAACTGAAAAAGATGGTTTAATGTCTAAAGAAGATAAGACTAAATTAGATGGTATTGAAGAAGGAGCTAATAAATACGTTCATCCTGAAAATCATGAAGCTACTGTTATCACTGAAGATGAAACTCATCGATTTGTAACAGATGCAGAAAAAGAAAAATGGAATGCTATCCCTGCTGATAAAGAAGGGCTTGGTTTAGGTAATGTAACTAATGATGCTCAGGTTAAACGTTCAGAAATGGGTGTTGCATCTGGTGTTGCTACATTAGATGAATCAGGAAAAGTTCCAGCATCCCAATTGCCAGGATTTGTAGATGATGTTGTAGAAGTAGAAAACTATGCAGCATTACCACCAGAAGGGGAAGCTGGGAAAATCTATGTAGATTTAGAAACTAATAAAACTTATCGCTGGGGTGGAAGTAGTTATGTAGATATTACTGGAAATTCTTTAGCTTTAGGTGAAACTTCAGCTACAGCATATGCTGGAGATAAAGGTAAAGCTGTTACTGATGAAGTTAATAAAATTAAAGATGGAAGTACAGTAGTACCAAAGGCTCAAGATGCTGCAACTGTTAATAGTCATACAGTAGAAGCTAATGTTCCTGAAGATGCTAAATTTACAGATACTGTATATGAACATCCTGCAAACCATCCAGCAACTGTAATTACGGAAGATGAATCTCACCGATTTGTAACAGATGTAGAAAAATCTACATGGAATGGTAAAGCTGATGCTGTTAAAGCAGAAGCTGATGTTAAAGATGGTTTAATGTCTAAAGAAGACAAAGCTAAATTAGATGGTATTGAAGCTAATGCTAACAATTATACACACCCTGAAAAGCATGATGCTAGTGTAATTACAGAAACTACTGAAAAGAAATTTGTTTCTGATGCACAAATTGCTAAATGGGATGCTAAAGCTGATGTTACTGTAGTATCTGGTGAAGCTAATGGTTTGATGCTATCAACTGATAAAACTAAGTTAGATGGTATTGCTGCAAATGCAAATAATTATGTACATCCTGATTCTCATGAAGCTACAATGATTACAGAAACTTCTGAAAAGAAATTTGTTTCTGATTCTGAAAAAGCTTCATGGAATGCTAAAGCAGATAAGACAGAGGCATCTTCTGATGCTGCAGGTCTAATGTCAGCTGCTGATAAAGCTAAATTAGATGCTATTGAAGCACAAGCTAATAAATATGAACATCCTGCAAATCATGAAGCTACAATGATTACAGAAGATGCTACTCATCGTTTTGTAACTGATGAAGAAAAAGCTTCATGGAATGCTAAAGCACCTATGGATAAAGCAGAAGCTGGTGTTAAAGATGGATTGATGTCTAAAGAAGATAAGACTAAACTAGATGGTATTGAAGCTAATGCTAATAATTATACTCACCCTGAAAACCACCCTGCTACAATTATCACAGAAGATACAGATCATAGATTTGTAACTGATGCAGAAAAAGAAAAGTGGAATTCTTTACCTGCTGATAAAGAAGGTATTGGTTTAGGAAATGTAACAAACGATGCTCAGGTTAAACGTTCTGAAATGGGTGTTGCATCTGGTGTTGCTACATTGGATGAATCAGGAAAAGTTCCAGCATCTCAATTACCTAGCTACGTAGATGATGTTGTAGAAGTAGAAAACTATGCAGCATTACCACCAGAAGGTGAAGCTGGAAAAATTTATGTTGATATTGAAACAAATACGACATATCGTTGGTCTGGATCTCAATATACAAAGACTGCTAGTGATTTATCATTAGGAGAAACTTCATCTACTGCTTATGCTGGAGATAAAGGTAAAGCTAATGCTGATGAAATCGAAAAGATTAAGAGCGGTACAACTGTAGTTCCTAAGGCTACTGACGCTGCTACTGTTAATAGTCATACAGTAGAAGCTAATGTTCCTGCAGATGCTAAATTTACAGATACTGTATATGAACATCCTGCAAACCATGATGCTAGTATTATTACTGAAACTTCTGAAAAGAAATTCGTTTCCGATTCTCAGATTGCTAAATGGGATGCTAAGGCTGATACAACTGTAGTATCTGGTGAAGCTAATGGTTTGATGTCTTCTGCTGATAAGACTAAATTAGATGGTATTGCTGCAAATGCAAATAATTATGTACATCCAGAAAAACATGAAGCTACTGTTATTACAGAAGATGAAACTCATCGATTTGTAACAGATGTAGAAAAAGCTGCATGGAATAATAAAGCAGACAAGACAGAAGCTACTGGAGAATTAGCAGGTTTAATGTCTGCAGTAGATAAAGCTAAATTAGATGGTCTTGTAGGTGTACCTGTTAACTTTAGTATGGAAACAGAGTCCTTAAATCCAAATGTGATTAATGTTACATACGGAGAAGGTAAAGAACTTAAATTACAAATGTATTTACCTCAAGAACAATTTGATGGTAAATCTTGCTTCATCACTGATGAATTAGCTAGTTTCTATTCAGATTTAGGAGGACATCCTGTATCATATGATATGAAAGAATGGGATGAAGAAACTAATAGAGTAGAAGATTTAACTACTGAAAATGGACCATATTTAGTTTTAGTAGCAATGAATGTTAAAACTAAACCAGAACCAGAAGTTAATACATTTGAATATGTAACTTCATTAAAATCTTTATTTGAAGGATATGTTAAGAAAACAGATAAAGCTGAAGCTGGTACTAAAGATGGTTTAATGTCTAAAGAAGACAAAACTAAACTAGATGGAATCGAAGATGGAGCTAATAATTACGAACATCCTGCAAATCATGAAGCTACTGTAATCACAGAAGATGCTACTCATAGATTTGTAACAGATGAAGAAAAATCTACATGGAATAATAAAGCAGACAAGACGGAAGTTTCTGGAGAAGCTGCAGGTCTAATGTCTATAGCTGATAAGGCTAAATTAGATGGAATCGATCCTAAAAAGATTCCAGATACAGCAAAACTTGTTGTTGAATCTAAGACTATCAATTTCAGTAATTCAGGAGAACCAGATACTGTTTTATTCTCAGTAGATTTAAGTCCATTATTTCAAGCTTAAAATATAACGAGTAGAGCATATTGCTCTACTCGCTTATTTTCTCAGGGTTTAACATAATCGTAATACTTATAAAGGAGGAATAATAATGAGTGCAAAACAATATGCAATTCCTACCCCTATACAATTTGATAGGTTGTATGCGGGGCCATTAGATAAATATGAAATATTTGAAAATTACGCTGATGCTCTTGCATACGCACAAGGACCTATATCATATGCAGGGCAAAAATTAGGTGTTAAAAGAACAGATACAAAAGAAGATGTATATGTTGTAAACCCTGATAAATCATTATCTAGATTAATGATTCAAAGAGAAGATATTAGAGTTGTCTTGAAAAAAGATTTATGGATCGGAGAATGTCCATATGAACAAACGGTATCAGTACCTTATTTAGAGGCTACTGATAATTGTATTATTTCATTAGGAGAATCTGTAAATGATCCTGAAATTGTAAGAGAAATAGTTCAATCAAAAATTGGAGATACTATTCAAGAAGAAGGAAGTATTAAATTTATAGCAAGAGGTTCTATCCCTACAGTAGATATTCCTATTACTATTACAATAGGATCAGTTGTTTCGGCAGTTGAAATTCCTAATAACGTAAATGACAATACAAATCATACTGTAGTTATTGCTACTAAAGATGGATGGAAAGGTACTAAACCTCCATATACACAAGATTTATATGTATTTGGGGTTAGACCAGATTCAAATGGTACTGTAGGTATTAATCCTGATAGTCCATATGCTCAAATTAATAAAATAGCTGCAGCTACTGCAGGTGTTGTAAGATACGAACAGAGAAACAATTATGTCACAATTGCTGCTATGAATTCTAAACCTACTAGAGATTTAGAAGTTTTAGTAGTATGGGGTGATGAAATAGTAGTATTTGAAAATTCTGACACATTAGAAGATTTCAATACATCTGTAGATTTAGTATTAAAAGTAAACGAATGGACAGATAAGAGACCTTATACTCAGACGTTACGTGTAGAAGGATTATCTGAATATCATACTGGAGCTATTGGTTTATCAGATACTTGCACTGTAGAACAAGCTGAAATTGGATTAAATGCAGGTTTGGAATTGATTGAACAAGGTAATGGTTATGTAACAATTTGTGCTAATGATATAAAACCAACTGTAGATCTTCCAATTTATTTAACATATGGTGCTAATATTACAATTGTACCTTCTCCTGAATATGTAGGAGAAGCAAACCGTCATGTAGATACTGTAGCATATGCATCAAAATGGATAAAATGTCCTGATGGATGGGAACAAGAGGTTGATGTAGAAGGTATCACTTCTAATTCTATTGGTACTATGGGACTAAGAAGCAAAGCGACAGAATTACAAGCATATAATGCAGCAGTTGCTAGAATTAAAATTACTAAGGTATATGATAATAAAGTTTTACTAACTGCTACTAAAGTAAGACCTGCTGTTAATATTCCTTTATCTTTTATATTTGGTAGAAATATTAATGTAGTAAAATATCCAGGAGTTGTAGGTAAAGTATCTTTAGATTGTAATTATATTATATTTGATGATACTTTGATCAATTCAGGGCTAACAACTTTACAACAGTTATTAGAATATTTACAGAGAGTAAAAGTAAATAAAGCAGATATATCTGATAGAGTTCATGAAGGTAGTCTAGTTAATGGATTTGAAACTAAAAAATATATTCCAGAAGAAGACGATCCAGATTGGAGTCTTGAAGCTGCACAATATAAACCATTATCAGCAAGAATGGGTAGATATTTATTCTTAAGAAAAATTAATTATGATGATATTGTAGATAATACCACATCTACATTTAAAGATCGACCATTATCTGCAAATATGGGTAAACACTTAGAAGATGTAAAAATTAATTATGATGATATTGTAGATAATTTAACAACTACAGATGCTAGAAAACCATTATCTGCAAACATGGGTAAATATTTAAAAGATCTTGTAGATAAAAATAATACTGATATGACAAATAAAGTTAATGCTTTAGAACAAAAACATGATCAGGATATTAAAAATTTAGATACAAAATTAACTCAAAAAATTACTGAATTATCAAATAAACATACACAAGATGTAAATACTATTAATAATAAAATCACTCAATTAGAACAAAAACATGATCAAGATATTACTAATATTAGAAATGATCTTGGTGATACAGTAATAAAAATTCAATCTTCGCAACCTTCTGCTGTACCTGGTAAGAAAGTTGTATGGATTAAAATTTAAGTAATAAATAAATAGAAAGAGAGGTGAAAAAAAATGGCTAGAATATACGATCAAAATATAGGTGTTATAGATTACCCCCAATGGTGGCAATGGCATATTGTTATAGATTCATCTGAAACTGATACACAATATACATTAACTGTAACTGCTACATTAACTGGTTCTACACCTTTTAGTTTAGATTTAATGCAAAATGATATTTGGTGGACTTTAAATTTTGACGGTTCTTCTAAAGAAGTATTAAGAGTCTATTTAGCAAACGGACAACTTCAAACTTTATCAGCTGGAACATATGGACCATATACTTTAACTAAAACTTATAATAAAATAGATGGAGAACAAGCAAAAAATGTTAGTGTTAGTGTAACCGGTAGTGCTACAGTATATACTAACATGCTTGGTATTACTCCACATAATGTATCTTTTACAATTCCTAGCGGATATATAGCTCCATCAAATCTTGTAATTAATCCTACTAATTCTACAACTAACTCTATAACTACTACAGCATCTTGGAAAGAAGGTCTTCACCCTCCAACAACTCCAACTGCAACAATCACAATTGGAGGAAAAACTGGTAATATTACAACATCTGGAGGATCTACAACAATTTCAGGATTAAATTCAAATACTAAATATTCTGTTTCTGGATCTTTAAATGATGGTAAAACTACCATAACACCTGCAAATAACAATATACCATATTGGACATATCCTATTATTAATACTCCAGTTTTATCTTTACGAAGCGGATCTGAACACAATACAATAGACGTATCAGTAACCGCAAGTATCGAATCACAATATGATCAATTTGCGTATAAAATTAATAGTAATTCATGGTCTAGTTGGACATCAAATAAATCTTATTCTTTTTCAGGATTATCTGAAAATACTGAATATACAATTACTGTAAAAATGAGAAATACACAATCAAGTTATGAAAGTGCTGAAAAAACTGCTAAAATAAGAACATGGTACAATCCAATATCTAATTTATCAGTAGTATTAAAAAATAAATGGTTTTGGTATTTACAAATAGGATGTGATTTTAATTATAATGGTACAATTATAAAATATGAATATGCTGTTGGAGATGATGAAAAATGGATAGATAAAGGAACTACTAATATTCATTCGAGAGGATCAACAGCTCCAGGAGCTAGTGGTAATTTAAATTATAATACAGATTATAATTGCTGGGTAAGACTTACTGATAATCATGGTAGAACAGCACAAGCTTCTGCAGTATTTAAAACTTTAGATGAAAGACCTCTTTATGTTGACGGTCAGCTAAGAGAAGTAAAAGTTATAGATTCTAATGGAGCTGTAACTTATATTACACCTAATTTACTATCTGTTGTTAACGAGGATGGTACATTAGTAAATATGAATAAAATTATCAATAATGATAATAGAACACAATTTCAATAAAGTATAGGGCTAGATATCTTCCTAGCCCTATACTTTTTGTACATGAACATATTTATAAAGTTATTTTTTAGAAAAGGAGGTAAAAATATGGTTGAAGATGTTGGCAAGGTCGCCGAGTTTATAAATTCATTCGGTGTAACTGCCGTTATCATAGCTATGTTTTTAGTAGTATTTATAGCAATATTAATATATATTCTTAATGCGAATAAAAAAATGATGGAATCCGAAAGGCAAACCACCACAAAAGTTTTAGAATCTATGTTAAATAATTATACTGCTGATTTTAAAAAACCAGCATATGAAGAAAAAAATATTGTTAATATTTTCATGGAATTAGACCAATCATTAAAAAAAGATTGTGCTGAAACTTTGGAAAAATCAAAAAGTGATAGGACTGCTATTTATGTATTTCATAATGGTATGCAAGCATCACATGGTTTACCATTTTTTAAAATGAGTTGTATTAGTGAAAAAGTTAGTCAAAAATCCATAGGAAACCTACAATTACGTGAGCATACTGCAATGCCTTTAAGCTTATTCGATAAAATTGTAGGTGGTCTATATTATGATGGATTTTATAGAATCACAGATGAAGGAATGATAGATGCAGGAGATAGAATATTTATAAAAAATACTAAATTAAAAGACTGTTTCTTTTTTCCTATATATGATGATGAAAATAATATGATGGGATTTATATTAAATGGGTATAATGATATAATTCCGGATAAAGACATTACTAAAGAAACTGAAATATTAAAAGAGTTAGCAGAAAAAGCTAAACCTGTAATTCAATTTTCTAAATGTCAAACTATGAGTAGTAGCAATACAAAGAGAGGTGAATAGAATGGCTAAACCTAAAATGGTAAGTATTAAACCAGTTAAAACAACAACTCAAGCTGATGTTTTAACAGAAGAAACTAAAGATGATCAAGAAATAAAGGATTTAAAAATTAAACTTGATACGCATATCAATGACAAAAATGTTCATATTACTACTGACGAAAAAGATGCTATCACATATTTAAGAAAAGATTTAGATAGCCATGCTGGAAACGATGATATTCACGTTACTAAAGAAGAAAAAACTTCATGGAATTCTAAAGAAACCCCATCAGGAGCACAAGCAAAAGCTAATAAAGTAATGAATAGTTTAACTCTTCATAAAGAAGATTATAATATTCATATTACTAGACAAGAAAAAGATCTATTAATGGATAAATATACTAAGGCTGAAACCAGAAATTTATTAAAACATGGCTTAACAGGCTTAGTATTTTTAAAAGACGTAAATACAAGATCAGAATTAAAAATAAAATATCCAAATCCGGAATTTAATTCATGTGTATTTGTAAAATCTGAAAAAAATACATTAATTTTCAATGGTACTGAATGGGTAATAGCTAATGTTTTATTAACTCCAGAAAGTACATCAGAATTAAATGGATTGATGTCATCTGAGGATAAAGCTAAACTAGATACTATTGAAGCAAATGCTAATTACTATACACATCCAGATGATGTAGATACTAGACATGTTGCTGATAGTCAGATTAATTATTGGAATAATAAAGCTGAAAATAAATTAGCAACTATATTAGCTAATGGTTTAATGTCTTCTGAAGATAAATCTAAATTAGATACAATTGAAACTAGTGCTAATAATTATACCCACCCTGAAAAACATGAAGCAACTATTATTACAGAAGATGAAACTCATCGTTTTGTAACTGATGAAGAAAAATCTGCATGGAATAATAAAGCTACAACTGAATATGTAAAAACTTCAGATGATAAAGTATTATCTGCCTCTAAAGCTTTTACTAATACCAAAATAGCAACACTTTTAAATTCAACTGATGAACAACTACAAGTATTACGTAGTCTTGCTTTTGAATTAAAGAAAGATGATATTGTAAAACAATTCTTTGATTTATTTAATGAATGTACAAAAAATGAAGAATTTCAAAATCATTCTTTAAATAGTAAAATCCATATGAGCCAACAGGATAGAACTTTATTAAATGATGTTAAAGAAGCTTTAACTTCTGGATTAAATCCTGATTGGAATGAAACAGATCAATCTTCTTTAAAGTATATTGAAAATAAACCAAAAGCTCTACCTGCTAATGGCGGTAATGCTGATACACTATCAGGATATACTGCTGAAGATTTATTATCAAATAGAAGTTTTTATGATTATACTATTGGATCTGAAGATTATACAATTGATGAAGTATCAGTTTTAGCAAAAGAAGATACAGTAGTAGATAAAATTGATGAAGTTATTGACAACATCAATAAAGGAAAAGGATATAATGTATTATTTAAACCTGGACAATATACAGTAGATAAAGAATTAGTTATTAGAGCTTCTAATACAACAATATCAGGAATTGGAGAAATTTCTACATTGTTAGGAGCAAGTATAACAATTATAGGTAATAATAATACTATTAAAAATATAAATTTAACTAATTTAAATAGTATTTCTAATAATACTGCATTATATGTAGAGGGTAATAATAATATTATTATTAATAATAATATCACTAATTTTAACAATGGTATTATAGTAGAAGGAAGTAATAATATTATTACTAATAACAATATTGCAAATATTAGAAATTGTGCTATAAAATTAACTGCAGAAATTAATGCAAATTATGGAAATTCTGTTAAACAAAATACTATTAAAGCTTCTGATATAGGTATTGTGTTGATATCTAGTAAAAATAGTATCACAAAAAACCATGTATTAGAGAATAAAGTATTTAATTGTAATAATGGAATTATATTATCAAATACAATAAATGATAGATCTAAAACAACTTTAAATATTATTAATGAAAATATAGTAATGAGAGGAAAAGGTACTAATATAGAATATCTTCCTAATCATAAAACTATAGCATCAGAATTCTCATCTAAAAATATCATAAGTTCGAACATTACTTCAGGAAAGGAAATTGTAGCTCCTAATGACATATTAAATAATAATATCTTCTAATCTTGGAGATTAATATGACAATACTTGAAGATTTTGAAGAATTGAAATTATGTGCAAAATATGTCAGTCCTGGAAATGTGCATATTGCCTACCTGAAAGAACTTTATGAGATAATGAGTAAGCATGGGATTAATAGAATTTATCATGTAAATAATAAAGATAAATTTTCAGAAGCTCATCAATCACAATCAGTATTTATGGTAAGAGATTCGATGATATTAACAAAAATAATTCAATGGATAAAAAAATATTTTCCTATAATATATTTTAAAATAATTCTTAATTTGAGACTGCATAATTATAGAGTTAAATTAAAAAGATTAATAAGAAAATATAACATTGAAAGTATAAATAGTAATTCTTTTAGTTTATATGAAGGAATATCTATAAAAGAAAATGAAATTTGTGTAAATAATGTTCAAGTTGTATTTAAATCTGGAATAGTTCATCATATAGATAAATTATATGTAGAAATTTAATAAATCCTTTACACAGTAATAAAACAGGGAGGATTTAATAATGATTAATTATTTTATTATTATCAATATATTTATGATTACAGTAAATACTATTATAACTATTAAACTTTGTAATTTAGCTAAGAAAATGATGTTAGTAAAAAATGATGAAAAGAAAATATCTAATGATTATTTATCATCTTTAGAATTTAATATATTATTAGATAAAAATATAACACCTTTATTAGGTAAAATGTCTAATGAAGAAATAGTTAATGTGGTGTATCAATGTATTATAAGGGAAGATAATAAATCTTCTGATATTGATAAAAATACTATGTGTAATTATATAAAAGATGTATTATCAAATTATAATAATACATATTCTAAAATTATTGAAGACGAAACTGTTGTAGAGGAACCTGTATTATATACAGAAGAAAAACCTATAAAAAATCCAGATATGAATAAAACTGATATTAGCAATACATTGTTTAATTTTTATAACTAATACACAGTAGAGCATTAAGCTCTACTGTGTAATTGATTTGTTTAACCTTTGATTTGCTGAATTATTCATTGTAACTACTGTTTCGTTCATATAAGTATTATCAACATAAATAGCTATTAATATTTTTTGATATTCTCTACTATCATCTGCAGATTCTACTATTAATGTATCCCAATCTATTTTTGATTTAATAACAACACCATCTGGATCTAATAATTTTATATCTAAAAATATATATGGTGATAAATATTGATCTCTTGTATATTTAATTACTTCCTTAACAGAATCAGTGAATAAATCATTAAAATCCATTTTAATATGATTAGTTAATTTATCTTCTAAATATTCGCTTTGTATATATAATCCCCATTTCTTATCATTTTGTAAAGGAATATCTAAAATTCTAAGAGAATATAATCCAACAACATCATCAGATTTGTCCATTGATATTCCATCTATAATAGTTTGAGGATTTTTAGACATATAAACGTATGATTGAGGAGTTGGAAATCTTAATGTTAGATTCATTTCTATAGGAAAATTTTCATATGTATGGCCTACTCTATCTCCATCTTCTACAGATGGATAATCTGGAATTGCTATATGAACATATTCTCCAGATGTTCTTATAAAGAATTCATCTCTTCCGTTTTCACATCTTAATTTATATAAAAATGGAACTAATGAATTTTTATTTAAATAATTAAGAAATTCTACAACATTTTTAATTTTCTTATTTTCAATATCTACTTCAAATCCAGTATCAATAGCTAATTGTAGCATTAATTCTTCAGGTACACTAAAATCCATATCTATATATTCACCTTGAGTAGCACCTGTTCTAAATGCTAATTTCATATAGTGCCATAAATTTAATTGTTTTGCTCTAGTATCAACATATGTTCTTATCGTAAAATTAATAGAATTAAGTTGATCTATTTCTTTTATAAATAATTTATTTTCATAATCTCTGAAGAAACAAGTATCTACTGTACTTTTTTCTTCATATAATTCTAATCCTCCCATTGCTAAATCTAATTTATCTCTATCGAATGAAAAATCTATCGAAGGAATAATTGCCACTGCAGGGTTCTGTCTACGGGCACTATTATCAATGGTAAATTTTCTAGATTCGTCAAATATGTTTTTTCCTTCTATATACACAGTCTTAAAATAATCTTTTGAAAATTTGTCTAAAAACCATTTTTTAACATATTCTACAGCTAAAGCATAACTATGCGAAGCTGATGGTATTAATACTGTAGATATTAATTTTTTATTATCTTTTTTTATTATATTTATCTTTTTTAAAGGTATAAGATTATCATAATTAATACTCATTATAACAACTCCTTTCATTAACAAAATGTTTTTTATAAAAAATAAAATAATAACATGTATTTAAATAGTATTAAGATTTTCGATACACACTCATATATTAAAACCATAGTTTTTACATCAACAGAAAAACCAACCCACAATTTTATCTTAATACTATTTTTTATGAAAAAATAAATCCCTATGCAGAAATGCATAGGGATATCTTTTGTTAAACTAATAATCCTTCTAAATTAGTAGTCATTTTAGCATAATAAAGATCATATTTAGGTTCATATTCTACATTATCATCTTCATATTCAGATACTAAATATAGAAAAACTAATTCTGGGATTTCTGGATCTTGTTCTTCCATTGCTACTGCATACCAAGTATCTTCAATATCTCCTGTTATTTTATTTCTTAATCTAAATCTTTCTTCTTTAATATTTTTCATTTTATAATTCTCCTTTATTTTCTAAATAAATCTCAAGTTTATTTTTTAATTCTTTTACTGACGTCATTATTGATGTTATATCACTGTCAAAATTTCCATATTGATTTGATATAAATATACAACATTCGTCATATAATTCTTTAGCATTAATATTTCTATTACTATTAAGACTTTTGTTTATTAGTGGTTTTATATCCGAATTCATTTTAGGAGTATCGTAATTCATTTTTATTTTTCCTCCGTATATAAAATATTAATAAAATCTTTAAAGATATCAAATTTAGATATTTTCTTTTTATTCAATGATTTATATAAATCATTGAATAAATCATTAGTTGTTTCTCCAGATAATTTTTTATGAAGATTCAATCTATCTTTTAAGATTTCAAATTTATCATAAGAATCTACTAATGGAATTAATTCATATAATTTATTTTTATTGAAATATCCTTTAGTATCTTCTCCAATATCATCTATTGTATTTTTGACTTTGTTAGAAGCCCATTTATTAATATTTTTAAAATCTGATTCTATATAATCTTTTAAATCATCTTCAGATTCTAATAAAGAATATTTTTTATTATTATCTAAATACAATTTTTTATAGGCTTCACAAATAGATACAGTTTCTATATTTATCTTCTTAGATTCAATAGATACATTGAAATTATTAAAAGCTTTAAATATAGAATTATCGCCTAATTTATCTATAGTATATGTGTATTCAACATCATATTTTTTTAATACACTTTGTTTATTATTTATCATTTTTGTAGAGAAATTAAATAAATCTTTCTCAATAACTGTGAATTTAACTAACCCATCTGTTAGGATTAAATTATCATAATTATATTTCTTACCATCAAAATATATTTCTTTTCTATCTTCATCAATTTCAATTTCAAAATTTTTATCTAAATTCATAATTATCCCCCCTATTAAATATAATTAAGAGTATGGATATTATTCCATACTCTTACATTGTTCTATTAAATCTAACTCTTCTTTAGTATATGTATCTCTAGATAATTCAATAAAACTATTTAGCATAATTAAAGTATCACGAGAATGATTCATAGAAGAATCAAATTTTCCATCATCATGAGAAATCATCATTGCATATTTTGGACTGAATACTATTTCTGCACGATTAGCAAATTCTTGATTAATGATATATAAGACATTAAGTACATCCCCATCAAAATCTCCACCTAATGGTTTCAAAATTTGTAATGGAACAGACATTGTATAGTTATTATTGATACCTACGCATCTCATAAACATAATACTTCCATAATTAATTGTTGGCGTTGCATTCACATAGTTCGCTACACTATGCAGTTCTCTTATGAACTTCCCTATCTTTCAATAGGATACTAGACTATATCTTCATCTCATTTATTATAATTG
Organism: uncultured Bacilli bacterium; assembly: GCA_944332505.1. Next base: position 125,465 of record CALVKC010000001.1, read on the forward strand.
ATGAGACGGGAATCCATTTCGGTGCCCGCTTGGGTCCTAAGTAACTTAACGCTACTAGTCGTTGAACGTTATACATTTTAAAAGTTATAATCTTTTGAAATATGTTTCCAATTATGTCTAAGTTTTATTTGTGTTATTAAAGGTTCATGTCCTTCTAAATTAACAAACTTAGCAATTTCTTTAGTAGTATATTTTTTAGTTTCTAATAACTTACAAATTTCTATAGCTTTAGATTCTGTTATAAAACAGAAATTATTATATTCACCAGGTTTTCTTAAACCATGTTGATATGCATGTATCATATTTTCTGTTTGAGTTACCCATTCTAAATTACTATAAGAATTTTTAGTTTTAATTCCATTCTTATGATTAACTTGATAATCTTCTGGGTTTGATATAGGCTCGAATGTCATCATTACTAATCTATGAACCAAGATATCAATAGGTTTATTATCTTTTGTTCTTAATGTTACTGATAGATATCCTCTACCTATAAATCTAGGTGCTATTAATAAATTTGTAAATTTAGAATATACTCTACCATAATTACTTATATAATACCAATCTTGTAAATTTGGTATCGCTGTAATTGGTAACCATATTTCATTTATTCTATATACCACAGATCTTTTATCTCTATAAGATGCAGTACACATATCATAATTAGTTGGATTTAGATTTTTAATAGTTTTTCTTGCCATTTAAAATCACCTCTAACTAATTGTTTTATAACTTTTAAAGAAGTATCTTCGCTGCTGGTTCTCCATTGCTACATCCGTTCAGGGTTTCCCCATGGAATATCTCAACTACTTTTTTCTGTCTTTCGACGGCATTCACGCTTATCCTTTCGGATTACGTTGTAGCGAGTTGAGCTTTAGGTTATAAGTTTGAGTACTTATTCCAGCAATTAGAATTCTCTTACTTTCTCCTATGTCACCATAAGAGCGAAACTCATGTACTCTTTAATTTCGATTGATTAATAATGGAATATATCCTTTATCTTTTATGAATTGATCTATAATGCTCCATACTCTCATATCTTTATTTATTTGAGCTTTATACCAAATTTTATAAGCATCGCTATATGTACTATTATATGATTTTTTAAGAATATTAATAATAGTTGGCTGTAATAATTCAACCAAAGCAAAATATGGTAATTTAACACTATCAATTTCTAATTGAGGTTCTTGTGCTATTACACATCTAGCTGAGAAATTATAACGTCCACCAAAATTTTGTTTTAATTCACCTTTTTTAGTGGCCATTATATTTATTTGCTCCATATATAAATCATTGAAATTCTTTTGAATATCATATAGACAAGTATCTTTAGGTTTCTTTTTCCTAAATATTTTTAAGCTGTCATTATTTACAGTATGTACTAATTTTGCAAGCATAGTATAAATTTCATTTACTTTTTCATAATCAAATTGAGAACTCTCAGATTCTAAAGAAAAAGGTCTTAATTGAGTAGTATATACTGGAATTGATTGAGTGAATATTATATCTCTATCTTTCATTATATCATCATACATATCTTTTTTCTGAGGATATTTTTTAAGATAGAAACTCATAATTTCATCAAATCTTTCAACAAAATCAATCATACCAATACCATAGAATGGTTCGTCTTCAGTAGGATCTCCATTTTCAATAGTAAATCCATCTTCATCTTTTTTGATTATTGGTTTGATAATATTGTCCATTCTATTTTCTCTGATTTTATTAACACCAAAGAAATTTCTTAATTGTGCATAAATTGCTGGGTGGATTACTTTATAATTTCCTTGTAATACAAGCCAACCGAAATAATTATAATTTTCATCAACAAATTCAACTTGTTCTCCACAAATAGGACATTTAATTCCTAAATACAGTCGACCTTGCATGTGACCACATTTACATTTATATCTGTTTTCAAATGCATTAATATCTTGTAATGTTGTACCAAATCGTCTAGAATAAATACCATCGGCAGCTTTTAAATCTTTCTTTATAGATTTTGGTTCTGTTACGATAAAACCATTACCACTTTTTAAATCATTAATTCGTTCTTTATCCAAATCAATTTTCTTTAACATGACTTCCATTGTATAATCTGGATTATTAGGATAAGTCATATTTACATTCATTGCAATATTAGGTTTTACTTGTTGATTCATAATTACCATTCCTTTTCATCATCTTCAAAATTATCATCTATGTATTTACATACGATAGATTTTAAATCATTTATATTTTTAATTTTATTATATTTTGATCCCGATGAATTTTCTTCACTAATAACTACTTGAAAATCATTTGTAGAATCTAAATCAATACTGATAACTCTTTTAACTACTTTTTTCATTTGTAAATCCTCCTTATTAATTAAATAGTTTTTGAGAAGTTAGATTTCTAATCTCTCGAATATATAATATATAATTGAAATAGATTTTTTAAAAATATATAAGATATTACATAAAGATAGGTGTATAGCCTAGTCAAAATTATTCAGTTTGAACCACTAGAACTTAGAAATAAGTTCTAGTGGGAATTTTTTAAGGAGATGTGATAATATGAATTATTTAAGTTATATTATGGATATATCAAATAGTATTATTAAAGAATTACAACAAGGAGAAGGTTTATATATTATTAATAAAAATATGGAAGCAAGAGTATTATTTTATTATAAACTAGAAGTATATTTTCTATCCGATATAATAAAATTACCTAATAAAATTATAAATAAAAAAGATGATAAAGAACTTGAAGATATCTGTTCATTTATATCTGATAAATTTGATAATACTGATTTATTAAGAAAATCTTTAAAAATTGAAAATATCGATATCATTATAAAAAAATATTTTTATGATTCTTTTATAATATCTGTAAATAGAGTAGAAAAAATTATAAAAAATAAAATATCTTTAGAAATTTATAATAAAGTACTAGTTCTCAAAAGTAATGATACTATATTAGAAATTAGTAATAATGATAGTAAAGTATTATATAAGAAAAGTAATATTAGTTTCTTAGATTCTAATCCGGAAGAAATGTTAAATGATATACTAAATCAAGTATCATATTATAATAATTATTATCCAATTAATACTATAGATAAAGAATATATTGAATTATCTGACGATTATTTTAATGACGATAGTATTATTATTTTCTGTAATATTATAGCAGAAATACCTCACTATTGTAAAGTAATAGGTATTGGTAAACACATGCCAATAAATATGAATTATTTATTATTAGATTTATTATTATTACAAGATGAAGATGTAGAACTATCAATAAATAATATTCTTAAAAATATTAATACATTATATAATTCTGAAAATAGAATAATTAATTAGAGATACTCAATTGAGTATCTCTTTTTTAATATAATAAATCTATTAAAACTTGTTTATTTGATATCGTATCAATCATACTATCTAATTCCATAGGATATCTATTTCCATTATAAAATATATAAATTAATTTTGCTAAATTACAATAGTTAGGATGTAAATCTTCAATATCTTTTTTAGATTTAAATAAAAATTTTGATGAGTAATAAATATCATCATTTTCATATATAGCATTTATTATATTCGCTTCAATAATATTTCTATTATATAATTTGAATAGTATTTTTGTAACTTGTACTAATTTATTCATTTGTGAATTATTACAAGATATAAATGATTTATCATAATGAGATAAAAACATTTTCATCACCTCTATACTAATGTGATGAGTATATTAATAGTTAAATTAGAGATGTGAATAGTCACATCTCTAATCTTTTTTAAATCCAAAAGCTTTTTCTACATCCATTTCACTAAAGTTAATTACACTGTCATGGAATTTCTTCATTAATAATACTTTTACTTTAGAAGGAACTTGTGGGGTTGCTGATCCTACATTATATATTCCTAATCTATAGAATAAATTTCCTGCACATTTATTGCAGAAATGACCATCTTTTGCCTCACATAATGCACTAAATCTAAATTTTACTTCTTTATTTAAATATTTAGATTTATTTTCAGATGTTAATTCTACTAATTTATTTCCTTCTACTATATATGAATACATCCAACCTCCTATATTTTTTTCTGTTAGATATACTTTTAAAGTTTTTGTAGTTCCACAATCAGAACCTGCAGGCAATAATTTTAAATGCTGAAATGCTCTTAAAAATTCTTTTTCCCAATATCCTCCAGTTTCTGTCTTTTTAGCACGAGAATATGGACCTGCTGATAAAGACGCAGCAAATGCAGGATAATCTTCTTTTGATATACCTTCCATATAACTAGAAGTAATTAAATCATATCCTTTATCAGGATCAGGATTTTTTACAGCTCCTTTAGAAACAAACATATTTTTGAAATTATTACCGAATGATGCTCTAGCCCCAGAATTAAACATATCCATACTAGGATCATCTTTTAATAATTCTTTAGCATAATCTAATAATTCAGCTTCTATTTGACTCATTACTTTAGGATCTTTTTCTTTTAAACCTTTATCATATTTTTTCAATAATTCTTTTTTCTTTTTTGTAATATCAGAACTTACAGTAAGCATTTTATCAGTATAAGAAGCTGATAAAATTGTTACCATTGGCATAAATTTTTGAATCTTCATTTCAAATTTCTTTAGTGCTTCTAATGAAATTTTATCTTCTAATACTGCATACGATAATTCATCATTTATTTTACCATGAACTTTTTTGCTTATAGGTTCATCGATATAATGAAATAAATTAAATAAATCTTGTTCTATAAATCCTTTATTAAAAATCCATAATCCAACTGTTGTATAAAATGGTTTTTTATTTTTATTATTTTCTGGACCATATGTATTAGCTGGAACTTGAAAATAATCATATGGTCTACATAATTCACCATCGCCAAAATCTCCTAATAATTCCATTATGGTTGAAAATGTTAAACATTCATCTTCGGATAGATTTAATAGTCTATTAATTAAATTTTGATCTTTTAATTCTTTAGCTTTACGCATATAATTACCTCCTTTAAGTTATTATATGATTATATCAATGTTTTCGATAATTAAAATGTATAGGAATTTTCCTATACATTTTTTAATCTATTAAAATATCATGCTCTAATTTTGCACTTATAACTTGCTTATCTGTAGGAATATAAATATAATTATCCTCCTCAATTCCAATAAATTTTGGAGTTTCATCTATATTATATCTTGATTTATAAATTTCTTTAGCATTAGCTAATGTATTAGCCAATACTACTTTAACATTGCTAAGATGCTCTTCTTCAATATTTTCAATACCCAAAATAAAGTTAATAGTAACTTCTTCATGATAATTATTATTTTTCATAAAAGATTTAAATTCTTCTTCTGTTAATAAGTAAAGTTTTTTATATATGCTTAAAAATACAGCATAATAACCAATATTAAGAGGTCGAAGAATAGTATTATTAGTTTTTATATCATTTACATAGACAGTATTATCATGGCATAAATGATATTTACTCATATTAATTAAATCTTTTACAGTAGATACATCTATATTATATGCTTTATCTGAAATAGTTAAATTATAAAATTTTGTAAACACACGAGCAGAATAATTATTATTTTGTATTTTTAAAAATTGACCAATATATTTATTGTCTTTATCTACTAAACTATGCATATCAATTCCTCCTTTACTCTTTTTAAAAGAATGTTAATCCTTACGATTAAAGAGAAAGAGTAGTTTTACAACTACTCTTAATAATATAAATGATAAATAATTTTAATAGATTTAGTAATGTCAATTAAAGATTCCAATGGGAAATGTAATTTAGTTAATGGTCTAATATCTTGATAATATGTTTTACCATCTACAACTTTTGCCCATGCTGTTAATAATTGTAAACAGTTAATTCTTGCAGTTGTAGGTCCTGTAGTACAATTAAAGAATTCTCTACAATCTTCTTTTGTAATCTTCAAGATTAGTTCAACATATGTTTCAATTTCGTCTTCTTTTTCTGACTCATATACTCCACCATCGATTGGAGTTCCATCCACATATTGTTGACATAGTACAGGATCAGTATCAAACGCTTTAAAATAATATGCAATACGTTTCTGTGCATCATAAGTTTTTCTTCCAAAATAAGATTCTCTTAAATCGTCTCCTAAATCAGATGTCATAGGTTGATATCTAAAAGGTACTAAATCTCCTGGGGCTGTCCATTTTCCATAATTAACTGGATATACTTGAGATGGTTCTCTTCCTCCACCATCTAATCCTAAAGAGAATAAGAATACTTTTTCAGCTTCTTCACTTGGTGGTGTTTCTTGAACAGTGTTATCTAATCCTAATACTTCATTATATGAAGGAGTAACTTCTTCACTATTTAATACAAAATGTTTTCTAGCAGTAAAAGCTGCACCTGGTAATATTACTTTATTTCTAGCTTGAAAAATGATTTCATTAGTTGTTTCATCTATAAAATCTACAACTCCTCTGTTATATGCTGTACTGCTTTTGTGTAGATTTACTTCATCTTTATTATGGTTACGTTCAGTAAGAACAATCTTTTTTTCCATTTTATATTTCCTCCTTTATCACATTACGAGTATGTTAAACGGTGTATTTTTTGAGTGGGTAAAAATAAGAGATACATAATGTATCTCTTATTTATTCTTTTTAAAAAGACCATTAATAAATTTAGTTATAGACTTTACTAATCTATTTAAACTCTTTAGCAAAGCATTAATCAATCCATTATCAATTTTTTCTGGTTCTTCTGGTTTAGGATCGACTGGTTTTTCATCAGGATTTTCTGGTTCTTCTGGATCAGGATCTGGTTCTTTAGGATTGTTCATTTCTACGATTCTATCATAATGAGCTTGAACCTGTTCCATAAATTTATCCCAACCATTATCTAGAATTCTGTGAGGACAATATTTATGACTTCCATCTGACATCTTAAAGTCTTGATGTTTCTTAAGGTCTTTAACATCCCAACCTTTTGTATAATAAATAATAGCTGTAGCTAATGCTCCATTATCCTGTGCTTTATCAGCAGCTTCTTTATCATCAGTAGGCATATCTTTCATGATTTCTATAGAAATATAATTTCTATTTCCTTCACCTTTAGCACCATCTCCAAAACTGAAAGAATTACGATTCATTGGTAAAGATTGGATAATTTCTTTATCATCTACTTGGAAATGCCAAGATTTTAAATTATTAGGGTTCATATCTTCTTTATTTTGACCATCTGCAGAATTCTGTGCAGTAGGAGAACCGCTACTAGAACCAAAGTTATGAATACCTACACCCTTAGGATTTTTCATAGTATAACAACATTTAGATTTATATAAACGTCTATCTACTAATTGTACTTTTGCTTTTAATCCATATTTAGCAAATTCTTCAACATCGATAATATCATCTTCTAATTCAGGCTCTTCTTCAGGATCATATAGTTCATCATATGAAGGAGTAGAAGGTTTACTTTCAGATCCTCCATCGGTATTTGTATCATCAGGAGCACTGAATGTAGCCCATAGGTCTTTTCCTTGTTCTTCTGAACCGCTTATAGCTAAATAAATGTATTCATTTCCTTCTTTCCATACAACGTAGCGATGTCCATTGCCTACCCATTTCCAGTAGTATCTAACTTTATCTCCAGTATTATATGTTCGTACAATAGATCCATTAGGACCATTTAATCTTGCACGTACACTATCAACTGTTAATGTAGCAATACCATCTTCTTGAATAAGATCTGATGGTTCTGGGTCAGGCTGACTTGTACCAGTATCACCTTCCGGAGCACTGAATGTAGCCCATAAGTCTTTTCCTGGAGTTTCTGAACCGCTTATAGCTAAATAGATATAATTAGTTCCTTCTTTCCATACAACGTAACGATGTCCATTACCTACCCATTTCCAGTAGTATCTAACCTTATCACCAGTGTTGTATTTACGAACTTCAGATCCATTAGGACCATTTAATCTTGCACGTACACTATCAACTGTTAATGTAGCAATACCATCTTCTTGAGTAAGATCTTCAGGTTTTGGGTTTGCTGCTGCAGGAATTGTTCCCCAATTTAATCCTCCTCCATTGATAATTTGAGTATTATCAACAAAGAATACATCAGCTGGGTTTACGTTTCCAGGCATCATATAAACACCATACCCGTTAAGAACATACATTCCCTTAAACTGACCAATACCTACCTCGATATGGTTATGGTTTCCAGTAGCATTACCAGCAGTTCCTTCTGAGAATAATTGCTGACCTTGACCGATAGTCATACCTTTATAAGCATTTGCAGTGTTATCATGAATGACCATCATGTAGATATGAGTAACACCGTAATTTCTTGTTCTAACAGGATTTACAGATTGCCAGAACATAGCATTTCCGTTTACATAATCTGTTGCAACACATACCATATCACATGGAGCATAACCGTTACTGATACCAGTGTTAGCCTGCGCATCATCAATTGCATTAGTTCCTCTATGACTATAAGAACCATTAATTGATTGTGTAATATTCATTACAGCATTCGGATACATAGCATATTGAACGCCATCAGATCCGACATATTTTTTTCCAGGTTGCATTATATATACACCTTCCTTTCATTATGAAAATGTTTGAAATTAGACTAAGGGAGTTATCCCTTAGTCTTCATATTCTATTTTTATTCTATCAAATATATTATACTTATTTTTTAGAGTAATGTCAATAGATGGATCAATACTTTCAATTACTGTAGAATAATCATTTTTATCATAAGTATATTCTATACCAGCAAATGGTAATCCTTTATAATGATCTTTAATCATTACAGCATCATCATAAGTTAATTCATTTATTAAAGAATTTATTTGATATTTTAAATCAAATTCAAATTTATCTTTAAGATCTTTAAATTCCCAACGCTCAATATCAAAATAAATCTTTTCAAGTAAATGTATTTTATCTGTTTTATGAATATTGACATCAGCTGTAATCTCTTCAATTAAATGACAATAATCATCTGCTGTTTTCTTTACATTTAAAATCCAATCTTCATAAACTTTAATAGAATTTTCTCGTTTATCAAATGCTTTATAAACAGTACTAATATCCAATAAATGTACTTTATAAGATTTAAAGAAGTTTACTACCTTAAGCATATATGTTCTAACATAATCTCCACTAACTGCAGGGAATTTAGAGAATACATATTTAAATTCATCTGAATCCATATATTCATCAAGTACATATACTATTTCAATTATTATATCTGATATAGCTTTATGTAATGCTGTTTCATCTACATATGATTTTAAATCCATTATAGATTCATATAATACATAATCTCTTTCTTTTAAAAATTCTGTATATGTTTTAGCAGTTTCTCCATTTTGTAATTTGAAGAATGTGGTAGTATAATTAGTTATATAACAAGAATCATATACCTTTTTATAACTATCATAAATACGTTTATTATCTGCATGAAACATTCCTTTACATGTAGTATTCCAAATTTCTTTATTTTTGGTAAATACCCTTAATAAATGATCAAATGAAGTAATTTGTACGTTAGGTATAGAGAAATAATCAACACCCATTTCATTTACGTCCATATAACTATTATCCCAAATATCCATTGCTAATTCATGCATATCTACATGGAAATTAAATCCTAATATTGATAAAACTTTACTAGGTTCAACCATTATTAAATCTTCAAATCCATGATAAAGATGTGTAATTGACATCATATATACAAATAAATCATTTACCCTAAATTGATGATTGTTTTTAATTGTAGGTACTTTTACGTACAAATAATCTTCTTTTAACCAATCATCTACAAGCATTCCTATAAAATAAGGTAAATCAAAACACATTTGTGATAAATCATACATTGTATCTATAGATATGTATTTGGTTCTAACCCATGAGAATTCTTGATCCAATATAGCAGATTTTACATCTTTATGCTCACTCTTACCATCCCAGAATTCATCTTGGTTAGTGATTATATCATAATCTTCATAATTAATTTTATCTTTTAAATAATCATCAGCTTTTTCATCAATTGGTGCTCTAACAAATTTTAATTCATAGTTTTTATCATTATCTGGAACGACTTTTTCTTCTCCATTTTCATCTGTTATTGTTTTATAATGAAATTGATAATCATCATTTTTTTGATCATAATCACCATCTAATTTAACACGTCTATCTCTCAATAAATAATATCTAAAAATTTCAATTTCATCAAATCCAAATAAACTACAAATATCAATCATATTTTTTGTAGATGCTTTCCATTTTAATAAAGTATTTATATTTTTAACCATTGCTAATTGATATACTCTAGGTATTTCTGGATAATATGGTATACCGTAAGATTCAAATAAATATCTAATACTTCTATCATCAAAAATATCACGTCTAGCAATAAATTCTTGTACTTCTGATATTATATCTAGCATTGTTTGTAATATTATAAAAACCATTATAAAATTATTATAATAATCAGAATATATTTTATAAGCTTCAGAATAGTAAGTTTTAAGTGTATACATTCTATTCTGATCATATTTTGTATTCCATCTATCCATTAATTCATTATTTGATACAGTAGGTATATATAAAATCTGGAAAGCTAATGCTTTTCTAGCTTTATATACATCTATAGCATTATCAGACATAAATTTTAAATAAGTTTTATCAGGATTATCTTCTATTAATTTATCTATAACTCCATGAGAATATAAAATGGTAAGATCTTGGTTATTCATTAAATGTACAGGCAATTCAGGATTATCTAATGCTGGTACTCCTGCTAAATAATCATCGTTTACATATATAAAATCTTTAGTAGTATCTTCCATTGGAGGTAATCCCATAAAATTTCTATAATAGTTATTAGTTTCAGTGTAATCTCGTATATAATTTTCCACCTTTTTCTTTAACAATTGTTCTCTATATTGTTGAGGAATTCTTGTATTATCTCTAGCACATTCCTCTATTATAGCAGGTGGTAAAATAAAAGTTTCTTGTAAAAATTCTAAATCATATTCAAACTGTTCAAATCTAGCTCTATTTTCACGACACGCTATATATAGATCTGCAGCTTTTAATGATTCTACAGTTTCATTTTCATCGGCTTTATCTGCATCTTTGATAACAGCATTAACTGCTATTGTTTTTGTAAAATATATCAGCTCATCTATAAAGGGATTATCTGTAAATATTTTTTCATATTTTTTCACCTAAATCAACCTCCTTTAATACTATGTAAAACCACCAAAAAATAAACATTGATATTTAATAGTAGCATATACGTGCAATTAGAACGTATCTCCTGATAACATCTATAATAATAGTATTAGAAAGGAGTAATCTATATGAATCAATCAATTCCTGGTATAATAGGATATATGGATAATGAAAACCCTACAATTTCATCACCATACAGCCCATTTGTAATTCAATTTTATCAAACTTTAGATAGTTTAAATAATATAGAAGATTATAGATCTTTTCTTAAAAATATTGAATCTGCTTTTAGAAAAAGTAGAGAATATAAAGCTATAAAAGCTAGATTAATAGAATCAGGTATGACAAATTGTCAAATACACGGTAATTTAAATTTCGAAATGGTTGGAGAACGTGGTATCGAAATGCATCATAATATGCTTACTTTATTTGATTTAGCTATGATAATAACAGAGCATATGATTAGAACTACTGGAAAAGTATCATCTTTTGATGTTGAAAGATTATTAGTTAAAGCTCATAATGAAAATAAAGTATTATTAGTAATGCTATCTAAAACGCCTCATCAAGTATATCATGCAAACCCTGAATTCTTTTTACCATTTGAAATGTGTATTGGAGAACCTTGGAAATTCTTAGAAGAATATAAATATGGAATTACTCAAGACATTGCATATAAAATTTTAAGATATTTAAGACAAGAAGAAAAGAATGAAGGTAAAATTAATGATCAAGGATTACTTAATATAAGAGATCAAATTTTATCATGGAATAATATTATTTAAAGTAGACATAATTGTCTACTTTTTTATTTTTTATAAAACACATAAATATGAAAGGAGGATATAATAATGCTAGATATAAAAAATATTGAAACTTTAATTACTAATAATCCTAAAAAATATAAAAATTGTAAAGTTTATAAAAATAATAATTTATATTGTACTTTTACCATGAATAAAAATAATAATATAATAAAAATTATAGATGATATTAATAAAGATATTGCCATGTATACTTATTCAAAATCAGGTATTATTATATCTGAAAATATAAAATATTCTAATGAAAATGCAGAATTATCAATATATAAATTAGAAGAAAATAAAAATATTTTTGTAGAGTATATGTTTTTTACAGTAAATAAATCTTTTAAAAAATGCCGAAGTAAAATTAAATACATTTTTTCTAATAATTCATATAATAAATATTTAGAAAAATATAACATTTCAAATGTGAATAAAATTTATTATCAAACCGATGAATTTGAAGTTAAATCAATGAATAATGGTTTTGAAATTTATTTTGATGCAGTTCCAGTTTATAGAGAACTTTACGATGAAAAAGATAGATTAATAGAAATATATATTATAGATTATGATTGTATTACTAATAAATTTATATATCATGATGAAAAAATAATAAAACAACTTATATTTAAAAATAAAGATATATTAACCGAAATTGATTATGAATATAATGATAATAATATATTAAAATCTGAGATTATTAAAAAAGATTTAAATATATTAAATAAATATAATTATTTTTATGATTCATATGGTAATATATCACAAATAAAAAGTAATTATTTTAAATACGATTTTTATTATTTTTAGGAGGAAAATATATGAGTAATATAAATTATACATTTATAATTATTGGTATTTTATATATAAGCATTATGTCTATTATAATAAAAGTATTACATCAAAGAGATAAAAAAATAAAACTTGAAAAATATAAAATTGATATAAAGTATGGATTTAATGATAATATTGAAGCGAAATTAGATTCAATAATATCTACAGTATTTGATGAATATAGATTTTATAATTTAGAATTTAGAGATTCTTCATATATAAAAGAATTAGAAGAACAGGAAATAGTTAAAGATGTATGTGAACTGGTAGTTGATAGAATATCTCCTGTATTCTTAACACAATTATCTACTTATTTTAACAAAGATAAAATAGGTAATATTATAGCTACTAAAGTTCATATCAAAGTATCAGAATACAGAGTACAAAAAAATATAGAAAGTAATTAATGAGGATGGTATATTCACCATCCTCAATTTTATATGATAATAAATAATAATATTATGATCAAAATAATTCCTAATGTTAATCCACCACAAAAATACAGTATTTTTATACCTTTACATAAATTTTTTTCACATTTTTTCATAACTGATTCATTTTGAATGGATAATTCTTGAATTAATAAGTAATTATCGTGTATTAATTTTTTAGTAGATTTATCCATATTTATTAAGCGTTTAATATCTTCTGGTGTAATTTTATATCCTTGATTAGTTTTATCTTCTACTTTATTTTCCATAATATATAGCCTCCTTTCAAAAAATAAAAAGTAAAAGATATTTTCTATTCTTTTACTTTCTTAAAATAAAATGATATTAAAATACTGTATATATTACGTATTATTTCATAGTTAAATCTAATATCTACAATATTTAAATCATTTACTGATTGAGAAGACCATATATTTCCCTTAAATAAAAGATCAAAATTAGATTCTGAATTAAATTTTCTATAATAATTAATATCTAATTTTCTATTGATATATAAATTAGAAAAATTCTGTAATAAATTAACAGCTGGTATTATACCATCTATTTGTAATGTATTAAATAAAGATAATAAGAAATCCATAAAATAATTTTTATGGATTTTTATTTTATTATCATTTATTCCTTTAACATCTAATTTTTCTTCTTTATTATATGAATTATAATAATAATAAAATTCATATCTATCTATTTTTAAAAAGATGGTATATGTATTTTTTAATTTAAAATCTATCAATCCAAATTTAGTATATTTTAATTTGTTATTCATAACAAATACTGCATCATTTTTAATACATACTATATCTTCTAAATCGATATTATTAGATTCCAATAATTTATATTTCGCTTCTATAATTCCTTTTTGAATTTCTCTATAGATATTATTATCTTTTTTAATCATAAGACCTATAGTTTTTTCTCTTATAAATTTATCAGAATAATATAAATTATCATATGTTTCTTTATCTATAATACCTCTTTCATATAGTACATTAATATTTGCTTTGGATATATCATATTCTCTAATAAAAGAATTAAGGATAATATTATAAGATGAATTATAATTTTGACTTGATAATACATCATTTATATTCATTTTTATCCCCCATCTCTTGCTAAAAATATTTCATCTAATTCTATTTTTTCTTGATCAAATAACTGTAACCCTGCTACAGAAAAATTAGAATTATACATATCTAAATTCTCTAGATCAATAATATCAGATATAAAATATCCATTATAACCATATCTAGATTGAATTAATTTTAATAATGATTCTGCCATTTCATACATTCCAGGAAATGTTCCAATCATTATCAATACATCATTACCTATTAATAATTCATGCATTAATAATAAAAATTCAATTCGTTGTTCAGTATTAGAAAATATATAATTTGCATATTCTATATCATAATTAACACTTTCAAATGTTGATCTAGGAACATAGAATAATGGACTAGATTTTATTTTTAAATTAGAAGATGATAAATTTACAATATACACATTATTTTTTATAGATAATATATTATAAGCGTGACCTATTATTTCATAATTTCCTACTAATAGCATATCAATAATATTATTAGAGACGTGATACTACGTCTCTAATAATTCCTCCATTTTTCAATACTTTAGAATATTTCTTAAAATATTCATTAGCAATTCTAATATCATTAAAAATGATATTAAACTCATACGATAATTTACTTACGAAGAAAGGTTCTATATCCATATCATTAGGATATAATGTAAGATAAGTTTCTTTAGATATGTCATCACTAATATATAATCTATTTAAAATAATAGGGGTATATGTAATATCATAACTAAATACATGACTAGAATCTCCTATTAAAATTCCAAATGATGTCATAAAAAATTCTCTTAATGATAATTCAAAATTTATACCTTCAGAATCAACTAAGAAAATAATATTTGTACCTGCTATTAAAGCTTGTAATATAATATTAATAAATTTATATACAGAAGGATTATTGTTTAAATAATCCATATATCCCATATTAAATTCTGCATCATTTCCATCTATAAGAGCAGTCATTGCTTCATATGGAGGTAGTAATAAACTTCCTCCTATAGCCTGAGGTATTCTATAATTATCAGGTTCATCTGCAATAATTATAGTTTTGCACATGTTTAAATTTGATAAGCATAGATTTATATCAGTTGTGATATAAATTGTACCTTTTAATAACATAAAAGTCCTCCTTTATATTTTAGAAATCACTAAAGTCCATATTTCTTCTTTTCTTTCCTTTAGATTGCATTCTAATATTTTTACGTTCACGATTAGATAAATATTGATCATATTCTTCTTCATCTTCATCATCAATATCTTCTTCATAATCTTCTAGAAAATCATCTAATTCTTCTGTCATAGATTGTACAGATGTCTTTTCATCTTCTTCTATAAATTCATTTACTTCACTAGTTTCTGGTTCTAATGGTTTATTTTCTTCTTGATCTAAATCCATTTTTAACTGAGATTCTTTAGAAGTATCTCTTTTATTAAATATACCTATTGATGGTTTATCGTTTTCTTTTTTATCAATAGTAATATTTAATCTACTTTCAACTTTACTTAATTGAACTTTCTGTTCATTGTCAATTTCCAATCCAGAAATATTTATATTTTCTGAAATATTATTTTCTGGTTCCTCAATTACCTTAGCAGTTTTATTTTTTGAACTGTCATAAATAACTTCTTTGCCTAATTTAACTCTTACTTTCATAGTCTTCTTACCCCCTACAATAATTAATTGATCTTTTTCGGCTTTTTTAAGTTCTCTAGCTTGATAACGCTTTCCGCATTTTGTACATATTAAATTGTTAAAGCCGTCATCATAATCTAATTGACCGCCGCATCTCTCTTTAGATCCTGGATATTTAGCAGCGTTACAATATAATTTATTTCCATCTAATTCATATACATATGGAAAATCTAATAATACAGGACCATCGAATCTTCACATGAGTCGTTAATTCATGCAGTTCTCTGATGAACTTCTCTAGGTATTACCTAGAAGACGAGACTATATCTTCACCATAGATAATATTTTATATCCTTAGGTGTCCTTCCGCTTCAAATATACTTATATTTTACATAATAGTCGTTGAACTTTTATCTAATAAAATTTTAATTGTTAAATAAATTTAAATGAGCCCATAATTTATTATTAGCTATATTATAAACAGTAGTAGCAGAAATATTAAACATTTTTGCTATTTCAGAATAAGTATATTTTTTAGATTTTATTACTTTAGCAATATCATATACATCATTCTCTGTTAATTTAGCCATCGGGTTTTTACTTCCACGAATATCAGGTATTTTTCTATTTCCATATTTTATACCATGTATTACATTACCTTTTGAAGTAACCCATTCAAGATTGTTTAACCTGTTATCATCCCTTATAGAATTTATATGATTCACCATTAAATTTTCATACTCTAATGGTAAAGGATTAAATGACATAATTACCAATCTATTTACTCGTTTAATTATCTGATTACGCATACAATTATTGTTTCTATATTCAGATAAATGAAGAGTCACATTTAAATATCCATCTCTATCTTTTACTAAAGATAATAATTTAAATGATCCAGTAAACATAGATCCAATTCTTCCAAAATTACTTATATAATAATAGGGAAGAATATTTGGAACTACATTATCTGTTATTCTAACCCATATTTCAAAGTCAGAATATTTTAACTTTTCATATTTATTCAATTTTAAATCACCACACTTTTATATTTTATTAGATACTTAGCTGCTGATTAGACATTTTTTAATAAGACTTAGGACTTATTTTTTTTAATAAGCTTTTATTTCACCATATCCCATCTTCTATATTTTTTCTGCTTTCGCAACATTCACGCTTACTTTTACAAGTTACGTTGTAGTTATAGAAGCTTTAGCCTTTCCCAGACAAACATTTCAAAAGGATCATAATCCACTATATTTCTATAATAGACGCCTATAAATTAAGCCATTCCTGCGTACTCCGTAATTCATGAAATACCAGCTTCCAAAATCTTCTAATACATATTTACCTACAAATACTTTTGTTATAAGATTAAATATATCATCTGCAACTGATAGAAATTCTTCTCTAGACATTATTGCATCTACTCTTTCGAATAATCCTACAGTTCCACATGGTGATACTTCAAATACTTTAGTAACAAATGGTTTTAATAAAAATTGATTATTAAATTCTGCTGGATTATCTCCTAATCCAACTTTATCAATAGCAACTTTAACTACAAATCTTTGATCTTCTAAAAATCTATAGACGACTCTATTAGTTCCTGCATGAAGTTTTACGAAACCTCTAGCATTCATAATATTATCAATCAATCTATATTTTTCATCTATTTTACCAGATAATTTTATAGACCTTGCAATTCTATTTAATTCCATAATATCATATGCTGATAATAATGATAATAATGGAGGAGCTGTAAGCATATCAAAATTAAATTCTAATGGAGATTTATGTTTTGAATATAATGCTTCTAATATATTAGCTTTAGCCATTATTAATCATCCTTTCTAAATACAGATTCATAGAATTTTTTACGTTGTTCATAATATAGATCTTGCATATTTTTTCTATGTTTATTCATAAAACGTTCTGGTAATTTTACTTCCATTTGATCAGCAGTAATTGTTAATCCATCGCCATTATCAAATTTAACGCCATTATCTGCGAATGATTCCATTATTTTATAATAATAAGAATCAGATTTACCGTTAGAAACTTGATCAATTAATTTATTAAAATCTTTACTATTGTATCTATTCTTAAGATTTTTATTAAAATGCTCAGCTTCTACTGATAATTGTTCTTGTTTTAATTTAGGATAAACTTGAGTAAAATATTCATACATACCACATTCATTAGCATCACCAATCATAGAATTAATTCGATTATAATAATTATAAAAATTATTTCTTTGCATAATAAATGGTGTCATAATAGGAATATTATTTTGTCTATAATAATCAAGTCTAGCCTCCATTTCGGCTAGATGTTTATTTTTATCCATGATTATTTTTTCTTTTATTGGAATTGTTTCTTGTACAGGTTCGTTGTAATAAAATGATTCTACTTTTTTAACGACTTCATCTATATTAATACCTTCAATATTTCCAAATAAACTTCTCCAAATTTTTCCTTGTTCAATTGCAAGTTTTCTTTGGTTTATCCTTTCCTGTTCTCTTCTATTATTCTCTAATATAGGATTAATATAACCATTAAATGCTATATTATTATAACCCATATTATTTATAGATTGAGGTTGCTGTATTACAGAATGTATATTTCTATTTTCATTTATAATACAATTTGGCATACTATCGTAACTCTTAAATGAATCATTATTATTATTCGTACTGTATAAAGTATAAGGATTATAATTATACATTACTGGCTGTTGTAGTTGTGGATAATAATTCATTTGAGGTTGAGGATTATATTGCATATTACTGAAAGGATTATATCCTTGAGATTGAATAATATTTTGAACAGTAGGGGATTGCATATTTATCATATATTCCCCCTCCCTGTATCATCTCCTAACACTTCTTCTACTAAGTTTAAAGAAATGATTTCATTTTCTGTAAATCCTAATTCATAAATTAAGATTTCTAATTTTTCATCTAAAGTTAGACCTTCAAAATATTCAGTATTTAAAAATGTTAAAGTATTAAATAATAAGATTTTTAATCTATCATTATTTATCCTTTTTACTGGACATATTTTTTCTGATTTCATATTTTGTTTCCTCCTAGTGTTACAAGATTATAATATCTAATCATATCATCATTTGATATAATTGGATTTATAAATCCTCTTACAAAAGATACATAATCAGCATTCCTCCAAGATAATAAAATTTTTCTTGTTTCATTATCTATTAGATTATTCATAATTATAGCATGATGTATTTTTTCTCTAGATATTCTCATATTATTAGATTTATAAAATACATCTACTGCATGATTTACTGATTTTATATTATTAGGATCAACATGACCTTTTATATGATAAAAATTAACACGAAGATTATTATCTACTATTAATTTTATAATAGATAAAAATATGTGTTGATTTTTTACTTCTTCTCCTGAAGAATTATATAAGATATAATTCATTGAATTGTTTGTCCATGACCTAATCCATTTCGTAAGTCCAAAAATAGACCATTGTGAATCAGACCATATATTAACAATATCAAACTTATCTCTATTCTCAAGAGCTAATTCAATTCCTAATTTAACTGCAGTTATTTCTGAGATATTATTTGTACTATCTCTTGAAATATCAAATTTAGCTAAATTCTTATTTTCAAAACAGATAGCACCAGGGCATCCTATAGTCTCATTATGTATAGTTTTAGTTATAGATGCATCCGTAAATATATTTAGCTCACGCATATTATTCCTCCATATAGTAGTATGATACATCCATTTCATCACTCATATCATCATTAATTGTGACTTTGTAAGGTATAGGATTATCTACACTACTACCGGATAAAGTAATAGAATTATTAAATCCTCGAATAGTTGTAACTACAAAATCAAATTCTCTTGTAAATTTTGCAGCACTCTTAATCATTATGAATAGATTAAATTCTACATCGTTAAAATCTGGGTTTATCAATTCGATATTTTTAGGAGTTGATTTATAATCTAAATTAACGATATCAGCTTTTAGTCCAGCATTATGAGATGCTCTTTTGATTTCTTTTGTGATAGTTCTAAAACTATCATAGTAATCATGATTTTCATTTTCATGAAAATATACTTCACGTATAATTTCAAATTTTTCTTTTAATAAATTAAAATCTTCTTTTGTAAATCCTCCTTCAGCATTCATAACTTTAAATGCTTTTAAAAATAATTTTGTTCTTCTCTTTTTCATATGAATTCCTCCTTATAAAGAACTAAGTCTAAACGGATTCATTAGACTCAATAGTATAATATATAATTGAGAAAAAATATAAAGAAGAGCAAGAATGCTCTTCTTTAATTAGTGAGTAGTCACTACATTAATTCCTTCATTCTTCATCATTTGAATTAGTTTCATAGATAATTCACAAGTTTCTAGTAATGAATTATCTCCTGCTTTAGAATGTTCAATAGCAGTTTCAAGAATAGATTCCATATATTCTTTTGATTCGATTACTACAGACAATGTAGATACAGGAATCTCATTAGCTTCTGCAATTGATTCTACAGCTTCTTTAATGTCTTTAATATCCCATGCATTCATATATTTAGCTACATTATCAAATTCTACAAAATAACTAGCTTCATTTTTAAATACTGGAACCATTTCTGCTCTATATGCTACAATACCTTTAGGAATTACAACCATTTCCTTGATACATTCAGCATAAGCTGATTTTAATTCATCTTCAACTAAATTAGTTACTTGAAAATTTTCAGCTTCAGCAGCTTCTTTTAGAATATCTGTACAAGTTTTAATAACCATCTTAATTTCCTCCTTTTAATATTTTATAAAGATGTTTTTTATAAATTATTTTTTAGCTTTTAATTCTTTAGCTTTATTATTTAAAGCTTCTCTATATTCAGTTTTTAACCATTTTATATGTCTATCAATACCATCTGAAATTTCAGGTCTATTTTGTTTTAATTTTGTTAATTGTACAATACCTGCATTAAGATCCCTTCTTAAATAATTTACATCATCAATAGATTTACATCTAGCAACAAGTCTTAATAATCTAGGTCTAATAGTTTCAAAATTTCCAGATTTTTGAGGATTATCTAGCATATTTTTCATTATATCTACAAAATTTTTAAATAAAGTATTAAATTTAAATCTATCACTATATTTATATTCTTTACCTACATCTTTCCAATCTTGCCTTGACAATTCATTTACAAATTCATTTTCAGATACTTCTTTTGTCCATACGAGATTAATACCAGCTTCTGTTAAAACATTATGTAATGTAATAAAATGATCTAATGTCATTTGCTCATTAAATCCTTCTGGTAATACACATGAAATATTATAAGAATCATCAATATAATTAGCATCTTTTATTTTTTGTACTGCTTCTTCTAATGTACATTGCTCAGATTCTACTACATATTTTAAAGAATCTAAATCAACTGCAAATGATTCATTAATTTTTTTATCTAGATAATCTCTACAATTATTAATATTTAAATTGATATCAATAATACCATTATGATTAACTGAGATACTAAATAAATCTTTTATTTTATTTGAAGGTTTAAAATCTTCAACGATTTTTTTACTAATTTTATATAAAGCTGATGTAATAGCATTTTCTGGATCATCTGATGAATTTATTATTTGTACCGATATAGAAGAATCAAAATACATTTCATGATAGTCAAGTTTTGGAACTCCACTTTTATAATATTTTCCAAATACATATTCTACCATTTCTTGATCATCATATTGTTTGATAGCTTTATTAATTTCTTCTCTTATTTCTCTAGTTTTAGAATTATATTTTTTTATAATTGGATTTAATTCTTTTTTAATTAAATTTGATATTATTTTAACTTCGTCATTTGAAATTTCAGCTTGTTGTATTGTGTCATCTTTTTTATTTTTCTTTTTTCTGTTAAAAAATCCTTCATTAATCTTATATACTGGAAGCATTTCAATATTTTTATTAATAATAGATTTATCAATAGAATCTAAAGATTCTAATACTTCTTTATATTCTTCTACAATTTCATTTCTAAATCTATTACTATTAGTAATTTCCATATTTTCGGCGATTTTAGATAACTTATATGTCATTTCATTTCCTCCTTTTTATTTGGTAAAGTGTATCTTTTTATTGGTTTTATATCAGCAGTATAGCTGATATTATATTTTTCACATAAATTAATATATTTTTTTATGATATTCATATATTTTATTTCTCCAATCTTTTAACTGGACAAATTAATTTTTGTTCTTCTACAATAGGAGTTTGTACTCCATTTTTAATATCATAAATTCTTTGTCTTAAATCTTGTTCTAATTTAGATAAATCAGCTTCTTTTTGGAATTCGCTTGTATCTAAATAAATATAATGTTTTTCTAATACTTGTAATTGATCTTCATAATTTTCAGAAGCTTTTTCTATTTCATTTAATGTAGCTTCTAAACCATCAGGTAAAAAG
This sequence comes from uncultured Bacilli bacterium, assembly GCA_944332505.1. The sequence continues at coordinate 148,043 of CALVKC010000001.1, forward strand.
TCATTATATTGTCTAATAAATTCTTTATAATGCCCAAATACTTTTGTAGTTGGAATAAATAAATATTGATTATGTACTAGTTCATGAACTGTTTCTGATAATGGAATTAATCCAATCATTAAACAGTAATGAACATACATAACTTCTTTAGCTACCATAAATATACTTAAATCTTCATGGAAGAATTTACGTTTATTATAAATAGTAACTACAATATCATATAATGTAATTGGTTCATGATGTATATGAATTTTAATACCTAAAGTATCAGCATTTGATACGTTTTCATATATAGAACATTTTGTCATATCAAAATTTTCTCGTAAATAAGATATATATTTTCTGTATTCAAATGATGTTCTTACAGTTCTTTCAATATCAGCAAAATATTTTTTGATATCTTTTTCATCCATTAAATCATATACTTCTTCATTAACAGGTTCTAAATTTGTAATAGTTATAAATTCATAATCTGTATCATTTTGATCAACTGTTACTATATTATTAGGATTTCTCATGTATAAAACCTCCTTTTACGATAATGTCAGATTTAAATAATAAATTATTAACTTTATATTATATAAAAGTCTTGGAGGTTTACCTGTTGATGCATTGCTGTGTTTTGTTTTTGGTTGTGACTTGTTTGTAAATCCTTATTAATATAAAATTATTTAACATATTTACTTCAAGATTTTTATTATAAAGAGGTATAGGCTTAGCCTATACCTCTTCGTCTATTCCTTCATATTGATTTTTAAAAGTATACAAATATCTTTTATACACTGGTTTTGAATACATTTCAGCAGCTTCATCCATTGTTTGATGAATTTCAAATAATGAATCTGCGTACATTTTTGTTAATTCAGATAACTTATGAGCATACATATTAACTTCAGCTTGAGCATGTGGATCTAATCTTAAATTTAAGAAAACAAATAAAGATCTTAAAGTAAAAGTCATAAATAATTTTCCACATTGAACATTTTGAGGTAAATAGCCTCTTGCATCTTCTTTGTCTACTCCTTGTTCTACTAGATCTTCATAAAAACCTACTAAATAATTTCCAAGTTCTTCAAAAGTTAAAGTACCTAAACTAGTTTCATATTCTTTTTTAGGATCATATTTATCTTTAAATTTAGCTGGAGAGTTAACACTAGATCCAGTATAATTTACATATCTTTGAGATTCTTGTGTAATAGCATTTCTATGTCTCGTAACTTGTTGAGTAATAATTCTACTCATATTTTTAAATTCTGTTGTAATAGTTACAAAATCAAAACATTTTTCTTTATCTAATTTTAATATATTAGAAACAATATCTAAATTATCCATATTAATAATATTAATATTACTGGATGTGGTATTAAGTAATAGTCCTAGTCTAATATTGTTTATTAAATCTTTAGTAATTTCAATTGTCGAATATTGTTCCATTACTCCATCATTAATAAAATCGATAAAGAATTCTGGTTCTATTACCAATTTTAAAACATTAAATATTGATATAAATAATTTATTTTGTCTATTTTCAATCATTTCAAATATATATCTAAATCCTCTAATAGAACCTCCGATAGTCATTCTAAGAATAGGATTATTGTCATTATCTTTAATAGTATCAGTAACTATTGTTAAATATCTACAAACATCTCTTACTTCTGATATTGTTGTCATAATATCTTTATCAGTTGTAGACATGTCGCATAATTCTGGTTTAATATTATCATTAAATTTCATTACAGTATTAAACAAGTTTTCAGTATTTTTCAATGGTACGAATACTTGTATTACCACATTACTATGTTCCAGAATACTAGTATGGTGTGATTTTACACGTCTTCCTATATAACCTAATCTTTGTTCATATTTTTTATTTTTTTCTTCTGAGATACCATAACATGAAGCACATGCTGGATAAACAGTATCTACTGCATCTGATTTATACATTAATGCCACTAAGAATTCATGTTCTTCTAAAACATCAATATTTTTTAAATTAGTTTCATCTTGTTGAAAGATGTCTTTTTTAGCTTTTTGTTTTCTTCTGAATAAATTTTTTAACATACATATTCTCCTTCTTTAAATATATTAAATAGTAGTTTTATTGATAAAAATTGAGTACTAGGAATAATCCTAGTACTCTTTAGAATAGTAATTGTAGATTCGACTCCATATGTCCCTGTCCCGGATATTGTATCCTTTGAGTAATCTACTTTGCTCTCTACAAATATGTTATATAAATTATTATTCAAACTCATCAATTTCAGGAAGGTCCATAATTTCTCTAGCTTTTCTTCCTAATTCGATAAGTATTTTATTAATATATCCTGTAGAAAGAATAGATCCAACCATACGAGCGTTAATAGATTCTACAGACATCATTGTGTCAATAGGTTCATTAGGTCTAAATTCAGATCTAGGTTCTTCTCCTTTAGGGAAGATATCCTTAACAACACCTTTTAATGCACTATAATATACAACTTTATCACCGATAGACATTTTATCATCATATCTTAAATAAAATTCTATTAATACATGATTAGGAGAATTCTTTAATTTACCAGTAGGTGGTAATTTATAATCTGGTTCTAAATCAAAATCTGCTCCATTATTAGAAGATTTTGCAATCTTTTTAAGTTTTCTAATATCAGATTCATAAGATGATACGATTTTTCTTAAAGATTCAGACATATCTTCTAATTCGCAAGAACGATAAATTTTAATATCTTGAACCACTCCAGTTATTTTAGAAGTAATAGGAACACGTCCAGCTGTAGATACAAAATCTTCATCTGTTATATTACGTAATAATGCATTAGCATCTTCATCTTCAAATGCATTTTGTATTACCATCAATGTATCACCTACATCAACTTCTTTACCTTTTTTAATCATATTATATACATTTGTTTTCTCATCCAATAATATTGATTTTTGGATTACAACTTGAGACATTAAATTTTCTGATAATCTATTAGATATAATAGCACTATCCTCATAACCTTCATCAGTTTCTAGAATAGCTACTTTAGTTAAAATACCTACAGAAGTTGAAAGATTTCCAGATCCAACATTGTTAACAAATGATTTTTTATCATATGCTACAATTTGACCTTCTTTTACAGTACTTCCAACTTTTAAGTCAGTATCTAATTTTAAAACTTCAAATACTCCTCCATCAGAGTTCTTTTTAATATTTTCTCTTAAATCTATAAAATCTTTTGAATTATCATTATATTGAATAATCATATAATCTTTTGTAATCTCAGCAACTTTACCATTATTTTTAGCTTTATATGCAAACATATCAGAGCATAAATAAGGTAATGCTTCATCTGCTCCATTTGTTATTAATAATGGAGACTGTTTTGCTGTTCTCATACTATGTTTAGATGACTGAATAAATGTCATAGCTGATCTAAATGGATCGTCATGTGTGCTTCCAAAAGGAGTTAATGCTTCAGTCATACATAATGCTTTTGTTGTATTCATATCTTCAGGATTACTTTGTCTAATAAGTCCACGTTTACCAACTATATTCTTATCAATAGTAGTTTGTCTAGTAAGACCAACATTTCCAGCAAATCCTGTAGATAATGCTAAAACATTTGTCATAGATTTATCATAAATACGTTTATCTAAACCATAAGACCTGTCAGAGTTCATACCAGATTTTCCTTTGAAAGATACAGCATTAGCTGCTTCATATTCTAATAAAGGACTAAATACTGATAAATCACTAAAAGTAGGTTGAGCCATCAATTTATCAATTACAACACTTTGTTTCATTGACATTGTTGGTTTATTTCTACCATTTTTAATCTGTAATTTATATTGTTCATATGATTCACAAATAGCCTCATATAATAAAGCAGCTACTTGTTCATTAGTACGATATCTGTTACCCGTAATATCTACATGCTTATTGTATTTATTATCTGATAACAATAAATTTGCATAAGCTAATAATTCAATATAATCAGTAGGTAAATCATAAATTTTACAAATATCAACAGTTATTGGGTCCATAGTTAAATCGTAGAAGTTATCTAAACCATCGGCTTTGATTCTTCCTCCAAACATATCTAAGAAATCAACCCACATTTCTTTATTATTGATATCTTTAACAGAATAATTTTCAGTATCACATTCTTTTAATCCATTTAATAATAATGATGAATCATAACTTATTCTGTATGATAAATATCCATCTTTGAATTTTATAATATCATAATCAAAATTATATTTAGGACGTTTTTCTGAGAAACTGTATTCTATTTTAGCTTTATTTAAAGCTCCTATTAAACCTTCACTATATGCCATTACAATAATTAATGGAATCTTAGCATTTAATATACTTGCTTGAGAATAAGTATATTTTTTTCTTCTTGATGCTGAATCTAACAAATCTCTTATTTCTTGATCTCCAGAAACAAATAATGCTGATACTATTATAGATGATAATATTCCATCTCCAGTATAATATAATACTTGTTTACCATTCATCACACCATAAGGAATCCCTTTAGATTCATCAATTTTATATTTTTCTCGTATTTCATCAGGATTAAAATAGAATTCATAACTATCTCTATTTTTTCCTTTAATAATAATTTTTGAATATACTTTAGAAAGATCAAGATAATCAATTGGTAATTCGTATTTAGAGCAAATACGTCTATTGTCTCCTTTTACTACTTTAATATTAGTACCTGTATATTTATCTAATGCTTTCATAATAGCATCAGCTTGAGGAATTGATTTACCAGTACTTTCCCCATATCGTCTAATAAATATCTTTTTATATGAAGTTACAATCTGTACAGTATCTTCATCAGTTTTAATTACTGGCAATAATAACAATTGACCATTTATTGTCTTTTCATTACCTTTTAATCTCATAAATCTATCATTTCTAAATTTAGGAATATCAAATTTTAAAGTAAATCTATTTCCAGCATAATCTTCACAATTTACAGTATAAGTAAGAACATGATCTTCTGATGTAGATGTATCTTCAATATCATAATTTAATATAGAAACTGGATATGATTTATCATTTAATGAGTATAAAATTGAGAATATATCTTCATTTAAATTATAAGCCTTTTCAAAATTAGCTCCAGAAAGATCTTTCCATTCTTCATTAACAGTATCAATTTTTAATTCTGTTCTTGGTAACTCTGTGTTTACTTGAGCATCGCTAATTAATTCTTTAACCGATTTATTTTTTAATTTGGTTGATAAGAATTTATTATTTATATCATTCATACGAGCAGCACGAGTTTTATCCATTTTTACATGATTAGGAGAATTATTTTCTAATTCTTTAACCAATTCTTTAAAATAATCAGCAGTGTATTGGTCTGCATTTAATGCATCTAATGCTTGATCTGCACTATTACTTTTATTACTAATATTATCTACAATATTTACAATTTCTTCTTTATTTTTTTCCTCAGATGATACTGTAATATTAGAAGATTTTATTCTATCAGTAGTATCTTTATCAGAAATTTTTCCTACTAGATTATTAATTTCTACATTTTTAGAATTTTCAATAGTATTAATAATTTCTGTTTTTATAGCTTTAGGAGAATCTTTATTTTCTTCTGTATCTATAAATGCTTCTTTATTATATAATTTTTTAATTAAAGAAACAAATTTAGGATAAGTTAATTCTGTAATTTTATCTGTTTTAAAATATCCTGCATTTCCTAAAAATACAAATGTATATCCATCTAAAGATGATAAATCTAATTTCTTTTCTCTAATAGTTTTAGCTAAAGAAGAAATAATATTTATATTATTATGATAATCAAATACATATGTATCTTTCTTAATCATTGAACCATACTCATTAATTGTTACTGGGATGAAAATAGATTTTTGTTTATAATCTTTATCATACCTTTTATCAGTAATAATATTTTCAATAAAACTAAAATACATATCATTTGCTTTTAATGGATTCATTTTTACATTTTTTAAGAATAAATCATTATAGTAATATAAATCTACAAATAAATTTAATCCTTTATAACGATCTATATTTAAAAATGTTTTCTGAATAGTTTTATCATTTTCTCTAACAGATTTAAATATTCTCAATGCTTCTTTATTAGATCTAATTCTATCTTTATAAAGCATTAATTTTAATTTATTACCATATGGACTTGCTTCATTCATAATACTATCAGCAGTATCATATGGTAAAATAAATGTATTTTCATCTAATAAAAAATCAGGTTTTAATTTTTTATCAATACTTATAGAATCATTACCATCATCAACACTTTCTGATACTTGTAATTTAGATTCTACAATATTTACTTCTTTCATATTTTTAACGTATTTACTAAATCTATTTTTAGATCCTACGTTTATATTTTTAATACCAAATTTTTTAATATTACTTTTAATAGCTGTTGCTAATTTTTGTTCATGTTCTTTATCCACATAATTAAAGAATTTAATAGCAGATTTTACATGTTTAGCATCTGGCATTGGATATTTTTTTAATTCTGGAAGACCATAATTCTTATCATCAGAACTTTCTAAAATTAAATCATTTTCATTAATTTGAAAATCACAATCTTCATCAATTATAGATAAATTATCAAATTGACTTGATAATGTATTTTCTTGAATATTCATATAATATTTTACATTTGGTTCCATATAATAAGAAATAAATGATCTATTTGCATTGATAACAAATGGATTATTTCTCAAATCAAAAGATCCCATAAAACTATTAGACAATAGAAAAATTAAACTATTATGTCTTTTATCAGTTTCATTAATAGGAAGAAAGAACTTTCTCTTATATAGAGTTTCATTTTTTATCTCATTTAAATATGTTGCCATAAAAATTCCTCCTTTCGAGTATATATTAGTGTTACCGATATTGATTTCTATGCATTTAGTGATATTATAAAAATATACATGCCTAGACATAAGGATAATGGTAGAAAGAGGTGAAGACTATGAAAACAGTTAAAGAAAACTTTTTGTCTATCTTATCCTCTGCGACACCAGAGGAAATAACAGAATTAATATTTAAAAATTCAAAAATTAAACCAATAAGCGTGGTTACACGTATTAAAAAGGATAATAAATAATTAATAAATATTAATTCAATAACTAAAATTTAATTTTAAAGGAGGAAATTAAAATGGAACAAGTAACAGTGAAAGATCTAGTATCTTCTATCAAAAAGGATCTACGTCAATCATCTGCATCTTCAAAAGATGAAGTTAACGTAATGATGGCAATGATGAATGACAAAACATTTAAGGTAGAAGAATTAGGAAAGGATGGACAAGTATTAGATACATATTGTCCAGCAGATGTAGCTACAGAATTAGCTGCAACAATTATTAAAGGTGCAACAAAGGTATCAAATGCAGAAGCAGAAGAATTAGCAAAAAATCATCAATTTGGTCGTAAAGAAGCAACTGCAATGGTAACTATGTCTAAAGAATTTGTTAATACATATCTTGATACTGGACGTAAACTTAAGTTTGGTTCTCGTGAAGGAAAATCATTAGTATTATCTCAAAAAGATAAAGAAGCATCTAATTGTACATTCCCTAAACGAGTAGGATATGATGATAGTGGTAAACCAATCTATCAATTAGCATCAACTGAAATTTCAGCATATAAAGAAGTAAAAGCAGTTTCACGTCCTAAATAAGAAAACACATTCCCTATGCAGAAATGCATAGGGATTTCTTTTGGCTCATTTTCTAGTACACAAAACATAAAAGTATACTAGAAAGGAGGATAAAGGCGTGAATAAAGTTACCTCTTATTTAAAGAACGTAGGAAAATCAGTCGCATTTGCTACTGTAGACGTGGCAAGTAAAAAATTAATTCCTGAGGTTTCTGAATTTACTGAAACCAATGCCGAATTATTTAAATCTGTATATGCTACAGTTTCTCATTCAAAGAGAGCTATAAATTATGGTAAAAAATTAGCTATAGATAGCCAAGTTTATAAAGATATCAATAAAGGTATAAATAATGCTTTATCTGATATTAAAACTGGTAATTTCTATAACAAACAAAGAGAACAACAAGCCATAGATGAAGTTGGAGAATTTATGGCTAATGGTGGCGGTGATTTTGATGATTCTGATTTTGGAGACTTTGGCGATTTTGATGATTTTGATGATGGAAGTTTAGATCAATTTGAAGATAAACCTTCTAAATCTGCTTCTGTTAGCAAAGGAGATTTAGCAATCGTCGATAGTGTATCTAAAAGCACAAATCTATCAGCCCAATTAATTTCTAAAACAGTTGCAAATACAAGTAAAGCTATCATGAATACAAGTGTAGCTACAACCAATATGGTTATGGCACAAAATGTTGAATTAATGGCTGGATTGAGAACTAGTATTGCCGGAATGCATCAAAGCATCAATGGTATACTAGAATTTGCTCATAAGAATATTACTACACAAATTAATAACGAAGCTGCTTATTTTTCTAGAAGTCAAGAACTCTTAGAAGATAACAATAGAATTTTAAGAGAAATGTTAGACATTCAGAAAAATATGTATAAAACCCCTGATAAAGGTAAATCATCAGATCAATTTGGTGATATATTCTCAGGAGGAGCTATTGATTTAAAAGAATATTTTAAAGTAGTTGGTAAAAATATTAAAGCACTAGATAATACTGGAACCATGGATATGATGTTTGATAATTCTATGGGCGGTACTATGCTAGGTCAAATGTTATCTAATCCATTAGGTGGGTTAATGACAGGATTAATTGCAGGATTTATGCCTAAAAGTCTTGCTAAATCAATTGCTAGTTTTAGTAAATCATTAGGCGGAATCTTCCCATCAATGCTTTCTAAAATGAATAAATGGAAAGAAAAAGATGGGATTTTAGGATTATTAGGAAAAGTTTTTGGTATCAAATCAGATACTAAACGAACAATAGATACTGATAAATATAATAAAGGAGCTGTACCATTTGATGGTATTACTCGTAAAGCAATAGTAGATGTTATACCAGAACATCTATCAAAAATTGAATCTTTATTATCAGGTCAAACTCAAAGAATATATGATTACGACACTGGTAAATGGATGAGTACAAAAGATATTCAGAAAAAACAAAAAGAGGAATATGAAAGATTAATTAAAGATAGTTTCTCAGATTTAGATGAAACTATAAACGCTTATCGTGATAGACTTATTAAATCTAAAGCATTATCATATAATCAATTAAAACAATTTGATGATGATGTAATGAAAATGAAAACTAAAACTTTTGAAGAAGGTGGACACTTTTCTCCAAGAGATTTTAAAAAAGATATTAAAAATTATAATTATACAGGATTTCAATCAGATGAAAAACTTATAACAGAACTTTTAAATGCATTAGAAGGAGGACCATTATCAAATATAATGAGTGTATCTTCTAAAACATTTGAAAATAAAAAGAGATATGGTAATTTTATTAGAGATGCTGAAGAAAGCGGAACTAATATTTTTAGAAAATTATATGATAATTCTAACAATAATTCACATTTAAAATATGATGAAAATTTTAAAGATGAAGTAGTTGGAATGAAAACTAATTCTGGTATTATAGGAGCCAGAGATAAATTAGGAAAAAATGCTCTTGATTATTTAAGAGATATTACAATAAATTTAGCATATATACGTTCAGGTGGAGCATCTTCTGGAAATGCTATGAGTTTTGAAGATTATAAAAATAGATATGAAAAATCTCATGTTCCAGAAAATATTGCTAAACTTAGAGAAAGACGAGATAAAGAAGAATCATCGTTTAATTCTAGAAATTATAATGATACAATTGATACTGATAAAGCAGCACTAATTGCTGGGTTTGATGCACTGACAAAAACTAAATATAATAATTTAGATGAAGATGAGATGTCTTCATTTGGAAAATTTAATAAAGATAATTCTACTAATAAGCATGAAAAAATTATGGATCAAATTCCTGGAAAGAATTTTGGTGAAAAATTTAAAAATGCTAAATCGTTTAAAGAAAGATATTCATTATTATTAGGATCTATGCATAAAGTTTCAAAGAAACCTGCCGAAATGCTTGAAGGTCTTATTAATAAAGCAAATGAATCTATTTATCATTTATTATTTGAAGCTGAATTCGATGAAGATACTGATGATGAACGACCACCAATAGATAAGAGAATAAAAGGATTATTTGGAAAAGCGCTAGACAATATGCAAAGTGCTTGGACAGTAATGACTGAAACTCTTACAGAAAAAGTAATCGATCCATTAGCTAAAAAATACGGGTTAGAGGATAAATGGAATAATTTTAAAGACAAATTAGGAAATACTAATATAGCTCAACGTTTAAAAGATGCAAAAACTGGTATTAGTAATGCATTAAGAAGTAATGTGACAGGTATTAAAGATTACACTATATCTTCAATTAAAAGTGTAAAAAATGATATTCAATCACAATTTACTACAGCTATGATTACTAATAATACTTCAAAAATGCAAGATATATTAAATAATATGAGTTATGAAGATGCTGTTAAACTTAATCAAGCACTTAGTCAATTAAGTCGTAGAGAAAGAGCAGCTGTTCCAAATTCTATTTTAATGCAACTTGCAGGAATTTTAAAATCTGGAAAAGCCACTATTCAAACTAAAGCAAAAGGTGGTATTTTTAACGGACCAAATGGGACAAAAATTGTAGTTGCAAATGAAAATGAAGATATTTTCGTTGCTAATCAAGATGATTATAAAAATTTAGGAAAAAATGCTAAAAAAGAAAATCGTGTTGCCAGCAAATTAAAAAGTTTGTTAGGTAATAAAGTTCATATTAGTACTAGAGAATCTGGTAGTAAAATTGAAGATTTTGTAGATTTAACAAAAACTAATAAAGATCTATATATGGGAGATAATATAGGTCGAATAATAGCAGAAAGTGCAGCTCAAAGTGTTAAAAATCATGTTGATGAATTATTTGGGTCTGCTGTTTCTGAAGAAAATAAAAAGAAAATAGAAAAACAGAAAACAAAAATTTTCAGTAAAGTTACAAATATATTTGGGGAAATGAAAGGTTCAGGATATGATACTGCAGCTAAAGCTATTATCGGTAGTGGTATAGGATTATTTAGCGGTATTATTGGTGGACCTTTACTAGGAGCTGCTGCAGGTGCAGGGTATTCTATTATTAAAAATAGTACAACAGTTCAAAAATTCTTATTTGGTGAAGATGTTGTAGATGATAAAGGTAATATTAAACACGAAGGTGGAATAATAAAGAAAAGTACACAAGATGTATTTAAAAAATATATACCTGATATGGGTAAATATGGAGTAACAGGTGCTGTAGCATCATTGTTATTACCTTTTGGTCCTTTAGCAGGAGCTGCTATAGGAGCAGGAATTGGACTTGTTAAAAATTCAGAAACGATGAATGAAATGATATTCGGAGAAGAAGATGGATTATTTAACAAAGATAGAAAAGAAAAAATTAAAAAAGCTTTCCCTATGGCAAGTGCTGGAGCTGTAGCTGGATTATTCTTAGGACCATTTGGTATTCTAGGAAATGCTACATTAGGCGCAGGTGTAGGACTACTTACACAAACAGAAGAATTTAGAAATTTAATATTTGGAGAAGAAGATGAAAATGGAGAAAGATTTGGCGGTATTAAAGGAGCTTTAAATGATCATTTCGTATATCCATTGAGAGATTTTGCTACTGATTTTAAAGATAATTTCTTTGCAATGTTAAAAGAAAATATGATAGATCCTTTAAATGAAGCTATTACTCCATTAACACATGAAATAGCATATCAAACAAAACGTGTAGTATTTGCTATTCCTAAATATTTTGCAAGATTAGCAGAAGATAAAATAGGAGCTCCTATTGCTGCTGCTATTAGAGATAAATTAGTTGATCCTATTTTAGGATTTACTAGAGGAATAATTAAACGAAGTGCTAAATTTGCACAAAGTATATTATTTGCCCCATTTAAAGGTGTAAGAAATCTATCACGAGGAGCGAGAGCTGCTCAGATTAAACGTGGTGATGCTACTTATATGGGAGCAGAAGAACGTATTCAATTTATGCGAGAACGTGGTAAATCATATGATTTACAAGATCAAGATATGGCATTAATGAATATGAACGATGAAGATATTCAAAAAGCACTAGGATTAGTACAAGGTACTGTAAAAGGTGTAGATTATTTTGATCGTGAAGTAAGAAAAAATAATAGTATATTAGGTAGAAGAATATCAGAGAATTTTAAAGAAGGTCATATAGGTGGAGGTAATGCTGGAAAAATTAGACGTGCCCTTAATAATGGAGACGTTACAAAAGCTACTGAATTATTATATGATTTAAAATCTAGAGGAAAAATTAATACTGAAGAGTATGATAAATACGTTGAAGATATTCGTAAATTAGCTATAAAAAATCAAAAATTAAAAACACAAAGACAAAATATAAGTAAATTCTTAAATGGAGATGGTGAAATAGATCAATCATCTATCATGGAAGAATTAAACAAAGCTGGTATTAAAGTTAATAATAAACAAGATTTAAAACGTTTATTAAAAAATTTAGAAGGTGAAAGGAAATACCGTAAAAATCTCAAAGGTGATTTAACCACTAAAGAGATGAGAGAAAACTTATCTAATGATGGTGCAGTTATCACATCATGGTTAGAAAAGATATATAATAAAATTAGCGGAATTCAAAAAGATGCAGGAGGAACTGAAGGTTTAACAGATTCTCAAATAAGAAATATAGAATTAGATAATATTAGATCTAAAGAAACATCTGTAGCATCTATTAATAGAAGAAATGCTAAATTAGAATCTAGAAAATCATTCTTAAGATCATTAGGAATTGCTGATAATACTTTATCAAATAAAGAAGTTATTAAAGCAATACAAAATGATGATTTATATTATATAATTTTAAATGCTGCTAAGAAAAATGTTAAATTAACAGTTGATAATATCATAAATTTAACAAAATTTAATAAAGATATAATTAAAGAATTAAAGAAAAGACCTGAATTAGCATCATTAGACGCTAAATCTATAAGTAGATATTTAGGTAATTCTATTAATACAAAAGGTTTTAATACCAAATTTAATAAGAATATATTATCATCTGCTTTAAATAGCGGTGTTGATCTTGGATCTTTAGGAAATGTTGATGAATTCTTACACAGTGGAACAACTAAAAAAGGTACAAGAACAAGATTAGAATATTTTAATAAATTCAAAAAGTCTGGCTTATTAGATAAATATGGACAAAGCTTCGTATGGACAGCTAATTTTGAAGATCTGGATATGATATTAAAAAATTCAGATGTTAAAAAATCTTCTGGAATAAATGCTAAAGACATTTTAAATAGTGATGATTCTAAATTAAATTCTGGAAGTAATGATGTAGAAACTCATTTTACAGATGACGGTGTAATTAACTACGTTAAAAATGATCGTGGGTCATATAACATGGCTAACGATAAAGAAACAAAAGAAACTTTACAAAAACAGAATGAAAAATTAAAAACTCAAAATTCATTTATGTCTACAATGACAGCAATGAAAGATGGTATCTTTGGAATTTTTAATCGTCAAAAAGAAAAAGATGAAAAAGAAAAGAAAGAGCCATCATTTATAGAAAAATTATTTGATTTTGATATGAGCGGAATATCTTCTAAATTAAAATTTGGAGGAGCTATTCTAGCAGCAGTAACTGGTATCGGGGCTCTTAAAAATCTATGGGACAATAGAGAACCTGGTGGTGTATTAGATACTGTTGGAAATATAATTAAAGAAAAAGTAGAAGGACCATTAACTACAATGAAAGAATGGTTTACTAATACTGGAGAATTTGAAAATAAAGGAGGATTACAAGGATTCTTATCAGATCATGTATTCCCTAATTTATTTACAGGAATGAATGTAATATTCCAATACGTAGTACCTGCTATTTTAAAAGCTTTCATTGTAAATATTCCTACGATGGTAAAAGCTGGAATAAGTGGTATAGGAGAATTATTAGGTTTTGGAAAAAATAAACATGCAAACGATAATAAAATAGATGCAAATAGTATTAAAGGTGCTACAAGCGGAGGCAGCCTTGGAAAATTTGCAGCTGGAACAATAAAAGGATCTTCAAACTGGCTACAAGCAGTTGAAAGTCAAGCGAAAGAAGTTTCAAGAATTACTATAGATGATGCTAATAGCTCAGCACAAGCTGTAACTGGATCGTCTGGTGCTTCTTATTTTAATACTGATCTAGTCAATGTACACGATGAAGGTGTAAATACATCTGGATCTTCTAATCCTTCTACTAATACAAATAACAATAGTACTGGTGGGGGAAATAATAATAGTAATAATGATAAAAATTCTAAAAATAATAATGGATATAATGATTCAGAACAAGCCGTTATTGGTGATTCTGTTTACATGTTTAAGAAAGATAAAGATGGTCAACTAGTTCCAATTACAATGAAAGAAGTTAGAGAAGGAAAAATTACAGACTTCTATACAAAAGAAGGAGCTCATTATATTTATAATCCTGAAACTAACGATTTTGAATCTGAAGCTGGTGACACGTATACAAAATCTCTAGGTCTTCCTGGTGCATTAGGTGCTGTTACTATACGTAGTGCATTAAAAGGAAAATCCATGGGTATAATTAGATTATTTAATAAAGTAAATAAAACTAAAATTGGTAGTACTGTTTTAAAAGGAACTGATAAAGTTTTATCTAAAACTCCTGTTATAAAAACAGCTTATGGAATAACTAAAACATTTGGAAAAGGAGTTGGAGGATTAAGTAAAGGTGCTGCTAATATTAAAAATATTCCTTCATTACTAAAAAATGGTAAAGATAATCTTAAAGTTGGTTTAGATTTATTTAAAAAGGGAGAAAGTCTTGCTGATATTTCTACTTTATACACAAATAATAAAGCTGTGCAAAAGATTGCTAAAATAGCTGATAAGATATCTCCAGAATTAAATAAAGTTATTGAATTTTTACGATCAGCTCTTAAAGGATTATTTAAGAATAATACAATATTAGATAAAATTAAATCTACAGTAAAAATTACTGGAAAGAAAGTCACTGATAGTAACATTTCAAAACTTATCAATGAGACTGTCGAAAAAATGATGACATATTTTACTACTAAAATTGCTCCTAAAATAGGAACAAAAACAATTACAAAAATAGCAACAAAAGCTGCATCTGCAGCTACGGTAGTATTACCTATAGCATTAGCAGTTGTAGATTTTGGTGTTGGATACGATCAAGCTGAATCTATATTAGGTATCAGTGAAGTAAATATTGTTCAAAGATTATTAGCAGGTATTATAAATGCTATAAATAATGAATTATTATTTGGACTTATTGACACTTCAATTGTAGTAGATTGGTGTGTTGATACTATATTCCCTATATTTGGTATTAATATGGAGGAATTCCAAAAAGAAAGAGAAGAGACTGAAAAAGAGGTCGAAGAATATAATAAACAACATGGTACAAATTATTCATCTGATGAGTATCTAAAGAAAGATAAACTTACTTGGAAAATTACTCAAGGATGGGGTACAGTTAAAGAAAAAGTCGGAGAATTTGGATCTTGGGTAGGTGATACTACAAAAGGTGCAATAAATGGCGTTAAAAAAGGTGCAAGTTGGATCGGAGAAAAAGCTGGTCAAGCTGGATCTTGGATCGGAGAAAAAGCTAGTGGTATAGCAAAAGGTATAAATAGTGCTGTAGGAGCTGCTGGTGATAAATTAGAACAATTTGGTTCTTGGGCTGGAGAAAAAATATCAATAGGATCAGAATTAGTAAAATATGCTGCTACCGTAACTAAAGACGTCTTTAGGGATGCGTTTGCAGGAGAAAATGTTGAAACTGAAGGTGTTGCTGTTGATAAAGATGACCCATTAAGAGAATCAAAACATACAATATATCAATTAGTAAAAATTATAGGATTATTCGCTGCAATACCAGTGCATGTAGGAAGATATATTTATGATACAATAAAGCCTGTTATTGATGGAATAATAGATATTGGCGGAGGTGTTGGAAATACTATTAAATCTTCGTTCTCAAAAGCTTGGAATGGAGATCTTATAGGAGCCTTAACCGTTAAAGAAAATACAAATACTGGAAACGCTTTTATTGATACTATATCTAATATGACTAATAGTGTGGTAAAAGTACCTTTATCAATTCCTACTATTCTAACAAGCGGAATAGGATTTGTAGTAAGAAATTTTGATGAAATAGTTAATAGTGTCAAAGCAGTTGGAATGGGAGTAGGTCAAACTGTTGGAGACATGTTTACTAAAGCTTGGGATGGAGATGTCATCGGAGCATTTACATCTAATAGAACATCAGATACAGGAAATGATTTTGTAGATGGTGTATCTAATGTGATTAATAATGTAATAAAAATACCATTAGCAGGTCCTACTATTTTAACAAGTGGAATAGGATTTGCAGTAAAAGCATTATCACCTGTTGTTGATGGTATAAAACAAGTAGGATCTAGTGCAGGAAATGTAATAGCTAATACTATGAAAACTGCAATGAATGCACAAAATCCATTAGACGTTATTTTTAGCGATAAAGATGATGCAAAAACTGGAAACGGTTTAATAGATGGAACTTCTAAATTTGTTAATACTGCTATTAAATTTCCATTAACACCAGTTGCTTTATTAACAGCTGCTGTTTCTAAAGGAGCTCAAGTTATTAACGGATTTATTACATCAATTAAAAATGTTTCTACATTATCATCAGCTGATCAAAAGATTATTGATAACTCAAAAGAAGGAAAAGTTAGTCCACTATCTACAGATTATTGGAAAATAAATACTAAGTTAACTGGTATAGAAGGTGGACTATATACATTTAATTCAATTATTAAGAAAGTATTAAATTTACCAATGGCATTATTAGGAATGATAAACCCAGCAAATTGGTTTGATAATGGTGTCGATTGGATCGCTGACAAATTAGGAATAAGCGATGATGAATTTAATGGTACTACTACAAAGAAAACTAAAAAGAAAACAGGAAAAGGATCTGGTAAAGTTAAAGGGTTTATATCTCAATTAGATCCAAGATATAGAAATACTAAATTTAATAAAGCTGGAGATACTGAATACCAAACAATAGGAGATTCAGGATGTGGACCAGCTACAGCTGCAAATGTTGTTAACTTGTTCTCAGGACAAGGTTCTACAATGGAAGATGCATCAAAAGCAGCTTTAAGATATAAAGATAGAAATGGTGGAGTAACTCCTGAATATTTTGAAAACTATCTAGGAAGTAAAGGTATTGGAACTTATTCTACTATGAATAAAAATGAAATGGTTTCTAGTATTGCTAGTGGTAAACCTACTATTTTATTAGGATCAGATCCTAGCAATAGAGCAAATACTCCATATGGTTCTGCAAGCTCTCACTATGTACTTGCTACCGGTATGGATAGAAACGGAAATGTAATTGTACAAGATCCAGAATCTAGGAAACCAAATACTATATATCCTATGAAAGATTTAATTAAACAATCTCATTTAGGAATGGTTACTGGTAGAGCTTCTGGAAAAATTAATCAATTTAAATCTTCTTTACGTTCTAAACTTATTAAATTAGGATTTGGTAGAGGTTCTAATACAGTTAATCAAGACTTAGCTACATGGTCTCCATTAACAGCTGATGAGATTAATAATATTATTAGAAGTATCGGAAGTCCTAACTGTGGATTTAGCGGTCACGGAGATTATTTTGTTAAAGCTGCAAATGTATCAGGATTAGATCCTAGATATATTTTAGCACACGCTGCATTAGAATCTGCATGGGGTAATTCTTCATATGCAAAAGCAGGAAACTTCTTCGGAATTGGTGCTTTTGATAGTAATCCAGATAACGCATATAATTACGGAAATGATTCAATGGAATCAGGCTTAGTAAATGGTGCTTCATGGATTCGTAAAAATTATTACGATGCAGGACAAAAGACTTTGTATACTATGAGATTCAATAATGGAGTTCATCAGTATGCAACAGATCCGGCTTGGCATACTAAAATTGCTAATATTATGGACCAAATGCCAAAAAATACAAATGCTGTATATCATGATGCAAATGGTTCAGCTGAAGGGGAAGATGGTAGTTCAACATCAAATGGTTTATTTGATAAACTATCACAATTACCTTATAAATATTTTGATAAAGGATTAATGGATTTAATTTTCGGTAGTTCTGATTCTTCTTCGAGCGAATCTTCTGAAGGTGGCTCATCATCAGGAAGTAGTTTAGGATCAGGAATAGCCAAACAATTCCATGATAAATATTTAGGTCAACGAGTTGATGTTGATGGAGCTTATGGTTCTCAATGTGTTGATTTATTTAGTAAATTTAAAATAGAACATGTTGACGGATCACCATCTCGTGGAAATGCAGTTGATCTATGGGGAAATTATAAAAATGGACCTAGTTTTAAAGGGTTACCATATTCTCAAGCTCAATATGGAGACTGGATTATATGGGGACCTGGAGCTGAAACTAGTAGTTTTGGTCACGTTGGAATGTTTATGCAACGTCAAGGAAATGGTCGTGTATTAACATTCGGACAAAATCAAGGAGCAGGATCTAACTTATCAACAGGTGGACCTGCAAATGAAACTAGTGTATCTGAATCTGGAATTTTAGGTGTTCTTCGTGCAACATCTGGTAAAGGTTCAGGAAAAAATAAAGATAAAATATATAATTATATAACAAGTATTAATAAACCTATGAAACGCATGGATAAAATTCCAGGATTACCTGCAAATTCACCATTGTTAAAAACTGATCCTAAAATATTTGTAGATGGTTATAAACAAGGTGTTGAAATTGATAGTATGAATGGAAGTCTTATGAGTGGTAAAGGTTCATTACCTACATTAAATTTAAATTCGTTTAAAACAGAAAAACAAGCTGGTTCGATGAATGAAATGTCATCTATATCTAGCAGTAATGGAATAGAACGATTAATTAATGTAATTATTGATATCTTAAGTATTATTGCTAATAATACATCGAAATTATCAGATATTGTTACTTTATTATCTAAATCTTTAGATTTAAATTTAACAAATGACGAAATTTCATCATTGTCTAGTAATAATGCACAAATTAAAAATAAACTTGCTAATGCATTAAAAGCTCAGGGAAGTCCAACTGGATTAGGAAGTTCAATTATGAATACTAACACTGAAACATTGGCAAATGCTTTATATTCAATAGCAAGAGCATAAAATAGTAGTTGAGAGAGTTTTTACTCTCTCAACTATTTATTAATTAGCTTTATAAAAGGAGTGATTATATGGCAGATATATATAAAATTGCTGCTGCATGGATGGGAGTTTGGGTTCACAGTGGACCAAGTGTTAGATATCCACATGTAGGAGTTATATATGGTAGAAATAATGAAAGTTATACAGTCACAGAAAGACAAAATAGTTATTGGTTAAAAATAGGAGAAGGTAGATGGGCTTGTGATAGAGATTCAAATGGTATGATAGTTATGGTTAAAACAGGATCAGTAAATACAAATCCTGTTCCACCAATACCTCCAGAACCAGAACCAGAACAAGTTGATGAAGAATCTTATGCATTTGTTCCTACTGAAAAACCGTTAACTTCATCAGATTCAGAATTTATGCAAGCATTAGATGAAGGAATGACTATATCTAATTTACGTGGTATTTTTGGAATGCCTTATCAATTTATGGAATCAGCAGATCCAAGATTATCAAATAAAACAGGTGCTATAGGAAGAAAATATGCTAAAGAAATAGTATCTAATATGCCATTATTATTAATGACTGCAGGTAAACCAGTTTTTATGGGAGAATATAATAAAACTGATAAAGAATCTATAATGAAATTATTTGTAGGCTCTGCTACAGGACAAGAATCAAATATAGCTGAAACAGTATTAGGAAAAGATTTTGGTAAATATTATAGTTTGGAATATGCTTATAATGATTATTTTAAATATGTAAATCCTATGTGTCGTGTTGCTGCTCGTATGATGAATTTACAAGATGTAACAGTCGATGGCAAAAAATTAGATGAATATGAATGGTCTAAAAATGTAAATAGTAATTTTAATAAATTATTTAGTGTATATCGAGGATGTACTGCATGGTACTGCGATTCAGAAACATCAATATCTGATTCATGGTCAAATAGTACTACAGAATCTATGATTGGATCTAAAATTAATAGTTTATCAGATTATGGTAGAGAATTAAATTTCTTATTAGGGACTGTAAAATCTGAAACGGGTGTCGCATTAGATAAATTTACAAATGCAGAAGAGTTAGATAAAAATATGAATGAAATTAATGAATTTATATCTGGAGCATTAGGAGGATCTGGGGCAGCAGGTATATTTAAATCATTAACTAATTCAATACAAACTGTTGTAGCAGGTGGTAAACTTGTATTCCCTGAATTATGGTCAGAATCATCATTTCAAAGATCATACGATGTTAGATTAAAATTAGTATCACCTGATGCTGATGATTTAAGTATTTATTTAAATATTATTGTTCCTATTTTACATTTATTAGGTTTTGTATTACCTAGAGAAGCTGCTAAATCTCATGGGTATATTTCTCCATTTTTAGTACGTTGTTTTTATAAAGGATTATTTAATGTAGATATGGGAATTATGACAGATTTATCAATAACAAAAGGTAAAGAATCTGCATGGACTCCTAGTGGCGTTCCAAGTATTGTAGAAGTAAGTTTTACTATTAAAGATTTATACAATGATATGTATATGACTAATATGGATAGTATGAAACATAATATGATGAATAATATTATATTAATGGATTACATTTCAAATTTATGTGGTATCAATATAAACGAAATGGATGTTATCCGTGGTATAGATTTATTCTTCACACAAAATGTTAAAAACCGTATTACTGATACATGGCATATGAATATTATGGGAAGATTAGATCAATGGGTAACAAATAAAGTACAATCTATATTTGGTAAATTTTAATTTTGTTATACACATAAGAGTAAGGGTAAAACCTTACTCTTAAAATTTTTTAAGGAGTTTATCTATGAAATATAAAAATAGAAAAAAGAAAATGTTAGAATATGAATCAAAATATTCTCACATTCCAAAAGATTATTATGAAAGATTAGAATGGATGTATGATAATTTTAAATTATCAGATAAAAAAGCTAATAATATTTTAAAATTAAGAGATGAAATGATAAATACATTTCATTATGATTCAATAAGTTTTGTATTATATGAAATACCTGCTGGAAAAGAACGACCTAGATTCAGAATTATATCTAAAAAGCAGTTAATTAATGGAGCTATTAATAATCCTAATTTTGTACATGTGTATTCTCTATCAGGACATGATGATCATGTATATATGAATAGGTTAATTAATAGCTCTGATATTATTGCATTAGATCAATTATTATGCACTCCAGTGTATGCTGAATTTATATCTTATTTTCCAACACCAAAATCATATTCTCAAGAAAAAACATTTTTAGCTGAAATAGGATTAGATAGGCCTATAACAAAACCAGATTTTGATAATATTGAAAAGAAATACGCAGATATGTTTAATGGAACAATATGGTTAGATGATATTTTTGTATTAGACAGCTGTGTAAAAAAATATTATTCTATTCTACCTAGATTAGAAATAAGATTACATTTTATGAATATGGTCTATAATAAATATCAGTATAATATGATTTCTAACAGAAAAGATTTTACTGATAATATGAAATTAGATTATTTTAGAGGAGGAATTAAAAATGAACCCAGAACAAATCTATCATGCCCAGTTGAACGCATTAAAAAACATTAGCGCTCAATCTATAACAGATTTAATTAATAAATTAAACACTTTAGGAGAAGCTTCATATAATTATTCATCTAGATGTATTGAAGTTGAAAATAAAGATCAAATTAATAATTCAGATATAAAAAATATTTTAACAATATGGCTTAATGAATTAGAAGAAATAAATTCAGAAGATAAATCAGTATTAGTTAATAATGTAGATTTTCTATTTAATATTATCAAAATAGGATGTCCAGATATTGAAAATAATATTACTCAAATATATTTATATTAAAATTATCCAGTAGACTAATAAGTCTACTGGATCTTATTTTTAGATATTATTTACAAATTCTGTAATATATGAATCATCAACCATTTCAGTTGTATATAATGCTTCCAAGAAAGTGTAGATAATTCCAACATCTTCTAGTAATGTTTTCATATCTAAATTACCTTCTTTAATATAGATATTTTGTAATTCTTTATCTTGGAATGCATTTTTTGTCATAGCTTCAGCAATTGTCTGATATACTGAAGTCATATAACTATTTTTAATAGCTTTAATTTTTCTATCATATGTAGCAGATACAGCTTCTTTTACATCTTCAGGTTTTTCTTCTATACTGTCTAATTTTTCTTTCTTAGCTTGAATAATATCATCAATTTGAATTTTCTTTCTGATATTATCATTTACAAATTCTGTTTCTGCATCTGTTACTCTATCAGTAATTGTTAAAATTGCTTCTTTAGAGTTGCAATCTTTTAAATCATCAATGAATCTATTTTTAATATCAGCATCAACTGTCCATGAATTTTTATTTACAGCATTAGTACTTTCAATTACAGCATTAATAGCTTTATTACAAATAAAAGCATATTCTGATAACAAAGAGTTTTTAGATTTAAATCTATTTAATAATTTATCTACACCTTGTTCTTTTACAAAGTTATCAACTAAAGATTTTTTTACTAATTCTTGTTTTTCATTTCTTCTATCAAAAATATTTAATGATTCATTAAATAGAGAATAAATACATTGTTCTAAAAAATCTTCTTTTACTGATGTGATAAATTTATTATATTGCTGTGGTAGTAATGATCGCTGTACAGCTTCTTCATAATAATTAGATCTTTCTTCCTCTTCTAATTCTTTTTCTTTCTTTTCTTTCACCAAAATAGCATTTTCTTTAATAATTGCCTGTTTATGGTTATTAAGAACTTCGTTTAAATATTGTTTAGGACTAATCATCTTCATATGGCTATTTCCTCCCTTGCGTACAATTACGATTATGTTGTTGCAGATATAACGTTGATCGTAATATCTGGCTCATCTTCATTATTAATATTAATATTTAAGAATTCTGGTACTATATCACCATGATATTCTTCAGGCATATAAATATGCTGATTTCCTGGTCCATATCCATTAATATCAACAAATTCAAAATATACTAATTGATCTTTGTATTTTGTTTCTATATATGTAGTTAAATTTGGAGCATGGAAATCATCAATAGAATTAATATCTTCTAGATATTCTTTAATATCCACTATAATATTATCCTTAATATATACATCACTCATACTATATGGTTTCATCTTAAATGTCATAGATAAACAAGGTCTATTAACATTTTTACCATCTTCTAAGAAGAATAATTTAGAAGGTCCATATGTATTAAAGAATTTTAAATCTACACCAAATGAATCTTCTAATTGTAAAATACATTGTTCTATATATTTTCTACGGCGTTCTACGTCTTTTATAAAAGACATGATACGTTTTTCATTTTTAACAAATAGATCACGTATACATGGCATTCTTAATACACTGTACCAAGTAATATCGCCTAAATCAGGATCTTTAATTGTAGGATCAAACTGAGTTAATTTAATATCAGATGCCATAATTTGTGTATAATTATAGAATAATTCTAATTTATCACTAATATCATATTCATTTGTCAATGTATAATCTGTTAAATTAGGAATCCACTTATCCCAATCTTTTCTACCAAATTCACCGTCAGTAAATTTAGCGAATATTAATAATTTACATTTTACACGTTCTTTATTAAAACCAAATTGAACTCTATCTGATTTCATATCTTTCATATTTGTAATTTTGATTCTGTTAGATTTATCATAATAATCATCAGTTTCAAATACAAATTGATATTTGAATAAGAAGTTATCACCATCAAATTCTTGATAATTTGCTTCAAGCCATCTAAATGGTTTAAGTTCTTGATTATCATAGAAGACTGCTATAATTTTTAAATTTGCCCCTATAACATCTTTAGTTTCAGGATCAATTATCAACACTCCAGATTCATCTGTATTAATATTTTGCAATAATTCTATATCCATTTTATATTTATTTCTATCAGTAAAATATTGTCTATACCAATCTACTGTAGATGCTATATATTGATATTTAGATTCTTGATTTATATAAGTAAATTCCAAATCTTTTTCCACATTAAAAATATCTAATATATATGAAGTATATAATGGCTTTTTGTTAATAATACATAAGAATGGATTTATATATAAAAATCCTTCTTTATCCATTTGAATTTTATCTTCTAAAGATAATTCTTCAGGGTTAGTTACTAATTTAGCATATTCATCTTCAGGATTTAAGTATAATAATGTACCTGGTTTCATGATAATATTACCATCATCTGTAACATGACCTTCAAATTGATCTTTTGTAAATGTAAAATTAACAGTATTTGTAGGGATTACATTATTATCTTGCTTAGTTACTATATAAGCATAATATAATCTTGTCAATGGATTATCTTTATTTTTATAGAAATAAAGTTTACATTTTTCATCATCTATTTGGTTAAAGAAATTTTCCAAATCTTGTGTATTAATAATAGTACCGTGAGCTAATGCTTCTTTTGGAATTATCTTCTTTAATTGTTCTACAGATTTTTTATCTATACCACCAGAAGATTCCTGTGTTCCTACAGGTTTAACGATAATATACATACCATCATAATTTATTTTTTCTGATTCTAGTGTAACTTGTACATCATCGATAAATTTAAAATTACCTTCAGCACCATGAGTTTCTTTGATATTAATATGAACTTCACAGTTTAGCATAGGTTCATAATTATCCCTATCAAATTTTACTCTAATAGTATCAGTATTTAAATATGAATAATTACAGTATAACAATCCAGGAGTTTCATCATATAATCCTTCATATACTGGAGTTAAATGAACAACAGTTTCATCTGATTCATACACATCTAGATTAAATGATGCTAATTGATTTTCAAATGTAAAATTCATAACTTTATTCTCTAATGGGTTATCAGTTATGATTTTCTTAATTTCTGTCCTGTATTCAACTTGTCGTAATTGAACTGTAAGCATTAACATTCTTTTTCCACCATAATATTTAAAAATACCAATTGGTGGTAAATATGGGTTAACGATATCAGATAATTCATTTAATACAGCCATATCGTACATAGCAGTGTAAACATCTGTTCCATCTGCTAAAAAATTACGTTTTATTATTATATCATAATCAAAATGAAATTCATACTCCCCAAGATAAATTTTACAAGCAGAATCTAATCTAAATTTATCATCTTCTAATCTTTGTAATAAATAATCTTCAGGTACAAGTAATAATGTTTTAATAGTTGCAGGTGTTGCATTTATATCTTTAATACCTAAATTTAAAGCATGTGTAATTACATTTTTAGGATATTTAGCTCGTGTAGCAATAGCTTCATTAGAATATTCTGCTGTCATTCTTACAGTATTTTGTGTAGATACTGTAAACATGTCGTTTAAATAACCAAATATACCTAATGATAAAGTAGTATCATCTAAGTCTGAATTATTTTTTTGTATCTCATTAACAAATTCTGATATATCATAAATATCAGATGATAAAATAGTTTCAGTATTGTTATTAGTTGCCATTAATTATCACCCTCTCCATTTTAATTTATATACACGTCTACCATTTCTAGTACCAGATGCAATATATGGAACTCTACACCATCTTCCATCTACTGTATTAGTTTTAGAATTATAGATAGGAACAGTGTTTGGGAATTTAGATAGTTGAGTGTTTACAACTTTATTAAAATCTGATAATATACTAGGGTCCATATCTTCAACCCATTGACATTTAAAACTCACAGGAAGTTTTATAGAACCATCAGTAAGATCACTAAAAGCTGATCTAGGAATTGATGTTGGGTAAACTCCCCATAATTTAGACCAATGCATTATTGTTTCTAAATCCTCACCTACAATAATTTTATAACATGACATTTGATCATGTAATATTTTATTTATAATATAATTTTGATCTGGTGGGCTAACTTGTCCATCTGATTTTACTAATTCATATTCATACCATATTCTAAAAAACATATAAACGTCTAAATGTTTTGTATCTTCAAATTCTAGGTTAAAATCTACATCATTACTTGACGTTGTAGTTGCTAACGGGTATTTCATATGAGTTCCAGCTATATTTGACGCTGTTTCTAATTCATCAACTGATATATCTTGTAAATCCAATTTAGATGCAACTGTATTTGATAATAAATTACAAAATGGACTATAATCATTTATATATCTCACACTCCATTGTAATTGATTCATACTATCTCGATAATTTTTATAGCATTCAGTAAAGAATGGATTATTAGATAATTCTGGATTTAAAGTTTGTGTATTAGGTGTAAATAAATGCAGATCTGCTTTTGTGAAAAATATATATTCTCTAGTAATTGTATTAGTTTCATAAGGATCAAAATATCCAAATCTAGAAAATTTATTAAATCTATCTATTTGAGATCTTTGATAAAAACCATTCCCATTTAAAGTTGATAAAACTTCTGATTCATTAAATGAAGGTTTATTAGCCATATCATATCTCCTTTCTTTTTAATTATAATCTAATGTTTTCGGTATCCAATTCTATATAAATTCTTTTTCAATTATATATCATATATGTGTAAAAGAATATTGCTTTTCAATATAGTAATATCGGTGGTATTTAGGCTAAATGAATTTAACCCCCGCACAAGTTTGTTTTGGAAAGATACTTAAGAGGAGGATGAAATTCTATGCCTAATAAATACGTTAAAGAACAAATTACAATTTATGATAAAATGGATGAAGAAGATAGAGAAGTTGAGAATGATTTATACCGAGCAAAAACCGAGTATTATAAAACTTTAACTAGAATCAATTCTAAAATTTTATCTGTGTTAGATAGTATGGATGACGTTGAAATTAAAGATATTATTACAAATAATGGAGTTAGGATTCCTGTAAAAAGAATATAAAAACATAATGTCCTAATTGTACCGTGATCTATATTGTAAAGCTTTATTTTTTGTAACATACACGTAAAAAAGGAGGATGAGAAAATGCCAAACATAATCCATGAAACAATATTAAAAGATATTACTGATCTTATTGGCGATACTAAAGATTTATTAGGTGATGGAAAAAAGATGTTAGGCAATGGCACTAACGTATTTAAATCCCTTACAAGAAATGCTAATAATTTAATCTTAGTATTCCCTGTTTTATGTACTAAAGGTATAAGTATTGAAACTGCTAGTATTATTACAAAAGCAATTGAAAAGAATTGTGTTAATTTACTTGAATTATTATTTGCATCTATTCAATTAAATGATACAGCTGATCTTAGTGATTATATCTCTAGATTTCATAGTAATATTTCAATCGGAGATAAGATTACAGTAGATGATTTTATTAGTTTTACAAATTCAATTACAGAATCTGTAGATGCTGGCGATATTAAAGTTACAGATAAAGCTGTATATGAAGCTTTTAAAAATGGAATGAAAGAATTTTCTAATATTGCAAAAACTACATTAAATGAAAATTCATTATCAAATTTTACATGTCGTAAAGTTAATACTGGATATGAGGCTGTTTTAGAAGCAGATAGACGTGGGCGTTCAAATTCAGATAATCGTCAGGATAAATCTAAAGATGAATGGATTTCAAAAATGTCTGAAAATGATATCAAAAAAGCTAATGAATTAATGCCTACAAAAGTTGTAGTTAATTTCTATTCTAAAGATAATGGAGAAAAATTCGAAAACGGTATTATAGGAGTTAAGTGCAAATTATATGCTGTAGATTCAATGGAAGTTATTGAAAGAATCGCAAGTAAATATGCAGATACAAACTGGGTTAGAGAGCTTGTACGTGCTAGTACAGGTGAAATTTCTTTCTGGAGAGATTTTGTATTTGCGTTAGATCGTGCAAGAGTAGATGCTATTAACTCTGCAAGAAAAGGTTCATCTGCTAAAATGTGGAAAGTATTAGAAAGACGAGCTACTAAAAATAGACTTTCTAAATGGAAATCTAATAGAGCAGATTCTTCTCCTATTACAACATTGGTTATTAGTCAGGATGAATTAGAATATTTAAAGAAAGATCATGACGTTAATTTAGAA
This sequence comes from uncultured Bacilli bacterium, assembly GCA_944332505.1. The sequence continues at coordinate 176,439 of CALVKC010000001.1, forward strand.
AATAGAAATATTGCAATAAAATTAATGTCTGAATATAATCTTATGGGATTAGTTATTGTAGATGAACCAGCTGAATCTGCAAGTTTTATCTGGGACGAAGGTAATGATGCCCATTATGAAACTTTATCATTTAGAAATCTTGAAAGAGAATCTAATGACAAAGACTTCAGAAAAGTTATTAGTTTAATGACTAAAATTTCAAGATAAGAGGAGGTAAAAAGAATGTCAGTTTATAGAATTCCAGAATATGAAAAAGCTGTTACAGAATATTTTGATCTTTCAGATAAAGAAACCTTTTCTTATCTAAGATCTATTGAAGAAGCTGATCAAAATAAAGTATTAATTGCTTTGACTTCAAAATTATATGATCATTTAGTAGATAAAATTGATGATATTGATTTTGGTGATATTCCTAAATCAAGAGGTGATATTACTAAATTACCTAACTATGTTAAAGTAGTAGATTGTATTGATATTATTAAAAATATTTTAGCTAATTCTAATCAAGATTTATCACCTGCTATTACATTAGAAACAGCAGTTAAAAATCTTGTAGAATATAAAGAAACTTTTATTAAAGGATATCAGATGAATATGGAATTGCCAATTGTTGTATATAATACGATGGTATTATCTATCTATAGTGGTATTTCTATTTTAATTTCATCTTGTATTGAATTTATTAAATCTACAGATGATAGTGGATTTGATATTGCATTAGATAAAGTTCAATTAAAGAAGACTAAAGATTCTTTGTTATTTAATAACTTAAAGAAAATGAACTCTTCATTTGAACGTGGTACGTTACCTAAAGCATTAGATGCTATGCTTAAACAAAATGTAAAGAATTTCACTGGTATTGAAATTGGAACTGTGGCATTAGCAGGTGCTGTAATTGGAGTTGTTCTTAATATTATTCCTGTATTAAGAGAACTTACTTATTTCTTCTTCTATTCTAGAACAAAAGTAGCTGATTATTTTGACGCTCAGTCTGCATTGCTTCAAATGAATGCATACAATTTAGCAGCAAAAGCTACAGATGATTCTAAGGATATTAAAGAAATTCAGAACAAACAATTACGTATTGCTGATAAATTTAAACGTATTGCTAACTTTATCAGTGTTAAACATGGTAAAGCTGAAGTAGCAACAGAAAAAGATACTAAAGCTTTAGAAAAGAAATTAAAGATTCAAGATGTTAAAGATGTTGATCTTGACAGTGATACATCATCATTATGGTAAACTGTTAAGATTATATCTATAAACATATAAGTAAATCTTATTGCTCTCAATAAGAGTTTTTACAGAAAAGTAAAATAGAAAATAAAGGAGGAAAATACAAATGATTTATTCTACAAATAGAACATCATCTTTAGGCGAACTAAGTGTTGATGTTAACGAAAGCTATTTTGGAATTGGTGCTCAGACTTTCTACGAAGAAAGTGCCCAAGATGAATTATCTATGTTCGAAGCAGCTATTAAATCAGATATCGATGAAGTATTAATCGGTGAATCTGCTTCTGAATTACAGACTTTGAATGAAGGATTTGTTCAGAATGCTGTTAACAAAATTAAAGAAATGATGAAGAAATTCATCGCTTGGTGTCAAGCAGTTATGCGTTCTGCATTTGCAAAACTTTCTAGTTTAATTGTTCGTGACAATGCTAAATTTGCTAAACTTGCAAGCAAGCATATTGCAACAATGAAGAACAAAGACAAATTTAAATATACTGGTAAAATTGTTCAGGATGTTGCAGGTGTTACAGGTCTTATGAATGATTTTAGTAAAGCTGCAGAATCTACTGTTAAAGCTATCAATGTTGAATCTATTACTGTAGATGGAGCAGAGAGCAAAATTAAAGAAGTTGAAGAAGATGTAAAACTTTTCACTAAAGAAAATTTAATGAAAGAATTTACTAAAGAAGTAACAGATGCAGGTTTCGATATTGTTAAAGGACAAATTGATGTACTAGATGCACTATCTAAAAAATCTATTAAAGATTTGAAAGATGGATTCAATAAAGCTATCAAAGGTGCTAACGAAGTTATCAAGAAAGTATCTAAGATGGAAGGAAAAGATGATGCTGAAAAAGAAAAGATTGCAGCTTGTTCTAAATTAGCATCAGCTTATAAATCTAACACTCAAAAAATGTTAGTTGCTATGATGGGATTAATCAAATCATTAGCTAAAATTGCTCGTGGAGTAGTTGCTCGTGCTATGGGTGCTACACCTAAAAATGAAGGTGTAGAATTCGATGAAGAATTAAATGAAGCATTGATCGAAGCAGTTGAATATGAATACGACGAAGCTCTTGAAGAAATGTCTGAAGGAAAATGCGAAGATTGTGAAGACTGCGACGATGATGACGAAGATGAAGAATAAGGAGGTAGCAAACAATGATTTACAGTTCTACAATTAACGGAATTGCTTCTCAAGAAGCAGAATCACTGTTAGAAAGTGTTGAAGATAGATTTGAATATAATACTATCGGTGAAGCTACAATGATCGTTGTCGGTGAACAAGAAGCTAACTGGACTAAGTTCATGACTGCAGTTGGTCTTAGTGAATTGGCATCTATCAGCGAAGGTGAAGAAATTGTGTACGAAGGTGCACGTTTAGATAGTTTTGTACAAAAAGCTATAGGTTGGTTCAAAGTTGCAATGAATAAACTTGCTGAAATTACTAAATCTTTCCTTGCAAAAGTAGATCAACTTTTCAAAACAAATGCAGGATTTGTTAAGAAATATGAAACAGAATTGAGCAAATATACATTGCCTTCTGATTTTGAATTCAAAGGATATAAATTCGTAGATAGTCGTCTAGACACTACTCCTGCATATCCAGAAGATGGACTTAAAGAAGTAACTGGTGCAGTTGATAAAGAAAAATATTCTAAAGAAGCTGCAGAAAAAGTTCTATTCAAAGGACAATCAGTTGAAGGTGATACTTATGCTGATAAATTAGTTACTTGGTTCTATGGTGAAAAGACTAAAGAAGAATTAAAGAGTATTGATCTTAAAGCTCAATTGGCAGTATTGAAAAATACTAAGAAATTGAAAGATGATGCTAAGAAATCTTATACTCAAGCTCATAAGTCAATTAAAGCAATCATCAAGAAATTAGAACAAGCTAAAAAGAAAAACTTGAATGATGATAAGAAAGATGTAAATGCTAAAGGTAGCATGGAAGATGCAATTAGTACTGTTCTAGGTTACTGGAAAGCTTATTCTACTACAGTTGTAGCTTATCATGGTGCTTATATGCGTGCATTAGGTTCTCGTAACCGTCAAGCTAAAGCAATCTGTGCAAAAGCATTGACTACAATGTACAAAGCTAAAGGTAAAGAAGACCGTACAAAACTAAAGAAAGATCACAAGATCTCTGAAGGTTTTGTAAATACAGATGCATTCTTGGGTGCAGTTGAATTCATCTAAGAAAATCTAAATTCCAAGAGATTACCGATTGGTAATCTCTTTATTTTTTATTGAAAGGAGTAATTATATGATATCATCAGTATTTGCATTAAAAGAAGCTGAATTTATCCCTGAAAATTTAGTATCAGTTGAAGAAACTAAATTAGAATCTGGATATTATACAAATTCAACTTCTAAATTTCTTTTAGAAATGCATAAAGAATTGATTGATTGTAAGAGAGAATATTACAGATCTATCTTAGAATCTGGAGATAATGAATATATATTAAATGAATCTTTTAATGAAGTAATTTCTAAAATTAAAGTTATTATTAAAAAGATTTTAGCTTATATTGAAACTCTTATTAAAAGATTTGTAACTCAGATTGCTAAATTTGTAGCTAGTGATAAATATATTGTTAAAATGAAAAATGAATTGAATAAATTCACCGATGATGATAAGTTTGATATTACTGGATATGTATTTACATTTAATGATAATGTACCAGCTACAGATGTACAAGAATTAAATTTAAACGAAATCAGAAGAGTATTAGCAGACTTAAATGATAAACCTTTTGAAAAGAAAGCTGTAGAAATTACAGAGTTAATCACAAAAGTAATGTCTGATCAAACATTAGACGATATTAGAGGTAGAATTTTAGGAGTAGATTATCCTGTTACAGAACTTAATTTCAATAATGAAGCTTTTTCTGTATTTAGAGATGGAAAAGGTGAAGAAAGTTATTTAGAAATTAAGAAAGTAGATGTTTTAAGAGCATATAATGATTTTATTGGATATAAAGATAAAATTAAAGATGCTAAACGATTACAAACAAAAGTATCAAAAGAATATAAAAATATTGAATCAAGTGTAGATGGTATTATTAAAGCTGAAATGAAGCTAGATGGTGCTAGTACATTAAATTCATATTCAGGTTCTAGTACAGATTACAAAAAGGAACTTAGTAGTATTCTTGATAAATTAGTAAATCAATTAGTAAATAATCTTACTAAAATTGCTAATATGCATACACTTGCAATTTCTGCAAAATTAGATGCATTAAATGATGCAACTGTACAAGATAAGAAAATCTTATATACTGCATTAAATGCTGTACAAAAACAACTTAAAAATACAAAAATGCTAGGTGAATGTGTAAATACAGATTATACAAAAAATCTTAACTATAGACAATATGTTACTGAAAAGTATTATATTGATCTAGAACAGCACAGATTTATTAATGAATGCTTAGCATTATCTGAATCTAATATTCCTGAACTTAAATCTATTAATGAAGATTTAAAAATGGATAAGAAAAATAAATTTGAAAAATTTGTTCAGTTTATTAAATCTATCTTTGAAAAGTTTATGATGAAAATAGATTCTTATATTAAAGGAAACAAAGCTTTCCTAGAAAAATATAAAGATATTATTTTAAATAAAAAAGTACCTAAGTATACTTTAACTAATATGCCTGCATATAGTGAAGGTATTAAAAATATAACAGATGGATCAGTTCCAGCTAAACCAGATTTCTCTAAATTAATCTCTGAAACTGAAGAAGGTATTAAAAAATATATAATGCCTAAATACGATGGTAAAGGAGATTTTACTGAATTCTGTAAACGTTTCTTCTTATGTAATAATGAAGAAAATAAAGATAGAGATAGTACTGAACTTAATATGAAAGATATTTATGAATTCTGTGTTTCTGCACCTGCTGCTATTAATAATATTAAGCAAGATAGAACTAACTTTGAGAATGAAGTTAAAAAGATTCAAGCTGAAGTTCTTAAAGCAGCAAAAGAACCAGTTAAAGAATCATTTATTGAAAATCTTTATTATTCATCAGTTTTAGAATCTTATATTAATGAAGATGGAGAAGCTAAACCAGAATCAGAAATTAAAACAGCGGCTCCATCTAATACAAATGCAAAAGAAGGAGTTAAAATTAATTTTACCCCTTCTAAAGAAGATAATAATAAACCTAGTGACAATAAAGATATTGATAAAAAAGTTGGTACTAATAAAATCGATGATAAAGAAGCACAAAAACAAGCAAAAGAAAATGAAGGAGCAGAAAAGAAAAAAGTTGAAGAATCTGGAGAATGGTACTTAAAAGCACTTCAGATTGTTTATGCTGCTAAACTTACTGCATTCCAGAAAATTTATTCAGAATATATGAAGATTTTACGTTATCATGTACGTACAGCAACTGGAAGTTTAGGTGATGAATCTAACTTTACTGAAGATGATAAGAAGGAAATTATCAAATGTATGAAAGATTATATTGATGCAGGGGATGATGCTGATAAGAAAAATGATGCAGCTAATCGAATGATTGCAATTTATAAATCTAGAAATGTTGTTATTGATGCACATGATGTACAATCTATTGTAAATTCTAATAAAGCACAATTAAGTTAAGTAAAAGAGTAAGCTAAATAGCTTACTCTTTATTTTATAACTTGATCAAATTCAAGCATAACATTTCCATCAAATAAATCATCAGATTCAAAGAAATACATTTCACGTTTTCTTGTTAATATAAAGTCACCATTTTTATCTTTATGACCATCGTAATTCTTGATAACATATCTTTTATTAGGGGTAAAAGCTGTAGTATCTATATCCATCTTATTTAATGTAATATGCGATGTAGATTGATTATTTTTTGCAGAAATATTTTGAATTAAATTTGGGTTTGATACAGGTGTTCTGATTATTTCAGTTTTATCTCTAGAATAATCACTTCTGTTTATATTTAAACTAATAGGATTAGTTTGCCCACTTTCTGAAATTCCTGCAACTGCAGTATATACCTTTTCAGTTATTTTATTTTGATATACTATTGTATCAGCTGCAGACACATCTATTTGATAGTTTTTTGTTTTTAGGTTCGTAATCATACCTTCATTCATAGCCTGATGATGTAGAGGATCTCGAATAACAATTAAAACAGTATTTATAGACTCTCCCTTCTTGGGTACACTTGTACCTGAGGAAGATAGTAAATATCCACAATCAAAATCTATAAAAAATCTATATGGAGTTTTATAAAATACTTTAATATTATTTAAATATTTTAAAGTAGCAGCTACAGTAGATTGAGGACTGATTAGTAATTCTTTTAATGTTTCATTATAATGAAATCTTTCAATAACCATATTCATATGAGATGTACAGTAATGTGCGGCATTCATCATTGTCGTATTTCTCAATATAATATTAAAAGCTTTTTTATTATTATTCATATTATCAATACTCATTAATCCTATATTTAAATTTTTAGTTATATCATCTTTCTCTTTATTTTCTTCAGAAGAATAGTCTAATGATGCTCTATAGTTTAAATCTTCTTGTATAAAATAAGCCATTTCTGAATGTATATATTGCACTTTTGTAGGTAAACTTCCTTCTTTATAAATATATTTATATATAGTAAGTACCATTGTATTCTTTTTAGAATTTAATATCATATGGTCTAATAAATCTTTTTGTAATGTAATATTCATAAATATAACAGGAAGATTATTATTTATATAATCTTTATCTATTATAATAGATCTTATTCTACTTGATTTAACTTCTTGCGAAATATTTTCTTTTTTCTTTATATATCGTAATTGTACACTATATTTATAACGATCCATAGTATTCAATTCCTCCTTTATGTTATTATGAGAATGTTTCTAGACAAAAAATAAACCGTTAGGAAAATAATCCTAACGGTTTACAAATCGGAGTGTATTTTGTTTCAGCTATTTAATTGTTATTTTATTTATAAATTATTAACGTCTAATGGATAATTTTTAAAATATTTATTAGATATATATCTAAATCCTTCATCATCTATTAGATCAATAATAGAACCTTCAATAGATGAATAATATACAGATTGCATAAACATCATATGCTGTATTCTCAAATCTATTCCTCTATATCTAGTAGCAATTTCTGATTTACTACCAATCATAATTGGATTCATTCTATAAATATCTGTTATAGGATAATCTATAATAGAATTATATCCATTTATAATAAGATTATTTTGTGTCATTTTAAATAATTCTCTAAGACTACTAGTGATATTCATTATAGGTCTAACTCCTCTATTATGAACACCTGCTAATGTCATCAGAAAACTTATAAGTTCAGGACTTAAAGATTTAACTATTTTATCAATCTCTTCGTTAATTCCTACATTACTTTTACGATCTAATATGTATCTATATATACAATTATATTTATTTACTATAAATGATTCATCATTACCTTTTGATTTGTAAGGTCTATAAATTCTACTATTTACAGTAAATGCAGGTATTTGATATGCATATATAGATTTAGTAATAATAATATTTGGAATAGTTGGATCTATTGATTCTTCTTTTAATACTCTATCAAATATTATAACAGATGAATCAAATTCATTAACTCTAATAAAATAAACTTCATCTATATATTTACATAATAATTCTAACTGATTAAACACATCTGATATTATTTTATTAATTTTTGGATTTTCCAAAATTACTTGAATTCCTTTTTTATTATATCCTCCAAAAATTAATTTATTTTGAATATTACTATTTGTAGCTCCATATATTAAATAAAATTTAGTATCTACTCTATGAGTTCTTTTAAAATATCCTCTCAAATGTCCTACTAAATTTATTATTGCAGATGATATTGGTTCTGGTTCTATAACATTTACATGTTTTGTATATAAAGAATATAATAAATCATATAAATCTATATAAATATTAACTTTTGTAGCATTTGCATTTGGAGTATTTGAAAATTCTTTCAAAGTAAGTTCTTTTAATTTATAATATTTTATATAATAATTATATAATACATATTCTGGATTTACATTATTCATTTAACTTCTCCTTAATTTTATTAGCACATGTCTTACATATATACTCTCCTGGATTAATACTAGATCCACATATAGGACATGATGTATCTTTAATAGTTTTAGCAATTTTTTCTTGACATTCTTTGCATATATATTCATCAGTTGCTACCATATTTGAACCGCATACTGAACATGGTTTTTCATCAGGTGTTACTTTTTTAATTTTTTCTTGGCATTTACTACAAATATAACTTGTAGTTCCACTCATTAAAGAAAATGATTTTGTAGCTTCTCCACATATTGAACAAGTAACTGTTCTACTAGAAGTTGTTATCGCGGGTAATTCACTAAATATACACCATTCTGCCGAACATGCTCCGTTTATATTAAACATACAATCTGCTGATTTACAAGTATATGTTTCCGGAGTACTATATGTTCTATTATCTACAAATTTACTTATACTCATTATTCATCACATCCTAGAATATCAAGATCTAAAGCTTTAGGATCATAGACTTCTTCCTCTTCAATTGAATCACATTCTTCAACCAATTCAGATAATCCTTTACCTAATACCTTTTTAACAGAAATACCAAAATCATCTCTTTTAGAGATATTATCTAATATTTCATCAGTTTTACCATATCCAACTTCTGTCATAATACGTATTAATTCATCAGGACCTTCTTCGGTCATAAACGAAAATCCTTTTCCAGGTGTTTCTTTTGTTCCATCTACAAACCATTTACGAAGTTCAGGTTTTGCATCTCTTCCTCCCCATGAAACACGTCTAAAAAATACTGCTTGATTTCCTTTTTCTTCTATTAAATAATCAAAATTCTCATCGACTTCATATTTAAATTCAGGCATATTAAATTCCTCCTTTATACAATACTAATTAATTGTATGATATAAATTAAAAAATAAAACGTAGATGCTAAGCATCTACGTTCTAAATTTTTTAACGACGAGTCATTAAAATGTTTCCAGATACATTACCATATCCAATACTATTAGCTAATACATTCAATTCTTTAGTATCAATTCTTCTGATTTCAAGAATATAAGAACGAACCATTGCATTCAATACTTTTACAATAGATACTGAATACTGATAACGATCTTTTGGAAGTGCTCCCTTAGCAGCAAGAGCTTTAACTTCTGCAGGATCTTTCTTACCATACAATTTTGCTACAATTGGTAGAAGATCAAGTGTTACTGCAAGATAAGGATTTTGGAATCGTGGATTTGCTGTTACATCTGATACTTCTTCAGTATAAACATTCCAATTTCTTGGTAAACGAACTGGAACTTCTCTACCTAAATCTTCATTGAAACGATTTACAATTTTAGCATCTTGAATAATTAAGAATTCTGCTAATAATTCTTTTGCAAAATCTTCAAGTTCAAATTGTTTAGAATTAGAATACATGTTAATTGTATTAATTACTGTAGCTAAATCAGTAACTTTACCTTTTCCTTTAACTGATTCTTCTCCTCTAACTTTTACTGCATAAACTCCTTCACCTTTAACTGTAACTGGTTTGAAATATAATTTACATTTTAAAGATTCTGGTTGTCCAGCTTGCTGAACAGGTAAGATTTTACATCCTTCAAAATCTACAAATGTAGATCCGAATAGTTCAGAAATTTGTTTTTCAAGTTCTGAACTTGTCACTGTTGCAGTTGAAATAATGTTGTTAAATTTCACTGCCTCTCCCAATTCGATTTGTGCTAGTTTTGGTACGTTTGTTGTTTTTGTTTGTTCTGCCATAATTAATTTCCTCCTTTTTTGTTTATAGCAATATGTCTGAAGTGATGTAAAATTATATTTACCAGATATAATCACATCCCTTTGCTCCAGACTCATGTAAATAATATATAACTGAAATATTATTTACATATTACACGTTGTAATAATTCTCGATCTCTTTGATCTTCTAATGAATCAAATTCTTTATTGATATATTCTCCTTTATCATAAGAGATAATATAAAGTTCTTTATTTAAATCTTCAAAGAACAAATAATTTCTCTTAATCTCAGTAATATCAACAGATTTATCATACTTGATCAATATTGGAGCTATTACTTTGTGCTTTGTTAAACTTTCGATAGTATTAATTTCTTCATCAGAAATTTTATATACACCATCTTTAGTCCAACTATCTATAGAAGTATTAATAGTAAGATTTAAACGTATAATTCCAAATGCTCTTCTAAAATCATACATAAAATCATTTTCTATTAATAACTCTCTATACGTATTTTTAAAGCCTACATAAGTCATATTATCATTCTCATCCATATGAGATTTAATAATATTTAAAGCTTTATCATAAAGATCTTCATTTACAAAAGACATAATATCTTCAAATGAATCATCTTTATAAACAAAATGAATTTTTTGGTCTCTTACACCCGATGCAGCATAAACTGATTTAAAATCAAAATCTGCAGGTGCAGTATCTCTACTTATAGAGACCCCTACATAAATTTTTTTAGAATTATTATTCAATATAGTTTCAAATGGATCTACAATATTTTGTCTACATACTGCATATGGTTCATTGATATCTTTATCTATATCATCTAATCGATATAATAAACATAAAGTATCAATTCCATAATTAGGATCAGATGCTAAGACATGAATAATTAATCCATCTGGTTCTAACATTGAAAATTCTTCAAGTTGGTTCTTAGTAAGAACAACTTTATTTTTTTGTTTGTCTTTTAATAAAAAAGTATTTTCTGATTTTACTTTATATAATCTTAATAGTATGAGCTCATTATTTTCATCATATTTAAAATATTGAGCACCTATAGGTTGTTTATAAAGTTTACTATATTTATTCATATGAATCACCCCTTTAATATTATGAAGTTTAGTATACTTTTTAAATTAAATATCATATCTCCTTTCATTCTTATAATATATAACCAAAAAATAAAATAAGAAGAAGAAATTGGAGAAGAGTTTTTACTCTTCTCCGTTATTCATAATATCTTTAAATATTTTTTTAGTTTCTTCTGTAATAGGCGATTTTTTAATCAATGGTTCATCATCCTCAGAATTTTCTTTATTAATTCTTTCTACAGGACAAATTAAATCTTCTTCAGATTTAGTATCAGTTTCTTCTTCAAAGTTAATACGTTCAATATCCTCTAACCATGATTTTGTAAGTACTTCAATTGTAGCTACAAACGATTTAATTAATCCTACTGCACTTTTAATTACACTAGTATAGGCTAGAATAAATTCAGTTTTTAATTCGATATCAATACTACCTTTAGGATCATAAATAAAAGAACCAAATTTTCCTTTAGTTCCTTCTTTTTTGTCTTCTGTTAAAGGACATTCTAAAGTACTAGCAATTTCAATTTTTTCTTTCTGTTCGAATTCAATTTTAATTTTCATTTTCTTTTCCTCCTAGGGATTTACCCTTATTCTATATCTATTTCATGATTATAATATACAATTAAAATATTATAAATTATCAAATTCGTAATTGTTGTATTCTTATAAAAAGCTTATTTTTATAAATTGGATCATCATCTATCTTATAGATATATCCTAACATAATTTCTCTTAGGAAATTACAATTACTTAAAAATGATTTTTTCCGGTTTACAAATATATTAATATTTGAATATTTTTTATTATTAGTTATCCCATTAGAAATTGTACATTGCTTAGTATCATAAGAAACAGTTTCAATACAAGTCATAAGTATAATATTATTGATAATTGATATTATTAAATTTAGTATTCTATCCACATTTAATCTCTCCTCAAAATTTATTTTTTATTTTCTTTTTTTCATTTATGAAGTATCCTTAAACCTAATTGCCCGACGATAAAAATCTCCTGTTCTGTTACTGGCTAATGATAATATTTTGATATCTGTATTATTTTCAATTTGGATACTAGTACTGTATCTTTTGTAAAAAGGTTTTATTATTTCTTTTTCTTCTTTATTCTCTACATAATATGAAGCTAAATTAGAACAATACTTCATACATGCTTCTTTAGTATTCTCTACAGTACGTTTTCTAATATCATATAAGTCCATAATATCTCTCCTTTCTTTTATTTATACCCATCTATAATATATGCTTGAGATATTGAACTTTGACAAAAATAGAAGACTAGGATATATCCTAGTCTTCGTCTTCATATTCATAAAATTCTTCATAATCGTCACTGTTTTTAATGTGAATTAAATTACCATTCTTATCATACTCATATACAATTTCAAAATCTTTAGAATTATATTGACTGATTATATGATTATTTTCATCATATTCATAATATTCTTCAAAATTATCAGTAACGTTTTTAAAATGAATTAAATTATTATTTTCATCATATTCATAAATACATTCACAGCCATTAGGATTTTGATAATAAATTAAATTTCCTTTATCATCATATTTTTTAATATAGATAATTTCACCATCTTTATCTTTTGCAGTTCTTATTTTCATATTAATTTCCTCCTAAATTTAATTATTTGTTATCTACTTTGGCTGATTGTACTCCTTGTTGATTTTGATATTTTCCTTCATATGTCATTGAAGAATCACCTTCGATAGATTCATAATATAATTGTCCAATTTCCATACCTGGATATACTACGACAGGGTGTGTTACTGTAATTTCTAAAGTCCATTTACCTTTAAATCCATTATCACCAAATCCTGCTGTTAAATGAACAACAATACCTAATCTTCCAGTAGTTGATCGTCCATCAATTTTAGGTACATAGCCATAAGTTTCAGTATATTCCATAGTTTCACCTAAATATAATACTCCTGGTAATAAGATATGACCTTCTTCTGTAATTGTAAATTCTTCAGTTTCATTATCCTTTTTAGGATCTAAAGCATATTCTCTTAATACTTTATTTTTTATTTCTTCTTGTTTATCATATAATTTTTGTAAACGTTCATTTCTATCATTTAAAGATTCTTCATCTAATGATTTTTCATCTTTGAATTCGTTACAAATATCAAGATATTCCTTTTGAATATCTTCAGATCTTTCTCTGATTACTTTATTAATTTCTTCTGGTGATACTACTCCTTTAGTATAAACTTTCATAGTATTACCTAATCTAATATTGTATGAATTAGGATTAAGACGAGATTCATCGAAATCACTAATTACAATATTTCCTTTTTTAATTTCTTCTTTAATTTTTAATCCTGATAGCATTGATTATGCTCCTTTCATTGTAAATATAGTATCAATATTAGTTGCTACAATAAAATCAGATTTACTGTATTTTTCTGGTAATTCATTATCATATTCTTCATAATCATCAAAATTATCATTACTAAATACTAAATATTTATATTCATCATTATCATCTTGATGTAGCATATTTTTTATTTTATATAATTTAATAATTATATATGTATTATAATTTCTCATATTTTGTATATTATAAAGTAAATATTTATCAGATGATAATATTTTATTTAATTTACAATAATCCTCATATGATTTAAATTTAATATTAGATGTATTACATAATCTTCCAATAGTAATAGAATCATATCTACCATTTATAAGCAATTCTAATGATTTTTCGTCATTATAAATATATAATGGGTTATATGTATTATCAAACCCTATACATAAAAAAGATGAATTATTTTCAACAAGTATAGTATAAATATTTTTATCAGTTGCTAGAAATTTAATTTTATCTTTTTCTACTTCTAAAATTATAGCACCTTTAGAATCTAAAAATTCTAAAATTTTTTTAATTTGATCGTTTTTAATATCTTTTTCAAATATCTCTTTATTAGAATATATCATTAAGATTTTTCCTCCTCGATAGGATCTCCTTTATAATCCACCTCTATAATATCATCTAATAACTCATCAGATTCAAATAATAATTTTTTAAAAGATTCTAATTCATTAAATACGAATTGAAATTTATTTTTAAAGTCTTCTAAAGCTTCTTCTTTAGTTGCTCCATATCCATCTATATCAGATAAGTCATAACTATATATGCCCAACTTAGCATTATGAAAACCATTATCATAAGCAGAAATGGTATGAGATTGCCACTTCTGCTTATGATCATCATTATGAGCTAATTTAATCATAATTTTATTATCATTGGTCAAAATGTATCCTCCTTCGATCTTCTTCATCACTTTTTTTCTTTTGTCTTTTTTCTTTAATATCTTCGACAATTGGCATAAGAGTGAAAATATACAGAATAGCAGCCGCAAAAATAAAAGCACTAATATATTGTATAATATTAAAAATTGACAGTATATCACAAGACATTCTTATTCACCTACCTTTGTTTTAATGGATGAAATAATTTTAGATGAAGCTTCTTTTAAATCCTCTTCAATTTCAAATCCTTCTGTATCGATTGGATTTACTAATTCCCATTCTTCAGAAAACATTTCTACAACAGTTTCTTTCCAAGGAACACATCCAAATCTACTTTCTACGTACAAATATGGATGAGTCATTTTAGAATGTTCATCTGGTCTTTGTACTTTTATTACTACATCTTCTTTCCATTGTGGTAATCTCATACCTTCACAAAAACCTACTTGTAACATTGTTAACGCAATCCCGAATTTCATATTAATTTCCTCCTTTTATTTACTAATTAAAAGTCAATAAAATAATAAAAAATAAAAGATTAGGTTATCCTAATCTTCATATTCATATTTTTCATATCCTCCATCAGAATCTTCATAATAAATTTTATTTCCTTTATCATACTCCCATTTTTTCCACAACCCATTAGAATCTTCTTTATAGATTAAACGCTTTTTATCATCATATTCATATTTTTTCCAATATCCATCAGAATCTTCAAAATAAATTAATTTTCCGTTATCATCATATTTCATTTTTTCCCAATATCCATTAGAATCTTCGCTATAAATTAAATTTCCTTTATCATCATATTTAAATTTATACCATTCACCTGTACAATATTCTTTATAGATTAAACGTCCTTTATCATCATACTTCCATTTTAACCAATCTCCATTAGGTTTTTCCTGATAAATTTTATTTCCTTTTTCGTCAAATTCTTCAATTTTTATTATATTATCATTTCTATCTTTAGTAATTTTTTTCATAATTATTCTCCCTATATTTAATATTTAAAAGTCAATAAAATAATAAAAAATAAAAGATTAGGATATTATCCTAATCTTCATATTCATATTTTTCATATGACCCTATTTCTTAAATACAATATTTTCACTAGTAGATATATTATATTTTTCTAATAATTTAGAAACAATATTCCAATCTCCTCCAGCATTACCACATCCTATATATTTAGGAGCAGTAATCTTATTATCAGGATATTGACCTCTTATATATTTTAAAGCTTTTTCCATAGCACCATAATCAGTCTGACATTTATTACGTCCATAATTTAACTGAGAAAACATATTTAAAATTATATAATTTTCATCATAATAAATAAATACCTGACCTAATAAATCTTTAGGATGTACAGGTTTAGGATTAATCCCATACAAATAATTTACTTGATTACATATCTGCTTATATTGAAAATATAAATCAGGAAATGTATCTCTTACATATTTAGCAAATCCTGCTCCCATTACTCCCATACAATTCACTTGATGTAATATAATTTCTCTCATATTTAATCCTCCTTATCACATTTTAGTGAAAACAATAGATATATTATATCTATTTCATAAATATAATATATAATTATATTTATAAATAATCACAAAAAATAGACTAGAGATACACTCTAGTCTATTTAATTAAATATTTTAACGCTTCCCATCCAAATTTTAAAGTATTCTTATCAATCTGAATAATAGCATCATTAAAAGGCGATCTTTCATAATATTCTGTAAAATTAAAAGTTTTATCATTAGCAACTACAATCTTTAAATATTTCTTAAAATCATTTAAAAATCTAGCTCTTACTTTTAATTCTTTTACAGATTTATCTTTACCTTGTTTATATATTTTCTTTTCTAATAAAGTAATAAAGAATTGCATTTTAGCTAATTCAAATTTCATAGGATCATATGATTCTTGTTTATCATATTCCATTAATAATCTATGAGAATTTGTATACTCTTGTTCAAAATCAATTCTTTTTATATTTTTTAATAATAAATTTCCATCTTTATCAAATTGAATAGGGAATGATTTAGCTTCTTCTATATAAGTATTAGATTCTAAAACCATCATTATCATTTTTTCAGTTTCAGATTCTTTTTTAAATCCAGTAGATTTATATATATTATATGCTACTTGATTATTTTTATTTACTGATAATTTTGTTACTTTAAAATCTTTGATGGCAGTATTTAGTAATTGTTTAGATAAACCATGATTTTGATATTCTTTGGATATTTCTAATGCTTGAATCCATATACCATCATCTTTCTTTTCTGTATTTAAGATAGCAACTACGTTATCATTTTTATCTAAATAAATATATCCATTTGTATTTTTATTAATTCTTACATGTTTTAAAATTGTATATTTTTTAGATAATGATTCTTCTATTTTTAATTTTTTAAACGATGATAAATTTAATCTATTAAGATTTGAATGATCAGAATCAATTTTTGAATTTATTTTTGTTTCTAGTATAATATTACTATCATATTCTACAAATTCATATACAGGTAATCTACTTCTTTTTAACTTTTCAATTTTCTTCTTTATTATAGAAGGATTAAAATCTTTAGGGTTTCCTTTAAAGACTTCTACAATTTTAACATCGTTTTTTACTTTATTTGTGAAATCTTTAGGTGATACAAACATACTCTTTTTATTAGTTAAATCTAAAGATGCAGATTTTAATAATTTATCTACAAATTCAGAACAAACTAATTTCATATCCATATCTAATGGAATATTTAAAGGGATAGTTAATAAATTAAGTATAGAATATTTAGTCTTATTTATAAACAAATTAAAATTATCTAATGTTTTTTCTAATTGTTTATAAACTGAATCTGTTACTAAAAATGTATAAACTCCAACCTTATCTACTCCGTCTTTTGTATATTGTTTCATTGATTCATATGATAATCCATTAAATCCATTTTTCTTATTAAATGAATATATGCGTGATATATCATCATCTAATGATATTGATGCATGAGAAAATTCATTTCCTTGTACTTTCTTAATAGTTTTACCTAACCAAGAATTACCTGAAACTAATACGATACTTACAGCTTTTTTATTAATATCTGTAGTATTAGATTCATTCATTGAAACAGGTACAGTTCCTAAATATTCTCCACAATCTTTACATTTAAAGATTGGCTCTCCTTGAATAAAGACTCCTATATTTGTAGAACCACATTTAGTACATTTTTCTGGTTTTACTATTTTAGATTCTTTTATAGATTTATCTTTATTTCTTTCAAGATACATATAATAATAATCTTTACTTTTTCTATCAGATGATTCTTTAAATCCATAATTTTTATACATTTTATAAGCTATCTCATTATCTTTATATACAGCTAATGCTCCAGCTTTATATTTATTTACGGCAATATCTAAAATTTGTTTTCCTAATCCATATCCTCTATACTTATTAGAAACTTCTAGACTACCAAACCATCTATATCCATCAGAGGCAGGGATACTATCAACAGTTACTTTACCTACAACTTTATCATTGTCATCTTTCCAAAATAAATTATATGATTCTCCATCATCATTATTTTTAGTTTTAGAAAATTTAAAATCTGAAAGTCTTTTTTGCCCGTTTTGTTTATGATTTTTATCTAGATAAGATTTATCACTAGATTCTTCTATATAAGATTCTTTAATAGATTTTTTCAATTCATCTAAATCTTTATCAGATCTAATTAGCCAAGATAAATCATCTTTTGAATATTTTAAAAATGTTTTATAATCCCATTTTTCACGTTTAACAGATTTTTGATAAAAAGATTTTAGTACAGAAGTACCTTTAATTATTAAAGGGTAATTTCTAGCTTTATCTTTAAATAATTCATAAATTTGAATACCTTCTATAATAAATTTTTTATCCTTATTATTTTTAGCATAATTAATACAGAAATTTAAAAATGATGGTTGAAATTCTCCTTCAAAAGGATCTTTATAAAGATCTTTTAATTCTTCAGATGATAATGTATTCATCCATTTTTGTAATATATATGGTCTATTATTTTTTATTACATCACTTATACAATCTAACTCTATATATTCTGCTTTATATTTTTTAGATAATTGTTTACCTAATGTACTCTTACCTGAGCCAGATAATCCTGTAATCAAAAGGATATTTGATTTTCCAGATTCAAAATCATCAAATTTCCAATATAAATCATTCTTATTTAATATCATAGATTCTTCTATATAAGATTCATTAATCATACTATAATAATTATAACCATTTTTTGAGTTGGTTAAATTTAATCCTAATATTTTAGCTAAATTATTAGAACTTTTATTAGATATTTTAGCTTGCCAGATTAAACCATCTATATCTTTATTTGTTTTAAAATATGATAAAGCATCACTTGCTAATTTATTACCTAAACCTTTATTTCTATATTTTGGAGATACAGCTAATGCAATATATCCAATACATTTTTTATATTCTTTATCATCTTTTGATCGTAGTAAAACAAATCCTACTGGTTTATTACCATCATATTCAATTTTATAATATTTTACATTTACAAGTTCTATATTTTCAAAGCTGTCATCATCTTTATTTAGTGAATTAATTACCTTATGTATATCTTCTGAATCTTTTTTTGGTATTTTAATATACTTTGTATCATTAAATAATTCATTATAAGCTTTTATTGAATAAGTCATAGCATCCATTTTATCTCTTACTAATTTAGATGCTTTAGCTCTATTTTCAGAATTAAATTCAATTTCAGGAATCCATCCACATTGAACAATTGCATCATTGTTGTTTTCATAAATAGCTTTTCTAAGAATATTAATTCTATCTAGATTATACTTATTATATTCAGGAATTTTAATACCGTGTCCTAATAATGAATAAGCCTCTCTCCAGCTTTTAATTTTTTCACCATCTTCTTTAGAAAAACAATCATAGTTTTCTTCCACTTTATTTTCAAAATCTTCAGGTGTTAGTATAGGTAAATCATTTGAATATAGTGATGATTCTTTATCTTCTGTTTTATATATATTTTCATCTTTTACAGTATGAGTTCCTTTTATCTCATCATTTTTAGTACTTATTAAATTATCCTGAATAAATTTATAAATATCCCTATTTGGTTTCCCAAATAATTCATGAGCTTTATTATCAGAAGATGCTCTAGCATTTACATCTAATGCCATATATTTCATATATAAAGATTCTAATTCATTTCTATCTTGTGTTGGATATATAATAACTCTTCCTGTTGTATGAGTATTAAATTCTATTGCAGAATTAATTTTTTCATCTAATTCTTTAGAATCTTTACATCCAAATTCTTTTGGAAGATTATAGATATCGTATTCTTCTTTAACAATACCATCATGTGGGTTATATTCTAATCCATCAATTTCATCATCTTTGGTACCTTTTTTAATTTTAGATAATAAAGTATAATAATGATCATAATTATTCATTCCATATAATGCAAAACTTCTAATATCAGATTTTCTTTTCTGATCATCATTTTGAGCATTAAATTTTTGGAAATCATCATCTAATTTTTCTTTATCTTTAGATGGTTTAATCATAAAAAATCCATCTGTATTTGATTCTAATTCTAATTTTAAATCATTACAAAGTTCATTTATATTTATCATTTTTACAACTCCTTTCTAAAAAATAAAGACCAAGAATAAAATTCTTAGTCTTCATATCTATATTCAAATCTATATTCTCCATTTCTACAACTTTCCATACTAAATTGTACATTAGAACGTATACAATATTCATCTTTAGGGATCTGGATAGAAACTTCAGAACTTATAAAATTTCCTTTATAATCATATAGCCTTCTATCAGATTCTACTAAAGATAATAAAAAATCATATAAATTATCATTACTAATATTTTTAATATTAGTATTAAAATAATCCATTAATTCTTTACTAGTATTAAATCTTTTTCTATTACCTGATATTATATCTATAGAAAATTCAAAATATGTTATTTTATTAATAAAATTTTCTAATTCTATATCTGTAATATCGGTATCTGTATTAGATATATTATTATATTGCCATTTTATATCTTCTATTCCTGATTCTATAGCTTCATCTAAAGTATAGCATATGAACCTATTACTATAAGAAATATCAGAATCTTCGAATTCTAATTTAATATTTAATATAAAAATATTACTCATTTTATTTTACCTCTTATATTTATTATATATTTTATCTTCAATAATTTTAATAGTATTTCTACCTTCTATTGTATCGGGATCGGCCTCCCAATATGCTAAAATATCTTCTTTATTATCATTAACTACTTTCTCTAAAAATTTATAATCATTTTTATTATTTTTTATTAATTTTCTATTTTTATCATTATCTACTTTTTCATATAGTTTAAGTTTTGGTTCTATAGAAAACGGTAATCCCTTATTATCTTTTCCTCCATAAATATCTCCTCTTATTAATTTCACTGTACATTCATGAGGAATTTTTTTATCATTAGCTCCATCTAATTTTTTATTTCTAATATAAACGAAAAGTTTTTTATTAGATTTATCTCTTATAGGAATTGATTCTTTGATAGGAATCATACCTCCAAAAATAATATTATACTCTTCTGTATTTAACATTTTTTCTAAATCAATCTCTTTTAAATTATTTAAGTATATCATATGATATATACCTCCTTCTATTCAATAATATAATATATAATTAAAAAATTATATATTCAGAATAGAACAGATCTCTTCAATTTTTTCATAATCCTCAATTCCTAATTCTTTAGCTGATTTATTAAACATTGCTATTACAGAATTATTTTGTTTAATTTTTGTTGCTTGCTTTCCATTTCGAAGAATAGATTCTACTTCGTATTCTTTATCTAAATCCATTTTAGGTAATGTAATACCAATAGAATCATCTGTAATATTTAATTCTAAAGCACTATTTACTTTCTCAACTTTTTTAGATAAATCTAATACATTTTGATCTACTCCTTTATTAACAACTTTTTTAAATTCTTTATCAAAATAAATTTGATCTTCTGTAATTATATTATCAAATGATGATAAATTACAATAAATACCTTTATAAATATCATCAGAATGATTTTTAAATGACTCTAATAAATTAAAATATTTTTCATTTTTATTTACTAAAAATTGATCTTTGATTTTATAATTTTCAATAAATTCTTTTTTAGAAATCTTTTTAATTCCTTCTTCATCATCATCTATTAATATAGAATCATTAAAATCTAATGAAGATAATGCTACTTTAGATTCTCCTGCCATATTATTAGTAATCATTACATTTGCATCATTTGCCCATTGTGGTGGTACAGTACTCATAGCAGCAGATAATTCTTGAAAATAAGTACCTTCATTAATTCTAGTAATTAATTGTCTTTGTGTTATATCTAATGCCATAGATTTTAAATCTGCTAATACTTCTACAAATTGTAAGAAATTGTTATCTGTTAATCTTAGATAATTATATTTCTTCAATTTTCTAATAGCCTTCTCTTTAGCAATTTGTTTTTCTCTATATTCTTGCATTGGTCTAGTATTAGGATTCTTTCCACCATCTTTAATATCCAATACAAGATTTCCAGGAACATAGTAAAAATCTGTAATCCAATGATGAATTTCTCCATTAAATTCATATTCAATAACAGGACCAGGACCTATAATATCTTTAGACTCTATATTTAATACTTTATCAATAAACTCTAAAAATTTACGTTCATATGATCCTACATAATCTATTTTTCCACCATCTTTAAATTTATAAGTAGATGATATTTTTCTATTTTTTAACATTTTTTCTTGAAAGTCTGGGTTTCCTAAAAGATTATTTGTTCCGTATACAGGTTCCATATTTTTAGTAAACTCTTCTCTAAGTTTTTCTTTACATTTTGGATCGCCACATAATCTATTATATCTACCAATCTTTTCATTCCATTCAGTATCTTTTTTACATACGATACATATTCCATGCGTCTTTTTATTTATAGAATTAAATACTACCTGAGTAGGTGTTTGATTTTCAGGGATTAAATCTTCGTGTTTTTCTTCAACATGAGTAATTAATTTTTCACGTTCTAATCTTTCTTCACAATAAGGACATTTATATCTTTTACCCATATTATAATCCTCCTTTCAATTATTAATTCAATGTTTTTACTATCTAATTATATCAATATTAATATATTGCATAATATTTTAATAAAATAACTAAATATTAAAGCTGAAAGGATGTGAGTAAATGGCAAATAATGAAATTACTGGATTAAAAGAACAATTATTATCTATTAATGAATTCATGCAGCCTAAAATTCTTAAAGGTGAATCTGCAGCTTTTACTGATATAATCAGATTATTTTTATTAGAACCAGGAACGAATCAAACTCATCCTGAAATGGGAATAGGTATTAGATCCAGATATAGATTTAGTGACACTGATGAAATAAGTGTGCTTAAGCAAGAGATAAAAACTCAAATGGAAACATACCTACCAACATTATTAATTATGGATATTCAAGTAGAAACCTATGGTACAACTTTAGCTATATTTATATCTTCACAAGATGACGTATTCGCAGTAGGATATGATACTGCTACAGGTGATATAGGTGCATTAACTTTGGATGATATTAAATAAATAGGAGGAATTTTAAATGAATTTACAAGATTTAAAACAAAATAACATTCAAAAAGAATCTGGAATGGTTAAAAAACCTGAAGAATTAAAACCATTATCTAAAGAAGATTTAAGAAAAATTATGCCAAACAAATCAGAAATGGAAGATTCTCCAATGAAATTATTAGATGATGAAATGTCTGGTTTGGATGCAATGATGAAAAATGAAATGAAGGCAGCTGAAGTAAAAGCTGAAGAACTTTCTAATCAACAGCAAGAAATTTTTAATGATGCAGTATTTGATGCTCCAGTAGAAGATATTGATAAAGGATTACTAACACCAGAAGAATCAAATAAAGCATTATCTGAAGCTCTTGAAAATGCAAATAAAATGATCGAAGATGATCCTAATATTCAAGCAGGCATTAATGCTGTTAATAATGTAGGAAAGTCTTCTCAATCTCCTGAAAATATGGATATGGAAGATTTTCTAAAAGACCTAAGTGACGGAGAAGATGATTTTGATTCTGATGAAGAAGACTTTGATATTACAGAAGAATCAGATGATGACGATGATGATATTGATCAAGAAGAACAAAAGAAAATGCTACAAAGTATGAAAGATCAAGTTAATAGTAGTATTAAACCATTTAAGAACGTAATTGATCTTAAAAACTTTAAAATTGCAACTAAAGCTAAATCAGCTGCAGAAGTATTAAAACATGTAGAAGAAGGACCAACCGCAACATGGGTATTATTGGATTCTAAATCTGCATTTACTTGTACAGCATTAGGTGCAGTAGAAATCGAAAACTTAGACCCTGAAAAAATCAATGCACAGAATGGTAGAATTGATGCATTGAAACAAATGTATGGTACATTATTTAGACATTATGTATCACCAAATAAACCAGCAACTCTTGAAGAATGGGTAAAAACTATTTCATTCTCTGATCAAGATAACTTAATTTTCGGATACTATAAAGCAACATTTGGAACTTCTAACTTGATTACTTATGCATGTGAAAAATGTAAAGAAGTAAAAATTGAAAATGTCCCAATTGAAAAATGTGTTAAATACGATAATGAAGAAACTAGAAAAGAAGTTGAGCATATTCTTAAATATTCAGATCCTACATTTAAACCTGAAATTAAATCAACTTTAATTCAGATTTCTGATAATCTAGCAGTATCTGTTAAGAGTCCATCAATCTATAACATCGTATTTGAATTTGGTGTATTAGATGCTGAATTTACTAATAAATATGCAGATGTATTAGGAACTGTTGGATATATTGAAGATATCTTTGAAATTGATCTTGCTAATGGGCAATTAATTCCTATTAAAGTAAAAGAAGATCCTAAAAATATTACTAAATCTGTAAAACGTAGAATTCGTTCAAAAGTTGAATTATTGAAAGGATTAACTCCTGACCAATATAATATTCTACTTTCTCAAATTTCTGAAATTAGTAAAAATTCATCTAGAATTTCATATCGTCAACCTGAATATGAATGTAAAAAATGTCATACTAAAATTGACGAGGTAGAAATGTCTGCTCAAAATATGCTTTTTACACGTCATCAGTTGGCTCTTATCAAGAATTTATCAATCGAGTAATAATGCTCGGAGATTTTTATAGAGGTAGATTATCATTTAATGAAATTAAAAATCTACCTGCTGGAGATTTTAGATTGTATTGGTGTGCTGCTGTAGAGAAAATGAAATCTAAAGAAGGACAAGAGCAAAAACAATCTGAAGTTCTTGAAGATGAGATAACTGATGGAATGATGTAGCAAAGGGGGTAGACAATAATGTCCGTTATAACTTTTACAAAAGAGTCTTGTAAAAATATTGACACGATGAATAAAACATTAGTAGAACATTTTGAAGAACACTTTGCTATGTATAGTCTCTCTACTATTAAAAAATTTCCTAAAGTAGAAGTTGTAAACAATGGTAAATTGTGTTATATTATTAAATGTAATAAAAAAGAATCTGTTGATATTATCGACGTATTATCATCATTTCAATGTAGTAATTTCGGTAATACTCTGATTCCAGTATTTAATTTAATAGATGAAGGATTACTAGTAGAATTTAAATTAGCTGGAGAGTGATAATTCACTCTCCATTTTTTTATATAAATGACATTTATATATTTAGTAGAAAGGAGGAATTTAAAATGCCTATAGAAAGACATTTTAAAATAGACCCTTTAAATCCTTTATTATTGATAAAAGCTAATGATTTAAAGGAGATACAAAACCCAATAGCATTTGCTAAAAATAATATCCCAACAACTGATGGTTTATTATCTAATGAAATATTTGGAATTACAAAATTTGATAGGTCTAATACCTATGCTTATATAGGATTAGGTGATTGGTTTATGCATCCATTACATTATAGAATATGGTCAAAAATGGATTCTAATATTAAAGCAATTGTTCATGAAACAGATACTTTTAAAATTAATTCAGCAGGAGAACTTGTTAGTGATCCTGATGGTGATACAGGTATCAAATGGCTAAAAAAGAATATAGATAAAATAAAAATAAAATCTACAACGTCTATGAAAAGAGATAAAAATATTCAATTTTTAAATAATCATAGAGATACAATGTTTATAAATAATTTTATTATTATACCAGCATATTATCGTGATGCTAATACTACTAATGGTAGACCTGGATTAAGCGAAATTAATAAATTATATCAATCATTAATTATTGCTGTTAGATCGCTAAAAGAAAATGCAGAATATGGATTCACATTATCAGGAGCTACTAGAGGAAGAATCCAAGAACAATTACTTACTATTTATGAATGGTTTTCAGGATCTCAAAGTTATGATTTTAAAAATGCCGTAGGTATTCCTAGTAAATTTGGTGTCATGAATAGATCAAATTTAAATAAAACTACAGACTACGCTGCACGTTTAGTATTATCAGCACCTGAATTAAAAGTTGAAAAAATGGAAGATATGCTTGTAGATTTAGATCATAGCGCAGTTCCACTAGCAGCAGTATGTACAGCATTTATGCCTTTTATTCAATTTCAAATAAGAAGATTCTTTGAAAATGAATTTTCTGGTATTAATAGATATCCTTATAAAACTAAAAAAGGAGAAACTGAATATATCGAGATCGAAGATTATCAAGTATTATTTTCAGATGATATAATTAAAAATGAATTAGAATTATTCCAGCATGGATATGCAGATAGATTTAGACCTATTAAAATTCCTAACAAAGAAGGAAAAGATATTTATATGCATTTTAAAGGATATAATGTAAAAAATGAAGATTTTGATATTAATAATCCTGGAAATATGCCTATTATAGAAAGACCATTGACATGGTTAGATATAATATATCAAGCAGCAGTAGAAGTTGTTAAAGATAAACATATCTTAATAACTAGATATCCGATGAACTAAAACGTCGCATAATTCAGTAATGAATTAATGAAAACTCTTCTAATTGCTGGAAAACCCTAAAGCCTCAATGCCTATTTTAATAGGAATCGAAAGATAGAAACAAGTTTGAGGATGGTCTACGGTTAAATCCTAAGGATCGAAACAATGGGCAATCAGCAGCTAAAAATAATTATATAATATGTGATAATAAATATAATTATTAAAGTTCAACGACTAGTAGAAATACTTAGGACCCAAGCGGGCACCGAAATGGAGAGCTGCCAAATATATAATATAATAAATATTTGGTAGAAGATATAGTCTAGTATCCTATCGAAAGATAGGGAAGTTCATAAGAGAACTGCATAGTGTAGCGAACTATGTGAATGCAACGAGACAGTTACTTTAACCAATTTCCTACAAAAGTTAATATATCTAGCACTAAAAAAACAGAGCCTATGGTTATAAATAATAAATTATACAGACATTATCCAAAAATAAGACAAGAAGATATTGGAACTAATACAGCTAATTTATTTGTTGAAACAATGAATATTTGTAATTGTTATTTAGGAGCAATTGGCGGGGATTATGATGGAGACCAGGTTACAGTTAAAGGAGTATGGACTGTTGAAGCTAATGAAGAATTAGATAAAGCATTAAATTCTAAAAAACAGTATATTGGATTAACTGGAAAAAATGTTCGTACTGGTAGTAATGAAGCAATACAAGCATTATATAGTTTAACTTTATTACTTGATGATAGTAAACATGAAAAACCTGTATTTTGATAATATCAAATTTCTTACTTATATATTATAATATTGGATAAGGAGGTATAAAAATGGACAACCAAACGACTGGAGTAGAACACTAATTCTATAAAGCGGTGGGTTGGATGGGAAAACAAGAGATAACCGTAATGGTTATCTCTTATAATTTTTATTCTTTCCTTTTTTGTAATTATTAGATGATTTTTGATATGTAGTACTTCTTGAATGTACTTCATGAGTTTTAACCAAACTATCAGAACTAGTTTCTACAGGTTGTTCTTCTTTATTATTTTCTAAAGTTTTATCTTCTTCTACTTCTTCTTTATCTTCAACAGGTTCTTTTATTTTTTGTACTGTTTCGATAATTTCTTCTTTTGGTTTTATTTCATAATTATCTTTATCATAATTTGTGAAATCTAAATTTACTAATTTACCATCTGGTAAAACTTCAGTAATTTCTGCTTTAGCACATAGGCATTTATAAATTTCTTCACTAGTAAGATTTAATTCAGTAAAACCTACAATAGGTACTTCGAAACAAGTAATTGGGTATCTAGCATGAATTTGACATTTCTTTTTATTAATCATGATTTACCTCCTTAGTAAATATAAGAGAATGATTCCTCGATATCTTCAATACTTTGAGGATCATCATCGTCTCTTAATGTATCTTCAACATCATCATCAGTATACTCGTTAGGATCAGCGTTAGCCATTCGTTTTCCACTGTCAATAAATTCAATAACGTCATCGTCATCTTCACCAACACCTAACATAGCATCTTCTTCATTTTCTAAAGTTTCTTCCATTTGATCATCTAATACCGCTTCAGCTGGATCTACTAATTCTTCAGCTAATTCCATAATAAGTTCATTCATATTACATTTCTCCTTCCAATAAATATTCTTGATCGAAAATACTAATTTTTCTATTTTCTTCTAAATGATCTAATAGATCATCTTCCATATCGTCTTCGACTGCATTATCTATATCATTTTCTACTAATAATGATTCTTCAAATAATGCTTCTACCGTCTCCGGAGTTTTTCTCATATCTTTTTCCTCCTTATATCATATATATCAGAATGTTATTTTAGTATATTTTGTATGTATTTTTTAAGTATATACATTACTTCAGGTATAGCATAGTATAATATTTCAGAATCTAAATAATTTAATGATTCTAATTCATCTATATCTATAGAAGTAATCTTTGATTTATTAAAATATTTTACAATAATATTATAAATAGTTTTATTAGAATCAGGATCAAATAACTTATTATCTGTTATAGCTGATATTAAATCTGGATCTATAACTGATAATTGTTCATCATAAAATCCTGGTGTATCATAATCTATTTGATAATATGCTTCTGGTCTTGATTTAAATAATGTAAAAGGCTGTGTAATTCTTTTTGCTGACGTAGAATGAATCTTAAAATATTTCATATCACATTCTTCAATAGCTCTAAAAAACGTTTTATCATATTTAAATCCAAATGTAGCAGGTAATTCTACAGGTTGTCCTATATATACATAATCTCCATTATTTACAAATACATCATTATCAATAATGAATTGAAATAAATAAGGATCATAGAAATATATATCAGTAGCAGTAGAACATACATGACATTGTACTTTTTGTTTAAAAAATAAAGTATTGTAATATTTATATAATTTAAATAATACATCATCTAGCTTTTCTATAAATTTATATTCAGATGATTTAATTACCGATTTATAATTAGTGCCTACATAATTTACAATCATTTCATATTCTTCAGTAACTTGTTTATTTATATCATTGATACCTTCTTTGGTCCAATATTTAATACTTATTTTATAAAAATTAGCACCATCTTCTAAAGTATCAGGAGTAACTCTTGTTACTTTATATAAATGATCTTTTCCTGAATGTGGTATAATTAAAAAATCTTCCTGATAAGGAATAAATGTATTAGGTAATACATAAAGTTCTAATTCCAAAGGATCAGATTCTAAACCAACAGGACCAATATCTAATGACTGTTCTAATCTAATACCATTACCAAATAATGAAGCATTATGAATTAAATTATACTTAGTAGGTGATTTTCTACCTAATAAATCTTCTTGCAATTTTGTAGACTCATCCAATGTAGATTCATGAATATTTCGATTATAATATTCTACTATAATTGGTTTTTTATCAGTAAATGCATAATATGGATTTTTTAATCGATCTTTCATACCGTCTGTTAATGCTACTACGGTATTTTCATATCTTTTCGTATTAGTAAAAGAACCCATATAAACACCTCCATTTCAGTATTAATCAGATGTTAAAAGGCTACGGAATAACCCCGTAGCCTAATAATTACAAAAAATAAAGTAGTATATACTTTATTTTTTTATTACATGTTCACAATAATCTATAATATTTGATTTTGGAACACCATAATCTTTTTCATTTTTATATCTATTCCAATGAAAATATATATCCAAATCTAAATATTGTAATTGTTCTAATATTCCTTGTATTTCTTTTTGTTTAACATCATTATCAAAATAAATATGTATTTCAGCATTTATTATTTTTAAATCTGCTAAAAAGAATTTTACAATATTTACATATGATTTACCTTCTATAGAGGCATATATAGAATTATATTTATCTCCATTATATAAATTATAAAATATACTTAATACATCAAATGGTCCTTCTGCAATATGTATTTTTACAGGATCTGGATTTAAGGTATCTATAGTGGTAGGAATTATATAATATTTAGAAGTCCCTTCTAAATCTTCTGAATTAAAAAGATTATAATTTACATATCGTTTATTTAAATATTTTGTATAATCTTTTTTATCTTTTAAATTTCTCATATTTAAAACACCGTTATTATATCCTAAAAATCCAATAAAAGAATCATTTAATTCATCCATTATTCTTTTATCTCTTGTATTACGAAGATACCAATTATTAGATTTATCATTCCATAAATCATATAAATTTAATACGATTTTACAATCTAAGATATCTTGATATGATAAATTTAATCCTAATCTATTATTTATATATTTTAATTTATATTCTGTATTTTCATTAATAGATATAAAATTATTACTTGTTTTAAATTTATAAATAGATTTATTTTTATTAGAACCTCTAATAAAATTACCATTTAATTTTTTATGTCTTGATATTAAATCAGATAATACATCTTGATCTATTAATTCTACTCCTAATTGTCTTAATACAGATCTATTTAATACACCAGATGTATTACATTTTTTACAATGATACATTACTGGAGTTTCATCTGATGATGGTAAATTAATATAAAAATGTGCAGATTTTAAATGAACACTATCTCCACAAAATGGACATCTGCATAAAAATTCTTTATCACCAGATACTACTTTTCCAGGAATATTATTTAATAAAAATTGTTTTAAATTTTCTTTAAAATCACTCATAATTTAACACCCTTTGATAAAGATTCAATTTTTTGAATTATTTCAAATTGAGCTTTTGTAAATTTACAATTATCACAATCTTTTTTAGACTTTTCCATTTCATTATAACAACATCCATTATTACATGGATTTTCATCTACTAAATATGATAAAGCTCTTAATTGATTTTTATCTAATTCTAAAGTATATTTTATCATATTATTTCTCCTTACTTTTAACAAATATTGTTGCATCTATTGCTCTAGCATATTTAATTATAGATGCTAATGTAACTCCTTTTTCTTCTCCTGATTCTATATTAGAAATAGTGGATTTACTTAACCCAGCCTTTTCTGCAACCTGAGATTGAGTCATGTGTCTACTTTTTCTTATTTCTGCTAACTCAGATCTTAATAATTGAGTATCTATAAGTATATCTATCGTATTTAGCATGGATAAATTCCTCCTTATTCATAAGTATAATATATAATTAAATAAAAAAATAAGAGTACTAATAAGTACTCTTATAATAAAACTACACAATTATCATCTTCTGAAAAATCTTCTGAGAGTTCTATAACTCTATTAGCATATTCTTTATTTTCTACTAAATAGGTGTCCCTATTTTCCCTATTACATGCAATAATATAATTATCTTGATATTTGAAATTATTTTCTATTTGTTTTGAATAAGATTCAAATTTATAAATTATATTATCAGCATCCACGTTTAAATTTGCTAACGTGAATTTGGATTCGGTAATATTATATAAACCTATAAATACTTTTCCCTCGTATAATGGTCCAGCATTAACTTTTATTTTATTATTATTATCACCGCTTATTAATAATACTTCTAATTTATTTTGATCTTGTTCTTTTGAAACGTTAATATATTTTGCAATAAATACAGCTGTATCTTTATCACATTTATTAAACTTTTCATCTAAATATTCATCTATTACATCAAATGAAGAATCTAATGGTTCTACAACTCTAATATCATTAAATACTGATCCTGTTTTTACAATTCCAAACATTCCGTAGATTTTATTGTTTTTTATAGAATCTCCTTCTAAAAAAGAATAATAATTTACTCCAATATCTGAATTTTCGCCAGGAATTAAATTAGTATCAAATTCACCATTTCTATTAAGCAATTTTTTCTCAATAATATTAATAACAAAATAGATATGACTATCATTTATCTCATTATCTTTAATTATTTCAGATGATAATTTATTATTATTTATTTTAAATAATACCTTAGAATTGTTTTTTGAATATACATATTGAGCTAATTTATCATGTAAGAATATTAAATAATGGTCTACAATATTATTGCGTAAATTAACAAAACCATCAATACATTCGGTAATTAAATCTTCTACAACACTGTTATCTAGTGCATCTATTATATATTTATATATAACTTCAAATTTATTACAGAATAATGATACATCCATTGATAATAATATATTTCTTATATAGAAGTATGAATCTTCATTATAACAATCTTTTACTCTAGATAAATATTCTACAGGATCTAAAATCTTAAATCTATCAGGATCACTTTGATATAGATTTAAAGCCATTAAAAGAGTAGATAATTTATGATAATTATTATCACAATATTCTCTCCATTCATTATAATTTTTACCTATAATCATAGCAGTTTGTTCTATAGGCATATTAACAGTTAAAATTTCTATTAATCTTCTAATATTATTATTTACAATTGTAGAGAATTTTAGTTTAGTATCAGAATATTTATCATAGCATTTTATTAACTGCAATAATTTATCTAATGAATTAATTTTAGATACTAAAATATCTAAAGAATCATTATCAGTATTATCTAATAAGAAAAATAAGCATTCTAAATTATTATTTTTTTCTAATAAATAATATTTATATGCATTAGTATTTTCTTTATATAATACATATGAAAATTCTGCTAATTGTTCAGGGATTTTTATTTTTGAAATTGCATCTTTACATATAACATCCATTGGATAATTTTCTTGATTAAGTATTACTAAAAATTCTGGTTTTGGAATATCTCCATAATGAGGCACATTATCTAAAGTATATTCAGATAAATCATAAATTTTTGAATATTCCATAACAAAATCTTTAGCATCTTCTGGATTTAAAGTTGTAAATTCAACATCTGTTTCAGAATTATAACAATTCATAGCATCAAGTAAAATATTTTGATATGCATTAAAAAGCTTATATTCATATCCTTCGTAGTTAATAATATCTAGTAATTTAGAAAAAATACTTTCTGATATTACATATCCTCTATAATATGATTTATTCAAAAATGATGCAAATTCTTGAATATAACTTTGCGTAGAATTTTCTACTTCTAAGCTATCATCAATATTAATATTTTTATCTAATAGCTTATCAGAACAAATACAATTATAGTAATCTTTCATTATAGTATCAATAGTAGATTTTCTTATGTCTCTCATTTTTATTTATCCTCCTTTTTATAAAAAATAAAGAGTAAGTAAATATCTTACTCTTTATATTAACAAAATATACATTAATACTTCTTCTAGAAGTAAATCTATATTTGTTTCTACTAATTTACCATCTAATTCATCATCATAAAAATCAATAATTTCAAACTCACTAGATAATATACCTGCAATCATAGATAAAATTTGATTTTCTATTTTTGGATTTTTATATTTATCTAATACTAGTTTATAGAATGGAGATGATTGTAATTTAGATAGTTCTTTTTTGTTTACACTTTTTCTAGTAATTAATCTTTTTACTTTACTAGAAACAATATAAGGCATAATAATTAATCTATTTGATTCTAATATCTTTTTAGCAGCAATAATTAATTTGATATAATCTCTTTGATTTATTGCTTTAATAGATATAGTATCTCCAAAGTATTTATAATATAAATTAAATACTAAAGATTCTTGGAATGAATTAATAGTAAATGAACCATCTTTTGATAATTTCTTAATATAGAAATTAATTTCATCTTCACTAAATGGACCATAAACTAATTCAATCATTTTCATTGTTTCTTCACAATTTACTTTATTTTGTAAATATAACCCTTCATCTTGTTTTGTAAGTTGTGATTCAAACTTCAGATATCTTCATATAGATCGTTACTCTATACAGTTCTCTTATGAACTTCTCCAGTTTTTCTCTGGATGCTGAGACTATATTATCATTATCAGAATTACTTCTTCAAATGCCTCATCTTTCGATTTAAAGGGACTTAATGTGAATGCCCTACCACTTGGCTCTACTCTACTTGCTTCTTCAATAATAATCCAAACATGGATTCTTATCTATGCTTTCGATAGTCGTTGAACGTTCCTAATATTTATATTTATTATCATATATTATATAAATATAAATATTAGGCTTCGCTGCTGATTGAACATTGTTAACACTACTTAGGACCTATCATATAATAGGCTTTTATTTCACCATATAGCATCCTAGAACTTGTTTCTGTCTTTCGACTCCTATATATTATAGGCATCTAGGCTTTAGCTCTTCCCAGCAATTAATGAGGTGTTTCCCTTCTCATATTTATAATATGAAATGGGCGACTCGTATGTCAATCGAATTCACTATTATTTTCATTATCTCGTTCTGAACTGGAATAATTTACAAATCCATATTCATAGCTAATATCAGTTACTTGGTATCCGATATTAAATACAATGGATTTATAATTAAATGAAATAATATTTAAATTATAAGTATATTTTGGCATGATATGCAAAATAATATCACTAACCGCAGAAATACTATGTGTTGTAGTATTTTTACCACGGATTTTATTCATATCCCATAAAATTCTATGAATTTGAGAATTCTTATTTACAGATGAAATTGAAGTTTCATATAATTTATTATAAATATCTACTTGATCTACATATTTATCTAAAATCATATCAAAAGCTTCAAGTAAGAAATCTTTAATCTGCATAATATTTCTCACTGTTAAATAATGAACTAATAACGGTATAAATACTAATTGTAATAAAGATATATGCATTAATATTATACCATGTTTATCAGAATACTGTAAACATGTAACTGTTTTATTTGTATTCTTTTCACGTTTCTTATCAAGATCCAAATTATAATTATCTTCATTCATAAATGATGTTTTCATAAATATTGGACCATCTAAGATAAGTCTTTTTAAATCATACATAAATGCTTCTTTGTTATATACATCTTTAAATTTTTCATTATCTATCATGTGTTTAATTCTATAATACTGAAGTAATAATTCCTTATCAGGATCATAGAATTTAAGATAATAATTAAGATAATGACAGAGATGATCTTTAACTTTATCCCCATCATAACATCTTTTAGCTGACATTTGAAAAAAGTCTAAATATGTATCATCCATATTTAAAAATAATTTAGATAGTGGAACATAAACACATTTAGTTACATTTTTAAATATTATATCTCCTTCCTCTGGTACCCATTCATCAACAGGTATAAATTTTCTATCAACTCGTTCAACGATACTCTTTAGTTTAGGTGTAGCCATAAATCAAAATCACTCCTATTCAGTCCATAAGTATAATATATAATTATTATTAATTATATCTTTTTAACTCTCTTAGAGTTTCTAGTCCTATTTACAGAAGATACAACTCTTGTTTTAATAACATTTTTACTAGGTTTAGTTGGAGTTGTGGTTCCTTCTTTGTCATTAAATCTGTTTTCGTTCGATTTTTTTCTTTTTTCTTCTTTTCTTTTTTTCTCTTCCTCTTCTTGTCTCTTTTTGATTTTGTCCTTAGCATGTTCTACTTCTTTAAGAATTTTAGATTTACTATACTTAGAAGCTGTTTTATCAAAAATAGCTTTAGAAAATAAACCATAATCTCCGATTAATAAATATGCAAAAAATAATGACTTTACATATCCAACTAAATTTTTAGGGTTCTTTTCTTTTGCTACTGTTGTTATAGCTTCTTTAGTCATTTTTGATTCTAAGTCTGAAACAAAAATATTATTCTTAATGAAAGCATGTCCAAACGTATAAACAAATGCAGGATCATTAGAATAAAATTTTACATAATAATCTCTTAAAGATGGACTACGTTCTCTCATAGCATCATCAGTATAAAATTCAATAATCGTATCATAATAGAATTTTTCTATTACTTCAGATGGAATTTTAAAATGAATATAATACTTTTCACTATCTTTATAGAGATTATATTTTACTTTACCCCCTTCTCTTAATAAAATTTTATCTAATTTATCTCTATACATTTTTTGATATATTCCTCTATTTGTAATAACAGAATTCTTCTCTCCTAATGGATTATTGATATATTGTGTATAGGTAATTTTCATATTTTATCACCTCGGTCGCAAATGTACATATTATATCTAAGTTAAAATATTAATAAAAAACAAAAAATAAAGACTAGAGAATTTTCTCTAGTCTTTCATCAATAATAAATTCAATATGTAACATTTTATCTGTTGTAATAATACAGTTATATGGTTTTAAATAATCTACCATTACTGAAATTTCTTTATCTTTATCAGAGATATAGTATAAAATAAATTTCAATAATTCAGGTTTTAATATATTTATTTTTTTGATAATATCATCAATATCTGCAAATGTCTTTACTGACATTTCTACTTTTACTATATTCCACTTTGAAGATTTAGTATCTTCAGTTTTTCTTTTTTCAATTTTTGGTAATGATACAAAAATACCTATAAGTGGTTTATAAAGTTCATGAACCTTTTCTATTGTATTTAAAACATCATCTTTTTTAACTATATGATTACGTTTTAAAATATCACATATAATATCTTTTTCGTTTGCACTTATAAAATGATTATATGGTTTTATTATATTAGTAGATTTATTATTAGTAATATCTATATCGTCGATAGTATACTCATAGTATTTATCTAAAACTTCTAATATTTTAAGACATTCTTTACTCATTTTAGTTTGATAAAAATAATAATTTTTATCTAATTTTTTACAAATTGTATATAATAATTTTTCATCAGTAATATCAAAAGTTTTATCTCTATACTTAAAATATTTACTATTTTTTAATTTAATGGCATCTTTTCTAGGAATTCCTATTTGTATTCTTTTGGATAATAACTTATTATATCTTGATGTAATATTTTTTACCTTATTATCTTCATCAATAATATAAGTTTCATTATTAGCATTAAATAAATCTTTGTTTATATACTTAATATATTTATTTATAATACCAATCCTTTTAATATTAAAAACACATGATACATAATCCCAATCTAAATATTTATAATATTTATTTAATATATAAACAAAGTCAGCTGCAGATATATCATCTGTTATCATTTTACGTGTTAATATTTTCCAATCTAATAAATGATTATATTTTAATATAACAGATTTATCATTATATCTACCTATATAATATATATATTTTTGAATCATAGTATAATTTTTATGCTGTTCAAATTTAGATAATAAACCATGACCTACTCTTGGGATAAACGCCCTTTCAAGATTAATTGGGTCTCCGCAAACTGTATAGCCATTAATTTTTATTTCATTTTTATCAAAATCTAAATATTTATTACTATCATATAAATGATACCTATAAATATAATTTAATGATAAATCTACTATTAAATCATGAAAATAATCAAATTTTGATATGAACTGTATATCTATATCAATTTTATTTTTTATATACAAATAATTATTTTTATATAAATCATTATATATTTCATTTTTATATTTATTTAATATAATTGATAAGGTATTATAATCTTTATATTCTGATAGTTCTTTTAATACCCCAGTCCAACCAATGTACATAGTAAAATTATCAATAAGATATTCATTAATTTTAATATAATTTTCAAATAAATCATCTAAAATACTTTCTGAATATTTTTTGCAGAATTTTTTAGAGCCCTTATTTAATAAAAAATTCAAATATTCTATTTCTTGAGTTCCCATATTTTCTGTTTTCCATTCTAAATATGGCAGCATCTCATCTTTTAAAGTGTTTAGTATCATAAATTTTCTCCTCATCGTCATTAAGACGGAACTATAATGAATAGATATTTCTATCTATTCATAAATATAATATATAAATAAAATATCGTTATTTTACAAAAAATAAAGACTAAGGAATTAATCCTTAGTCTTTAAATTATCATGTATTACATAAAAACTTAGTTTACTTTTTGTCCCATCTCTTAATACAAAAGATCTATTGCTTTTATATAATGATCCTTTACTATCTCTTTTAGAAAGTTTAAAGTAAGATTCTTTATTTCGTTTTTTCTTCATAATTATTCCACCATATATTTATTAAATGCTGGATCTGGTAATAAGAATTGATTAGATGTGTACATCAAAGTTACAATTTTAGAAATAGTAGAAAGAATAACTTTATCAGATTCTATAGATGTTAATACTTTACCATCACATTTATTTGTTCTAATATTGTATGCACAATCGTTACTATCAATAATTTCAAAAATATTATCAATTTCATCTTTTGAATATCCTGAAACTTCATATAAAGTTCCTAATAGATTAACGTATGCATTTGCAATGATTTCGATACATTTTTCTTTTAATGTAGGATCTTTACAATTTTCATCCCCTTCAGAATCACATAAAACACTTTTTACTCCATTTTTCCATTGATAATTTAATAGATTTTGAGATGCTTTGTATCCTTCATAATTTGAACCATTTCCTACACCGTAAGCACAAGCAGATCTTAATGATTTAACAGCATCTTCTACTAAATCTCTTACAGAGTCTCTATCTGCTACTGATACACCACCAATTAAGAATTCTACCATATTAGCTTTCAATGCATTAATACGTCTTTTTAATCTTCCTGTCACAGCTACAGATTCATTATTTTCATATGCCATTTTTAATTCAGCTTCTAATGCTTTAATTAAATTATTAAATTCATCTGTATATTCTTCAGTTCCAGGTTTATACATATAAGCAGGTCTAATAAATTTAGTACTTGTTGCATCTGCTACAATTAATTCAGTTGTTCCTGCAAATGACGTAATATTTTCCATAGTAGGAGCTTTTCCATTTTCAATATCAATCTTTTGAAGTTCTGGATCAATATATCTATTGATAGGTTTAGCCCCTGTTAAATGAATAAGATCTTCATATACATCTTCATTAAAAATATTTGTAATAATTAATAATGGGAATTTATATTGATGCATTTGCATAATAATTTCATTCATTGTTTGTGCTAAATCCGATGAAATTTTTGGAGCCATAATTACTGTATTAACACAATTAGATACCTGTCCAGTTGCATTGATAGGATCAACGATATTCTGCTTAATAATAGCATTTAATAAGTTAACCATATCTGGAGTATCTACTGGATCTCTAAAGATATAAATATGAGGTTCTGGTAATTCAGCTGTACCTTTAGCTTGATTTGTAATCATTACAGGATCTAAATATCCAGCTTTTAATGTTGTACCATTGTAGTATTTAATTTTTGTATTTTCATCATTAGAGATACCTACATCAATAAATACATCATTACCAAATTCTTTATAAATATCATATAAATATTGAGCAATTTCTGTATTATTATTTGTAGATGTCAAAGCAATATTATAAATATCATCTAATGAAACTTCTTTATTATCTTTTTTAGAAATTTCATCAATAATATCACTAACAGCTTCTTTAAAAGCTTTAATAATAGCAGATGGATGTGCTTCTAATTCTGATTCTACTAATTTATCAAAAATAATAGATGATAGAATGATAGCTGATGTTGTACCATCTCCAACAGTTTTTACAATATGAGTTGTAAGTTCTATTAATTCTTGTACTACTGTTCCTTCAATTATTCCAGTGAATTTAATATTACTTAAAACAGTATGACCATCTTTAGTAGTATTAGAAAATTCAGTAGGAGATTTTTTAATCATAGTTGTACTTCCATTAGGACCAAAAGTATTTACTAATGAATCCTTTATCACATGTAATGTATCTTGCTGAACTTTTCTTAGTTCTTCACCTTTAACAATATTTGTTCCTAGCATTGTTTTATCCTCCTTTTATAATTATATCATTGTAAATAGTATTATTTTTTACCTCATCGCTCCAACAGGTTCAGAAATACCTTTATAAGGATCAGCAGTCATAAATTTATTATTTTTATAATATTTTTCGGCTACTTCTATAATAGGTAATTCCATTTTTGATGAGGTGTTTTCTAAATTAAATTTAAATCTAGGTAATATTATATTCTTATTATTTAAAGATTCTTGATTAAATAATAAAAGATTATATATATCTTTTATATATAAAGTATCATACTTTAATAAATCAAAATTTTCATATTTACCTATAACACATTTTAATTTAGGATCATGATTAACAACCCAATTTTTTTCTTTTTCTGTATTACATAAAACTGTAACATTTACTATTTTATGTACAGTATTAGATACACTTGCTATACTCATAATCGAAGTAGGCGGTGATAATTCTAATATTTTATCATATTCTTGAGTAATAAATTGACGATATAAGTCATCCAATTCAATATTACTCATTTTACCATCTTTACAAAATTCTGTTAACGGATTAAAGTATTTTCTACATAATAGCACAGTTTTTATAAAATCAGCATCATCAGAATCAAATAATTCATTTTTAAATACATTTCTATCATAATATTCTTTTTTTATTAATCTATATAATCCAATATCAGTATCACATATTACTTGAAAATCAAATAATGGATCTATGATATATCTAGGTGATGAATTTTGAGACATTTTTATAACACCTCCATAAAAAATAAAGAGAGAAGATTTTATCTTCTCTCTTATCTTAATTAATCAATATCATCTAATGTTCCAGATTCAAATGAAGATGATCCTCCATTGTATCCAGAATTAGAAGGTTTAGCATTTGAGAAGTATGAACTATTAGATTGTCTACTGTTGTTATTACCAGGTTTACTAAATTCTACCCCTAATTTTTCAGCAATAACTTTTAATTTAGTATTAATACGACTAGTATCATATTTGTTTGTTTCTTGAATAGAATATGCTGTAGCCATTGTCATTGCTTCATAATAGCTTTTTAGAAGATTTGCTACTTGTTCAATTTCAATTAAATCATAGAAATTAGAATCAAATGCTGCTGTCTTCTCGACATAATTTACAATTGATGAATGAATTCCACGTCTAAATTCATATACAAACGTAGAAGTAGGATGTCCTTTTTCATCAATTTTTCTAATTACTAAGCATGGACCATCTGCATTAAATTCTTTTCCTGAACTTAAATAAATTAATCCATCTTTTCCTGAAGAAACTCCTACATTATCTATACTAGAATCTTTATTTTCTAAAAATTTACAGATTTCTTTGTATAGAATAAGTGCTTTTGTATGAGATAAATATACCGATCCTGCATTTTCATGATCGAAAGCAATCTCATCATTTCCTGTTTCTTTTTTAGGTGCAATAGAAACTTTTAATAACTTATTCCAGAATGAAAATGATAATTGAGTTTTATCAATATTTGAATCTGGATTACTATATCTGTAAGCCGATGTTACAGAAGGTGAATAGTTTTTCTTTTCATTGTTGTTATAAGTATCGCCTAGTGCCATATTTATAAATCCTCCTTTTAATTTTATCTATATAGGTGTTATTACAATATTAAATATTCATTTTAATCGGCATATTCGTATTCACATATATATTCATCACCACTAGAATCTTTAGAATGAATTTCTCTTCCATTTTCATCATAGTCAATAGTGTTTACATGACCATTAGATAAATCTTTAATAGTCATTTTTTTAATTTTTCTTTTTTTCATTTTAATTTTCCTCCTCTAGAATACTTATTGTATTCATCAATATAATATATATTTAAAAAAGAAATTATCTTTATTTATTTAAAATATTTTTCTGGATCTAATAAATAATTATATATAGACATTAACACAATATGCAATTCATCAAAATAATTATCTCTAAATCCTTTAAGCCAACGATCGCTTAAATTAGTAAATCCTACTTGTACTATATTATTTAAAGATTTATCAACTATTTGTATTTCTTTATAATATTCAATAGGACCTCTTA
The DNA here is from genome assembly GCA_944332505.1 of uncultured Bacilli bacterium. Next base: position 218,365 of record CALVKC010000001.1, read on the forward strand.
TATTAAAAATAAGATCATATTTTTCTATTATTTGTTTTATTATATCAATAACCTTATTTAATGGTAATTCTCTATTATCAGAATATTTATTTAATATTGTAATAATTTCATCATATTCATTTTTATTCATATTATTTATCTCTTTAATAATTATATTTATTTCTTTTTCGATTTTATATAATTTCTGTATTCAGGACAATATTTATATAATATACTATCTAAGATAATAGTATTTATCTGTTTATTAGATAAAGGATCTACAACATACCAATCTTCTCCTAAGAATAAATCACATAAACAATCTACAGCCAATTGTGCATCTGTTGCTATAGGATATATATCTCTTTCATCTATCGGTTTTTTCATTTCTTCTTTTTGATTTTCTTCCATTCGTTTTATAAATTCTTGAATATTTTTGCCCAATCTCTTTTGTTTAGATTTTTTAAAAAACATAGTATACCTCCTATCATTTAATATAAAGTAATATTAGTTATAAAAAAGAATATCCAATAATTGGATATTCTTAATATTTTTGTTTAATATCTGGATATACAATATTGAATAATTGTTTTTCTTTAAATAAATCTCTCTTAAGTAATTTAGTTCTTAATTCATCATACATTTCAAGAATTTCAAATACTTCATTTCTAGTCTTTTCATCTAAACCTTCAGTATCTAAATAATCTTGAATAATAGCCATATTAGAATTAATTCGTCTAATAATAATTAAACCTTCATCAACTAAATCAACGTTTTTAGCTCGTAATGCTAATTCATAATAGTCTTCTTTTAGACCTTTAACCCCTTTATACTTAATACGATCAATTCTATCTTTATATAATTTCTTTAATCCATCTATAGCTGATTCGTTTGTAGCTGAAAGATCAATACTTTTTAAATTTCTTTCTAATCTTTCCAAATCTTTCTTCTGTAATTGAGATGATGAGATTTGTTTTCCTTTCTTAATTAATCTTAATGCAGGAATACGTTGCATTTTTACGTTTTTATATAAAGCAATACTCCACATAAAAATTGCAAGTTTATTATCTCTTTCATTAACAATACTATTTCTTTTCTTTACAATAGTATGTAATGCTGATTGTAACTGTTCTCCATATCCACATTTATAAACAAATTCATCTGCAGTGATTTCTTCAGCTTGATCTTTTTCAAAAATAGATATAGTTTTTCTCATTAAATCTCTCAAACCAAAACCTAAAATAGCTTTTTGATTGATAGATTCTGCTATATCTAATTCTGAATGGGTTTTAGCTAAATATAAGTCTAATACATTTCTTGCATTTTCTACTGGTTCTGTAGAATTTACCATGTGTCCAACTTCATGTAGCAATACTGCTAATAATTCTTCATTAGATAGATTTAATTCAGGTCCAAATAATTTAGAATCTAATTCTAAATAATACTCTTTAACCATATAATCATTATCAGAATTAAGAATATATACTACATCTTCATCTTTCATAATTGGTGATACAGACATTCCAAAGAATACTTTATCAGTATTATTAGTATATAGTACTTCTCTACATTTCTGACCTTTGAAGAATCTGTTTAATTCATTTTTTAATTTATTAAGATCAGAAGATTTTCCATTACTATATCTAATATCATTAAGAATTTCAATAAATTCTGAAAAATTATAGTAAATAGTTTTCATCTAATTATACCTCCTAATTATAAAAATGTTCCCTAGAGTAAAACTCTAGGGAACTAATATCATCAGGAATATTGATTCCTTCTAATACAAAATTAATTAAGGTTTAATGAATGGAGCATTTAATCCCATTGCATCATTCATAGTGTTAACTCCGATTGGATCATCGTTAACAACAGCTTCTTTCAATCCAGTTGGGTTCAAGACTTTAACACGACCTTGTACTGGCTGGTATTCCTGAACTTTGAAACGATCGAATGAATGAATTGCTGGCAATGCATAGTTTTCACTGTTACGGATTTCGTTTGACAAGTAGAACTGATAGTCAACTACTTGGTACAAAATACGGTTAGTGTTACGAGGTTTCAACAAGATGATTAGGTTGTCGTTTCCACGTAATTTGTCAGAACTAATGAACTGATATACACGGTTTTCACTAGAAACTACAGTCTTGCAGTAATCCAATGTGATTGGACCAACAGATGTAGGAGTCTGAGAAGTTGTGTATGTACTTGTTGGCGTAATCTTACGGATAATGTCAGCACGTCCAACAACAGAAATTGTCATGTTTGGATCATTCAATACCTGAAGCATAGAAGTAGCAACAGTATCTAGATAATCCATGAATGTCTTTTGACGCCATTCGATGTGGTCAGCATAGTAACCTTGTCTTGGTGCGAAGTCAAATGCTGTAGAAACACGAGCTTCATCTGGTAATCTAACGAATGATTCGTCTAAGTAGTTATGGATCTTGTCATCACGGTAGTTTCCTAGAACTGCCTGGATAATGCTCATAACTTTAGTAGCCTGGTTTACATTGTAAAGAGCAGCAACGTCTTTTACTTCTTCTGGAGACATTGTAACGTTAATTGGATTAGCGTTAGGCATTTCTTCAGCAGTAGTAGTTGTCTTCCAACGAACTTGACAAGTTTTAATCATTGCACTAGAAGTATCGATCTTAGCTGCCATGCGTACACCTAAAACCTTAGCATCTCCTGCAAAGATTCCGAATTTGTTATCTTTCATATAAGCACTAATAACAGTACTTAAATCTTCATATGTTGTACCATCTTGAGATGTAGGGATCACAATTTTCTGAGTCAATGTACGGTTGTATTCACCATAAGCAGGTACGAAGTTTAATCTAACTGGAACCCAAGTAACAGCTAATTCGCCGCCTACACCAGCAGTTCCTTCTTCTTCAAGAGTAGTTTCGTTAAGTTTAACTTCTCCTTCTTTTACCCAAGTCTTAACAGCAACAGCATCAATGTGAGTATCAATAGCCAATGCATCATGACGAGCAGTTGCTTTGAATACGTCTTTTAGGATATCTACTGTTTCAACTTCAGGAAGTTTAATAGTAACCTTCTTGAATGGAGCAGTTGATTCCATTGCTTCATAGATCTTATTTTGTTGTTTCCAGATATCAATTTCTTCACCATCTGGAGTCTGAAGGATACGAGTTTCCATAGTCATTGTCCAAATAGGAGAAACTGTAACTGTCTTTGGCATAGCTTTATCAAAAACAGTGTTCATCAACAAGTTTTTGTGAAGTGGGAAAGCCATTCCAACTACTGGAGAGTATGTTCCTGCAACTGCGTTTTCTAGAATTGCATCACGGTTGTTTTCGAACAATGCTTCCATTTCTGCTTCATGCATTGCACGATCATCCATATCCTGCAAATCGCATTCAGGAGCAGATTCATTTACATAGAAATCTTTAAGTGCTTCAGTTGCAGTTTTAACGTTCATTGCAACTGTAGGCTGAGCAAAAAGATCAACGCCTGATTCGTTTACGATACTTCTTGCAACATCGGTAAATTCTTTAGCAAGTGCATACATTGGATCTTTTTTAATATTAGAACCAATCATAGCGCTTTTTCTTTGACCTAAAACTGGCATTTTATTTTCCTCCTTTTTATTTTACCTTTTAGTGTAATTTTTCTTATTATACCAATAGGTTTTATATCACCTGGTATTTACTATATTGTTTAGTATTTTTATTACCAATTCCCTTATTTTTGAGGTTCATTTTCTATATTTTTCAATTTATTTACAATTTCTACTAATTGAGTTATTGTTAAAATGAAATGATTATAGGTAATAAAATTTTCTATATAAGATTTTTTATTATATCTTGATATAATATAGTCTCTTATTATATTATCTAAGCTAATCAGACTATCTTCTACGAAATATAATATCTCTCTATTGTTATCAGTGACTGTTATTGTACGTACTTTTTCAGTAAAGAGTTTAATAGTCTTTTTTGCTTCTATATAATTATCTATTAATTCTTTATTTTTAATAACTTTTTCATCTTCAGATAAAGTATTAAAAATTTCAGCTTCAGTCTTTTTTATTTTGTCTTCTAATGAATCGGTATCTGATACATCATCGCTAGTATCATCGCCATTGTCAATATCGCCATTATTATCAGATGATTCTTCACCTGTTTCTTCTTCTCCGGAATCAGTATAATCCTCATCATCATCTCCGCCCATATCAAGTTCATTAGAATTGTTATCATCAGAATCAGAAGGTTCGCCTGAATCTGTGTCACCATCTGTATTATCAGGGTCAGCCCCAGTATCATCATTATTTTCATCTCCAGGATCAGATTCCTCTTGATTAGTGTCCTCTGCTCCCACAGTGTAATCGTCACTATCATCATCATTATTATCGTCAGTATCGGTATCATTATTATCATCTCCCTCTTCAGTATTATTAGAAGGAGATAAATTTATATTTGTAGTATCATCATTACCTTCATCATTTTCATCATCATCAGGATCTGATGTGTAGTCGTCTTCTAATTCATCTTCTTCTACAGGTTTACCGTTAACAGATAATTCATGTATGTATTTTAAAAAATCTGGCATTGTAGTATCCTCCTATTATTCATCATCTTTCTTTACACTAGGAACATCATGATTCCAATACATCTTCATATTATAAAGAATACGCTGTCTTTGTCTTTCTAAATTACGCTGAATTCGTAATATCTTCTTTTGGGCTTCTAAATCATTTTGATCTTCAGCTTGACGAAGATATCTTTTACACATTTCAAGTTCAACTTCTATTTCGTCTAATACTAATTGACGTTCTTTCTTTTGCATTTTTTTACTAATAGCAAATTGACCTAATGCTAAAATTATAGCTAGTGCAGGGTTTATTAATGCTACACCGCCATCTATTATTGCAGCTTTTACAATTTTTGATGCTGATGGTATAATAGATCCTCTAATAATAGCTTCACGGTTATTATTTCTAGCAGCTCTTTGCATTCCAGATATAAATAAATTTACAGAAGAATCAATACGTCTACTTGCTTCTTTATCCATATCTGAAGCTTTTTCTACAGTCTTTCTCAATTTATTAGATATAGATTTTGCCATAGTAGTCATTGATTCATTGGTAGCTTTTAATGTTTTATTAATTGAAACTTCTACAAATAAATCTTCTAATCCATTAATAACTTCAAAAACATTAGTTGGATCATCATCACTGGTTGCAATATATTCTTCATTATCCAATTTTCTAATATTAGAATTTAAACAAGACATTCTGATCCATTTTTTACTTCCAGTATATTTATCTTTTAAATCTGCTAATTGCTCTTTATATATTGCATAAAGATTAGATTTATCGATAATTAAAGGATATTTAATAGCAATATCTGTAATAGTATCAATAGTATCTTCACTTAAATAATCTATAGAATTTTTAATATTTTTAGTAAAGTATTCTTTTGATAAGAAATTAGAATTTTCTACCAATTTTTCAAATGATGTAGCTTCTAAATCAAAATCTAAGAAATCATCTTCACCTTTAATACTCTTTAATTCTGCATCTTTATCGTATTCTTCTCCTGTATCTTTAGCTAGTTTTTCATATTCAGATAATAAAGAATCTTGATATTCTTCTAGTTTTTCAATACCATTTTTTAAATACTTATCATATTCTTTTAAATTTTCTTTATCTTTATAATCAACTTTTTTAAGTTTTTCAGCAACTAATTTTCTTTCATTTTTAAATACAGTAATCATCTTAGATACATCTCTACGTTTTAATTTCATAGAAATAAATTGATCTAGGAATAACGTGATTCCTCCTAAAATAGGATTTATTGCTGTTGCTCCTACTACATATGATAATCTTAACCATGATAAGAAATTAGGAGTACCTTCAATAATTTGATCTGGTGATTTAGTAAATATTCTTGATATACAAGTTCTAATATCAGTTGATTTTTTAATACGTGCTAATTTAAAATCGTTTACAATATCTTTTACATTTTTAGAAGCTGAAGATACAAATGATTCATCATAACTATCAAAACCTAATAAAATAGAAGCTTCATTTTTACTATATTTAGCAGCATATTTATTTAAGATTTTTATATAGTTAGCTTGTGCCATATAACCTTCAGGACTTTTATTATCTCTCTTTTTAGAAACTCTATCTAATTCTTCTGCACATAATTTATTAAAATTTTCTCCAGTATATTGAGATGCAATATTTCTTACTAAATTATCTACATCTTTACTACAAGTATTTAGAATTTCTCCTCCTTGTACAGTGAATAATTTTCTTATACTAGAAAATACTTTACGTACATCCTGATCTGTGATATTATCAGATATATTATTTATAGTTTTTCCTAATTCACTAATATAAGGTTCTTTAAAACTATTAAAAGGTTTAGCTAATTCAGAATTTTCTAAGAATGGAGTTTCTTTATATATAAATGATACTGATTCTTTATCAATGTTATCAAAAATAACAGATTCATTTAATAAATATCTCATATTATTTAAATCAGTGTCTGATACTTCTTTACTGATATAATTATTGACAACTTCTTCTAATACTAAAGATTTATTAAAGTTTTTATCTTTTCTAGATAAAAAATAAAAACAAGTTTCAAGTGCAGCATTAAATCTTACATCTAATGGAGAATTATATGTATTAATACATTCACAAATAGAATCTACTAATGATATTAATTCATAATCATTTTTAATATCAACAGATTCAACCATATTCATTATATTAAATCTTTTCTGTATATTGTAAGTATTTTCTAAGATCCTATCACAATGATCATATTTTTCTAATGTATCTAAAATTTGAACATAAGATTCTCTAATATCTTTTTCTGTTACTTTATTTTTACCTAAACTTTTCTTTGCATTATTTTTTAAAGTTGATATACTTTTACTATTAGTATTTTTCACATTATCTACTAAAGCTTTTGTATTATCTTTAATATCAGAGACATTATTTTTAATTCTTTCATTAATTTTATTTTTCATTCGTGTAGTCTTATATTTTAAATATCTAACAGATTGTTTTGCATCTCTTACAGTAGGTGCAATTTCATTAATGATATATGATTTAATATATTCATATTCTGATTTGATACTGGTTTCATCTAATATATTCATCACAGTTTTAAAACACTCTACTTGTGTTTCGTTTAAGCTTTCCCAATGTTGTAATAAAAATTTCTTGTCATTAAATTGACAAGTATTACTTTCTAATAACATTTTTGATTTATTATGAAATTTATTATATTCGTATTCTTTATTCGATAAATTAATATATCTACTACGTTTCATAATATCGTCGATTTGTATCATATGCTACTCCTCCTTCTTAAAATTAATAATAAGTTAATGCTTTTAAATATGCAGTAACATTATTAGACAAACAAAAAATAAAAGACTAATTAGTCTTTTATTTTGACTTTTACAAGCAATGATTAAATTATCTGTCTTGAATCTTTAATCTATAGTAATTAAATTTAATACTCTGAATCTTTTACTTACCTTAATTGAATTTTTAAACATGAATCTTTTCTAGCACCTAATTAAATTTATTTATATGAATCTTTAACCTAACCATAATTAAATTTATGTGCATGAATCTTTTTTAGATAATGATTAAATTGATAATTATGAATCTTTTCCACATATTAATTAAATTAATTGGGATGAATCTTTTATTTTGTATGATTAAACTTGGAAATCATGAATCTTTACTTTTTTTCTGATTAAATTTTCATCTTCATGAATCTTTTATACAAAATAATTAAAATACAGCTTTTGAATCTTTTTGTGATACATGATTAAATTTAAGTATATGAATCTTTTTTCCAAAATAATTAAATTAACGGTTTTGAATCTTTTTATAGTTATATGATTATATTAACTTCTTATGAATCTTTTACACCTATTGATTTAATAAATCAGAATAAATCTTATATAATTATTAATTAAATTACATTATTTGAATCTTTTATTTTATATGATTAAACTTAGAAACTATGAATCTTTTCGACTTTGTAATTAAATTGTATGAAATGAATCTTTTATTCTCTGTGATTAAATTTCCACAATATGAATCTTTTATGAACGATAATTAAATTTTTTTCTGAATCTTTTCTATCAACTAATTAAATTGTACGAGATGAATCTTTTTATCAATCTAATTAAATTTATACACATGAATCTTTTCTATATAATAATTAAATTATTGTCAATGAATCTTTTATGAACGATAATTAAATTTTTTTTCTGAATCTTTTCTATATAATAATTAAATTTATATATATAAATCTTTTATTTTCGATGAATAAGTTCGAATTAATGAATCTTTTTCTATATTTAATTAAATTGAACGTTTTGAATAAATTATGCAGTTGGAATTTATCCAACTGCATAAAAATCTACTTCTGGTTTAATATAGTCTTTATGACCTAGATGTGTAAATACATAAAATGGTGCTGGAACAGAGTTATTATGTACTCTATACATTTCTTCAAAAAGATGAGAAATGAAAATTTTACATGCCCATCTTTTTGCACGTCTATCAATATGTGCTTTAGGTAATTTACCAACACTATAAGCTTTATAAGCATCAGTATCTTTACCAATATTTTTAGTAGCAAGAATTCTTTCAGCTTGATCTTTGTAATGAAGTTTTTCATTTAATTCAGTTTCAAGAGCTTTACGCTGTTTATATAATTCACCATATAAAGATCCTCTATTTGCAACTTTTACAAAAGATTCCTCAATCTTAAACATAATAACTTTAAGATTCTTATTATAAGGAATTTTAGATATAGCTTTAATCAATTCAGATTTAGATCTTGATTTTAATTTTCCTTCAGAATCATATTTAGAACAAGAGTCATTTAAATATTTATAACTCCATTTAGTTCTAATAGATAATTGTTCTAGATGATCATCAGTAATAGTTTTAGAATCTCCTAATACTTCTTCTACAATTTTTCTAGAAGCTTCAGCTCCTAACCAAGGTCTATTATTATCATTTAATCCTGCATAAGAGATAAAATGAGTAGCATATTCAATACCTTCCACATCAAAATATGCTAATAATGCAGATGCTAATGTAGGACCGATACCTTTAATTTGTAATAACCATCTTCCTACTTCACTAGTTTGTGCAACACAATTTAAAGCATCTTTTAATCCTTTTTCTTGGATCATTTGAGTTTTTAATTGCCATTCTAGAATATCAGCAAATGCATTAGTAGACAATTCATCAGCCTCTTGTCTAATAGATCTGATTTGTCCTTGTAATGCAATACGTTTTTCTTGGATCTGATAGAAGTTATCAACTAATGCTTTAATTTCTTGACGTGATGCATTAGTTACAGATTTAATTTCTTTCTTTAAATCTTTTCCAAGATTTTCTGGAATTAGAAGTTCTACTTCTCCTTCTAATAAATCCACGTCTAAATTTTCATTTAGAGTTTTTGCTTTTTCTTTTGTTTTTGTCATGATTAAATTCTCCTCTTCGTCATTAAGACGGAATTAACAATAGATGATAAGCAATCTCATCTATTCACAAATATAATATACAATTAAAATTTCATTAATTTACAATATGCATACCATTACAATAGCTTAACATATTCGTAATTAATAAGAAAAAGGAGGATCATAGAAAATGGCTAATATTGGATATATAATCTGTGAAAATCTATCACAGGTAAAAGATATGAAAATTGTCGGTAAAACTCCTTCTGGTAAACCTATTGGAGAAGGTATTCTTCAAGAAGTAGAAGAGGATAACCGTAATGGTAGATACTATGAAAAAGATCAATTATTTCCACAATTGAAAACAGAAAGAACTTTAGAATTATTAAAAACTGGTAACTTTAAAGGTGAAAATGGTCATCCTATGACAAATGATATTAAGAGACAAGCTACAATTGATCCTAATAACGTAGTTGTTAAATTCTTAGATATTTGGACAGAAGGTAACTTTATTAAAGCTAGATTTACTGGAACTAATAATGCTTTAGGTGAAAGTTTTAATAAAGATATGCTTGATGGGGAACTACCATCTTTCTCATTACGTGCTTTAGGTACTATTGTTAATAAAAATGGTCATGCATGTGTTAGAAATATTAAATTAATCACATGGGATAGAGTTATTTATCCTTCTCATAAACATGCATACATGGAAAGATTAGTATCAGAATCTGCAGGTATGAATGAAGAGTATATGACAGGTAACGGAAATAATTTATTTGTAGATGAAAACTATCATGGATTTGTAACTCCTATTACAAATGAAAAAGTAGTAAATCTTTTAAAACAAGAAAGTGCTAATGTAAATTTTGTAATGGAAAACTTCGAAGGTATTTATGAATCAATTGAATTAATTGATAACGGTAGAAGTATTAAATTAGCTGATGGTAAAGGAACAGCTTTAGTTGTAAACTTAGAACAACATGTTCAAGATATTTTAATGGACTATTGTTACAAAAAATAAAAGACTAGAGGTTAATCCTCTAGTCTTTATTTATTGTATATAATTCTCTTAGAATTCTTTTTGGATAGTGATATGCTTTTTGTATTTGTTTATCTCTCCACTCAAAATCTATACCATATCCTGCAAATATTATATAAGTATCATTTTGATTTTTTATATAGATACGAGTTATTCTATCTAGTCTTTTAATCTCAAAATAAACACCTTTTACTTTCTTAATAATTTTTCGATATGGGTGATAAAGATCAATAAAATCATATAATATAGTATCATCATATTTTGCCTCGAATCCTTTAGGATAGATACTAAATTTTATACCATTTATAAAACATTCACCATCAAGAAAATCTTTATTTATTAATTTATTATTTTTATAAATTAATACTCCATTATCTATTAATGCCATATAATATTTCCTCTTAAACAATCTGAAACCAATAATCTTTACGATCGATAATATTATCTTTAATTTTAATAATAAATATAGAAATTAAATTATATTCAAAGTTTTTAATAATTTTAATAGCTAAACCATTATTAAGTTTTACATATCTATTAGCTTTAGTATAATCTACTTCAGCAATTTCACTAATCTCTTTTCGTGATGTATTAATACATTCTTTATACGAACCATCATCAAATTGCTTAATGAATGTTGTATATGTTTTATAAGTACCATCTTTTTTACGTACTGTCAATATATCTTTATCATCAATATTTACAGGTTTAGCAATTAAAGAAAATAATTTATGAGGTATACCTATCTTTATTATATTTTCCATTAATTTAATAGCAGCTTCATTTGTATATAAATACATTTGACTATTTTCATAATCTCCAATATAATCATTGATATTGAAGAATCCGTTTTTAGTATAGAATTTATCTAATTTATAGAATAATGCATTACGTTCTTCTGAAGTAGCATTTTCAAATTCTTCTTTAGTGTATTCATCTTTTGAAAATCCTGCTTGGGCAAAGAATAATTTATCATCTCCTATATTTTCTTTAATATAATTCTGTAATAATTCACTACCTATGCCTTTATTTCTAAATTCTTTAGGAATAAAAATTGCATTGCAATATGATATGCTATCAAAAATATCATCACACCATCCATATGCATCTTGAACCCAAAAAGGCTCACTTTTTAAATCAAAATCTTTGTCTTTAAAATTAATTACCTTTGTAGTTAGCTTTGTAGCTAGTTCTAAATTTTCTTTATTCATTTTTTGTCCTCCTCTATTATTATTTAAATATCCATTAGATGTTTCACAGTAAATTTCATTACCATTTTCATCATATGTATATTTTTCCCAATATACGTTACCTTTATTATCAGGAACTAATTCTAAAATTTCAGTAGATTCCATATAAATTAAACGACCATTTTCATCATATTTATATGAAGTATAAGTTTCATTATAAATATCTTCTTTATAGACTAAATGACCATCTTTATCATATTTATATCTATAATTTTCATTATAAGTTTTATAATGAATTAAATGACCATTCTCATCATATTTTACTATTTTATCCATCTCCATTTTCCTCTTCTATTATAAAATGAATATGCTTAGTAAGATATTCAGTATAAATTTTTATTAAGAATCTATCAATTTTTATTAATTGTTTAGAATCTTCTAATCTTATTTTTAATACATAATTATCTAATCCTACTAAAGACATAACCGTATTAATAGTTATTGTATATTTTGGTAAATTTTCTGACAATACAAATATAACAGTTCTGCCTTTTATCTCTATAGATTTTATATAATATTCATCTCCATTTTTTATAACTGAAATTTCATCAGTATATATATTTAAAGAATTTAAAGTGTTAATATTTTCTATTTCTTTTTTAAATTCTAAAAATTTCATATTATTCCTTCTCCTTTCTATTTCATAAATATAATATATAATTATATTTCAATATTAAGATAAAAAATAAAAAGACTAGGAATTACCCTAGTCTTAAATATATGCACAATCTTTAATAAAATTTTGAGATACTGATTGACATTCTATGATTCCTCTCCAATGTAATTTATTAAGATTTTCTTTTATAAATCTTTCTGATAAATTTTGACACCATGATACATGTTCCATATCTAATCTATCTTCATATTTTTTAATAAAATCTTCAGATAATACTTGAAAAGAAGATATCCATCTCCAGTTTATTTTATCTTTATGCTTTTCTATAAACTCTTCTGATAATTTTTGATTACATGATATTGCATCCCACCATAAATATTTTTTATATTTATCCATAAATTCTTCAGATAAATCATAGAATTCGGATATATAATCCCATCCTTTTAGTTTAGCTATTGTTAGTAAGTATTTTTCATTTTTTATCAATTTTAACACTCCTTTAAAATAATTTTTATGTATTCCTGTCTATAATATATGCTTGAGATATTGAAGAATGACAAAAAATAAAATAGGGGGTTAGGAATATTCCTAACCCCCTTATTAAGCAAATCTAAGTTTACTAAAATAATTCTTTCTAATAGAATCAACCTTATCTATATTACGCTTTTTAATCTTAAATTTATTAATAGTATCTTTATCTATTAATAGTAAATATTTATTCTTTTTATTCTTAGATTTGATAGCATTTATATCCATTAAAAAATCTGTACTATGACCTTTATGTTTTTCTGGTTGCTCGAATATTAAAACAACTATATCACAATTATCTGAAACATATGCTTCAGTTATACTACCAGATAAGTATTCGTCTAGAAATTTTAAAAGAACAATCGGCTCAAATTTTTCATATGAACTTTCTTTTCTATATCCATTGTTTAAGATATTAGCAATTAAATCATCCACTTTAATATGATGATTATTAATATCAACATACCCATCAATAATTTTATATTTATTATTAATATGGTGATTATGTTTTTTCAGCTCAGGTTCTTCTAAAATATTAATATTTTCAACTTCTTTGTTATTAGATTCTGATTCTTCTTTTTTGTTCTCATCAATATTCCCAATATATTGATATACATTTGTATTTTTAATGGATTTTACAAATCTAAATACATTAGATTTTCTTAATTTTAAATTCGCTGAATCATTATGGGGTATTATATAAGGATTTTTATCCTTATATTTATCCCAATCAATATTTTCAATATCAACAGTAGATAATATAGTATCATATCTATCAAAACTACATGAAATATTGAACATCTTATTTTCTATATATTTATAAGGAATAGCTATAACAAACATATCCTTTAAATTGTTATCATCTATATATTGACAAGCATCTTCGTACTTGGTAAATGTTAATAAACTATCATCACTGTTCAATTCGGTCAATTTATATAAACTATCTAAATTTAAATTTAGATATTCATCTGATAATTGTTGTGTATATAATTTATTTGTTTTTATAGCACCTAACGGCACATAATCAAAATTCTTATTAATAATAGCAAATTCATGATATGCTTTAAATTTACCATTATTATTATCAGTAGAATGAGATGGTGCATCAGAAATTGATACAAAATTATCCATAATTCTACAAATAGAAATTAATCCTAAAAAGCACAAATATTTTAAAGTATATAATCTTAAAATTTCTTCTAATTTAGAAGTAAATCTGATTACGCTTGTACCGAATAAATCAAATCCAGATTTATCAAATGTAAATTCATATTTCTTAAATTTCATAACTATTCCCCTTCTATTATTAATTCACTTTCATGGAATAAATGACCAAGACCATCTATTTTTCCATATACAACATTATCATCTAATGGAACTTTTTCATCTTGTATCTTCATTCCAATCCTAAGAGCATATTCTAAAGCAGCTGGATTACCATTTGAATCTTTCCATGAAATTCCATCATTAATATTAATCCAGTAATCTTCTGCAATAAACTCTTTATTACCTAAATCGGTATTTAATGTAAAAGAATATCCTACATTAGATTTTGTTTTTAAAACTTTATTAGAATATTTATATTTATTCATAATAAACTCCTTTGCATCCTTAATTCATCAATTGTTTTACAAAATTCGTAAAACTTATTTAATATTTCATCAGTATTTTGATTTTTCTTTTCTTTAACCATTTCAAAATACTTAGCTGGTTCAATTGCTACATTTTTGTTATTTTCTTCCATGTTTTTACCTCCATCATTATTATTTAAAGTTTATTATTTAACAGTTTCTCCTTTCATACAATTTTAATATAATACATCTATCATCTTTTTCAAATCTAATTATATTAAAATCGGTTAAGTAGATTAGATTAATTAATAAATTTAATTCTTCTACAGTGCTATAATTTAAATCTATATAGTATTCTCTATCGGAGAATACTATTTTTACTACACCTGGGCCATTTATGATTAAATCATAAATATATTGAAAATTGTAATTTAATTTATTACATAAAGCTCCTGCTATTGTTTTTGTAAAATAATTAGCTTTATTGAAGTCTATATATTCTTCAAATCTAGTACATAACTGTCTTTCTATTCCTATAATATATCTATCATTAAAATTAAATTTTAATCTAGATTCTATTAAAGGTTTATTATCTCTAATATATTTAATTGTGTTATAATCAGCCGAATCTTCAATAAATACTTTATTTTGATTATAGGTATTTATAGCTGGCTGATAATAATGAATAATTTCATGAATAAAACCATAAGTAATTACGGTTTTAATATCATTTATATTTTTTAATTCTAATATAGCAGGCATATTTAATGTAATAATATCACCTGATACATTTTGATACATATAAAATCCAAATCTAATATCTTGATTAGTAGAATAATCAAATACTAATCTAGGAACTATAATTTCTAATTCCATAATATCATTAATAATGATATTAATTGCTATCATAGCGAATTTTTCAATTTCTTTAAACATTTTAGTCATTCCTTTCTACTGATTATATTACCATATTTATTTTTATAGATAATTTTAGATTCATATTTAGGATATATACATCCTTTTTCAACTAATTTATCTAAAGCTTCTTTTTGTTTTTCTGAAATATTTTCAGGTCTTAAAATAAACTCATACCACACAGATATTAATCCTTCATTATAACAAATCCATTCTTCTGGTGCTTCTGTGATAGGTATTAAATTAATCAATTGATCAAAACTAATATTATGATTTTTACAATAAATATCTGATAATTTCATTTGATGAGATGGTACTGCATATTCTATACGACCATCTTTAAATATAATAACTTCTAAATATGATATAAAATTTTTAGCATGTGTATCATAATCAAATACAGTATTCATATTAAGTTGCATTTTCTATTTCCTCCTATTCACAAATATAATATATAATTGATTCTTTAGTTAATTACATTTTTATATATAACTGTGAAAGGAGAGATTAAAAATGAATAAAATGACTAGTTTATTAAATAAAATTGAACGACGTCTAGGTACAAACGTCATAAATCTCCCAAAAGAATTATCTAAAGAAAATTGGGTTAATATAATTAAAGAAGATACTCTTCCTACTTTCAGTAGATATTTACCTAATGCAATAAGAGTATTAGTAAATACAAAAGAAACAGACGAGGAAGGTTATTCTTGGGTTGACACAAATTTACCTGATTCTATAGTAATATTAGGTATAAGAGATATCGATTGGTCTGCATTTGGCGTTATAAATGGCGGATCTAGAACACCTGCTGGATTTGGTATCTACGATATGTTTTCAAGTCAATATGGATTAGATGAAATAGGTTTATTACAAGCAAGAGCAGATGTTACATCGTTTTATAATACAACTATTTATCCTGAATTTAAATATCCTAATAAGGTAAGATTTAAAACCGCTGCTGGTACAGCTGCGATAAACTTTCAGTATGATACAGTACCTTTAACATTATTAATTCAGCATAGTGAAGATTTATCATCTATAGCTCCAACAAAAATGGAAATATTTGAAGATTTAGCAACAGCCGATGTAGCTAGTTTTTTATATGAAAATTTAAAATATTTTGATAATTTAGAAACTGTTTTTGCTAATGTTGATATTAAAATAGATTCTCTAAAAGAGAGAGCAGATAGACGTGAAAATATAGTTAATGACTTAAAAGATGGTTACGTATCTGCAGCTAACTCTAATCAACCATTAATATTTACAGTATAAAAAATAAAATATATCTATACATTAAAATAAATGGAAAATATAGGGATTTACCCTGATTTCATTTCCATTTTGATGGTTAGTAGCAATTTATATTTGCCACGTTCCCATTTTCAATACATATTAAACCATTATATGGTTTTGTATTGAACTTGGATCTAATGATGAAGTTTTTTATATCATCAAATCCGATGATATCATGTTTAACATTGTTTGCTAGGTTAATATTATTCATAATATCATCAAACACTTTTAGATCATCACTATCAAGTGATGATCTAATCTTTTGTATAGACATTATAATCATCTCCTTTCATGATTATAATATACAATTAAAAAATAATTGTTTGACAAAATAAAAGACTAGAGCATATTTGCTCTAGTCTTCTTCTAATAAAACAATAATATTATCTGAACTTATCCATTTATAATAATCTTTTTCAGCAACTTTTATTTTTTCTTTTATAGAGATTTGTATATGGATAACATCGTCTTCTTTTTTAACGTCTATTATTTCATATATACTTAATGGTAAATCTATAAAATAATTATCTACTGTAAATAAATTTTTTAAGAATTTATTATAACATGCTCCAGTATATAATATTTTATCCCCCTTTTTTAATTTACTCTCATCTATTGTTTTGCATCTTATCCCTATCATTAGTAATTCCCCTTTACTCTAAACTTTTCATTTTATCAAAATAAGATAAATTTGATTTTTTACTTTCTACTTTTCTTCCTTCCTGTCCTTCAAAATCTCTATCCATATTATCAGGTTCAGTATTAAATGTATATAAATTATAACCACGTTCAGGTCGTTCTATATAATTTATCATATTTTGAGCCGCCTCAAATAAATTTATAGAATCTATTATATATTTAAAACCTTCTAATCTGTTTATAGATATGTCACAATATGTATTAGAGGAAGATAGAAACATTCTTAATCCTCGCTCACTTTCTCCTCTAAAATTTACAAATATACATGGTTCAAATTGTAGATATTTATCCATAGATAATCCTGATATAATTATAGGAGAAGGTCTGGATAACATAATTAATTCACCATCTTTTTTAGCATATATATTACTATATCTTGGATCGGTAAAAAACTTATATGCTTCATCTAAAGCATATCTTAATTTAATAATATCAGTAATACCTATTCTAATAAAATCTTTTGTTTCTGTATGTTCTATTGACAAATAATAATCAAATTGTCTTTTTATATTAATTAAATTTTTATTTGCTTTTTGAGAGTAATATTCTACTTCTCTATGAAAATTTATTCTTTTATTTTCATTAATATAATAAGATAATCCTACGTTCATTTTTAATATAACTCTATTAGCGATTATCATAATATTATCGCTAATTTTTTCATACTTTCCATAATCTATCATTTTATAATCATCCCCTAAAAATATTTATACTATAATCATTAGTATAATATATAATTAAAACAAAAAATAAAGCTGTGCATATTATGCACAGCTCTTTACCGTTAATTTCATTTCTTTATCTTTGAAATTAATCCAGATTTCTTTAGATACTTTTAGTTTTTCAGTATCTAGATTTGATAACAGATTTCGTTTAGAAGATACAATAGAAAATTCATTTTCTGAAATATATCTGCAGAATGCAAATCTAACTGGTTCTCCATTTGCAGCTTTTATGATATCTTCATATAATCCTTTTTCTGAAAGAATCTTAGCAACTGTTGAGAATACTGCTTCTCTCTTTTTCTTATCTTTTTCTCTAAGTGTTTGTAAATCTACAAACTTATTTAATTGGAAAAGATTGAAAGGTACAATATATCTTTCAGGAATTTGTTGTGCATTTTTCAATGCTTCTAAAGAAGTTTTTGTCATGAAAATACATGGTCTTTTATTATCATATTCATCACCAGGATTCATATGACCAATAAAGAATTTAATTTCATCTGAATATAAGACACCGTTAATATCTACAGTAATCGGTAATTGATTTCCTGTAGCTTGTAATACATTTAGTTCATATAACCCGGTAGGCATTTTGACTGGCTGAGTGAATTGAATATTATTATCAGTTAAATGCTTCACTAGATGTTGCAAACGATGTTCTTCTTCTTTATTTTTTACGCTATTCTTTTTTTCTTTTTTCATAGCTTTCTTTTCTTCGTTTGTCATTACATGAACTGGACAAGTAGATCTATTAATCAATGTAATATTATCTACTTTAACTTTAGATTCTTTTTTAGCAGTGTCTTTTACTTCTTCTACTGTTTCTTCTTTTTTAGAATCTACTACTTCTTGTTCGACTGTAGAATTTTTAACCTGGTTATTAATTTTATTTTCTCTATTAGCTAAAAATTCATGCAAACATTTAAAGATTGAATCACATTTATTCAATCCTTGAGTATTAGATCCTAATCTGTCAATAAAAACTTGTTCCATATTATTTTCCTCCTTGTATGATTATCCTCATACTCACATCTATAATATACAATTGAAATTTTTAATAGTTACAAAATATCAGTAGACTAAAAGTCTACTGATTATATTATTATTTACAATTTTTAGCAGGCACCCATCCATAAGTTCCTATATGTATAGGATAATTAGATCCTGGATTATAATAAGTTACAGTATAATTTCCTGCAGGTGGTATCATTCCAGGACCATCTCCATTAGATGACATATAACATTTAGAATTTCCATCAAAATATACAGTAGATCCTACCTCTATATTTTTAACAGGATTTTTATTTAAACCACAATTTATAGCAGGCACCCATCCATAAGTTCCTATATGAATAGAGCATTTAGATCCAGGACTATAATAAGTAACTGGATAATTTCCTGCAGGTGGTATCATTCCAGGACCATCTCCATCTGCAGTGGAATAACATCTAGAATTTCCATCAAAATATACAGTAGATCCAACACCGATAGAAGCAGAATTAGATATATTATTATCATTATCTTGTTCTACTTTATTATCTTCATTCATTGCTATTTTAACTTTATTTTTGAATGTTTCCCAGCTATATGGAATATTATTCATCATTTGAGATGGACACCATTTTCCAGACCAATCATAATGTCTGTATAAATTATCAACTGATAATTTATATCTTTTTAAAATTTCACCTGCTAATATCGCAGCATTGTCACATGCTTTTGTTAAATCAGAATCAGGATTTAAACATATCTCGATTGATATAGTATTATAATTTCCTTTTTCTGTTCCAGAATGCCATGATACTTCATCTTCAGGTATTGATTGTGTTGCATATGTATCATCGATACAATAATGCCATGAAGCTTGATATACAGATCCAGTATTTTGAAGATAATTAGCATGGGCTATAGCTCCTGCTCCTTCTCCCCAATTATCAGTCATATGAATAGTTACACCTATAACACTATTCATAGATATACCAGATCTAGCTCCATTTTCAATAATTGGTGCATGTTTAATTATTAATTTGTAACTCAATTAACACAACTCCTATATTATAGATTTTAATAAAAAATAAAAGGCATAACCAAAAAGGTTATGTCTTATCTTTTATTAATTTATAGCTATGTTATTCTTTTTACTGGACAAATTAATTTAGGTATTGTATTCATTCTTTCATTTATTTCAAATTCATTCATTACTATATTTGTACATTTTGTAGCATATTTATTAAATATAGGTTTCTTAGAATTAAAATAAGATTTACAATAAAAGAATCCATCATCTACACAATCTATATAAAATGTATTATCCGCTCTGGTTCTTCCTAATGTTTGTCTTGCTAATACTTCAGATCTAAAAGGTTCTGCTAAAACTACTGTTACTTTTAAGCCATGAATATCCATTGCAGCTCCACATGATTTAGTTGTACTTAATATAATACGTTTATTTAACATATCTTCTTTTTGATCATCTGGAATTATACTCGTATAAATACCTATCTGATATTTGTACTGTGGATATGCATTTATTAAAAAATCATAAAACTTACTTATTGCTTTATTTGTTCCTATATAAATCAACGCTTTGGTTCCATCTTGTGTTAATTTAAATATTTTATCCATTAATACATAAGAAAAATTTAAAAATCTTTCATTATCTATTACCCAGTCTATATAAGCTAATCGATTAAATCCAAATTTATTTTTACAACCAGATATAATAGCTGGAGATGGTTTAGAATTAAAATGCATTGCTATGTATTGAGTATGAGGATCTTTATCCTCTTTAAATAAATCTATTTTAGGAACATTTTTAAATGCTAATTGGTATATATTATCTTCATTTTGAGCTGACCTTTTAGGTGTAGCTGTTAAATATAAATTTTTATATGTATTTGTATGATAATCTATTTTCAATATATTATCAAAATTTTGATGTGCTTCATCATATACTTTAATACCTATTTTTAAATATTTAAATAGTAAACCTATTTTATCCCATCCATTTTTATCACCATATGATTTTAAAGTTGCATGTGATGCTAAAAATATCTTATATTGTCCAACATCTCTGTTAAACAATCTTTCTATTGAATTAGAACCTTCAATAATATAAATTTCTCGTGGTTTAATATCAGTATATTCTTCTATACGATCTTTCCACTGATTGATAATACCTTTTGTACTAGCTATTATAATGCTTCGTACAAGCCAATAAGAGATAGCTGCTACTGTTACATAAGTTTTTCCTTTTCCTGTATTAAGATTTATACTTAATTGAGATTTAGCTGAATTGCTATGATATTCAGCTTTTCCTAATATAAATCTTAATGCTTCTCTTTGTTCATTATCTCTAGGCATATTTTTAATCATAATAGGCTCTGATACATATTCAAATTCATCATAATTATTATCTACTTTTGCATCTCCGTTTAATGTAAATTCTAACCATGATATATCTAATCCTCTAGGAAGGATTAATACTTTTCTTTTTTGATCATAATCTAACCCTTTCATATAATAAGAATGAGTTACAGGGTCATATATAGTAAAAAAATATTCTAGTTTAGGACAATCCCCTAATTCATAATTATTAACTTCTATTCTTGAATGTTTAACAATTATTTTTGACATTTAATCACCTCAATATATAGTCGTAATTAAAATTAATAATTAACTTTAACTTGATAATATTTTTCTTCTGTGTCATCTTCATCATCATATAAACGTACAACTGGTTTTACCAGTTTTCTTCCTTTAGTAGGATTTTGTAATCTTAAACAATAATCATTAATATTACCATATTCAAAATTAGGTAATTGATTTACATATAATCTGTCTCTAGCTCTAAATGTTACAGCATCACCTTTTTCTAAATTTAATTTTTCAAAATTTTTAATGCAATCAAATACGGCATAATTTGCTTTTTTGCCAGATTTTAAATCATATAAATCTTTAAATACCATATTATATTTTCTTTTATTATTGCGATCTTTGGTAATACTATACCCATTAAATATAGCTAAATACATTCGTCTTATATCTTTATCAAATTTCACTATTTTAGACATTTTATCACCTCATTATATAAAAAAGAATCAGAGGAAATTAATCCTCTGATTCATTATTTTTAATTCGTTGAACTGGATTAATCATTTTCTTATTAATTCCATCATCAGCACCATAGTCTTTATATTCAATTGATCCGTCTACCATTTTATCATTATTAATAAACATTTGTGGCTGTTCCATAAAGAATAAATCAACAAATGATGGAGCAGATTTTCTAAATGTTAATGGACTATAGAACATTTTTTCCAGTTTCTCATTTAATAAAGAAATAACAACAGATGGATTTTTATCCAACGCTTGTTTCATTGTTAAAATCTGATAATCTGCATTTGGTAAATCCCATCTAGGTTTTTCTAAAACATCATCTAATGCTCTAATTTGATTCATTAAGATTACTTCTAGATGAACTGCCTGAATGCTTAAATTTGATCTTATAATTGTATTAATAAATAAATTGATTAGTTTATCTTTAGTCATATTTTTAGACTTAGTAACAGAAACCTTATCAATACAATCTTTTACATCCTGTAATGCTTTCATTAAATCATTATTATGCAATATAATAAAGAATAATGCTTCATTTTGAATTACGCTAAATGGTATAGAAAATCTACCGTTATCAGGAACTGATTTTTTACGTATAATACCATTCAATGTATTAGAAATATAGAATTTATCTTCTGTTTCTGAATATATTCTAATTTCTTCTCCTGAAGGTGTTTTAATATATACTTGAGTAGCATATTCTGTATATACATCTTCTTCATCTGATGTATCCTCTCCACCGTCTTCAGAATCCATATCATCAGGATCAATTAATAAACTAAATCCTTTTGTAGGGATTTCAGAATTTAAAGTAATACAGTTTGAATTTATATCAAAGAAATCTTCAAATTCTTTACACCATTGAATCTTTTTAATTACTGTTTCTAATAAATGCTTAGCTGATAATAATCGCTGAGTTAATTCTGCTGATAGTTTTTCGGACGCATATCTTCCAGGATTTATATCTTTATTAACATATGCTAATTCACCATAACATTTATAACAGATACCTTCTCCTCTAGCCGCAGATGCACAAGTGATAGGAGATCTTAATAAAATTGTTTTACCTATCAAATGTTTATCTCTTTTTGCTTTGATTAAATGATCTACTCCATTAGGTGTCATTCTATAATATCTAGCATCTATCATTTTTAAGATCTTTTCAGATGTAACTTCCAATTCTATAAAATTAGCAGTATGACAATCATAATGAGGATCTTGATTTAAACTAGTATCAATATTATTTAATCCTAATAATCGAGCAAAATATCCAGATGTACCAACGTTTTCTTTCTGCAATATC
The DNA here is from genome assembly GCA_944332505.1 of uncultured Bacilli bacterium. The sequence goes on from CALVKC010000001.1 coordinate 241,891, forward strand.
TGTGCAATACGAGAAGCATTTGCATCCATATAATAATCATATGGGTCAGAAATACCTCCAGTAATAAAAGATGTTTTAATAGCATGAGGGAAAATACCACCTTCATTATTTGGTTTAGTACCTTCTACTACTGCAAATTCCCTAAACTGTTTTGGGTTTACACCTTCTCCTATAGCCAATGGTATAGCTAAACAATGTTCATAGTCTTTACCATATGGATTTTTAATTTTTGTTGTGTTCATAATTTCTATCATTTTATTAGCATTTTTGTTTCCAACAAGTTTTACATCTTCTAATGGAACATTTTCTAAATCAGGATGCATTAAATCATAGAATTCAGGATTTTGTTTCATTAAAGAATAGAAATCTTCTAGGTTAAATGTATTAGCTAAATAGAATGAGAAATTATCTATTTTAGAAATCTCTGTTAAACAATCAGAAATAATTCCATTCAATTGAGTATTTGGAATTGTTCTTTTATTTACTTCTATACAGAATTCATCAATGAATTCTTTTAATTCTTTTTTAGTAATATATTTAGTAAAGAATAAATGTTTTGGTTGAATAGGTTGATTTGTATATATTAATAACCTCCACATAATTAAATTAAACCAAAGATCAAATGGAGTTAAATGTATTGTAATTTTATCTCCAAATGATACATTAATTTTATAATTCTGAACTAAATCTGTTTCGATACCATCTAATAATACATTATGTAATGAATGAAAATAATCATTCCATGTATTTATATTAATATCATTAGTATTAATATAGGTTGGTCTATATTCTGGAATGTTAACAAATATTCCGTAATTTTGATAATTGACTAAACCGTTAGCCTCTAAATTAAATTTCATTTTTTGTTCCTCCTATTTCATTATCAAATATATAATATATATTTGAATTTTTTTATAATGATATATATGACAATATAGATTTTTGTATTGATTCTATTGAATATACTTCTCCTATTTCATTATTAATTTTATAAGTAAATATTGGTCCTAAGTTTTTATGTATAATATTTTTATTTTTATTATGATCAATAAATTTTATATTATCATAAATTAAACGTTGGAATTCAATATTTTCATTTTGATCTCTTTTATTATCATCATTATTATATCTTTTATTTAATAATTTATCTGAGACTTCTGGATCAGCATAAAATATTATAGTTAAATCAGGTACCGGTAATTTTAATGCTTCGTTTTCTACAATACCCATAAAATCAATATATAATAATTTATCTTCTTTGGTTTCAAAATTTTGAATTTCATATAAAGTATTAGATATAGTATATCTATCCATAATAATAATATAACCATCTTCATATTTATCTTTTAATTCTCTTATATAAGATATTCCTCTATCTAAAGAATAAAATAATGAAGAAATATATGGATTTTTTATATCATTAAATTCCCCATTCAATAGTTTTTTAACAAAATATGATGAATCACTATCATAATTAGGAAAAGAAAATAAACATACTTTATCAGTATATTTTTTAAAATTTTCAAATAATAATTTAGCTTGTGTGTTTTTTCCTGTTCCGTCCATTCCATCAATTACGATTATTTTTCCTTTGTTCATAAAAATCCTCCTTATTCTTATTTATACGTTTAAGATCAAATAAAAAGCAAAAAATATAAGGATAGCCTATGGCTATCCTTAATTTTACTTTTCACGAGTTTTTGTTAAATCAGAAACTTTTAATAGTTTAGCTGCTGGGTGTTTCAAATAATCTTTTTGAGACTGTTTAGCAACACGCTGAGCTTTTACGCCATATTTCTTTAAAATCTTTTCTTTGTACATTTTCTTCATGTTCAAAGCTTTTACTAGTTTTCCCCAAAGTGGATCATTAGCATCTTTAGCTAACTGATAAGCAGCAGCTGAAGTTCTACGTTCCATATCATCCTTCTTATTTAGACGAATAATAGTTTTACGGCTAATCTTTCCTTTAGCTTCAAGGATAGCAGCTTCTTCTGATTCAGCAATTGCCTTGCGATCTTCTTCTGGTAGAGATGCCAATTCCATGAATAAACAAGTTTCATTATAAGCATCCATATCAAATTCTTCATCTAGCATGATATCATCATTATCATGTGTATTTGCAAAAAATGGCATATTTATTTCCTCCTTTTATTTAATTACTTTTATGTTTTCGAAAATATTAATCTAATTATACCTTTTTGCGTATTTTAGATTATCTGGATGTTTGTATCCTTCTGGTTTATTATAATAAAAATCTATAATATCATAAAATAGTTTATGTAATCCAATATTTAAATAATCTACGTTTATGTAACTCGATACGATAAATGGAGTAAATACTTCACATGATAATTCTATTATAGTTCTAAAATACGTATCAGGTATTGCAATTACTTTATTTCCTAATAAAAATATTTTACTATTGCTTTTAATTGTATCTTCTAATTCATCTTTAAAAAAGTTTTCAAAATATTCTTCTCCAGAATGGTCTCCAAATTTAATATAATTAGATCCAGGATTAATATAGTTTAATTCAGTAAATGTTATTATTTTATTATTTTTCATAATCATATTCTCCTTTATAAAAAAAAATAAAAAGAGCAAGAGCTCTTTTTATTATAATTGTATTATATTTGTATAATTAATACTTCCTTTATCCATTCTAGAAATTCCAATTGTTTCTATAGGGAAAGGTGTTAAATTATCATTTACGATAGTATTAAAGTCAATATAATTAAATAACCAATCAGGTATTTGAACATCTGGTGGTAAACTTATGGCTTTTATACCATCTTTAAATGAAGTTATATTTAAAATATCTAATAAAGCATTATATATATCTGGATGAGTTTCTTTTAATGGTTCAATATTATTTCTATTAATATTAATTTTAAGAATATCTACAGCACTTCTTTCATCCATATTAATACCTGGCATATAATCATATTTAATCTTATTATATACCAATGCCCCTCTTACTGATTGAATTCTCATAGGATCATCATAGCTATTCATAGATTTCATTACAGCAGGTTTCAAATAAACACGTTCTCCAGATTTGATAGATTTATGAATTTTATTTTCAACTTCTTGTAATCTTTCTATTACTTTTACTTGATCTATATTTCTACTATTAAGAATATCATCATATAAAATATGTTTTAAATCTTGTTGAGTTTGTTTAGCTAGTGAAGATTTCATTAACTCTAGTCCCATTACTGCCATAGAAGCATCCATATTTTGAGGAACCATATTTCCTTCTTGAATTTCTTGGATATCTGCATAATGTTTCTTTCCTTCACATACAGCAGCTCGTTTAAATAAGAATTCATTTTTCTGTATCATTAGACATTTTCTATTAGATCCAGGAACTCCTAATGAATTAGAATTCATACAATATTTTTCCATATATTCTAAAATTAATCTACTACAAATATTTGCAATAATATTAATAATAGAATATCTTAAATTATCTTGTGGTATCATAACAACAGGACAAATTAATCTTTCTTTTTGAACTGTTTCTTCAGAATAAGATTCTAAATCTAATTTATCTTCAGTAGTTCCAACTTTCATCATTTTATCGGAACCATTAATAAATGAATCAATAGAATATTCTGTATTTTTAATCTTCATTGGAACATCATATGTTTTACTTAAAATATATCTATACCATGCATCAAAACTAACAATAGTTGAGTCAGTATCAATAATAATAGATACATTTCTTTGCATATTTTCAGCTCGTCCTAATTTATCAATAACTTGATGAGAATAATATACATATTCTCTTACCATTTTATAAACTTCATCCATAGATGCTTTAATTTCTTCTGGAATTTTATTTGGATTTAAGAATGGAGCATCTAATTCTTTAAGTATAAATCTAATAGATTTTGTCATAACTTTATTATCAAAGAAATGATATAAGTTATTTTTATAGAATAATCGATTTATATCTTCTTGAGAAATTTTTAATAGTATATCCCAAACTATTTCTAAATCTTTTTCGGATGGAACATATCCGTTAAATCCGCATGTAGTAATTAATTTATAAAAACATTCAGCTCTTGTAATATTTCTATCTAAAATAACATTATCATCAAATATTCTTTCTTCGCATAACACATTATCTATAAAAGTTATTAATTCGTTTAAACTACCAAATTTAACATTGTTCGATAAGAAAGCTTCAAAGAATAAAATAGATGATGAAATCGCAGATCGTCCTTGTGTAGTAGTAGATTCTGCAGTAAATAAATTATATAAGATGCATGAATACTGACCTTGTGCACCATATAATGCATTTGCATTTCGCTTTTCTAGTAACTGCTGAAGGTTCCAATATTGGAACTCTTCTGTACCTTTTGGATATTTAAACATTGTATTTTTAGCTATACTTCGTGAATCTAGAAATTCTTCAATAACTTTATAAATTAAATTAACAGAATTTTCATGTCTTTGAAACATTACGCCAGAAGCTGCTAAAATAGGTTTCTTATTTTCTATATAATCACAAGTATCTAATAAGGTCAAATCTACAACCTTCTTTTTATAATTATTCTCTATTTGCACTTGATTATCTTTAAATCTTTTTTGTATAGAATAATCTATTGCATCATTTAATATATTAAATGGTAAATCACCTCTACTAATCGATGACATTCTTAATGCCACATCTTTATAATGATTTATTGTAGGGCTATTTTTTAATTTTATATCCATAATTAAAAATCCTCCTTAGATTATTTTACCTCTATAATCTTTGTCATAAGTTTTAAAACATCTACCATTAAAAGTATATACTTTATTACTATTTTCTAATTTAAATTCCATTTTAAAAGAATTATCTTCTTTTTGAAATGCTTTATTTTTAATATTTTTATAAATATTAATTAATTTAGTTTTTATGCTCATATATTATATTCTCCTTTTATTCATTTGTATAATATATAATCAAAACAAAAAATAAACCTATGGAAATATCCATAGGTTTTCTATTCAATTTTTAATAAATCTTTAAGTTTTTCATTAATAGAATGGTAATGCTGATCTGTATAATTTTGACAAAATTTAATATCATTAATTAGAATATCATTTATATTATTTAATTTATTTATAATATAATCTATAATTTTAATATCTAAAAAATCTATATCTTCTTTGTTTAAATGTAATTCATCATTTTCATTATCTGAAGGTAAAAATGTTATACTATCTAAATTATTATATTCAGTAGATATATAAAATTTAGGATATTCATCTATAATACTACTTTTTATTTTATGAATAATTATTGTTGAATTTTTATTCCTTGTATCATACAAAATATATTTACTTATATTGTTATGATGCAATAACAATTCATTGACATTCTTATTTTTATGTATAATCGGATATGCTTTCATCACTATATTATCATATTTAATTATGTTAAAAGATATATTACTAATAATTTTATTTATAGATTGTAATTTATTATCCATTATTAATCTCCATTTTTAAATTCACATTCGTATTCTTTATCAAAACCATTTATACAAGCTTCAGAAATTTGTAAATTATTGCAATAATGCCATATAAAATCAAATTGATTTTTGTAAGCAATATAAATATTATCAATTAATTCAGCTACTGTCATAGGACCTACTCCACCTGGTACTGGTGTATATTGCCATTTGATTCTATCGCAATATAGTTCTGAATTTTTTACAAATTCTTTACTTAGATCACCACATAATTTTCCTTGTTTATTTCTACTAATTCCAGCATCAATAATAATTAAATCTTTAGAACCATAGAAATATCTATCTGTAAAATATTCTGGTAGACCTGTTGCTAAAACTACAATATCGCTATTACCAGTAAATTCTTCTAACGATTTAGTTTTAGAATGACATAATGTAACAGTAGCATTTTTTTCTTGTAATAATTGTGCTACGGGTTTTCCTACAATATTACTTCTTCCTACAACTGTTACTTTTTTACCTTCTAAATCTGTAACAGATTCTAATAATCTAATAATTCCTTTTGCAGTACAAGGTAATAATCTTCTTTCTTCTTTCATTCCTAATTGAAGCATTCCTGCTTGAGTTTTTGTAAATCCATCCACATCTTTTTTAGGATCAATAGCTTCTATAACATTTTTTTCATTTATATGCTTAGGTAATGGTAATTGTACTAAAATACCTGTAACAGTAGGCGTCAGTGATAATTTTTCAATCACTTCTATTAATTTTTCCTCAGGTACTTCTTCCTTATAATGGTAATGACTAAATTTAATTCCAACTTCTTCACATGCTTTTTTCTTATTTCTAATATAAACTTCTGAAGCAGGATCATCTCCTACTTGAATTACTACTAAATGTGGTTTAGTGATAGATTTAAATCTATCATCTTGTAATTTTTCTTTTACTTCTTCTCTTACTTGTTTAGCTAATGCTTTACCATCAATTATCTTCATTATATTCTATCTCCTTTAACGGGCAATATTCATGCTTCGTAGCAAATTCTAGTTCAGTTTCTACAATATAATCAGTTAATTTACAACGAGGATCATATTGATTAATATTTAAAAATGGGCATCGTGAACATTTTTCAGGTAAAATAAAATCTTCTGTGTCTATTAATACTTTGCTCATAATAATTCTCCTATTATTCTACAATATACCAATCTTCTGATAGGCAATCATTTACACTAGGAACCCATGTACTTACAGTATTATTTACATTTTTAATAGCAAAATATGGATTATATGGAACCATATCACCAAACTCTTTTCTAGCAACCTCAGTACATGCTTTATAACTATTAGCAGGAATATAGTAAACATACATTCCTTTACCATTCCATCCTTTTCTTGCAATTCTTTTTCCTTCTTTTACAGCTTCTAAGGCTTTCCCGAAATTCATATATAATACCTCCTTATAATATTTAATTGTCTTACAATAGATAAAAAATAAAAAGAGTATAAACTCTTTTTATTTAATTTCAATCTTTATTGATGGTGAATTTGTGATACTAAATAATTTAACACTATCTGATTCATTATCATATCTGCAGTCTCCTAATACTGCATTATATCTAAATACTGTATCATACGAATCATCTTTTATAGAAATAATAATATCATAATCTAAATAATCTTTTATATTATTAATTAATGCATTGATAGTATGGTCACAATAAAAATTATCAGCATATAGATAATTAGATAAAGTAACTCTTTTTAATTTTTCATCTACAATAATATCATAAACAATCATATTTAATCTATATGTAGTAGCACTTCCAATAGGCACAATTTCTACCGATAAGCATTTATCTAAACAATTAGCAAATTTTGAAAGTAATATATCTAATAAATCTTTTACTTTTATCTTTTTTACGGGATACCCTTCAGATTCATCATAAGTAATTAATACTCCACCGTGTTCAAAGAATGAAATATCAGCATTTTCAATTTTAAAATCTTTCATATCTTTAGCTGTAACATTGTGCTCTTTCAAATAACGTTTAGCATCTTTTTTTGTATTAAATACTGCAGGATATCTTATTAATCCTAAAGCTCTAACTCCTTCATTTACTAGATCTTCTGTTACTAGTAATCCAGCCTCTATAGATTTAATAGCAAATTTGTTTTCAATTTTTTCATTAATTTTTGTCTTTTTCATATTTATTCCTCCATAATTTATTCTTTATAAATTTTTAATCAATAAAAAGTTTAGCTAATTCTATAGCTAATTTATACTGATCTTCATATATCAGCCCTTTATAATTTTTTTCTATCCATTTTTCAAATTTTTCAAGATTAGTATAAAATTCATATGATACTTTAATATTATCATTTTTAGATTTAAAAAATGTTATAGTATGATTATCAGGACCAATATTAGAAATTAACATATATGAATTCATCGTATCAATTTTAGCATCACTAGAGATTATAGCATTATTAGAAATTTTAACATTTCCACAAATGATAGCATCATCTAAAACTCTACAATATCCACAAATTATTGCGTTATCATAAATTATAGAACTGCCAGTAATAGTAGCATTATCGTACACTAAAGCGTTACCTGAAACTCTTGCATGATTAGAAACTATAGATTTACCATAAATGGTAGCGTTACCTGAAACTTTAGCGTTTCCAAAAACCATAGCTCTATTTAAAATTGTAGCATTTCCTGAAACAATAGCATTTCCTGAAACTTTAGCGTTACCTGAAATTCTTGCATTTTCACATACTTTAGCATTTCTAGAAATAATAGCATTATCATATACTAAAGCATTATCATAAATCCATGAATCCTCTTCAACAGATAAATTCTTTTCTTTTTCTATATATCCTCCTAAATCTCCTTTTTTTACATCTGAGAAATCTTTTAAAGCTCTGATTCTATATAAAATTTTATCTTCAATTTTAAATGAATCATCTTTTAATATTTCATATTTGTCATTCATTTTAATTCACCTTTAATTTAAATCCTAAATTATATTGTAAGTCGTCAGATTGACCACAATAATCACACCCGATAAAATCTATTACTTGATTATCATCTTTTGATGATTTTTCACATACTACTAATTCTACTTCTTTAATATAATTATTATATTTATCAGCTACATAAAATTTATCTTGAAATCTAAAAATTTCCCAATCATCATATGTAATTAATAAATCATACTCTGTATGCATAATTATATTTGCATTGAATTGCTCTTTTTTAATATTCGGCATATTTCTTTCCTCCTATTTATAATTAAAAGTATAAATACCTTTCTTGCAATCTTCTTCATTAAAATCTACATCAGCTCTATATATACTTGGATTAATTTTAAAGTTCATATTTTCTATATATCTATATAAGATATTACCAAAATAATCATATAAATTATCTATAGAATTTACTAAAGATAATAAAAAATCATATAAATTATCATTACTAATATTTTTAATATTAGTATTAAAATAATCCATTAATTCTTTACTA
>CALVKC010000002.1 GCA_944332505.1 uncultured Bacilli bacterium
TTACTAAACAATTATCTAATTGAATACTAGCAATTCCTAATGGTTGTGTACCATTATTATTTTTCTTAACTCTAATACTTGTTATTTCCATTATTCATCTTCCTCCAATATAGCAATAATACATTGTTCTGATAATAAAACATATTCATTTTTACCATCATTATAACTTTCTCCTTGCATTTTTGAAAAAAGTACCTTATCACCAATTTTTACAGTCATAGGTACTATACTACCATCTGCTAATAATCTACCATTACCAACAGCTACTACCTCACCAACCATTGTGGTATAAGCATTAGTTCCCATATTTTTTGTATATGTTAAACCACTAGCTGATTTCATTTCTTGTTTATCATTAATAATTACTGCGATTTTTTCGTATAAAGGCTTCAATTTCATTTTTTCTTTCCTCCTCCTCACTAATACTCCTTCTATATATATCTTTTGTGGGTTCTCTTGTAGCGTCACCATAGATAATAGCGTGTCCAGTATAATAATGACCATCACTATCTCGAACAAAACTATTATCTACTTCTACTAAACGCATTTGTGCCTCAGGTAAAGTATTAAAATATTTAGTACCTTTTGGTAATCTAGTAATACAACCTATACCTGTTTCTTTATAAAACCCTACAAATTCATCTTTATCTACATTAAATATTTTAATATAATATTGCAATATAATTACCTCCTATTACAATATATCACCTAAAACATAAATTAACTAGAATATTTGATATAAAAATAAAGTATTCTACTATTATCATCATTATATTCCTCATCTAATTTACCATAATCTATAATTTTACAACCATTTATAACCAATTCTTTTAATTTAAAATTTATATATTCTTGTACTGTCATTTTATTTTGTTTTGCTTCTAAATTAGTAAAAATCATTATTTTTGGAAAATCTAATTCCATATCATTATCAACTAATCTATTATATTCTGTTTCCAATATTGGTAATATTTTTATTAATCTCTGATTTATGTATGTAAAAGAATTATAATCTTGCTTATTTGCAAATTCTTTTAATTCTTCTAACCATATTTGTATATTTTCTATATCTTTTACTTTCATCTAATCTAATCTCCCTATTAAATAATCTAAAATATCAGATATTTCTATTATAATATCTTTTACTACTTTGGGTTCTACACAATTTTGTGTCATTACTTTAATTATATCTAACTTTTTAGTAATTTCTGCATATTCTTCACTATAAGTTGGTTGGTTTATCTCTAAATGACTTTTATTTGTTTTAACTCCAACAAATATTAAATCCTTTGTTGCCAATTCTATATTATCAACAACAACTTCAACATTAAAACATTTAGAATAATCTTCTATATCTGTAAAATACTCTAAATATTTCCAAAAAATCTTGTTTGTTGTAATTTTCATTGCTAAACCCTCTTTACCTAATCGTCTAGCAAGACCAACTCTGTATGAATAAGTATTATTTGGTCTATACCCCATAAGAGTTAAATATTTAATTATTTTACTTGATAATGAACCACACATATTAGAAATCATCTTATCATCATATATTATACCAGCCTGTTCTAATCCCTCTTTAAATACACATTTCCAGTTATCAATAGTTTCATCATACTTAAACCTTAAATCTTTCATATGCCTCCTAATCAGCTTTTTTTATATCATCTTTGTCAGAGTTCATAACTATATTAATTAAATTCCACATTTTTGGTGTTTCACAATCTTTTATTTTATATATTGGCTTTGATATATGGTGCATATCTAATAATTTATTTTCAATTTCATCAAAATACTGCATATCTACTAAACTTACTAAATCTGTATCTTCTGTTATATTTAAACTATTTATATTTGAGTTGATATTAGATATAATATTTATAATTGTAGTTAATACTGCATTTCTCTGTTGTTGATTATCTATAACAACATATTCTGGTTTATCTGGAACAGTATATGGTAGTTCTACATATATTCTACTATTTCCATTTGTGTACCAAGTATGACCATTATCATCTGAAAATACTCTACCTTCAACATTATATACTCTACCATTTTTATCTTTGAATAATGATGGACACCTTTTACATTGATATGCTAAATCTTCATCATAATCCAATTTTGTCCATTCACTTTTATCATCTGTTATAGCAGATAATGGTTTATAATCCATTAATCTCTTTAAAATATTCATACTATAATGTGCTGAAAATCCTGAATGTCCTTGCTCACTAAATAATTTAATTATATCTAATATATCTTTATTTATAACCTTTTGCATATTTTTAGCTTCATCATCAGTACAAGTATTTAAAAGTAAATTTAATTCATTTTCTGCAAATTCTACCATACTCATTTTAATTATTCCCCCTTATCAAGACCATATGCACCATATGACCCACATAAATATTCTCTAACACCTGAATAATTATTTTGTATATACTTGATTATTTTTTCAGGGTACAAATCTAATTTATTAAAATCTTGACCAATTTCATCACACAAAGTTTTTAATTGATTACTATTACAAATTAATTGTCCATCAATAAATAACTGATTACATTTAACTAATGCTGTGCCTTTATCATAAAAGAAAACGGTATCTATTACATAATCAAATTTTAATGCGTCTACACTAAATTCACCATATCGATGATTTCCTTTAATAGTTTCACCAACTATACAACTTTGTTCTGGAAATACATATTTTGTTTTGTATATTTGGTCGTGTATCTCAAACATTGGTGGTAAATTATCTTCATCTACTAAAAATTTAATTATATGTATATCAAAAATAGCTTGTAATTTCTTTAAAGCAATTTCTGCCCATACAGATGAATAAGTTTTATATAGTTCAAACCAATTTGCATTTTTTGCTATTTTTACTAATACTCGATATATATCATTTTTACTTTCCCCATTAGGAACTTGCTCATATTCTACTTTCCATAATGGGTATGGTTTCATAAATTTGAAATTCTGCATTTTATCTCCTTTCGTATCTACTAGTATTTTTATATACAATGTCTTTAAGCACCAGTTGACCCCCAACCACCATCTCTTTCTGTTGTTATCTCTTTCTCATCTGTAACAGTATAGTATTTTTCAAATATACCTTGACCTAATTTATCACCAGCATTAAATGTTGTTGGTTCATCTGTAAAATTATAAAACATAAATCCAATTTCACCATCATTGTCAGCATTACCATAATAATCAGCGTCAACAATTCCTGTTCCATTTGCTAAAAATACACCTTTCTTTTTAGGATTTGAACTCCTATTATATAATTTTAAAACCATATCATTTGGAAATTTTGCTTTGATACCTGTTTTAATCATACCTAATGATTTTGGTTCAATAGTAACTGTTTCTGGTGTATAAAAATCATAACCACCAGCTGCTTTTGTACTTCTTTCTGGTAATCTTCTATATGGACCTCCCTCACTATCTTCCTTTAAAATTCCTGTAAATTCAAATTTAATTTCATTTTCCATTATTTATCTCCTCTTTTCTTTAAATTATTTATAAATATTATTGGTACTGTAATTGGCCATAATACACTAACTATTAAAATAGCAAATATTCTTGAACCACTATCAAGCATAGCTTTATCAAATTCATCATCAGCACCAATATTAATATTAACTAACATTGAAATAATTGCATATGTTATAAATGTAAAAATAATATATATTGCAATTACTATAAATAGTTCTTCCAAATAATCACCTACTTTTTTGTATTAACATTATTTTGTTTAATAATATCTATACATTCCTGAAATTTATCATCTATATCTTTATCTTTTGATTTTTTATCAATATATTTTAAAATGTTATTAACTTTATTTTTCTCAAATTTTTTAAATATAAGTCTTACAATAATTACAAATGCTATAACAATAATTTCACCTACTATAAGCCATATAAACCCATTGTCCAACTTATTTTCCTGCCTTTCTATCTATTAATTATTCTACTTAATCCTTGTTTATCTTTTATAACAGTTAATTCAGTATCATAACCAATAGGAATTTCTTTATGTGATACCATATAAATACTTTCTAATGTTTCTAATTCTTGTGTTAATAGATTTATAACATTTTCCTCAGCTTTACTGTCACAATACCCTAATATCTCATCTAAAATAATTATATTACAAGATATGTTACCTACAATATTTGCTAATGACTTTTGTGCTAATAATAATGCTATATTAACACGTGTACGTTCTCCACCACTTAAACTCTCATATGTTGCATTACCTAATTTTATATTTAATTTGGTATCATCTTCAACTATCTTTATTATGTCAGTACTATTGCTAAATAACTGACTAGAATATGTACTTAATAGTTTATTTAAGTATTGTAAACTATTTTGTAATAAATATGTTCTAAATTCTTTTGTAACCATTTGAATACTATTTTTTACAGTTCCAACTAAATCATTATCAAATGTATATTGATTTTCATAAACTTTAATTTGATTATCTATATTAACCATTTCTTGTTTTAGTTTATTTAACATTTCTTCAAATTCATTTATATTATTTATTTGTGTTTTTAATAATTGTTCTTTTTTTGCTTTTAAATTATTTATTTCTAACTGACATTCATCTTTTTTATGATATAAATTTTGTTGTTCAAGTACTAAATCTTTACGTTCTAATTCTTTATTATTTACTAATTGTTTATGTTCTTCAACTAATGCTGATATTTTTATAATATCTGTATTAAGTTGTGTACCTTCTGCTTCTATATCTTGTAATTTTTTAGATAATTCAGCACTCTCTTTATTATTTTCATCTATTTTATTTTGTTCAATTTGCATATCAGCATTATACTTTTGAATAGTTTGTTGTATATGTGTTTCATCTGCATTTTCTAATTTTCTACCACAAGTAGGACACTTATCACTATTTTTGATATTCTCTATATCTGCTTGTATTTTTAAAATATTTTGTTCAATTAAATGATTACTTAATTTATTTTTATCTATTCCAGCATTTACTCTTGTCCATTCAGCTAATTTATCTTGTTTTTGCCTATCTAAATCTTCTTTTTGTTTTATATTATCTTCACCTTGTAGTCTTAAATTAGATATTTCTTGCTCTTTCTCACTAATACATACAGTGATACTATCTATTGCCTGTTCAATATCTGATAAATCTATTGTTTCTTTTTCATAAATCTGCTTTTCAATTTCATTTAGGTCACCTAATTGTTTTAATCTTTCAATTTCTAAATTTATTTGGTCAATTTTTGATTGTATGTCATTTTGTTGCTTTATATTAGCCTCTTTTATACCTGTTAATTTATTTATTTCTAATTGGTCATTAACACAATTATTTTCATACATAGTTTGTATATCTTTTAATTTATCTTTAAATTGTGTAATAGCACTATCTGTATTAGTTAAAATTTCTAGTCTTTCTTTTCTTGCAGTAGGTGATAAAGAAGCTAAATTTGTATTTGCATTTTGTGATAAAAACACACTATCAAGAAATATAGATTTACTTATTCCAATAGTTTGTAAGATTAATTTATTTGTATCAGTTTTATTTCTGGCTGAAATATCAACACCATTCTTTAAAAATACAACACTAGTTTTATTATTTTTACACTGTCTACAAATAGTATATTTATCACCATCAATATAGAATACAAGTGTTATTGTGTAACCATTATTTAATATTCTATTTGATACGTCTTTTTCTCCTGAACTAGTTTCTTCAAAAATTGCAAATATTATAGCTTCAAATATTGAAGATTTACCACTACCATTAGAAGTAGCTTTATCTTCATATTCATTTATACCTTTTACAATTACAGTACCCTGATTTTCTAATTTAATTTCAGCCTTTTCAATACTTCTAAAATTTTCTATATCTACACTTTCAAATTTTATATTCATCTATCATACCTCTATTTTATATTTATTCTATATCATCACTTTGTTCATCATTTGCTTGAACACGATTAATTTCTTCTTCACGTTTTTCTGCACGCATTTCAACAGCTGCAATGATAGCATAGTTTGCTAAATCCATTAAACTATCTTCTAAACTTTCATATGTAGCAGACCCTTTCTGCATTAAACTCTTTACTCTATTAATTTTAATACTAAACATTATCAAAAATGCTGTTAATCCAAATTCTTCATATAGTGGGTGCATACTATCTCCATAATCTCTATTTTTTGTTCTATATAGATTATGCAAATAATCACATATAAACTTGTGGTCATTTATTTTATCTTTTAAATCCACAGGTAAATGTTCAATATAATCACTACCTATATCACTTAATAATTCATATTCTTTTTTATTTTTAAATAACATTTTAAGTAACCTCCTCTAAAATTTTATCATACATACTTTTTGGGTATTTTAATTCAACTGTATTTAAAAAATCACTAAATGATTTTTTTATATCTATATTAGGTAATAATTCCATATTTTTTGTATCAGGATTATCTAATTTTTGAGTAGAAACTTTTATATTTAATCTATGTGCTAAAATTAGATTACTTTGTTGTAATATCTCTTTAACTTCATCTTTAATATCAAAAGAACAAGTTACTTGTAATACATATTTATATACTTTATCTAATTGATTTATATATTGTTTTAATTCTGAAACATTGTCTGCTATATCTATTTTTCTAAATAATGGGCATACAGTTGGTTTAAATGTTTTCAAATCAAGAGTATTTGTATCAAAAATATAACATTGTGGAACACTATTATTATCATCAGAAAAACTATGTGAAGTTACACTTCCCACACTTACTACATTACTTTTAATACTTGGTTTATGTATGTGACCATTAAATACTAATTTATAGTCAGTAAGTTTATTAATTTCAACACCATTTTCTAATTCAATATTATCTCGTATTTTTATTCCTGCAATATCTAAATGACTAAATAAAAATGTTCCTTCTGGTAATTTTAAAATATCTTTATAATCCATATATGGCATTAGAGCTAATCTAGTATCATTATCTATATTGTCACTTTTTCCATAAATAAATTTCAAAAATTCCCCATCTACTACTTTTGGTTCTGCAATAACTGTAATATTAGGAATATTACTTAATAATTCTACTGCATTAAAGTCATAATTTATCATCTCGTGATTACCAACTAAAACTATATGTGGAATATCTATTAGTCTAAAACATTTGAAAAATTCACTAGCCACATTAATATCATAACTAGATATGGTATGTTGGTCAAATGTATCACCTAGATTAATAATTAAATCTGGTTGTTCCTCATCAATAATATCAGCTAAATATTTTCCTAGTTCAATAATCATATTTTGTCTATATGTGTACTTATCATTAGATGATACTAATGGCAAAATTGAACTAGTTTTACTTATGTGTAAATCACTATAAATAAAAATTTTCATTTATTATATCTCCTTTCAATGTAGGTACAATATAATATATCACCTAAACACAAAAAAGTGAGAAACATTATATGTATTTCTCACTTTTTAATAAACTATTTGTTATTGATTATATTTACTAGCATTTAGATTATCAACTAAATTATTAAGATTATCAACCATTTCAATACAATTACTATTTAATTCATTCATTTTATCTTCGTGTTCTGGACTTTTTGCTTTACTAGTATCTAATAGCATTAGATATAAATTTTTCTTTGCTCTGGTTAGAGCAACATATTGTAAATTACTTTCTTGTTGTTTATCTTCTTCAAGCATATTACCCCATTTATATGGAAAACTTGGGTAATTATAAATATATATTGTATCACTTTCGCCACCTTTCATAGAGTGTATAGATGAAATAATTGGAACATTATATTTATTTAATGACGCATTTAAGAAATTTTCTATGTATGTAATAAAATCAGAAACTAAAATAGAACTATGGTTCTGTTTATATTCATTTAAAAATTCCTCAATTATGTCATAATAGTCTGTTAAAATATTATTTTCTTCAAACATATATGCACCATCATCTTTGTATTCAGTCATACATTTAACTAAATAATCTAGTGTTTGGTTAGATTTCATTATTTCTTTTTTAGCAAAATCATTTTTATGTTCTTTTATATAATTATTAATAAATGTATCTAACTCTACTTTATATAGATTAGAATTTTCACTAATTTGATTTGCTTCCATAAATTTATTCATATGGGTATGTACAACTCTATCTATGTTACTATTTTTAGCATAATTAATCATATAATCACGAATACATTGTGTTATATCTCTCTGAATTGCATTGACTAAATCTTTGTTTTTAAATTTAACTTCCCTTCTATCTACTAGTGTGAAATCTTTATAAATTTTTAATAAATCTTTATTTTTTCTTCCAATTAATATATCTCCTGGTAAAATTTTCTTTTTCATTTCTGAATAAGTTATTGCTGCTATATTACCTTTATCTTCTCTATTTTTGTTCCATTCTATATCAGGTACAATTTGTTGTGAAAGTCTGACTACCTTTTCTGGACACCTATAACAAATACTTAATGGTAATTCCTTTGGTGCAAAGTTGGATTTAATTCTATCTATTGCTTTTGTATCGGCACCATTAAATCCGTATATACTCTGATTTCTATCACCCACAAATATAAATCTATTGAAACCTGTATATAATCTTCTTACAAACATTTGTTGTAGTTGACTTAAATCTTGGCTTTCATCAATCAGTATTGTGTCTAAACTGTCTTTTAATGAATATGGTACAGACATATTATAATAAACTGGTAAAAATAT
Organism: uncultured Bacilli bacterium; assembly: GCA_944332505.1. The sequence continues at coordinate 8,768 of CALVKC010000002.1, forward strand.
CATATCTAAAAAGTCAATAGCATATTGATACTTTCCTTCTGTATTTTGTTCAGGGTATTCAAACATATTTAATATTTTATTAATTACAGCAGGTACTAATTCATAATAATTTTCTAAACATTCATCTTCAATATACATTGGTAAAGTTTTACAAAATCTATTAGTAATATATTCAATAGTTTCTTTATTACTAAAATCTCCACAATATAATCTAATAAAATTACAAAGTGTAACAAAATCAGTGATTAAATTACTATGTAATTCTTTTAAATCTTGTTCAGACATTGTTCTTTTATAATAATTTGTTATATTAGACATAAAAAATTGGTCATAATATGCTTTACATAATGTTCTAACTTTCTTTTTCCCTATGTCCATATCAACAATTTCATAATTAGTATTGTGTTTTTTATATAAATATGAACGTATAAATGATAATCCTAAACTATGAACTGTTTTAATATTATTACTCATTGTAGGAATTTTCAGTTTTAGTTCATCTACAATACTTTTATTAAATGATAAAAATAAACACTTTTGTCCTGATTTTATTAATTCATCAGCTATTAAAATTAAAGTAGAAGTTTTACCACTACCTGCTTTTGCGTCTATTAGTAAGTTTCCTTTATTAAATCTAACATAATCTATAATATCTTGTTGATATTTGCTTAACTGAAAATTCATATTACTACCTCCAATAATTTATTATATCACCTTATTTAGTTTTTTGTGTAATTATTTTTTAGAAATTTAATATATTTTTAGTATATTTTTAGTATATCATAAATTTTAAAAAATGTATAGGCTTTTTACAAAAAGAAATTTTTTTAATTTTTAATTTTTTTTCTAATTTTAATATTGTTATTCTTTTTTATTTATTTATTTATTTTCTTTTATATATGCAACTTTTGCATATACTTTTTTGACCTTATGCAAAACTTGCATAATGGTTTGCGAAACTTGCATAAGCTTTTGGTATAGCTTATGCAAAACTTGCATATACTTTTTAAAAAGCTTATGCAAAACTTGCATAACTCATTTTTCAGTACTTTCAGCCATTTTTAGCTAATTTTGCCATAAATTTTAACAAATGTAAATATGCAAAACTTGCATAAGCTTTTATTGATAGATATAATTTATGAATTAAGTTTTACTATTAATCTTAAAGAATTTTTTTGTATCAGGTGATATATTGTAATAAAGGTAGAAAGGATTTGGAAATAATGAAAAATACAAAAAATACACAGCAAAATGAACAACTTGTTCCATTAGGTAAATATTTCAAGTCTGTACTTGATGATGATAGATTTGGTAGTTCTAGTGTTACTAGATTATCAAAAAGTATAATATTACTCTATTTCGTGTATTGGACTACATTTAATACTTTGGTAGAAAATAAAAATGTTCTTATAGATGATACTTATTGGGTAAGAGCTGCTGCAACAAAATTAATTAATGATATTGGGAGTATTAGAGAATTACGAACTATACAAACTGAATTAAAAGAACTTGTAGATATGGGTTTTTTATATGTACATTCTGGTAAAGGTGGCTCTAAAAAAGCTGCTAATTGTTATAGACCAACTTATAAGTGCATACAATATTTCAAAAATACTGGTGAGTTAAAGTCTATATTACAAGACGTGGGTAGATATTATAAAAAACGTACTGGGAACAATTATGATACAGAACAAATGTATAATAAATTAGTAGCAAATTCTATGCAACAAAAAATAAAAACCACTGATAGTATTTAGAAAAATTATAGACCAAGGTTTCTTGGTCTATTTTATATTTAAAATAATAGTTTGGATTTTTTAACATTTGTATCTTGTATGGCTCTAAAATCAGTTGTGTCATCTTTTAATATATAGATTTTATTATCAGATACTGTTTTCAATAATTTTTCAGGCATAAATGTTCTTATATTTAATTCATCAAGTGCATTGTTAATAATAGATATATTAGTATTTTCTGATTGTGTCATTATTATATTGTTTAATTCTGTTAATAAAGTTGGTGTTATTTCTTTTTCTACTAATGATAAGTCCATTAATAAAACATTTTTTAAAAATTGGTCCTCATTAAAATTTAGATATGCTTTTCTTTTTGGTATGTCTAATTCTTTACAGATTTTAGATAATTCATCTTCATTTTTTGGAAATCCCTCAACACGTTTAGTACTTTCCATATATAGTTTATATAAACCTAATGCTGTTTTTTCTCCTACTTGAAAACACGCTGATGGTATGTTATCACTTGGGTCTCCAACTAATGCTTTCCTTGCAATAAATTCAGACGTAGTTAAATTATTATCTTTTAACCATTGCATATTTATAAATTCATCTCTCATACCACGTCTTACTCTACAACGTAAATCAGGTTCATCTATAATTAATTGTATCATATCTTTATCATCAGACACAATTATACTATCACGTGTAATCCTAGATAATACATAAATTAAATCATCACCTTCCCAATCTGTTAAATGTATTGTTGGTATTCCAAATGCAGGCAATATTACTTTTAGCATTTCTCTTTGTGTATTATATTCTTGGCGTTGTAATTCCTGTAATTGTTCCATTTCAGTTAATTGTTCAACACTTTCATTGAGAATTTTTTTATCTTCATTTCGTTTATAATTTGGGTATATATCTAATCTACGTTGCGATAAATGACCATCAAATACTACAACTGGAAAATAATTAAAAGTTTCACTTTCTTTTAAAATGGTTTGTAGTGTACCATAAACACCACCAGTTCTTTGTCCTTCATTGTTTTTCATTTCCCATAAATGAGGTTCACAAATTGCTCTATGCAAACAGTGTGAGCCATCAAATATTAATAATCTTTGATATAATTTATTCTGCATATGATTTACTCCTCTCAAATATAGTTAATTTTAATATAATTAGTGTTTAATCAGATTAAAATAACTAAGACATAAAAATACACCATATTAACTTAAAAATGTCTTAAAATTGAATTTGAAGTCAAATATGGGTATTACAAACTTATAATTTAATATATTTATATTTTTCTTTTTGTCTGATAACATATTCTGATAATGCTTTTCCTATACTATCAGCCTCACATAGTTTATTATATACCTCTGGTTCTACACCTTCATATAGGTAGGTTGTATAGTTGTCTTTATTTTTAAAGGCCACTTTTAATAGATTAGTTGTTTCACTATAACCCATACCAGCAATGTTAGTGGAAAATTTTACAGGTTTTAATTCTATAAGTTTAGCTTTTTCTCTTAGGTCAACTTGATTTGTTTCATTTTCCATAATCATTTCCTCCTTAATTTAGTGTCTGTGTGATTTCTTATATTTTTTAAACCACTTTACATAGACCTTATAGAATAATATATCACCTCTATAAAATTTTTTTATCATATTTATAATTAATACATTTCATAGATAATTTATCTTGAATTACATATATATTTATTTTATCTTTTTTACAGGTTGATTTGTTTTCACAAATTGAACATATTAATCTTTGATAATCTTGCTTTTTATCTTCCATATATTTTATCTCCTATAATTTGTAAAGGTTATCTATATATGTAGTTAATGCAGTTTTTAAACTATAATAGTCACTATTATTATCTAATATGGTTTTCAATTCAACTGCTATTACGTCCTTTCTTTTTGACATTTTTAATTCTTCTTTATTTCTAAAAAACTCATCTTTTACAATAGTCAAACCCTTAACTAAATTTTCTAAACTATTTTCTTCCATATACCTTACCTCTTTCTTTTTTGAGAATAATAAAAATCATATTCTTCCTTTTTTCTCATTTTTATTTTTTGTAGAGTTGCTTTGTATTTAGAATATTTTTCACAATTACTATGACAACCTAAATGTCTACTTTTACAATTATAACAACTAATATTTTCCACAAATATCACAACTCTTTCAATAATATTTTACAAAAATAAGGAGTTAGATATTCACTAACTCCTTAAAGATTACTATGTTCTACATAGCATTTTGAACAGACACATTTGTAGTTATTTTCTCCAACTATAATATCTTGATTTTTACCACCAACATATAAAGTATATATGCCACTTTGTTTTCTACCACAGTAGTCACAATTACCTTTTAATATATGAATTGTGTCCGCAAAGCACAATAATTCACCCATTTTACCAAATGGTTTCTTTTCAGCAGTTAAATTTAAACCACCTATAAAAAGATTACATTGTGTTTCTAAAAGGTTATTTATTGTGCAGATATTTCCATTTAAAAATTGAAATTCATCAACAAAAATATTTTTATATATTAGACCATATGGTAATATGTCATCTATTTTATTTATATTAAATGCAGGTATTTTATTTTGTCTATCTCTATCTATGATGAAATCATTAGAAAAACGATTATCTATCACTGGTTTTAAAAACACACAACTAGTAGTATCTTTTAATTTGTTATATTTTTGAATTAAATGTGTGGTTTTACCACATTTCATTGGTCCAGTATAAATTATTAATTTTCCCAATAAATTCATCTCCTTACTTTTTATTGTGTATTAGTATCACTTGTGATTTCAGCTAAATCTACTTGTGGTGCAATTTCAGGTCTATTTTCGTCAGTCATTGGATTTGGTACAATTTCATTTCCAGTATCATCAGTTGGTTCATTATTATTTATAGGCATATTACCTAATGAACTTGGGGCGGAACCACCACCAGACATTTCAAATTCTCCACCTTTTTCCTTTTCTTGTTGTGGAGCCTCACCATTTGCTAATGCTTCTTTTTCTTCTTTTTCTAACTCTTTAATTCTTTCATCAAGAATATCTACTATATCTTGTTGATTTAGGTATGTACCTAACCATTCTAATAACATTTTTAATTTAGTATCATCATCAATTTGTTCTAAATTGTCTAGTAATGCCATAATATCGTTGACATTTCTAATTTTTGTTTGCATTAATTCATCACGTCTATTATCTTCAACTGTTATAATAGGTGTTAATTTTACTTCAAAGTTATTAACAATTTTATCTCCTAAACCATCAGCTAATGCAAATATATTTATTAATGTTTTCATTGCACTTTGTATTGCGACTTGACCTCTTTTGATACGTCTTGCATATGTAGTATTCATTTCTGTTAAAGAACCACCATTTGATAATCCAGTACCGTCCATATCAGCACCTAATAATGCTTTTGGTGTTAATAATGCACCATATACTTTATTTTCGCTATCTTCAACGTCAGCAAGATTACCAATATCAACGTCTCCACCAATATTTACAGTAGATATTGCGCCTTTACCATTTTTAGTTGTTGTATAGATAATATTTTCAATAGGTTGTGCACCTGCTCTACTTTGCATTGTACCAGCTTGTTTATTAATTTGAATTTGTTGTTCAATTTGATTTTTAATCTCTTGTAATTTTTTTCTTTTTTGACTTTCTGGTAAATCACCTAATTCAACTTGAATTACTCTGGTAATTGATGATTTTGTTACTCTTTCTAATAGTACACTTTCTTCTTTTAATTTCAAAGTTTGATATGCACCATATACATTTTCTAATATGGATTGTCCACTTTTAACTACAAATGATAATGAACCACCAGAACCTTCTGTATTACTTGCGTCTATTCGTCCCTGACTATCTTTTTTATTTATTTCTTCTTTTATTAACCTAAATTTTTCTGGGTGTCTGTTTATATTTGGTGATAAACAAATATGAACAAACTTTGTAGGACTTAATATATCAACGTCTGTAATTGTTCCACTATAAATATATGAATTATTTTCTAATGTATTTTCCATATTATCTTGACTTCTTATAAATCCACTAGTTTTTCCTTTATATTGTAAATCATACACTTCTGCTGAGTTTGGAACTTTCTCTATATATCTTTCTAATTTAGCCCCAGCTATCTGTACTTGTGTTCTAACATTTGGATTTATTTTAGTAGGTTCAACTAATAATGTTGGTCTATTATTTCTATATGAAGTATTTTCAAATAATTCTAAATATACGTCACCATATAACCATAAGCAATAAGCATATGACCAAATATTTTCTGGTATGTTTAAATCTTCTAGTAATTTATTTCCATATTTAGCAACCTCAGTATCTGAACTCTCTACCCAAATAATTTTACCATCAGGAGAATATTGAACAGTATCATTTGCATACATTTCAACAGCTGCACCAATACGACCATCTGCAACCATTTCTTCAAAAATAGCATATTTTTCATTTCTTGTACCTTTTAATGTGGTAATATTTAATAAATCAGATAAGTCAATTCTTCTACCAGCTTCTATTGCTTCATTTAATTTATTATTAAGACTATCTCTTTCATTTGTAAATGAAGTTCTATCTTCTGGTGTTTGTTTTGGTACAACTCTAACACGAAAAATACTTTCACGTAGTCTATCTATAAATCCCATTTAATACTCTACTCCTTTACTATTCTACTAATTTTTTCTTTTTAGATTTTTTATCTATATCATTATTGGTAAAAAATTTATATATATCAATTAATCTATTTATGATACCTAGTCCCACATAGATAAAAATCATTATTATAAGTATTGTAAACCACATAATACTTACCCTCCTATTCTGTATATAATAATTCTAATAATTCTCTAACTTGTTTGCAGTTTTCTAATAAATTATCTGCTTTTCCATATATAGCATATTCTGAAATAGCATTATTTAGTTGGTCTATATTCATAGCATTTGCAAATATTTTACGTTCATTTTCATCTTCAATCTTACTACAAGATATAAGAATTTTAGTTACTAATGAACTTAATGCTATTGCTTTTTCTTCAATTCTTAAATTACTATTTCTTAAATTTCTATATAGTGGATTTTTATTTCTTGAATTATATACAGTATTATATGTGTCATATATCTGTAAAAACCCTGTATCATATTTGTTTATAAGTTTAATAATATCTATTGGTATTATTTCACTTCTAACCACCTTTTGTACTTCTCTACCTAATTTTAAATCAGTCTTTTCTTCAATTTCATATAATTTTTGTATAATATCTTTTTTTGTTATTTTCATAGGAATATCTTTCCTCCTTTCTACCTCTCTAATATTTTACACATTTTAAAATTAAGTTTTATTTTTAGGCAAACTAAAAGAGAGTTGTATAACTCTCTTATCTTTATACATTTGGGTCACCATTAATTTCATCAATACGTTCCTCAACTTCATCTGGAATAGCTTGTGGTTTCCAACTTTCCATTTTAGTTAGTATATTTGTTGTTACATTTAGAGCCTTTTTGATACTTTCTTCTGTACTATCAGTTCTAATACATTCATATATACAGTCATCTAATTCTTGTAATATATCTTTATATGGTTCATATAATTCAGCCGTTCTTTCAAATATTGCATTTAGACCTTCTCGTAAATCAGCTTTTGAATATTCTTCATATGGTTCATTTTGACTATCAATAGATATTACTGATATTGTCCAAGTAACCTCTACAACACTATCTCTTTCTTTTGTTATATCATCAAAAACTATTCTAAATAAGCAATTATTACCACTTTCTTTTGCAAATAGTCCTGCTTCTCTAATTGTTTGACCATTAAAGTATTCTTCTGGTAAATATGTAGTTATAACTAATTGAATATAATTTTGTGAAGTTCTATTAATTACAATATTTCTATCTGGCAATTTTAATCTTGGACTAATTTCATCTAATAACTTAGTATCATTAATTTGTACTTCTGTTTTAATAGCAGAACTACTATCAACAGTTTGAACATTTGTACCTAATGCTAAATATCTAGGTAACCATTCATAACTAGTTAAATAATTAGTTTCATTAAATTCCCCATTTAAGAATTTAGTTATACCTAATAACTGTGTACGAAGACACCTATTATGACCTTGTCTTGTTTCTAGTACTCTACCTGTTTTTTTATCTCTTTTTGTAATTCTTACGTTAGCACCCACAGTGTAACCAGCGTCTGTCATATTTAGTTTACTCATACTTTCACCTCTTTATTTGTGTTCTGTTTCTTCTAATAATACAATATCAGCATTAAATAATTTTTTAATATAATCAACATTTAATACTACATTTAATTTATGACTTGCGTCATAAAATGTATATTGAAATAAATCTTTTTTATTTATTTTATCACTTTCCATACAATATACCTCCTACTATTAATATTTTACATTAAAAGAAAGTAGTAAACATACTTACTACTTTCTAATTAATTATTCATCTATATGTGGTTGCTCTTTTAAATATCTATTAATATTTTGTTGTAATTCATCATATGTTGGTAATTTATCAATTACTTCTAATTCTTCATCTGGTAATCCACCTGTTCTTTCTACTTCTTCATAATTTGTAACTTCTGCAAATCCAACTCTATCTTCACTACCAACTTCATATCTAGTGTGGTCATAAGCATATTTAGAAGGAACACCAACAAAGTCACTTATTTCTATACCATCTATTGTTTGAATTATATCAGCAGCAACTAATTGCACACCACAACCAGCTGGACGTACTACTTCTATTAAATCACGAATTTTTGATAAATTACTTGGAAAATATATATAAATATATAATTTTTTATTACTCTGTTGATAATCAAGTCTAAACATTGATAATGCTTCAACTTTATCTATTTCACCAAGAGCATTTACTGATAATGCTGTTGCTAATGACATACCCAATTCAGAACCACGATTTCTTATCATTTCTGGGTAATGTTTAATAATTAATCTATTTGTAGAATAACTTTCACTATAATCATATTTATAACCAACATATGACGCTAATAATGGAAGTAAGTTATCAGGACAAGTGTCAAAATCAATTAAACTTGTCCAATAATCAACATTTGTTTTATAGTTATTGATTAACAAGTCTAATAATTTACATATTGCCTGCATATCTCTACTTTGACGTAATATATTGGGTATCATATTTTTACTTTCTAGTATATCAGTTGACATTAAGATACCTCCTTTTGGTTTCTAATAATATTTTACACAAAAATAAAAGTGCTAATTTTATTATTAACACTTTTTATAAATTATTTTTTAAATATATCTATAATTCTTAAAATTAGTGCATATATTTTTTGCCATATTGTTTGGTATGTAACTAAATTATTACCAGCAGTATCTATTGCCCAAGCAGTATCTATTGGGTATTCATATGGTAGTATTGCTCTACCTCTATCAGCCCAACCTTTACCCCAACTATTTTGGATTAACCAGCCATCTTCATTATAACCATATATAATAATGGCGTGATAACCTTCTAAATTTCCACTAGGCATTTTTATTTTAAAAGTAATGTTATTATAGTCTAAATCATTATATACTGGTATTGATATTGGTACTGCAATATCATTATATATACATTTTTTTATCTCATTTTCTGTATAAATTCTTGAATAACTATCTATTTTATATTTATTTGCTATACTAGTTAATTCCGTTAAATTTTTATCAACTAATTTTTTAATTTCAGGCATTTCTTTATTATGGTCAAAATTTATTTTTGGTACGTCACCTACTTTTAATAAAGTTTTTAATGCTTGTCTTGGGTACATACCTTCATCTTGACTATACCCCAAAGGTCTATACCCATAAATAAATCCAGTAGAAAATTCTATTTTATCTAATTTATATGTTTCTTCCATAAATGTAGATAAACAATGTGCAACACAAGAATTTACAATACCCTGGTCTTTTACATTAGGCATTTCTATTTTATATTGTTTTGGTAGTTCTGTTTGTTTAGCATTACAAATATATGATTTATAATCTCTTTTATCTTTTATCTCTTTATTACAACCATAATACATATCTATACCTCTCTATTTTATGAGTTTAATAATCTCTCTATTTCACGATAATGTTCTTTAAATGAATTATTAATAATTTTTTCATTTGCGTCTTTTTTATCTATAAATTCTGCACATATAAAAGCAATAACACATTTATCTTTATCGTGAATAGCATAACCAAACTTACTTTCAATACCTCTATTACACATAAATTCATACATACCTATATCTTTTTCTATCATTTCATCAACGTCATTAATATAACAATAACCATTTTTACCAATTTCATTTACAAAATAACCTAAAACACTTCTAAATTGGTCTTTAAACTCACTTATAAATGGTTTTACATTTAGTTGTATGCGCTCATTAGTCATAGACATTTTTAAAAATGCTTGTTTATTTATTCCTTTACCACCATTGTGATATTGTACTAAATTTACTCTACTTGCATTAGTTTCAACTAATATATCTTGTAAAATCATATCTATTTCATTATTTATTTTAGTCAACATATGATTTTCTGTATTAGAAGGTACTCTATAATATACACCATCAACAATTTTTTCAATAAGTTGTTCATTCATATTATGACTTTTTTCAATCATTTCTTGTTGAAATTCTTGATATGCTTCATTTTGTTTTTTAATTAAATCTGTAAGTTCATCTAGTTGTTGTGCAATAAATTCACTATTATTATTTATATTTTTATCTTTTTCATCTATTTTATTCTTTTTCCAGTCATCATCTTTACCTTTTCTATCAAAAGAACGCCAAACTAGTATTATTACTAGTACTGCTAATAATCCTAATATACCAACTTCTGTATATGCTTGAAGTACTGGCGCAAATTCCCCCATAATTTATACCCCTTTCTAAATAATTTTATTGGACAAACACTTTCTTTCTAATAATATTTTACACAATCCGACTATTATTAGTTTAATCATACAAAGACCATACCCTAATGTTGAGTATGGTCTTTCTAATTTTTAACCATTTATACTTTTTGCTAGTGTTACTGCTTCTTCAACAGAACCTTCAAGTGTTGTAATTCTACTATCTAAATTATTGGTTATATCTTTTGTAGCAATATCATTAACATTTGTTGTAGTTGATATTGTTTTACCATTTTCATCAGTTGTTAAAACTTTTCCAGCTTCTGTACCAACCATTTTTAATCCTTTTTCTAAACTCATTTTATTATACCCCCTTACAATGTAGCAACATTATTATAATATTCAATGATGAATAATAAAGTATTATTTTCTAATTCAGTTATTGTGTCACTACCAACATATATATTTAATTGTTTTAAATCATTATTAAAATTATTTATAAATACCCCATTTGTAGCAGTTGTATCTATTCCATATTGCATAAAATAAGTATTTTCTGCTAGATTATATGTACCATATATATTTATAATACTACAATTAACTGGTATTTTTTCTGATAAGTCAATTTGTATTTCTTGTGATGATTGTGGACCAATTTCTAATGTGTGTATAACTCTATATACCTGACTATTTATTGTACCACTTTCAAATCTTCCTATTTCTGTTGCTATGTCAGAATATATATTTATTGTTTCTGAAAGTGTTGTTATTAAATTATTTGTATCATCAATCAGTGTAGACAAATAATGTCCCATATTAGCAGATAGTGCTTTTGAATTATCTGAACTTGTAATGTTATCAATAATATTATCTAATAATATTTGTGTAACATTTGTTGTCATATCTGTATTAATATTTTCTATTTGTGTATCAACATATGTAGTCATTTCTTCTTTTGCAATTAAAATATTATTATTTAATGTACTTTGTGTATTATTTATAATATTATCTAAATAATATTTATTTACTAAATCACCATTATTTTCAGGATTTTTAGCATTTATAATTTTATTATTTTTTAAATCAATATCACTAAAAAATGGAATACTCATTTTATACCCCCTATACTAAATTTTGTGTACCATCAGGTTCTAATGATGAACTATCAAAATAGAAGTTCTGTGTACTAAGGTTTCTATAAATTGCTATATTAGTTGTATTGTGAGTATAATCAATTACAATATCATCTGTTACTGGTGCTGTAAACATTAAGTCAATTTCACCAGTAATATAGTTTATTGAACCCTTATATTGTAGTTGTCCATCAATATTGTATATTTCACCATTATTGTTATCTCTAAATACATATTGACCACCATTTGTTTTTATCATAACAGAACCTGGTAAAACTGTGGTGTGTTGTAATGTTATTGCATAGTGTAAATTTTTATCAGGATTAGCATTATCTAGCATAGGTACAATTTGTTGATAATTTCCTGTTACTGTTTCTTTTGATACAGTATTACCTTCATCATCAACATATTCAATAGGTTCTAAATCTACCATTAAAATTCTTTGGTCAACAGATAAAATATCTTCTATTATATCTTTATAATTAATAATATTATTAAAATTCATTTTTTCAGTAGCATATTCATAACGTAATTTATTATTAATTGAAACAATAATTGTTTGTAATTCATCTTTGCTTAATGGAGATTTTGTAATAAATTTACCTTTTATAGTCCAATAATATTTATTTATAGAGTGTGTATCTATTACAAGTGTTAAAGGTAATATTTTATACTGTCTTAAATCTTCTGTTATCATATCTTGTATATCTTCTTCACTATAATCTTCATATTCTTCTGTTGGAATTATATATAACTTAACAATAAAACCATCAAGTGTTTCTACTGTTGATAATCTTTCTTTACCACACATTCCTATAACTTCTTTACTATCATCAGATATTTTTGGTAATTCATTATTATGACTTGTTTGTATATAAAATTTTAATAATTCATAGTCATAAGCATTAGTTACACCATCTTGATTTACGTCACATAATTTTTTTTGAAAAGGTGTTAAAGTACTGCTTGAAGGGTCATTTAATAATGTATCTAATAAGTCTAAATCAATATTATCAAATATTTCTCTGTCCATTTCATCTTTGTCCATATTAATATTACCACAAGTCCAAGTATTAACACCATCACTAATTTGTGGTAATTCTCCTGATAATTGTTGACCTAACCAAAATTGCATTAAATAAATATCAATTTCATTTACTAAACCATCTTGGTTCATATCAGCTAATCTTATTTGAAAATTAGTTAGTGTTGATTTTTCAGGATTTTCTACATATTCTTGTAATAATTGTAAGTCTTCTTCATTAATAACTTGTTCTGCTGTACTTTCATCTTTCATAGTAATATTACCAAGTGTATATAATGCTGGGTGCAAATAATTATAAAATAATTGTAAATCTTCTTTACCAACTTCATTACCATCTTGTGATAAATTGGCTAATCGTTTTTCAAATGTATTTAATGGATTTTGTACTGGGTCAACACAATAGTTTTCTAACATTTGATAATCTAATTCATCTATTGTACCATCTTGATTAATATCACCTATATATGATGATTTTTGTATTCCAGGGTCGTTAGTTAAATCTGTTGCTCTAACATTAGATACTATTGGGTGTCTTAATGCTGCTCTTTCAAAATCAGCCAATGTTATTAGAGTATCTAATGTATTTTGATACATAGTAGCATTTTTTCTAGCTTCATTAGGTGTTTCTGGATTATAACCTAGTGTACTATCATAATGTGTAAATTTAATAAAGTTACTAACATTATATACAGCTTGACTAATTCCTGTACCATTTCTACTCCAAACATTACCAGTAACATTTTTTAAAGTGTTTGCATATATTTGTCCATTTTCTCCTGAACTTCTTATATAGAATATTTTAAATTTATGCACATTAAAATTACCCCAATAATCAACAAGTTCTATATATGGATTATCATTAACGTCAACACCAAATTCAAAAAATCTACCTGCGTCACGTGTTAGATATATATTTTCCTTAAATACCCATTCATTATTTGTATCATCTACAACAATAATATGGTCTTGGTCCACATTATTGTATGCTAAATATATTCTATTATTTACAATATCATCAGTAGTATAATTAAAACCATAAATACTATGCCAAGGTTTACCCACGTCAGGGTATGGATTATTTGAAGTTCTTACTGGTGTAACAGGTGTACCTTGTACTAGTGTTACCAATTCCTCAAATCCATTATTATTAGTATTTGATTTTAAATTATATTCTTCATCAAAAGTACAATATGTTATATCATTATTTAAAGTTGTAAATGTGCAAAATCTAGGTATTGTTGCCATACTATTATATGTATTTACCATATTTGCTTGTAATGTTGCAGATTTATACCATCTCATCTTATACCCAATTAATTTATATATACTAGCTGCATTTTTTCTTTGTGTTACAGAATTTGGGTAAACTTCTAAACTTTGCATATCTTGATTATAAAATAACATATCTCCTAATATTGCCATTAATCTAACTAATACCATACCTGGGTCATTTATATCTGTGGTATTCCATTTTTGTGTAATACCACTAATTGAGTTAATTAAATCATCTAAAATATTAGCATAATCTTTATCTGTATATGATATTCTTACTGGTGTATAATCAGTTTTTTCTACTTGACTTATTGTTGCCATATCATCTCTACCTTTCTTATTTTTTACAATAAAAAATATTATTGATATTCTCAATAATATTTTACTAAACTTTATATAATTGGATTTTTATGTGTTTATTGTATTTTATCTGGATTATCATCAGCAGTAATGTCCATATTATAAGTGTTTATTTCCCCTGTTTCCTTAATTTCATATTGAATATAAATATTTACAACATTAATATTTTCTTCTATTACAATATCATTTGTAGTAACTGTAATTCTAGGTTCATATTTAGATATAGCGTCAATTATATCATCTTTTATTAATTCATCAACAATTATACCTTGATATTGAAATATTCTATTTAGTAAATTACAACCCCATTCTGGGTCACCTAACATTTCACCAGGTGTAGTTCTTAATAAAATACCTAAACACTCATTTATAGATTGTGTATTACTTGATAATTCTATTTTCCCTGATACTCTATTTATTATTTGTGGAAAACTAAATGTATATTGTTTCATAATTTTTTACCTACCCTTTCTGAATATATGGTAATGGATTTTGAGTTTTATTATTAATTCTTACCTCAAAATGTAAATGTGCTCCAAATGAATTTCCTGTATTACCAACATAACCAATAACTTGACCAGCTTTAACTGTAATACCATCTTTGATACCATTTTCTCTTTTACTTTGGTGAGCATAGTATGTGGTCATATTTCCATTTGTAACTTTTGTTAAAATACCATAACCACCAGAAGTTGTTTGTGTAGAAATAGTACCACTATGTGCAGCTATTATTTTTTGTCCAGCTGCGCCACCATTTCTTGCTAAATCTACACCTGTGTGGAAATTCAATTTACCATTTAGTATTCTATTTCCATATTTAGAGGTTACAACTTGACAACCTGGACTTGGCCATAATAATTGACCACCTTTGTTTGCACCAGCTTCATTTGCTAAATTCTCCCCACTACCTAATGAAGTTAATTTACCTGCATTATATAAATTTTGTATGTAAGAATATGTAGTATTTCTTCTATTTATATAAGTACTATAACTACCCAAATTTCCTTTACACCAATCTCTAAATTCAGATAATTGTTGCATAATATCTTGACCATTTTTGTTTATACTTGCAGCCTTTTTAATTGTTTGTGGCAAACCTTGTCCATATTGGTTCATAATATCAGCTAAAAATATTAAAATGGCTGGATTATCTATATTATTTGGTTCTTGTGTTAAAATTTCAATACTACTAGCTGTATCTTCTGCTGCATATTTTCGTTGAGTTTCTTTTCCAATATTAGAACCTAATAATGCTTGAATATTTTTATATGGTTCAGAACCCTCTGTTGGGTGATAAGTAGACTGATACTTAGTTCTATAACCTGTTGTAGAATTATTTGATACTGCTTTTTTTAAGTCTTGAAACAACTCTATATTCATATTAACTTTACTTTCCCAAGTAGTATCTGCTTTTGCAATTTGATATAAGCAGTCAAATGCTCTACACTGGTGCCATTGAATTAGTCCAATAGACCAACCACCATTATCATATGGATTTATTCTAATATAATTGCTTGTTGGTATATTATCAGGCCAAGCACTAGTATTTATACCAACTTCATTATGTATGATTATTGGCATTGCTAAATCTAATACACCATTAATTTCAGCACTACTTATTTCTAATCCTGAACCTGAACTTGTAGTATTTGCAGGATTATTTATATCAAGTCCAATAACTACATATTGGTCATTACTATTATTTACATAACTACAATATACAGCATTTCCATTTTTTAAATTGTCAACTAATACATATGCCCAAGGAAATCTACTCCAACCATCTTGACTTTGTTTGTCTGATGATAACATATAATCCATATAGGTATTAATATAATCAGTATGCAAATATGGTATATATATTTGTACTCTACCTTTACTTTCAGGGTCAGTATCTATATTATCATTTACAATAATAGCTTCATATATAGCATTATAATATGATTTTTTATTTGCAATTTCCATACATAATCTCCTTTATATTATCTTCCACCACCGGCCACCACCGACCTCCGACCATTTCCACCACCTGATGAAAATTGGCCACCAGAGCCATCTGTATTTGGTGTGCTATTTGTTTCAGTTGTAGAATTAGGTTGTTGTGTGTCAGTTTCTGGAATAGTTAATTCTTTTGCAGGGTCATCTAAACCTCTTATTCTAAGTAATCTTAATGTTGTTATATAAAAACCATTTGTTGATATATCATCAGTACAACCAGTTATCATATATAAACCAGCTGTTCTACTAGGTGTTTCTAATATAGTAGGAATAACTGGAATTAGTGCTCCTAATGGTGGGTCAGCAGGTATTCCTAAAATCTGTAATTGTGCGTCAAACATTTCATTTAAGTCATCATTTACAGTTACTAACTTTTCTCTTGCTGCCTGAATAGAACTTTCATTACCACTATTAATAGCATTTTGTAATTCATCATTATATCTAGTAGTTCTTGCACGTCTTATTAAATATAACATTGTATTAACTTCTGGTTTCCAACCAAGTACAATATTTTGTGTTTTTTGTCCCCAATAGAATTTATAATTAATTTTTAATTTTGCTTCCTCTGCAATACCAGATATATCAACATTTGTAACGTCACCTCTATCATTAGTGGTAACTTTTGGTACAACGTGAGTAACACGAATAGTTTGTTCAGCGTCATCTATATAAATTATATATCTAGGTCGTTGAGCATAACTTAATTTGTCCATATTATCATACATACCACTAGCTTCCTCACTTTTAGTTAAAGGGTATTCATCTAATAATTGTTGACAATATTCAATAGGTGTCATACCACTTTTTTCAGATACTGTGATATTGTCAGGACTATCTTTATATAAATCATCAGGTATATCTATATAATATTTATAATCATTATCACTTGGTGGAGCGTCGCCTGTATGTGCTGGTTTTTTTGAACTATCACCATACCAATAATATAATGTCCATTCAACAATATCTAATAATTTCCAGTTTGTAACTGCTCCAAATTTAGTACTATTATCACTATCAGCACCTATTGTAGATACACCTTCAAATGTATATGTAGATATACCACTTTCAAATTTTACTTCTGTATTTGCATTTGTTAGATAAAATGTATAATCAGGTGATACTAGTGCACTATCAGAAACAGAATTATAACCATATTGTAAATGTCCTCTAAGTGTATTCAAATCTGTTGTAAAGTCATAACTCATTGATTGTGCAATATATTCATCAAGTTGTTCAATAATATCAGCAGTTTCTTGTCCCATATTAAATGGGTCATATTGAATTACTAATGTGAACTTATTTGCAGTACCAGCATTACTTTTTGTAAATGATAAACTTGCTATTAAATTCTTTTTAGGATTTGTAGAAGAACTATCAAATATAATTGGATTTTTATTATTAGTTGAACCTATTTGAAATTTAATCCAAGTAGATATTGTAGGACCTTCTACATTTAACATATTTGTTACATTGTTTAACATATTTTCATAATTTTGACACATTTTTTCTTGTGACATAGTAACACTGGTTGCTTTAATTTCTGTTCTTTCAATATAACTACCCATTTAGTACACCCCCTGAATTATATAATGAAATTAATGGTGGTATTCTTAACTGTGTACCTATTGGTATATCAAATGGGTCAATTATATAATTAGCCAGTGCTACTACCCACCAATATCTTGGTGTATTATAATATTTTGTTGATACAATATCTAATCTATTTTCTTCGGTTTCTGTAACTGTAAAATATTCATCATCAGCAGACTTATCAATAGTTTTTTGTACCCAACTTTCGTGATATATATTTCCATTTGTATCTTGTATAGTTCTTAAATTTTTATATCTACTTGCATTTTTATATAAGACAGTTGGTAAATATTCAATTCCACCAAAATCTTCTCTTAAACTAGCTTCACTTGTTGGTGAAACATTTAATCTATCAGCACTATAACCTATATATTCCATAATTTACGCCCCCTTTATTATACGTCTATAACTTGTCCACCAATAACTTGACCAACACTTCTTGCATTTGTTCTATTTGTTGTATCATTTCTTAACATAACATTACTATTTCCAACTTTACTTGGGAATACTGTATTATATGTATTTTGTGTACTTGCAGTTCCTTGTTTACTATTTGTTATAATATCTTTTGCAGATATAATACTATCTGGGTAACAATCCATATTTATAGTAACACTATTCCAACCATAAAATGTATTTATAATTGGTTTTTTCCATTCAGTATTATAACTATTAACAAACCCTTTTAATATCATTTGCCCAAAGATAAAATATGTTGTTGGTGGAATTAATCCTAATTTAGTATATTGTGGGTAACAACTTATTTGTAACATTTTATTTATATTAACATACCAAGTTCTTGTATCAAATGGTCCTTTTGCTGTTTGTTGTTGTTTTCCAGCTGCTTGATTTTTTACAGAACCACCAATTTCATTTAAACTTTCTGTGGTATGTGAAAAACTACCTGTTAATAAATCTCTATGTAAATCTAAACTAAAACTTACATTTTTCAAACTAGTATTTGCATAAGCTGCTATTGGAGATGACCTACCTAATACAGGTTGTGATTGCCAATTAGGTGTAATAGTTTCAGATACCTGTTCAGGGTATAATGGCAATTCTATAAGATATTCATAATCTCCACCAGTACCAAATGCCTTACTATTACCGTATTTAACTAACATATAACATTCCCATTTTTTAAATCCAGTTAAACCATTATAACCAGGTTGTGCACCAGAACTTGTATATCTATTATAAGTACCCTGTATATTACTTCTTACTGTATAATCTTTTTGTATAACTTCCACTATTTACTCACCTCCGAAATTAGACCTTTATTATTTAAGTCTGCTTCCATTAAAGCTTCTGTTTGTACGTCACAATAACCTAAAATAAATGGTATGTCATAGATTTTTAAATCTATTTTTCTTTCTTTATTACTTTTTTCATCAAAGATAATAGTATAACCATTATCTAATACTTCTTTTAATGCTATATAATCAGCTTCATCTACAAAACCATCATCATTTATATCGGCTCTTAATCTTAATAATCCTGAATATTTATCATTAAGTATTTTATCATAAATATCAAGGTCAGATTTAGTTATTTGATGGTCATTATCTCTATCTAATCTTTGAATATCTGTCTCTGATAGTGGGTATTTTATAGGGTCAGCCAAATATTTTTGTACTAATGTATAATCACTACTATCATCAATATAATTTCGTAGTAATTCTAAATCAGCATAAGTTAAATTATTATCTTTATTCAAATCACCTGTTGTATAACTAATTCTTTGTTTTTGGTATTCCTTTAATAAATTTTGCATATTTTTAGTATAAATTCCTGTTTGGAAATAATTACTATCATATATGTGCTCTGGGTAAAATACTTGTAATAATTTTTGTAAGTATGCAATATTTTCATTACTACTATATGGATTTATTGCTATTCCAAATAAATAATTAAAGAATTTCTCGTGTATAACCCAATCATCATTAACAAAATCTAAAATTGGTATATTAGTATCTGTATCATAATGTCCATCAATAATTAAGAAATTAGACACATTTACACCACTATCATAATCAGCACTTACTTCTATGTCATAGTATGAAAATCCTAAACTAGGTATTTTAGGGTCACCTTGAATAAACCTATATAAATATTCAGCGTCACGTACTGAAATATTTGGGTCAGTTTCATCTTTTCTACAATTCATTACAGCAAGTTGTTTAGGTGTTGGTGTCCATTTATATTGTTCAGAACCGGGTCCAGTTGCAGTATATCTCGCTAATAAATGATAATCTTCCATATCAATTTTACCATCAAAATTAATATCACCAGTATCTAATTGTAATGTTTGTTTTTTAGAACCTGATAGATTACCATATGTTGAAGGACATTGAATACATAGAAAATTAACGTCAGGTCCTGTATTTTCATCTTTACTAGTACAAGTATATTGAATATAATCACCTGATTTTAAAGTAATATCTACAATATTACTTAATTCAAAATTACCAATATCTGCTTTTAAATGGGCACGAGAGCCACCAATTACTAATCTAACTGGTTGTGTGCTATTATGTGCTATTGTAACCTTTTGCCCAGGCTTACAAGCATATAATGCTATTTTATAACTACCATTACTTGGGTGTGGTTGGTCATCTCTATTATCACTTGAACCATCATTTATTGCCCAGTCATATAGAAATGTACCATCAAATTGATTAATAAATACTAACATATCTTTATTAGGAAAATAATTTTTCCTATTAGACTGCTGAATAGCTAAATATAATTTACCATTATTCATATAATTATCTAATAATGCAAGGTCACTATAATCTACATAGCCGTCTAAATTAATATCTGCTTTTTGAATTATATCTGATGAATATTTTTTAGTATTTCCAGCAATAATATCAGATATAATTTGTCTATCATAGTTATCAACATTACCATCACCATTAATGTCCTTACTCATATCTACCCAATCAGAAATATCAGAAATTTCCCAACCAACACTTTCACAATAATCTTTTAAATTATCAATATTTTGTTTTAAAAATTCTGATGACTGGTTATCAATATTTTTTGAAGTATATATAATGTAATCATCTTTCATACGCATATTAAACAATGTTTTCAATTCAATAAATTTTTGTTGAATTTCCTTTTGCACTTCGAACATTGATTTTACATTTGGTAAGTTTAAATATTTAATTACTTGTTGTAAATCATTTTTATCAAATGCACCTAATAATGAGGTAGGCATATCTAACTCGTGATTTAAAAATCTTTTTAAATACCTCACATAAAAATTGTCCATACCAAATTTTATATTCATATAATCATTCTCCTATTTTTACTTAATCTAATAATATTTTACTTGTTTTTGAAATGTCTATTTTTCATAAAAAATAGAGAGAATTTCTCTCTATTTAATATATTAATATATTAGAAACTTTTAGTACTAGTTATATGTAACATACTATTCATTAGTATATTTCTTGCATTAGTTTGTTCAGGAGTTGCTACAAAATTTGAACCCTTACTATTTGTTATTGTAGTAATGATTTCTTCCATTTTTGAAATTAATGCACTTGTTTGTGTTTGTATAATTGTATCAAAATTTACTGCTTGTGTACTTGTTTGTTGATATTCATCTAATAAATTTCTTAATGTATTTGCAGTGCTTGCAGTTAATACGGCTTCACCCTCGTGTAGTAATGCTGGGTAATTATCATATGGTACACTATCAAGTCCATATCTATGTAAATTAAATTCTGACTTTAATTGTTCATCAGTTGGGTATGTCATAACACCACCTGCATTTGTCATCAACCAATAATCTATGTTTTTATTTCCTAAAATTTTATATATTGCTGATAAATATTTTGCTTCTGTAATACCATTAGCTGATAATGTTTTAGTTAATAAATCTTTATCTGTTATAATTGCTTGACCAAAATATTCAGTAAGTGGGTTAGTAATAGTAGTATCATTCATATGATTACCTAAAACTAATGCAGCTGAAAGTGCAGCCATAGCATAATTAAATGGTATATCTTGATTTTGATTTAAAAATGACCTTAATGCAAATGTTTTAATTCTGTTATATGCTTCGGCATTACGTTCACCACCCCAACCATATTTGTCTAATGCTGTTTTTGCTTCATCATAACCACTCTTTAACCAATCAGGGGTAAGTCCTAAACTTTCACGTAATTCTTTTGATTGCCAAGAAAAAGCTTCAAGCATACTACCACCAGCGTGTGATTGTGTGGAAAAATTAACTTTATCATTATTAACAAAGTCTTCAAATGTAGTTGTTTTATCATACCACTGTCCATTTGGTAATTTTTCTCTTGTAGTAAAACTACCAAAAGTTTCACCACCATTTTCAAATACACCATTATCGTCACTAACTTGACCACTATTCCATAAATCTGATATATTTGCTTCATCAGACATACCTGCATTTTTATTTTGTTCATACATATTGCCAATACGATTTGTAGTACTTTCTGCCTTTTCAGTATGTTGTTGTGCTATTTTTGAATTTATAATAGCAACTGTACCTGCAACAGCACCAATACCTAATGCAATAGGACCAGCTACACCTAATACTGCACCTAAACCAGCACTAGTTCCTAATGTTGAACCACCAATACCTGCAAGTGCTCCAATACCTTTACCAATAGCACCACCTACAACTTTTGCTGTTATTATTGTTCCAATTGCTTTAATTGCGTCTACAATAATACTAGTCCAATGTCCTAAACCTTGTTTTCCTACTGCTAATTCATTCATAAAGTTCTCTAATGTTATATCTTGTAAGGCTGTTTGTGTTTGATTTTGGTCATTTGCATAATTTTGTGTGGCACGTTCCGCAGCACTATTAGTACTTGCAGCAGTTTTAAGTCCAGCAGCTGTAACGTCAGCCATATTTATATTTTTCTCATTTAATATAGTATTAGTTAAAGTATCTGTACCAGTAATTCCTAATGAAGCTAACATTCCTCCATATATAGGTGATGAATTACCTTCTGGAACCATATTAGCAAAATAATTTGTACTATATCTTGCATACTTATCAACTTGTGATATATCTCTAAAATCTATACCATTAGATAAACCTAATGCAACAGCTAGTTGTTGGTCTGTTGAACCACCAGTAAGTGCTGCATATGGATTATTATATATAGAAGCAGTATTTTTATATAATGCACCAATTTGAGCGTCATTTAGTTTATATGTATTTCTTAAATATTCATATGAACCTGATAATTGTGCAAATTGTAAACCTAATTCATTTTCTGCCAATGTGGCCATAGGTGCAATATCATTAACTAGTTCTTGTAAATGTTTTGTAATAAAAGTAGCACTTCCCTGTATTTCAGTTGTAGCCAAACCTATTCCACGTACTTGTTTCATAAAATTAGGATTAGTTTCTGCAATTTGTTGTGCAGCAGATGATGACATATCTAAATATGGAACAATTTTATTAGTTAATATAGTATCTATTGCCCTAGCAGTAACTTCTGCTCTTGCTTGTTCTGTGGACATATCTATTCTAAGACCACTATTGGCCATAGTATTCCACATATTTTGAACTTCTGAGGTTGCTATATTATTTCTTAAACCTAAACTACTTAATCTATTATTTACACGCCATTGAGTATCATAATAATTTTGTCTAGTAACACCATTTCTTACTGAAATATTTTCAAATGAATTTTCAAAAGCATTATATTGATTATTTAATCCAGTTTTTCCTACATTCCACCAAACTGATACAGCACTTTTAAATACATTAGCAGCAGCACTAAATATAGAAGTTGCAGTACTATATTTATTTGTAATACCATCTATTTTAGTTAAAGTTTTTTCCTGAATTTCTTTATTTACATTACTTAATACGGCACTATCAGAAAAATCAGCACCTTTTCTTTTATATTTATCATAAACCTGTCTAGCTACTTGTGTATAAGCATTACTTGCTTCTCTATTTTGTGCTTGATTTAATTGATATGCAAATGCTTCACTTATAGTTTTAGGTATTTTATTTTGATTAGACTGTGACTGTCCAATTAAGTTTGCAATTACTCTATCTTTATTATCTGGGTTGGCTAACATTTTTCTCATTTTCTTTGGCCACTCATCTAATAGAGCGTCATTTTTTAGTAATTGTTTATTAATGTTATCAAGATTTTTAGAATACATATCAAAACGTTCTTGGTCAGCTTTACTTAATTCTTTTGAAGTTTTTAATTCATTACGTAAAGCCTCTGCACGTCTTTCATAATATTTCATCTGTTTTTCCATTTCAATGTTAGCTTTTTTCATATTTTCTATATCAAACATTGAAATATTTTGACCATCTATATTTCTACTTAAATTAGGATTATTTCTATTATGTCTATTTTTATTATTGTCATTATAATCTGGCATATGTTAGTTACCCCTTTCACAATATTCTAATAATATTTTACACAATATATAATATTTATAAAAAGTCTTTACATAAGTTTAAATATATGGTATAATATATGTAGGAGAATATGTAAAGGAGTTGGTTAAAATGTTAAATAAATATAGTACAACAAATCCAAAGTATAGTACATTACCAACATATTTAGATAAAGTACGTGAATGTGATAGAGATAATTTAATGGTAGACTATATTAATAAATTAGAACAAGTTAATAATCATACAGAAGATTATATTGAACCTCAATTATCTATGAGTGTAGATAACATTTTGTATGATTTAGATGATGATGAAGAAGATGAACTAGATATATTAAAAGATGAATATACTACATTACATAAACAATTAAAAAACTTAAAAATTAGACAAAATTCAACAGATTATACACTTTATGGTTGTATTATTGTATTAGGGTACATATTAGCAATAGTTTTTTATGCTACTGAATTATTTACAGTATTACAAACTTTTGGATTAGCAACATTATTAATTCCTATTTGTTATATATTAAATAAAATTAATAAACATAGTATTAATAATAAAATTAAGACTATAACTAATGAATTAAAAGAATTAAAATTAGAAATAAAACATTTAACAAAAAAAGATAGTAATTAATTTACTATCTTTTTTGTTTTGCTTCTTCTATTGCTTTCATTTTTGCGTCATTTTTTTCTTTTTCCATTTGAAGTAATTTTTTGAATATAAAGGTTCTTTCATATGTGTCCATATTATTTGTATCTTCATATGAGATACCATTTGCTAATTGACTAATCAAAATTTGTTGTGTTAATATATTATCTAATTCTTCTTTTACATATTTTATATCATCATTTGATATTTTTTTATTTACTGGGTGTTAATAATTCACTTGTAATAGGTAATCCGTGTGTTATTTCTCTTTTACAAGAAGGACATAATGCTTTTAAATTATCTTCGAACCCAAATTTATCATCAAGTTCACTTATTGCTTCTCTTAATGTTCTACTATCTAAAATGTCCATATTGTCAAAATATTGTTCTAATTCTTCTTCCATTAGTATATTATTGTTCACTTTATTAACATATACTGCTGTACTTAATGAATATAGATATTCACCAGCGTCTGCATTTGGAAATCTTGTAGTATATTCTCTTAATTTTTCACCCATAGATATAATGTCATTAACAGAAGGGTATTTCAATTCAATATTAGCACCACTTATTGGTAGTGTAATATGTAATAATTTTAATTTATCTTCACTCATAAATTTAATAGGAATATCAGCTAAATTAACTTCGTGTACAAACTCTGTTCCACAATGAGTACACCTACAATATACTTTATATTTATCTGTTAATAAACTTAAACTTCTTAATCTAAATAATAAAAAGTTTGCGTCCATTAATTTTAAATTTCCTGCGTCAATATTAGGATTTAATATACAAGCCTGTAATAAATCCTTTCTAATTGTTTCTTCACTCTCATTTCTTAATCTTAATTTATCTTCTTTTGTTGTCATTCTTCTTAATGTAATACTTGCAGGAATATTCTCATTTGCCTCATATACTAATCCTTTACTTGGTAATGTGTATGTTTCTTGTGATTTAATGTTTTTAACATTTGGTAATATTTCTTGTTCTAAATTTTCCATAAATTCTACCTCCATAATTTAATTGGTTTTATACCTATATTAATATTTTACTTAATTAAAAAATAATAAATTCTCCACCAGTAAAATCATCATATAAATCTCTTAATTGTTGTTCTGATAATTTTGTGTTTGGATTATCTTCTTTTATTCTTTTTAATATTGTTTGATTTCCCTTTATTTCATCTTGAATTGCACTAGAAATTTGTTCTTCTATATTTTGTGGTTTAGTTTCTTGTGGACCAACACTTATTGTACCATTTGCATTAGTGTTAATTCCAAAATATTGGTCTGCAATATTTTTTGTATTACTTAATGTTACATTAGTATCAGCTATTGTTACATTTTCTAAATAATCTAATTCTTCAATTTTTACTGATAAAGTTGCATTATATATTGCACCACCTAAACTATCACTTATATCTTTTCCAACTGATTTTATTTTTGTACCATCATCTAATATTTTAGTTGTTTGTTTAGGGTGGTCTACCTTTCCAGTTGTTTCATTTTTTTCAAGATTTGTAATTTCTTTTATTAAAGTTTGTAATTTTAATAATTTTAATCTTTGTTCAACTAATACATTTCTAAATATAGTGTAACCAACACACTCTTTATTTTTTAATAAATCCATTGATATTTCATTTGTTACAAAGCCATCAAGTTTTAAACTTTGTAATAACATTACACTTTGATAACCATCACAAGATACACCAACAATATTCCAACCCAGTGTATATTTTAAATAATGTAAAAAATCTTTAACTTTTATCATACTTAGTTCATCATTAGGTGGACACTGTATTCCAACTGAAAACACGTGTCTAAACACCATTTCTTTTAAAATTGAACTATTACCTGTATCATCAAATCTTTCTTGATTTTTATAACCTAGTACTGCCACAGCACTTATACCAGTCATATCTCCTGATTTTGATAAGTCACAATGTATGTAAATTTTTTTAGTATATAATATTTCTGGTACTAATTCAGGTAAGAAAAAGTCATATATTTCCTTATCATCTCCAAGACCTGTTTTTATTATTTCAGTTATAAATGGATTTGATAAAGTTTCACCTATGCAAGGTTCAACTAGTCTATATGGTATATATTTATAACTACTCTGAACAGATATACCACAACTATCTATTAATGTTCTATTAAAATCCATTTCAAATCTATGTTTCATTTCCAGTGGAACGTCTATTACAGTGTAGCCCATCATTTCTGCCTCTTTTATTTGTTCATCAGTAACCTCTACACCCATAATATAACTAGTTAATAATTCATTACCAACAGCAATTTTAAACCATTTACCACTAAATTTTGACGCAGGTAATACTTCCCATTGTTTATATCTACTAACGTGCATACCTGGTTGACCTTCATTATCTCTTATGAAACTTTCTAATACAGCATTTGTTGATTTAGCTGATGATATTAAGTACATTCTACCTTGTATTCTACCACCTCTACTAAAACGAGATGATAAACGTAAATATAATTGATTATATATTGCCATCATACCAGCCTGCATATAATCAACATTATCATTATCACCAAAACTCATTTCATCAATAGCACAAAACATAACTGCAATAGATAATGCGTGTTCTTCTGTTGAACCAATACCTAATTTTATATCTTTATTTGGTTGATATACTAAATTTGTTCTACCTGTTACAGTACCTCTTTCTAAAAACCAAGGAGACATTTGTAATGCCTTTTGAAATTTACCCCACATTGTTTTTTCAGCTAATTTTAAGTTTAGGTTGAAAAATAAAATCCATATTGTTTCATTTGCACCTAAATAAAATCTATTTGGGTCTTTTAGACACATTAATTTATATAATTCATAACATAATGAGTATGTTGCAACCGTAGATTTACCAGTACCAGTAGAACCAGTAATTGCCCACTGGTCTATAAAATTTATAGGGTTATGAACATATGCTAATTCTTTTTTCCAAGTGTCATATATATCTTTACCATAATTAGTATATTTTCCTAAATACATTTCATCACATAAAAATGTTTCCAAATCCACAGGTATTTCTTCATAATCTTCATAATATAGGTCTGTTAGTGTTTCTGATTTACCTTTATTGGAAACGTCTAATAATATTTGTCTAACTATTTGTCTTTCATCATCACTTAATTTATT
Source organism: uncultured Bacilli bacterium (assembly GCA_944332505.1). The sequence continues at coordinate 37,075 of CALVKC010000002.1, forward strand.
AAGGATTTCTGTATTACTATTATTCAAATCATCTACCTCCACAGAATATCTTTCTTATTAATATTTTACTTTTATAAAAATACTTTACAATATTTATAATTTATGCTATAATAATATTAGTTCTTTTTTAATAAAGAAAAAATCTATCGAGGTCAATAGTGTTTAAATAGTTATTCATTATTGGCTTTTATTATATAAAAAAGTAGGTGCTAACACCTACTTTTTATTTTTTATTTAATTAACCATTACTATTTAAAGGATTATGTTGTGTTCCTAAATAATTTGCTTTTGAGTAATCAGTATAAGCTGTTCCACTTGCAGCACTACTATCATCTGTAACTTTCCAGTCGTTATAATTAATTTTTGCATATGGAACTGGTTTATCATAAAGAATTGTTGTACTAAATTGTCTTAAATCTGAATTTTGTCTACTAAATTGTCCTTGATTATATTCATTAATCCAACAACCCATTAACCACCAAGAGATTTGTCTTGTACCGTTTGGAGCCCATTTATATAAAATACCATCTTGTGCATAATATTCTTTGAAACCAACTTTATCATTTAAAATGTTATGAGCCATTGAGTACCAAGCTAATAATATAGCTTCTGTTTTCATACCAATATAATCTGTAAATGATATTGGTGAATTTCCTACTGTTGGTACACCAGCATAGTTTACTTGACCATTACCTGTTCTAATTGATAATGTATCAATACTCATTTGAGGACCTTGATAATCTCTTAAAGATAATGCTAAGTTTTCTGTTGCGTCTTTTGCAGTACATACAAAATTACCTTCCATATCATATAAATCTCTTTGGAATTTAATTTTTAATATAAAGTCTGCTGTACGACCAGGTTCAAAGTCAGCTTTATGATTAAGTATATATGTAGTTCCCAAATATTTTTCATCTATGTCTGTTGCATTTAAACTACTATCTGCATTATTTTGTATTCTAATAGCCATTATTCAACACCTCCTGTAACAACTTCAACACTTCCATAAGCAACATTAAGGAAGATTTCAATTTTCTTAATTGTTGGTGTAATGTAAACGTCAACTTGTACTTTTAATTTTCTAGGTTCATCATCAGTACTTATATTTGTTATATCATAATTAGACATAGCACCTTCACTAATCATTGTTTCAAAGAATTTAGCTGTTCTTAATGAAAAAGTTTCAAATGCGTCTGCTGAATTATATTGATATTGTAATTCAGTAGCAAGATTATAGATAAATCTTCTAATTTCTATAATTGTTAAATCAGCACTACTTTCTTGGAAAGCATTTATTTCCTCACCAGTTGTATCAGGTTGTAATAATGTACTATTTCCATTAATTACATATGAACCACTTTGTAATCTCATAATTGGATTTATATTTGTACTTGTATCACTTTGCCAATCTTCTGATATTGCTGAACCAATATCAAACTCTGGTCTAATAATATTCGTAACAATTCCACTTACTTTACCAGCTTTTGGTGTATATGCTTTTCCACCTTTACTTATATCACTACCTACTACTGTAAGGAATACATAAGAAGGAGGCATCCAAAGCTGTTCATTTCCTACTTGCATATATTGCCAAGGTCCATACATACTAGCACTTGGAATTGTTTGTTGGCTACTTGTTTGTTGATAAGATACCATTGAAGCTAGACTTTTGTATTTTTCCATTGGTGTTCCAATAGGTAAATCTATTAAAGCTCTACAATCTTGTCTTGTTAATGTAATATTACGCATTGCAGTTGCAATAGGTGTAGAACCAGCTGTACCTGCTTGTTCATCTTCCATATTTTCATCAGTGTAACCACCAGAAGTAATAAATTTTGGTTGATATAGAATTTTATCATATATATAATCTAAACTTGCAGGAATTTCAGCACCAACTAAACCTTCATCAATATCAGCACCACCTAATAAACTTTCATCAGTCGCTAGTGGTAAAACAAATTTTGTTGGGTCTGTTTCAACTACATTAATATCAACTTTTTCCATAGATAATTTTGTTAAAGCATTAATGAATAATTGATTTATTTCAGTTTGGTCTTGTATATCTGTTGGTATTGTTACAAATCTTGTACTTTCTACTAATGAATTTTTGTAATATACTTCAATTACATATGAAGTCTCACCATTTTTCCTAATAGTGATTTTTAAATCATTACCATAACTACCACCATATTTTTCAGTAATAATTAAGTCTGTAACAAGTTTTTGTTCACTATCTTCTTGAATAGTGTGTGTTAATTGTAATTTTGCTCTTTTTACACCTCTAACTTTATTTGCAGCAGCTATTTGGTCTTCTGTTGCGTCATCACCTGCACTTAATGCAGCTTCTGCTTTTACAATATCTTCATCTGTTAAATTATTTTGATTTACATATGCTATTCTTCTAAATAATACTGGTAATCCTGCACTTAATAATCCTGCAACATATTGATATGTTATAGAACCATCTGGACTAGAAGTACCACAAGTTTTTTGAAATTCATCTAATGAACGAAAAGCATAAGGTTTTTTCCAATCACCAGTGATTGCAGTACCTGGCACATATACCCAGTTATCTAAGTATGTTGACGCATTTCTTAATTGTCTTGATAAATTATTTGTATGAATATCAATAAATGCCATTTTTAAATCTCCTTTCTATATTTTGTTTATATATCTACATTCTAGTATATTGTCTTTATTTTTATATGTTAGCATTGTTAAATTCAAATTACTGTTTTTGTTTTCTTTAATTAAATTGTATTTTGTAAATTTATTATTGATTTGATTTTGTTTCATTTCTAAACAAATTGTTTTATTTGATTTATCAGTCATATTTAATTTAGCTTCCATTTTTAATTTGTCATTAACTTGAACTGCTTTTAATAATTCAACACTTTCAAGTTTTGTATTAGTTTTTAGTAATGTTTTTGTTAATGCCTCATTAAAAGATTTAAGGTCACATTTAATTATAGTATTTCTTTCTACTTTTTTGTTTGAATTGCTAAATGTACGAATATTTTTTTCTACTTTTTTATTTTTTTGTATTCTTTTTTCTATTTTTTTCAAACTTTCTATTTTTCTATGTTTAGCTTCTTCTAAATCACTATCATCATCAACAATTTGTCCTGAAATATCTCTAATATTTCCCCATAAATCTTTATAATATCTATCATTTGTTGCATTATCTAATGGTTCAACTAGTTCGTATGTTTCACAATACCACTTACAATCATCATCAGACATAGCACTTGCTAATCTTTCGGCAACTGTTTCGGAACTATCTATATCATCATCTATTGATTGTAAGACCATATTTCTAAAAGGTGCTGCTTCTATATCTTCTTGTAGTTTTTTATTTTCTTCAATATTTTCTATGTTCTCTATATTTTCTTCATTTTGGTCTATTTCTGTATCAGTTTCATCAGTATCTTCATCTGGTGTTTCATCTTTAACTTCTACTTCCTCACCATTATCAGTAGTTACTTCTACTTCTGTACCATCATCAGATACTTCTATTTCAACACTTTCAGTTTTTTTATTTTCATCTATATTTGTTGTATCTGTTTCTAAATCACCTGTTTCAAAGTTTGTACCCCAACCTTCAAATGATAGTATTCCTCTAACTTCTGCCTCTAAATCATCATCTTCAAAATCATCAGAAATAATTTTTGATTTAGCTTCTTCAAATGCTTCATCAAATTGTTCTCTTGTTATTGTTGGTTCTCCATTATACATACCACAAATATAACCAGCTATGGCATATGCTTCATCTGGAACTTCACCTTTCGAAACTTGTTCTTTACTTTCTATAATTTTACTTTCCTCTTTATTTTCATCATCTGCAATTTCCGTAGTAGCATTATCTAATGGTAAATCAATATCATCTACTATATCAGTTTCTTGTGCAGGTTCTGCAATAGGCATATTATCATCATCTGGTAATATATCACTAGTCATATCATCAGTTTCAGGTAAATCTTCTGGTATTATTGTATCATTACTATCAACTGGAACTTCTACTGTGTCAATATCATCTTTTTTATCTACAATTATTGTTGCGTCCTCTGTGTCAACAATAGTGCTATTGTCTATTACAGATACATTTGTTTTTTCATCAACATTAATATCAATATTTTCTTTTTTTAATCTTTTAGTTCTTTTAGTAGATTTATTTTCTTTTACAGGTAGTTTACCTTGTAATGCTAACATTGTTGCCTCTGTTAAACTTAATTTTGACATTTTACTATACTCCTTTCTTAATTTAATACTGTAAAAATATCTTTATTATCATCTAAAAATTGTCTTACTTGCTGGATTTCAGAATTGCCCTCTGCAAGTAGTGTGTTACCATCTAATTGATATTTAGCTGAATTTGAAGTATATTTACTTCTAATTCTACCTAATATTACTTTACACATACCTAATGCTAATTTTCTTAATTGTGTTTCCCAATAATCTTCCCTAATATCTTCAACTGAAAAATATTCAGGTTTAAAGTTTATTGTAACATATGTTGGAATATTAGGATTTGCATATACATATAATTTATGATTAGGTTTGTCCCACATAAATTCCATATCAGTCGCTAAAATATTTAGATTTCTTTTAATTAGTAGAGCATTTGTATAATCATCTAATCTATATACACCTGTAACATTCATTAAGTCCATAGCAGGCATTTGAAATGGAATACCCGTTAATATACTATCTTGCCCTCGAAGAACACTCTCAACACTATCAATATTATAGTCTTTTAAATCTATACAATTTGCATATGGAACTGTTACTGTATATGTATCTGTCATATAATGTTTAATTTCTTCAAATGCTTGGTCTACAATTTGTTTTATATCTTCTGGTTTTAATTCTAAATCTAATATTTGTCCACCTAATTGATTTTCTATATACATAACAATTTTTTTCATTCTTTTTTTCATACGAGGGTATGTACGGGGTTTTACTAAATCTTTATCTTTAAAAATATTGTTTAATTCATCATTATCAGCCATAATTACCCCCTAAATTATTTTAAACTTTGGGTAATACTACATATCAGTTTCTATGAGGTAGATTATAGACTTAACATATCAGTATTACCCACATTATATTTTGTTTTAATTAAATTTAAAACTAAGCAACTGTTACTTCTAGTCCAACTTTTGCGTCAGCAAGTGCTAGATAGTAAGCAGCTTCTTCTGATGAAGCAGCTGTTAATACAACTTCATCAGCTGGTTGTAAACTTTCAGCAAAATTTACTCTGAAATATCTAAATGCTACAACTTCTGTTCCAACATTTTTAATTGTTACTGTTTTTGGTACTTCTAAATTGATTTTAGCCATTTACATTACCTCCTTTTAAAATTTATTGGTGTTTGTGTCCAATTTTACCCCTATGTATCTGATTAACTATATAATATATAGTAATAGAGTGTAAGAGATAAGTTTATTAAAATATCATCTACCTCAAAGAATATATAAAATACCCTTTGATAATATTTTACAAATTAATATAAAAAATCTGCTAATGATTGTGCCTTAATTTTATCTTTTTTATTTTCTTTAACTGATTTTTTAGGTGTTTCTATATTTTCTACTTGTTGTGTAGGTTTCTGTGTTTCTATTAATGGTTCAGAAACAGTTTTAGTTTCTTCTTTTTTATTTGTTTCTCTTGTTTTTCTTACTTTTGCCATTATAGTACAACTCCTTTCTAGTATTTGCTCTACATTAATATTTTACACATAAAATTCTAAATTTACGAAAAATAAAAAAGAGCAATATAAAATTGCTCTTTATTTTCTTTTATAAGTTAAAAACCAGTTTAATATTGCTTCATTTTTATCTGGTTTGTAAGTAGTATAATAATTCACACCATTTGCAAACTCTATTTGGTCTTTTTCCCAATTAAATATTGCTTCTTCTTTACTTTCAATAGCTGTATACTCCCATAAATCCCATTGGTTAATACCCAATTTTTTATAATAACTACCATTTGGTATTATATAATTAGGATTTTTACTAATATGTCTTAATCTTCTATTAGCATATTGTTTACCTCTTTTTGCAGATTTACCCCATAAATGGTCTTTAAATAGTGGAAATTTTTTGTAACTTCTACTCACGTGTTATCAACCTTTCTGTTACCTAAGCAAAGTAACTAGAAAACTGATAACACTCTACTTTTTATTCTCATAAATATCATCTCCTATTATACTATATCACCTATGCTACAAAAGTAGAATTTCTTTGTGCTTCTAATTGTTCTTTAATGATTTGTATATTTTCAGTCGTCAATTCAATTTCATTATTCCAATTTTCATCAATATATGCACAATTAGAACATAATCTATTAGACACCTCTAACATACATATAACCATAAATTTTTCTGGTTCTAAAAATGGATTTGGTACACTTTCTGCGCCCATATTAAATTCTATATCAGCAACAACCTCACAAATGTCAGAAAAATATTTATTAATCCATTCTAATGCTTCCTGTGCATTAAATGTATATGTACCATTTGAATTTTCATAATCAAGTAAACTATAACCCATATCAGCACCATATATTAAATTGCCTTCAAAGTCATCTAATCTATCAGTTAAAACGTCTATCATAAAATTCATTATATTATTTTCCATAGTAAATACCCCCTAATACTTTAATAATATTTTACTATTATTAAAGTTAATTTTTATACTATTGTAACATAATAACCATAATGTTGTAATAATTGTTTCATATTTTGTCTACCTACTGGATTTCTAGTGTGTATTCTTATTTCATCACACTGTATGTGATTTTCTATAATATATTTACATATATCATACCCAGTTTTTTCTTCACCTAAATCGTGGTCTAAACAAATTATATTATATCTAAATCTATGTAATTCATTTATAGCTTCTTTATAATTGTGTGCAATAATTGTGTGGTATTCACCAATGTAATTATTAGGTATACCTCTTAAATCATCTACCCATAGTAAATACTTTTTTGGTCTTTTTTTCTTCATATAATCTTCATACCATTTCATAGCAAAATAGTTATCAGAATTATTCATCTCTATTCCCCCTTATTATTTTCCCCATCTATTTAATCTTGCTAAATCTGCACGGGTAATTAACTCTAAATTATCTATTTCTAAATTATCAGGATTACCATCAATACAATGTACTACATAACCATTAGGTATATCTTGTTGATGATATACTTCCCATAAATATCTTCTAAATAAATTATTTGGTTTTCTATTACCTTTCCAGTCTATATTAATATAATATTCATATTCAATTTTACCTTTACTTTTTCCTGTTCTATGAATATGTTTTCTTTTAATAACAGTACCTTTATGTAATGTATTATGTGGTAAATATCTACCCTCTATATCAGATAATTTAGATTTACAACTATCTTGATACTGTATATATGTCTGTTTACATTTTTCTATATTTTCAGGTGATAACCATTCTTTTTGTGGAATACCCTTATTAAATGTTTTATGACCTTTTTGAAATTTAGCCTTTAAGAAATCATCAGACATTGAATTTCGCATATGTATTTTATAACATTCTTTACTACACGTTTTTTTAATTAAGTAATTTTTAGGTGGTTCAAATTCTTTACCACATATTACACAAATATTCACAAAAATCACCTCTAAATAAATTATAACATATATTTAAACTTGTGTAAAGTGTTTTTAATACACAAAAAATGGACGAACAGTATATAAAACGCTGCTCTACCAATTGAGCTACCTCCCCATTTGGTGGGGAGGGTTGGAATTGAACCAACAACAAGCGGGTTTCAAGCCTCTAATATAGGAACTGTTTATGTCCATTAGTTTATATTATTTAGTTAAATTATTCTTTTATATCATTTTTATGTCTTTTATCAAATTTCCATTCAGCATTAACATACCCATCTGATACTTGTATAGATAAACCTGATATATTTGCACTAGTTGCTAAATCTGTTTTCAAAAAGTTTTTACATATATCATAAATTAATGCTTGTTGTGCCATTAACATTAAATCATCATCTCTACTTAACATTATTATACTCCTTAAATAAGTTTGGGTGACAGGACTTTCACCTGTATCAAGTATATTGCTTTTATCGTGAATTAAGTTTACTATACCACTAGTATTTTGAATTTTTTATATCTAGCTTATAAAGAATACTAGTTATGGTTTATCAGACTGCTCGTTTTTATAGTTATATTTCAGCCTTTAAACTACTGCCTAATTTTATCTTATATATTATATTTGGTTCATTTGCTTTTTCTTTCCATATTTACCAACACACTGTTTTGAACAAAAATGTAAATTAGCTATTGGTTTTTTATTTCTATTACAATTAGCATTATGTGTTTTTAATTGTAGTGCTGTTTTTATAAATCTCTTACCACAATTAGCACATACTACTTCTGTATCATAATATTTTTTATATTTTTGATTATGTTCTGATTGATGATTACCTAATAATTTAATTTCTAAATTTTCTAATTCATTATTTAAAGGATTTCCATCTTTATGGTGTACTTGTTCATTAGGTAATAATTTTCTACCAATTGCTTGTTCTATGAGATATTTTGGGTAAGACATTACTTGCTTAGTCAATTTATTATATACTCTTGTTCTACCATCTTTACAAATATAAATTGATATATTGCTTATTATAATTACCTCCTATATTATGGCGTTGAGAGAGGGATTTGAACCCTCGATAGCTTATTAAAACTATGCTTCCTTAGCAGGGAAGTGGTTTAAACCATACTCACCCATCTCAACATATATTATAGGCGAAATGTATCGAACATTTTTCTTACAGTTCCAACATTATCACGCTGAATTGAACAGCACAGGCTATATCTAGCAGTCCAAAACACCTATATTTATTATTTTTTAAATTTTTGTTTACTCATCTCATCTTCAATTAATTTAATATCTTCTCGATACTCTAATGGTACAATAGAATAGTCTATACTTGCTTTGTCCCACTCAGCACCATAAGTAAATGCACTAAATATACCATTACCAAATACTGTTTGTGTGTATAATTCATTACCTATATCATTATCAGTAAGTAACATTAACATTAAAGTATAAAATTTATTGTGTATATCTTTATTTAATACTTTCATATCTGTATCATATATATTTTTCTCTGGGTTACTATGTAAAGTTTCAATATAACCATTTCTATATACTATATGTGTTAATGCTTTGGCATATCTATCAGCAAAATCTCGCATTGTTTTAATATCATCTTTTCTCATTATATGACCTCATTTTTTTAATATCTTTAAAAAATATGGTGAGCCTCATAAACAACTAACTTTTGGCGCGGTAGAGTGGACATTACCTTCATATCACAGTCTTCTCGTGTATGGTCATAGTGATACATATCTACAAAGTTTTTAATAAAATATTCCATACAAACTAATATCTTATTTTATTTTAGTTGATTTGTGTATAATTATTGTTATGAACCATATACACTTTGGCACTTTTTCAGGGTATTGCTGGATTTGAACCAGTATCTCTATTACTAATCCTTCATAGAAATTTTACCATTAAACTATCTACCCATATAAATTGTGGTTAGTGAAAAGCAGTATTATTGAGCACTAACCACTTAAATAATTATAGCATAAATTTTAACACTTGTAAATAGTATATTTATTTTTACATTTATCTATTATATAATCAATTATACTAAAAATAAGATTTATTGTTGCAATTATAAATACTACTAATATACCTATTGGAATTGCTAGTATGACACTTATAGTTACACCAATTACTATCAATATTTCTAATATTGTTCCCATTATATAATCCTCCTATTCTTCATTTTCATCTTCATCTTTTAATACTGCATATTGATTTGTAAATTGTTCATCTGTTACAACATTTACTAAATTACCATCTAAATCCAATATAATGAATTTTGCTCTATATGGAATTTCAGTTTCTAAGGTAATTGTTGTATTCCATTTACTATCATCTGCTTTTTTAGTACATACTATTTTTTGTACCTCATCACTTCTCATTTCAATTTTACAAGTTTCTTTATTTAAGTATTGTCCTAATAAATATAAACACTTTGCTTTATTATCTGTTGGAATTGCTATATATTCATTTGATTTTACAATTACTTTCATAGTTTATATCTCCTTTATCATTTTTAAAATTCTCTATATTATGAAATGTAATATCTGAGTTATCACTAACTGTTATTGATGAACCATTATTACAATATGGACATTCTGTTACAGTAGGGCTGAATACTTTACCACAATTAGGGCAAGTCCAACCTAAATTATTACTTCTCATTTGGTAAAAATGGGTTTCCCCTGTACAATTAATCATTTTGTTTGTCACCACCTATTAATTAAGATTAAATATACTTGATATATCACTACCAGTCATTGTTGTAGGTAGAGTTCCATTCCATTTTTCAATTAGTTTTTGTTGTATTTCTAGTCTTTTTAATTCTAATGTTTTATCAGTAATTTCAGCATTTTGTTGTTTCATTACTTCTGCTTCTGCTTTTGCATTTTCTATTTTCTTTTCATTTTCTACTTTTGCTTTTTCTAATTCATATTGTGCTTTTTGCGTTTCCTGCTCTACTATTTGTTTTTGTTCCACAGCTTGGTCAAACTCTGGACTAAATGATAGGTCTAAAATGTTTAATGAAGTTAAAGTAATTCCACTATTTTGTAGTTTATTATATAATGCTTCTAGTGCAAATGCAGATACCTCATTTCTTTTAGTAATAAGTTCTTCTGCTGTATAATTAGCAATAGTTGCTTTCATAGCTTCTTGTATTGCTGGTTCTACTATAATTGTTTTATAATCTACACCAACTTCTCTATAAAGGGAATTTGCTGTATCTTTTGTAATATTATAGTTTATTGCTACTTTAAAATTTGATATTTTTTGTAAATCTTTTGAACTTGCTTCCATTGTATATTCAGTTTTTTGTGTACGACAATCCATAAGAACTATTTTTTCAATAAATGGAATTTTTAAATTTAATCCTTCATTTAACATAGTGTCTTGTACTTGACCAAAGCGAGTTTTAACACCTATAAATCCTGTTGGTATAGATTTAAAAGAATTAAAAAATGCTATAATAATAAATATTCCAATTATAACTAATATTCCTATTTTTGTGCCTTTTGCAATATAGTGTCTAGTTAATAACTCTTGTTGGTCTGTGTAATTTAATTTATCAAATTCTTCTTGTGTATAGTCTTTTAATTTTTTCTTTTTCATAATTAATCTACTCCTTTCTTTTTATAATTTTATATAATTATTAAATTATAAACTATCTTATACTATATTTTTCTTTTACTGCTTTAATAGTATCTTTATTTTCCCAATTTATACGAAGTATTCTATATCTACCATCATTAGATGATATTACCAAATCATCATCATATTGTCTTTTAATATCACTCATTCTTGCACTAGCTTCATAACCTACAAAATATGGACTAGACTGAAAATCACTAGCATACCACCAAATTTTATCAGGATTATGTAACATTGCTGTCAATATTGTTTTTATTTGTGTTTTTTCATCTTGCCTCATTATTACACCTTACTTTCTATATATTATTTTTTGGAATTTTGTAGAAATTGTTTTTCAACATATTCTACATTTTTATCAATTTCTTTTTTATTTATTGGATTATCAATATTACCCTCTGTAATATTTTCTACAATATTTAATATGGTCATTGTAGTAACTATACCCATTGGAACACCACTATTAATCATATCATAAGCCTCTTTATATTCTTTTGGTATTAATTCATCTAAATGTTTTACTCTATACCATTTATACTTTAAAAATCTTTTAATAATCATTTATATGTCATCTCCAAACTCTATCTCATCTGCACATTCATTACATAATCCACTATTAGTCATATATTCATAATAAGATATTTCTTGGCAACACCTATCACAATATTTTTCTGTTTCACATTCAGGGCAGATACCAAATGGGTCTTTATTTTTACCTATAAATTCTTTACCACAATATAAACAGTGTTTAGAATATGTATTTTCTTCTTGTTTTTGTTTACGTCTTAATTTAGCCTCATAATCATCTATCATTTTTACCTCTTTTCTTTCTATATTCTATATACTTTTGAATTATATAATCTAATATAGAACCAAATATTATAGAAATTACTAATATTATAAGTATTTCCCACATTATACTATATCACCTCTAATTATTATCTAATTTAAAATATTCTATTATTTCATCTCCAAATTTATTATTTTTATTATCATTATATAATTTAACAATTTCATCATAACTTGATAATCGTTCTCCAAATATTGTACCACAACCACAAGCACCATCAAATGTTACAATTCCATTATAAAAATAATACCCATAAGGCTCATTACAAATAGAACACCTAAATGGGTACCAGGCTGTTATATTATTTTTTAATATGGCATTTTTAATATCATCACTTGTTATATTTTTTATCATAATTAATACCTACTTTCTTTCTTCTGGCTCACCACAGAATATACATACATATTCACCACAACTATCAGTAGTATATATACACCTACCAATTGGACTTAAATTACAATCCCAATGTTCACCATCATATGTTGGTCCTTCAAAATCTATTTTGTTTATAAGCATATGTTCATATTTAATTTCTTTACGTTTACAACTATCAAATAATTCTTCTGCTTTTCTAGTTGATGATTTAAGCATAGATACTGCCATTTTTTCATCTTCATCTAATTCATATTTATATTTTGTTTCAATATTTTGTGGTAATGGTTTCATAGGTTGTAATGCCCTTGAACTATATTTTGGTTTTACAGTACCATCTTTTCTAAGAATTTGATTATGATATTCAAATAAATTATATGATTGAATACCTAGACTTTCATAATATTTTTCTTCTTCATTTGTAACATTTGCATTAAATACTTTAACTTCTACCTTTTTCACTTCTATCATATTTACCTTTCTATACAACTTGGTGGCCTGAAATGGAATTGAACCATTGACACAGGGATTTTCAGTCCCTTGCTCTACCAACTGAGCTATCAAGCCATATAATTGGCTCGGGAAACTAGGCTCGAACTAATAATACAGCAGTCAAAGTGCTGTGTGATACCAATTTCACCATTCCCGAATATAAAGGCCTAAATACTGGGTTCTAACCAGTGCCTGGAAAGACTTTCAATAATATAATAAATATTAACCTAATTTCTTTATTATTTACTAGCCAATCCTGTGCTCCCTTACACCAATTCAAGATATATGGGGTGGGTACAGAGATTTGAACTCTACCTTACAGTGCCACAAACTGTCGTGCTAACCCCTAACACTATACCCACAAATATTATAATTCATTTATACTAAATTATAATATTTCTAGGTATAATAACTAATATACCTAAATGTATTTATGTTCTTTTTATAGTGTAGTTTAAATTATCATTATTATTATCTAATAACATTTGTAAATCTTTTATGAGCATTTCAATATCAGATTTAGTTATATGTAAATGTGAAAATCTAGTATCACCCATACCTTTTATATTTAAGTATATAACATTTTTATCGGTACAATTTCCCATTTCCCATATACTTTTTTTATAATTATCTACATTATTCATTTCTAGTTACCCCATTTTCTAACTTTTCTAAATAAAATAATCTTAGTATATCAATAGGTACTTCTTCTAATGAGCATTGTCTATAATACTCTAATGTATCTATTGTTTGTCTTGATACTTTTTCATCAAATATAGTCATTATTATTCACCTACTTCATTACAACTATTACATTCAGGACACCTTACTTCTTTGACACCATCATATTTCATTATATCAGTACGTGTATAAGAAAATTTACAATAACAAGTTGAACAAATTGTTTCGTGATAAGTATTACCGTGTTCTATGACATTTATCATAATTATTCCTCCTTTAAATCAGTATTACCTATAATATATAATCTATATAGTGCACTTAAATTTTCTTTGAAAAATTCACTTGCCATAATATCTATAAATATATTATTATATAAGTCTTTTATTTCATTTTTCACATTAAATGCCATTAGGTTATATAAATTTGCTAATTTATAATACAAATCATTATTTTTTGGAAATTGATTTATAGTCCATATAACTAATCCAAATGTTTCTTCTGACACACTTTCAAATTCTGATATTAAATAATCCCATAATGTTTTACCACAAAATCCATCTCTATGATTTTTTAAAAATTCTTGTGTTTCACTTGTAAACCAAGTATCTAATATATTTTGTGAATTAACTATTTTATTTTCTAAATTTTCATTTTTGTTCATATATCTTACAAACCTCTTTAATTAAATTTTGTGTGTCTTTCCACACCGTCACCTTTCACATTTTGTGTACTTCTTGCCTTTCGGAAAGGTTTAGGACTATCACAAAGTTGCTGTGTACACTTAACCTATGGAAATATACTGCTTTCACCATAGATAGGGTCATATTTCAGCAGAACCTAAAACTGGTCCGGAGTATCTTATATCGGTGTCAAATATTATGTGTTTCTTCATCAATTACATAGGAACATAACTAGTATATGCACTATATTGTAATCAATATAACCGAACTCCGGTGGCAGGAGCACTAGGATTTGAACCCAGACAAACAGTTTTGGAGACTGTGGTGCTACCATTAACACTATACTCCTATATAAATAATCTATATATGATTATATAAATATAAAATAATATATCAATTTCTACTCTTTTCCAGAAGTATTTATATGGGTCTCAACACATAAACACCAGATTTTTATAAATGTATATTCATAAATTATAAATATCTTCATAGATGACTACATATAGTAAATAATCTTTATTAAATCCGGCAAAATTTTATACATAATTATCTAACTATATGTTGGATTGGTATAAGATATTACCACAGTCATATAACTAATATATTATTAGCCATATATTTATATAATTTCGGAACATATATAGATTATATTACAAACCCCAAATTTAGGGTATGGTGGGTAGTGATGGATTTGAACCACCGTACTCAAATGAGAACAGATTTACAGTCTGCCGCTTTTAACCACTCAGCCAACTACCCATATATGTGGAATAAAATTATCGTTATTATCATTACACCCTATACCAAATGTTTATTGAAGTGCACTGCTCACACATTTGCTGCACTGGTTAATTCCAGAGGTATGTTATTTTAAAGTCTTTTATTTTAACTTGGCCAAAACTTCATCATCAAATAATTTTATTCTAAATTCACTTTCCCCTCTAAATATTTACATTAGGCGGTTTAGTGAGAAACTTCTCCAATGGGTTTGATTAGTTTTCCTTCTAATGGCTGATAGGGAGAGGCTCGAACTCTCGACCCCTAGTTTAACAGACTAGTGCTACTACCAACTGAGCTACCTATCAATTTTTAACATTTTCTTGGCTTCATATTGTTCTAAATAACAAACATTTTTCATCTGATTATTTTTTGGTTTAGTTAATCTTAACTTTTTCCAAGTATTTATATCATTTACAGGTATAACATAGCAATTATCATTATAAAATGTTGCAAAATAATCAATTTCTTTATCGGTATATGAATGATTACATATTTTGCCATTTTGTTTATTACTACTTCTACCATTCAATAAAATACTAGTTTTATCAGCTGAAAGTATAGGGTATTTGCATTGTATTCTTAAAAATTTATCATCTAAATGTAATACAAAGTCATATCTATTACAGTCTCCATATGGTGTTAATACTGTCAATCCTAATTTCATAAAATATAACATACAAGACATTTCTATGATATTACCTTTTTGTTTACTATTCAATATTATACTACCTCATTATAAATATGTTGAGGGATTTTAATTAGCAGGCAAATCTTCTGAAATAACCACTTCCATTACCAAATATAATATTATATTTTTCCCTCATAAAAACCTGTACATTCCATATAAGTATTATAGATAATTCAAATATGCTGGTTAATTCATATTTAATTATTTCTAATACAAATACCATTGTAATGTTGCATAATAGTGCCTGTTAGTTTTTGTAGGAATACACTAACAACAAGGACTTTTGATTTTAAGGTATGTACTCAAACCTACACCTTATGGCGACTTATAAGAGAGTTGAACTCTTGTCTCAGCCGTGACAGGGCTGTGTCCTAACCGTTGAACGAATAAGCCATATTAAATCTTATAGGTGTCATCTACGCCATATTATAATGGCATAGATGATGAACAAAGTAATTAGTGATATTTATTATCACTTGGAGCAGGTAGTGGGAATTGAACCCACACAGTAACCTTGGCAAGGTTATATTCTACCATTAAATTATACCTGCATATAATATAACTAAATAAATTCTGGTGGGTTATGAAGGACTTGAACCTTCTACCCCTACATTAAAAGTGTAGTGCTCTACCTGATGAGCTAATAACCCATATATTATTTTAATAAATCTTTGTAATTCAATTATTATTTAAAAACAAATCAGAGTTGGGTAAAGGAGTTGAACCTTTTAGGTTAGGCGGGCAGCACCCTAATTCATAAGTTAGCTAAACTTATTACTAAACTAACTCTTATTGATTTCACAGTAAACCGAACTGACTTCCCAACCCATTTATTTTTTAGGATTTAATATAATTTGTTGTGCTTTAAACTCTTTATTTTTTCCTTTAATAAATGGTTCTATAAATATTGTTTTTCCATTTTTATAATGTCTATAATGACCGTGTACTTGAAATGAATGTGAATAAGTCCAACCCTTTTTACGAGTTTGTAATTGTTCTACTTTTACTACTCTTATTCTATTCAAATCATATATTGGTGTATTTATTGTTTTAGTATCAGATACTTTTACAATATTTTTCTTTCTACCCACTACCACTGGTGTTTTATTCTCATAAATATATTTTGTAGATTTAGTTGTTGCTATATACCATATTGCTGTAACTAATTGTGATAATAAAACATTTATAACTGGTTTTAAGGGTGTATTATTTTCATCATTTAACATATTACCACTAAATTCAGAATATATTAAATCAGCATTTAATATTAAATTCAAAATATCATCAGTAACCATTTTAGGTTCTGGTTCACTATTACCAACTGCAAAATCCATTATAAAAATCAATTTATTATCATTACCATAAAATTCAGTAGCCATCGCATTATCTGATATAAATTTAAAATATATTGTTATTTTACTAAAACAATTAATTAAATCTTTAATCATATTTTCTGCTTGTCTATATGTAGTATTAAAGTATTTAGCAGTTATTTTTATACAATCTTTATATGTGTCTAATATTTCTTGCTGTCTTTCTAAATAATTATAATTTATTATTAAATAACCACTTTCAAATACCTTTGGTAATGTTTGTTCTTTTCGTATATCTGTATTCCACCAATTTATAAACATTGCTCTTGTTTTTGCAGGTAATAATATTTGTGGTAAATGTTTATCTATTTTTAATTCTTTTCTATTATCATCTATTTTTACTACCATATAATCACCAAATTAATTATATCATAGATTTCAACATATGTAAAGAGTTTTAGTTAGTTTGTAAAATGACCAAATCTAGCTAATTTTTCATATTTTATATCTTTTAATTTCAAATCTTTTATTATGTTTTTAGGTGTGCATTGTCTATATAATTCTGCAAATTGTTCAGAATTTCTATTACTATCAATTACACCTTCATTTGTTGATATATAAATTGCAAGAGGTTCTGCTATACCTATTGCATAACTTAATTGAACAGTACACCAATTTAAGTTATTTTTTCTAACAAATTCTTTTGCCATTTCACGAGCTTTATATGCACCACTTCTATCTACTTTTGTAGGGTCCTTGCCAGAAAATGCACCACCACCAACAGGTGCAAATGATTGATATGTATCTACAACAATCTTTCTTCCTGTTAAACCGGCATCACCATCAAATCCACCTATAAGAAATTTCCCTGTTGGGTTTATCAAGAACCTTTTAACATTTACTCCAAATTGATTACATATTTTGTTTGCTAGGTCTTGTATTATTTTATCAGTATTTTCTCTATCAGTTTCAGTATTTTGATATGATATTGTAAAATCTTTAATTTCTAGTAAGTGCATTTTGTCATCATATACACCTGTTATTTGTGCTTTACCATCTGGTAAAAATCTGTCATCATATTTTCTTAATTCATCATATCTTTGTGATAATCTTTGTAATATTACCATTGCTACTGGTAGCATTTCTTCTGTTTCATTACAAGCATACCCAAATGCCATACCTTGGTCACCAGCACCACCAACCTCATCATTAGTGCCTAATGCTATATCTGGACTTTGAACTCCAATATTATTTATTATAGTATAATTTGATGAATACCCAATATCATTTAATACTCTTTTTACTACACTTTCTACATTAACATTAGCATTTGAAGTTACCTCTCCTGTTATAAATATAATGCCCTTACCACCAACAGTTTCTATACCACACCTTGAATTTTTATCTTGTGATAAATAGGCGTCTAATAATGCGTCGCTTATTTGGTCACAAACTTTGTCCGGTCAAGGGTGGCCACGAAATACTATTTCATTACTATACAATTTGGCCACTTTAATCATCACTCTCCTTTAAAATATAAATAATACATAATTTATACATTTTTTATGTTTTGTTCATACTCATCTAAATTTAATGTATCACTTACTATTTTTGTAGATTTAACATTTTTGAAACCTAATGCTAATATATAAGCTAATTCCATATCAAATACTACTGGTTCAGTAATATCAGTTTGTAATACAAAATCATTAGACGTATAACATAATATATCACCTTCTGGTAATATATATTCTGGTTCATCATATTCAACTTTTGGGTGATATAATTTACATTTTCCAATTTCTAATTCTGTACCAACAGGTATTAGATTACTTCCTACATAACCAAAATTTATAATTGGTGTATCTTTTGGAATATCTTTTAATTTTTCCACAACATTTAATCCACCAACACCTGTTTTAACTATTGGTTCATTATGAAATCTTTTTTGTGCAATTTCATATTCTCTATCAGTTGCTACTACAATCATTCTATTTACCACCTTACATACTATTATTTTTTTCTAAATTCTACTAGTTTTTGTTTCCCACATTTTTCACATACATAAACTGCACAATTACAATTATCATCTGTTATAAATGGACAAGGTTTTCCATTACCATATGTATGGTCACAAAACCAGCTTCTAATTATTCTAAATATTCTCATCATATAACCTCTTTTTAAAAAATTTAGCAGTATTTTAGCCATTTAAACTATAATATCACTCAAACATAAACATTGACTAGTTATTTATGCGAATATTATTAGGGGTCGAACCTAAATCTCTGCCATTGGCGCCGTGATGAGGTGTCGAACCCCCACCCCTTACGAAGTGTACGTGCTTTCAAGGCACGGTGTGACTAGCCGGTCACAATCACGGCAAGTATGATTACATTATTATTTTACCATATTTTCTGAAATTTCAGTATTTATAGCATAATTTCCTTTTAACCAATTAACTTGGTCTAATGTTAAATAATCATTATATAATATACTATTTGCTAAAAATTCTTTTCTTAATAGTTCTTCATATCTATCTAAGGGCATAGATACTATGTTATTTTGTTTTATTATTCTTTTCATATCTTTCTACAAATTCCTTTCCTGTTATTTCTTTGCCATTCTCATCATACATAGTAAGATAATTAAACAAATCTAATCTATTTGCTGACTTAAATAATAAATAAACATTAGTATCATTTACACCTTCTTTTTCAACTGGTAACATTCCAAGTAAATATTTTATAATAGGTATATAGTCTTTATAAATCAAATCATCAAATGTAGCTAAAATTGTTTTAGGTGCAAAACTACTATTATATTTACATTGTTTTTCATACATATCTCTATATACTTTCCAATCTTCTCTATCGCACCTAAAATCTCTACACACAAAAGGTCTTACAGGGTAGATAGTACATTTTTTATTTATTTCATCATAAAAACAACAATGTGCTTTAAATGTACCAGTCATTATATCTATTCTATTGACTGGCTGAATTTTATGTAATGATACATATTTTTTTATTCTTTTTATATCATTATCATTAAATGGAATAAATAATCCACAACATTCACCACACCTACTACACGCACCATTACACATATTATTTTTTACTTCACCAGAGATATTTTCTCTTGATTTTCCCCACATAGTATATACCTACCTTTAAATTTTATATTTTCCACATTCAATATCTATATATAATTGTCTTAGTTCTTCTAATGATAAATTTTCATCATATTTAATATTATGACTTTTAAACCAAGAATATAATTTTAATCTTTGTGAATTTTCATCACAATATGCCCATAATTCTGCATTTTCACACATTAAAAATCTAAAACACCTTTCTTGTGCATTTCATTAGTTTCAAAAGTAAGAAGTTGATTTATTATATCATCAAAAATTTGTATTACAACATTACTATCTAGTTCTTGATTAATAGTAGTATCTCTACCTAAATATTTATACCAAGATATTTTTAAATCAGGCATATTAGCTTTATTTTTATCTACTTTATATATGAAATTATATTCTTGACTTTCATCATCATTCCAATTATATGCGTGTATTTCAAAATTACCAAGTCTAAATGAGTTACCAGTATTATCAAATGGACTATCAAAGTCTTTTTGTTCAATATTCCACATAATTCTATCTAATTGTCTATCAATTTCTCTCAACAATGCTATTATATAATTTGGACATTTATATTGTTGATTTACATTAGTGTTAAACATAATATTTCCTAATTCTAATTCATTTGTCATACATAATCTCTCCTAACCTATATTTTTTCTATACTTTCGTTTAATGTATTTGTCAAAGCTGCTTTAACTTTATTTAATAACTTTTTCAAATGTCTATTATTTTGAACAAAGTCCATTTCATCTAATTCATTTATATATTTTATATGTAACATATTTTGTGCTGTCATTCTTACTTTATAGGCTTCCTCTGGTGTTTTATATGTACCTAATTGCTCTGTTTTATGTTGAAATGTTATATATGCCATATATTTTCCTGTTTGTGGTATAAATGTTACACCTAAATACCCTGTTGAACTATTAGAATTACTACCTGTTCTACCAATTTTTCCAATATTAGTATCTTTATAAAATGTGTTTTTAAATGCTTTTCCATTATCTTTATAAATTTCAGCCCTATGTTGTATAGCATATTTACACACTTTACTACAATAATTTTTACTAATAAATTCTTTTGGACTTATTATTATTTCACTACCACAATCACATTTACATTTAAGTTGTAACTTTAAATTATGTTTTCCACATAATATATATTTTTGGTCAATACATTTTAGATGACCAAACTTTTCACCAATATAAATATGTTCTAGTTCCATACATTTGCTACAAGATTTGTAGTCTTTAATTCTACCAGCTTGTGTAATTCTAAAATTGCCACAATCACACATACCAATCCAATATACAGATTGGTCTTTGATATTATTTATGACAAATGGGTCATTATATACTAAACTTCCATATCTATAATTAAATAAATTTTTAGCTGCAAATGATGATAATATATCTTCTTTTGATAAAAAAGTTATATCATATTGTTTTTGTATATAATTTATAATATTTTGTCTTGTAACAATTAAATTTTCATCAAAATCTTCTTTTTTAACTATTGCAGTTTTTGTTTTCTTCTTTTTTAATTGATTTTTAATTGCTAATACTTTATGTTGTTCTTTGACTAGTCTTTTTTGTGCTAGTGCATTTTCATATGCTACATTAGTATTGTATATATCTTCATATACTTTTATTCTAAAACCACTATCATCACCTGTTTGTGCTTTATACATAAATATTACATTTACAAAGTCTTTATAATAAGATTTTGTACCTACAATACTATTTTTATATAATTCAACTGGTCTTATAAATAATAAATTTTGTATTGTTATATTTTCTTCCCCATAATGTTTTAATAAATAAGGTAATATACAAAGGAACATTTCTGTTGCTTTTTCACTAGTTTCCACATTAGAAAGTAATAATTGATATAATTCATTATTTTTCCAATTTTCATCTATCATATACTCACCCCAAAAAAATAAGTTATATAATACATTATATAATAGATTTCAAAATTTGTAAATATTTTTTACAAAATATCTATATAAATATTTGGAGCCCTGTACTGGATTTGAACCAGTGATAATGATTTTGCAGACCATCGCCTTAACCACTTGGCTAACAGGGCATATTTATTTAATTCCAAATTCTTTTTTGATTTTACTTCTTTTTGCTTGAATAGCAGCAACACTATGGTTAATAAGTTGTGATATTTCTATGTCTGTTAAATTAGAATATAGAATTAAATCTATCTCATCATAAGTCCAATTATGAGTATGACAATTTACTCTACCTTTTTCATAATATTTCTGTTTATGACGTTTATTATATGCTTGATATTTAGTTATATCTTTATAATATTTTTTACATTTTGGCACTATAATCACCTAATCTATGAAAGTTTGGTCTGAGTGACACGATTTGAACGTGCGACCTCTTGGTCCCAAACCAAGCGTTCTACCAACTGAACTACACCCAGATAAATAAAATAGGTATATACCTAACTTGTAATTAGATATATACCTATTCCTACATTGAAAATTGAATAAGAAAATGCCATTTCTAATATATTTATATTAAAAAAGTAATGGATTTTTAAATCTAATTACTATATTTAATTACAGATACGCTAAAATAACCGTTTTTATAATCACAAACGGGTTGTTTACAAGACCATTTATTTTGCATATTTTTTACTGTATTAAACATAGTTATTTTCTCCTTTACTTTATTTATCTCAATATTGCAATAGTTTTATAAATAAAAATATACTTATCTATTCATATACCCTATTGCAACAGATTAGAAAGAAAGTGTTTTTTGGGGAAAGTCTTAAAAAGACTTTTACAATTCTTTCTAATATGTTATTATTATATCAGTTATTTTATAACTTGTAAAGAGTTTTTATAAATTATTTTTCTTTTTTCATTTCTATTAATATATCACAGATTTCATTAATTTTATCACTATATTTCCAAAGTATGTTTCTTAATGGTTCATCTAAATCAAAGAAATCTAATACATTAATAGATAATTTTTGTATAACTTTATCTCTTTTTTCTTGTTCTTGTTTTTCTTTCTCACTTCTTTTATGTGCATTTTCAAACCATTTATCTGTTAATTCTTGTATATGATTTTCAATATCTCCACCTAAAAATTTTACAATATTTTTATATATGCGAAGTTTCTCAAATGCTTCATCTAAACCTTCCATACAACCTTGACAATTATCAATTTCCATATCTAAATCCATATATAGTGTTTCTATCATATCAATAACTTCTTGTGTTGCTATATATTTTGGAGTTTCTTCAATTTTTTCAGTAGGTATTATTGTGAAAAGTAAATCAGGTAATTCTATTTCATCATACTCATCAGTTAAATAAGTAATCCAGTCATCACCACATAATCCACCATTAGCCTCTCTATGTTCAAATCCATTTATATCTGCTGACCAATTCCAACATTTTCCCTTATTATCTATTACAGTTAAATTTTTCTTGTCTATTTCACCAGTTTTTATTTGTCTTAATATATCAATATATGATATTTTATTATCAGTTCTTTCTATAATAATTTTAGCAGCTATTTTTTTATTTTCTGGTTTAATATCAAATTCATTTTCATCTTCCATTTATACACACTCCTTTATACCATAAAATTTCCCCAATCAAATCTTGTTAGGTCTACAATCATACAGACCTCATTATTTTCTAAATAGTTAGTTATTTTTATATGTTCATTTGGTATAGTAGATAAATCTACTGCCTGTTTTATATCATCATAATATTTACTATTAAAATAAAATACAAATCTATAATTATCAATTTTAGCATTAGTATGTATAAAATCTTCAATATCATTTATACATTGTTTAATTTTAAAATATTCACAATTAATACAACCAGTAGTTGTATATTTATCTATACAATTTTTACATTTATCTATATTTACCATATTAAACTACACCTTACCAATTAAAATTTTGTTTTTCTGATATTTTAAAACACCAACTATCATCAGTAATTTCATCTGGTTCAAATCCATTTATATACATAGCATACTTAAATTGAGCATTAGACACACAATATAATTTACCTAACATATCACTAGCTATTTCAAAATAACTTTTTAGACCATATGAAGTATGATTATAATTATATGTAGTATCTTTATTCAAATAACTAATCCATTTGTTTAGAGCATATTTTGTTTCTTCACCTAACTTTTCATATTCTAACTTTAAAGTATCTAACACATTATTCATATTAATACTCTCCTTTAAAATAATTGCTTTTGTTGATTTTGTTTATTTTGCCAAGGTTCAAAGTTTTTTATATCATTTACTAAATTTTTTATATTTTTAGGGTCAAAAGTTAATCCTCTATCATCTACATATACTATTGCTGGAACTTTGATACTAGTTAAACCATCATATTCTATACCATATTTTTCAAGCCATAATGTCATTTCTCTTTCACCTGATAATTTTCTACAACGTGTACTTACAATAAAAATATCATAAGTTTTGTGAAGTTCTGAAATTACCTCTTTAATACCTTCTACTGGCTCATCATATATGGAACCATCTTGCCAACCTCTACTATATTTGTGAATTACACCATCAAAATCAAATACTATTGTTTTTCTTCCCATTCCTAAATTACACCTCACTATTATCATTTATTAAAATTATGTATTCCCATATTAAACTAAATCCTAATAGAATTAAAAATTTTTTAAAGCCACCAATTTCTTCTTTTTTACCAGTATCTTTTTTAGTAATTGATATTACATATGGTTTAGTCATAAAATTAATTAATATCGCTATTGTACCTAAAATATGTACACCAAATACTAATACAAATCCACCAGCAAGACCAAACAATAATGTACCTAATATAAATAACAATACTAGTAATACTATAATCGTTATAAAATCTTTAATATTCATATAATCATCTCCTTCTTATTTAATTATATTTTATTGAGTATTCTTTATAAATCCCTGTGTATTGGTAAAAACTGTTACACCATTAACACAAATTTCATTACAAGGAATATATCTATCATTTAATCCATTGATTATATCTAAATATAATTCCTGATTTATAGGTGTTCCCTGTGCAAGTAAAATTTTAATTGTTATTTCATTTTCTAATTTTTCTTCCATATCAATATACCCCCTTACAACATTATATCACCTTTACATATTTTAATATAAATTCTTCACAAAATCAAATATAGGTGATATACTAATATAGTACAAAATTTAGTAGAATTGGAGAGATAAAAATGAGTGAAAGTAATCAAGAAGAATTAAAAGTATTAGAACTTTTTGGTGGCATAGGGGCCATTAGAAAAGCATTTGAAAGACAAAATATACCACATAAAGTTGTTGATTATGTAGAAATTGATGAATTTGCAGTTAAAAGTTATAATGCAATGTTTGGTACTAATTTTGAACCACAAGATATATCTAAGTGGGACAAAGATATAGAGGTTGATTTCATTATGCACGGTTCACCTTGCCAAGACTTTTCTATTGCCGGATTACAAAGAGGTGGAGACGAAGGTAGTGGTACACGTTCATCATTAATGTATGAAACTGTTAGATTGGTAAAAAAATTAAATCCAAAATATGTTGTATGGGAAAATGTTAAAAATCTTGTAAGTGATAAACATTATCACAATTTTAGAAAATATCTAAATACTATGGAAGATTTTGGTTATAATAACTATTATCAAGTACTTAATGCAAAAGACTATGGTGTTCCACAAAATAGGGAAAGAGTTTTTACAGTTAGTATCAGAAAAGATATAGACCACAAACAATTTTATTTTCCTGATAAACAACCATTAACATTAAGATTAAAAGATTTACTAGAAACTAATGTTGATGAAAAATATTATTTAAGTGATGAAAAAATTGCCTCAATATCACAATGGAAATCATATCAAAAACCATTTGAAAGTGTGCTTGGAAATAATAGTATTTCCCCTACACTAACTGCAAGGGGTGCAGGAGAAGAACACGCTGGTATGATTACATATAGTGATGAATTTGATAATACAACTAATGTTCAAGATAAGTTAAATGAAGTCAATAGATTAGGTGGATTATATGATACTGATGATAGACAAAGACAGTCTGGTGCCATATATGATAAAGAGGGTCTTGCACCAACATTATCTACTGGTCACGGATTAGATAGACCATTTATTATTGATGATAAAGAAAAACCAACAAATGTAAATAAAATAGGTAGTTTATATAATGATGATAATGCAAGTAGTCAAGGTGGTTCAATATATGATAAAGAAGGTTTAGCCCCAACTATAACTACTGGTCACGGTTATGCTCAACCATTTGTTGTTGATGAAAATACTAATAAAGTAATACAATCTAATTTAGTTCAAACAGTAAAAGTAAGAATATACCCGGTTGATACAGAAAAATTACAAACACTATTAAAAGATAGTAAATCAAACTCAAACCTTACTAATGAGAATATTGCTAGTAAATTAAATATTCCTATTACACAAGTAGAACATTATTTTAGAACAGATGATAGTTTTGCTATACCAAGTCCTGAAATTTGGCCTAATTTGAAAAAAATCTTAAATATTACTGATGATAGTTTAGATAAAAGTATTATGACATTTGAAGAAAAAGAAAGTAATTATGATATGCACAATAGAGCATATCATACTAATGGTATTGCACCAACAATAGATACTAATAATGATAAGAAAATTATTGAATATAAAGGAAAAGAAGTGGAACTACCAGCTGGTTGTGCAAGTAGAGGAAGAAATTTAGATAATCCAAATGATAGAACACCAGGTCAAAAATTGCAACAAACAATAGAAATAAATACAGAAGGCACTTCAAATTGTTTAACAACATTTGAAAAAGATAATTATGTATTAGAACCAGATAATAGAGATTTAAAATATGTTGGTAGTATAAAAAATAAAGATATTGTTGGAGATGGAAAAGATTTATCACGTAATGCTAGTATGGGAGATAGAGTATATGATAGTAATGGTGTATCTGCCACTATTTCAGCACAAGGTGGTGGTGTTGGAGGACATAGTGGATTATATACTGTTAATGATGAAGATAATGACCCAGATATAGATAATCCATTAAAGGGAATATCAGGTCAAAGTTGGCAGTTTGAACAAAATGTATATTCTGAAAATAGTAAATGTATTAGAACTATTAAAGCAGGAGAAGGTAGTGGTAATATACCAAAAATAATAGAAAATAAACAAGAACAAATGCAACAATTAGCAAATGAAATAAATAAAAATGCTAAACACCAACAAGATTTAGTTCAAACTGAAAATGATGAATATGCTAGAACTATTGTAGCTGGAACTCACGGAAATGCTAGTAGTTATACAAAAACAATAGTTAGTGATAATACAAATAGAATTATTGAACATAATCCTAATGCTAAACACCAACACGAAATGATACAAGATGAATTAGGAATATCTAGGTGTGTTCTTGCAACTTCTCACGCAAGTACTGGTGACCATTTAAAGACAGTAGTAAGAGAAGATACAACTAAAAATAAGAAACAACAACTATGTGATTATATGGTTAAAAACAATTTAGTAGAACCTTATGACGTTATAAATCACGGTTATACAGAACATAGATTTGAAAGTTTACAAAATCAAAATGATATAGTTATGAGTAAAAATATGGCCCCAACTATAACTACTAGACCAGATGAATTAGGTGTAGCAGTTGAAACCAAATCAGCATTTACAGAAACTGATAGTAAAATGATAACAGAAGATGGTAATGTAAAAAGATACATTAATAGTGATATTGTTGATAAGTTTGAAGAAGGTCAAATTGCAGATATTAGTTTTCCTAATGGTTATAATAAAGGTCCAAGAGTACATAATGAATGTCCAACAATTAATGGTACAACAGTTCAAAGTTTTATTACTAAGGAAAATAGTGGTGTAATTATCGGTTCTAAACGTGATAATAGTGCTAAATCAGAAGAAGGTATTGTACCTACACTTACTGCTGGTATGGGTATGGGTGGTGGAAATATACCTATGCACAATTATGGTCTAAGAATTAGAAAATTAACACCAAAAGAATGTTGGCGTCTAATGGGATTTGATGATGAAGATTTTGAAAAAGCAGAAAAAGTTAATTCAAATGCACAGTTATATAAACAAGCAGGAAATTCTATTGTTGTAAATGTATTAGAAGCTATACTAAATAGTTTATTTAGACCAGACCCTAATTTACCAATTAGAAAATTTGTTAAAAAACTATTTTAATAAATTAAGAGCATAATTTAATTATGCTCTTTTTATTGTACTATATTTTATAAAATCAATAGCCTCTTTAATTGACCTACAAGGCAAACTATTTCCACCATCTTCAAATATATATTCATTTGAAGTATATACTATATAAATACAATTATCAATTAAATCATCTGCTGCTTCTATGTCTCCAAATCTGTCATAATATTTTTTAGGTAGATATTTTAATACTTTATCTCTTAATAACATAGCTATCTCCTTTCTTTAAATTTTGTTTATTTCTTTTATATTATATAAACCATTATACTTACCTCTTTTGCAAGACCTCTCTATATATTATACCATATTTTTTAACTTTTGTAAAGAGTTTTTATTTTTCATTTATTAAACTATTATCAAATTTAAGCAAAAATAAGAGCTATAATTAATAAAATTATAACTCTTTGTGTAAAACTTGTTTAAATTGATTTTCATTCCAAATTAAGTATGATTTATTCCCATATTCAGAACCATCTCTATATGTGGAATGTGTATCTATGAAAATAAATGTATGCAAATCATCTTTATCATAGATTATTTCTTTTACTGGTGTATGTCCCATTATCTGATAAGGTATTATAGGTGGTTTCACCATATTATTATATAAATGTTCTCTCTTATCGGTCCAAATAAATGAACTATACTCATTACTACCACCACGTAAATAACTACATAGGTTGAGTATTGGTAAACTTTGCAATTTATTATTATTCATATCAATTAATGCTTGTCTCCAAGTTTTTTCATTTGCTATTAATTGATTAGTAACAAAATCATTACATATACCCGAATGAGTACAAATAAATTCTTTATTATCTATACTAACGCTTGTATATAAATCAAATAATTCAATATTTTCTGTTAATATTCTTTCCATAATATCATCTAATACATATTGGTGTCCACTACAAGGAAATCCTAAATAAGAATTTTCGTGATTTCCAACCAAAAATGTATATTTCATAGGATTTGATTTTTTTAATTCTATAAGTTTATTTAGTGTTTCAAGTGACTGATGATTATCAGTCAACCAATCATCAACATAGTCACCTAGACATATAATTCTATCAAAATTATACTGTTCATCTAATTTTTTAATATCATCAAACATATAACTATGATTATGAATATCACCTACAAATAATATATTCATTTTTAATTATCTCCTTTATATTAAATTATTCAAAACTTATTTGCATAGTATTTATAATGTATTCTAATATTCTATCTAAATTCATTTCTATCTGTCTATACATATCTATTTTCTCAAAATCATCTAGGTAATTACAATGTAATCCACCAATAGCCATTTCACATTCAGTTTTTGACCAGTAATGATAGTGTGCCCAACTATCAATATCTTGTTTTAATTCTTCATAATTTTTAATTTTACCTGTTTTAATTTTTTTATAAATTCTTTCTTTAATTTCATCATTTAATACATTATAATTTTTTACTTGTTTTATATTACTATCATAATATAATACATTCCATTCTAATTTAACTGTTTTAAATTTCATAATCATACCCTCCAATTTGATTATATCATAATATTTTTTATTTTTCTATAAAAGTAACATAATTTATAAAAATACTTTACAATTCTTTAAATTTATGATAAAATATTTGCAGGTTACCCGTTAATAAGAAACATATAGCAATTACAAGGAGGTATTGGTTATGTTCACTAACGAAGATATTACCACTATGCGCAAGTTGCTTGGTGAGGCATTTCCTAATATTGATGAACCGAAACGGGAAGAAATGTTGGAAACCCTTATTCACAAGCACGCCAATGCTATACCATTCTGCACAATGAATGGTATGCACATTGCCAGAATTGGTGTCAAGTACCCTTTGGGCGAAAATGCCAAAGGACGTTTCTACTATGTCACCGAATATGACAATGAACTGTTAGACCTGTAACCGCATATCAGAAAGGAGTAATCCATATGAACTCAGCTAGTATTATTGACACTGTTCGGAAACGAGACACTTTATCTTTTCAGGACTTAAAAGTCAGTTATCTGATTTTTAAACCCAATGCAGTACAGCACTATAAGGAGATGATAAAGCAAATTGAAATGAGCAACTTTGAGATTTTGGCGCAATATGCTATCTTTGACTATGATACTGTCAATATGGCACTGCACCAGAACCAGCCTACTGCTATGAGATATATAATTCCTATATCTCGTATGTACAAGGATTTCTATGGTAACTATGCTGTGTTACTCATTGTGGGTAAGCACAACATTACCTATGAAAATTTCTGTATTCAGGTAGTTGGGCTGAAACAAATGTTGCGGACAAAATATGACCTACCTTATATTGCCTATGCGTTCAACACTTCGCTGATTGGTCAAAAGAATGAACACCAGCAAATTGTAATCAAAGACGCAGATGGCAATAATGTGCCTAAGGGCAGATTTAATGAGGACGGCACCTATATGCTGTTTTTCACAAATGAGGTTCATTCACCTGACGCTGACATTGAAAGTATGGTGACTGAAATGGAATTACTGTACTCTATGGGTATTATCAATGACACACTGTTACTACCCAAACCAGTAATCCACAATATTTCTCGCTACCACACTTTTGAGTTCTTCAAAGATTTGCTGTAAACTGATATGGCTAAGTTTCTGGGGGAGTATCTTAAATAAAAACTCCCCTCTAATTTATATAAAGGAGATAATGTATATGGAAATAGAAAGAAAATTTTTAGTACCAGATTTATTTAAAATAGAACTAGATTTAGATAAATATAAATGTAAAACAATTAGACAAGATTATTTATATGTAGATAAACTAACTGCAATTAGAAAAAGAAAAGTAATGCTAGATGACACAGATACATATTACTATACAATAAAAACTGGTAAAAAGGGAATATCAGTTAATGAAATAGAAAATGAAATAGATGAATTAACTTACACTACTTTATACACAAATCCTAAATATAATAGTATTGTGAAAAAAAGATATTTTATTCCATATATAGATGATTTAACTATTGAATTAGATATATTTGGTGGAATATATGGTGGACTTGTTTTTGCTGAAATAGAATTTAAAGATGAAAATCAAGCAAATAGTATTGAATTACCAAAGTGGTTTGGAAAAGAAATTAGTAATTTAGTTACTAATTCAGATATGGCAATAAAACCAAGTAAAACAATATTTGATATATTAAAAAAGATAGACTAATAAAAGTCTATCTTTTTAATTTAATTTATCATATTTTGAATTATGTTCTTCTACACACACCATATCATCTAATAAAATTTGTTGTCCTTTAATAACAACTCTTCTCCACATTGCAAATGCTCTATGATTTGTATCTCTATCAAATTGTTCAGACTGATACCAAGCCTCTGATATAAAATCTCTAACTCTCCAACCTGTTGTTTTATACACTAAATTTAATTGATTTGTTTCTTGACACGCCCATACAAAATTATCTCTTATAGTATTACATATTTTATCAAATTCTTTTGCAGCTTGTTGTAATTGAGTTTGTTCACTAATTTCTATTTCTTCTACACTATCAGCACCATAATTGTCAGGTGCTAGAAAAGCATATGTGTCATTTATATATAAATCTCTATACTGTTCATTACCATTTAATATTTGTTCTTTTACATTTTCTAAAAATATTGGTTTATCTTCTTGCATATTATCATTCCATTTAAAATTAGTTCTATTTATATGTTCCATACTAATCCCCTCTAAAAGTAAATTTATTATATACTATGTTCATCTACACCCTCGTGTTTATCAACTCTCTCACTAATAATATTTTACTAACCAAAGATTAGATATTTAATCTAATCTTTTCTATATTTTTCCTTAATTCTTTTTTGTTCAGCTGTAAAATATTTATCTTCTAAATATAATCTATATTTAATAGCCTCATCTTCTGTCTTAAATGTTTTTCTATATTTCTTACCATTGACATTAAGATATGCTCTCCATTTTCCGGACTTTTCTTGACATACACCTTTATATCTACTTGTATCATTACTATCAATGGGTTTTGGTAATGCAGCAATCAATGGACTAGACTTTCTAGCCTTTTCACTTCTACTTATAAATGTAAGACCATTTTGAGTTTGTGCTATATCACTACCATATTTAGCTTTTTTAATACTTTGTTGTACCATAGTTCTTACATAGTATTGATGAACTCTTTGTCTTGACTTCCCAACATTTTCATAATAAGCCCTACGTTGTTTTTCTTTTATTTTATCTTTATTTTTCCTATAATATTTTTTATTATATTCTCTATGTTTTTTATGTGTCAAATCTAAATCTTTATAATATCGTTCTCTATGTTTTGCTTTAAGTATTTCTTTGTTATTTTCCCAATATTGTTTTCTATATGTTTTTATATCTGGCATATAAATACCCCCAATTACAATACTTCATATATTAATTATAGCATATATTCTAAAATATGTAAAGAGTTTTTATATATTAAAGAAAGAGATACATTTCTGTATCTCTTTGTTTATATAAATTTCTTTTAAACACTTGATTAAACTGTAATTCTTCCTCTGATATAAAGTTGTGGATTTACCATCTTTGTACCATAGATACTTACATAACCTTGTTGTGTTGTGAAATCAGCAAGTGTAACTGGTGTAGTGTAAGTTATAGGCATATAATCCCCTAAAACGTAACCAGCTTGCCAGAAGTCATTTCCAATTCCACCTAAGAAGAAATCATTTGTTCCTATTGCTGGTGTTTGGTAAACAGTTAATGTTCCTAATTTACCAGCCATAAATGAACCACCGTTCTTTGGAGCTTCATTAGCTTCAAAGTTCTTTGTTTTACTTAAATAAGCAACAACATTTGAACCAGCTACGATGAAGTTAGGTGTTAGGTTACCACCATTTTTTGTGTAGATTTCAGAAGCTGCTAAGTTGATAGCTATTGGTAAACTTTCAACGTGTTCAGCGTCTGATACACCTGGTCTTGGTGTAGCTGACCATACAACAGCGTTTCCACCGTCTGCACCTTGGAATAAGTCAGACATTACAACTCTTTCTCTCTCTTTGTTCATTTCATTAGCTACTTGTTTTTCAAATTCTAATGGCATATTTACACCATATTCTTTGTTAATTCTATAAGCAGCTGTTAAAGCATAAACTGCTCTTAATTTGTGTTCGTAAGCTTCTACTAACACTGGATTAATTCCTAATGTTACGTCACCTACTTGTTGTTTGTTGTGACCATCTAATTCTGGGTATAGATAGTTTGGTACTGTTGCATTGTTATATGTATAAGAAATTGTTGCTTCTGCACTTGCAGCAGCATTTAATCTAATTTCACCTGTTGCATAGTTAATTGTACCACCATCAGATAGTGTTCCATCACCATTATCTGTTATAACAGTTGCACCATCAACTACTTTTACAGAACCTGCGTCAACTGGTGTGAAAGGTGTTAAATAAGTTTGAACTGCACCAAATTTTGCATTTTCTATAACTCTACTGTCATAGTTCTTATTTGTTTTACCTTTTCCAGTTGCGTCTAATATTAAGTCACCTGCTTCTACTTCACCTTTACCTGTTCCATATCTGAACTCTAAGATTGGTAGTAATTGAGCAGCAGTAGTCATTGGTTGTACTGATACTATTTCAGGTAATATAGTATTTTGAATAGCAATACTTACTATATTGAAAGTATCTCTTTTAAAGTTACCTACATTTGATGGTTGTGTATAACCTTCGTATAGGTTTCCTTTACTTAAATTTTCAAATAATTGTCCAGCATAATATTTATCAAATGTGCTCATTGGTTTTGCACCAACAGCTTTTCTAGCACTTTCTAAAAGAGAAATTCTTTTAGCATATTTTTGTGCTACTGGATTTGCTGCAATTTGTTTGTTTAATGCTTCTCTTGTAATTCCAGCCATTTTAATTCACTCCTTCTAAAATTATAATTTACTATTGATACTATAATTTGTATCTATTTTAAATTTTTATTTTTATACATAAAATTGTTTTGGTTTTATACTAACTCCCTAGTTGTCAATAATATCTTTAAAGACTTAATATATAACTATTTACTACTATGCACTACAAATATCTTTTAGAAGTGGTGTTCATAAATTATTATCTAATAATATTTTACACAAGTTATTTTAAAAATTAACTTTTTATGTTCTACAATAATATTTTACACAAACTATTTTTAAAATTAATATTTTTTTTATTGATTAGTTAAAGCATTATATAAATCAATATCATCTTGGTCATATTCACCAGAATTTATATTTTCAGCAACTGCTTTTACAGTTCCAACTGGATTAAATGCTAATTTTGAAAATCTATCTTGTGTTTCTTGTAATTTATTATTTGTATTTTCAAGTTCTTTTATTCTATTTTCTAGTGAAAGAACTTTTTTATTTTCTAATATTTTACTTTCTTGTATTTTATTTTTAGTATTTAATTCATTTGCTTCTAAATCTTTTACTCTTTTTAAAAGTTTTTTATTTTCTACTAATATTTTACTATACTCATTAACTTTTTCATCACTTTGTGTTTTTGCTTCTTGTAATTTTTTAATTTCTAAATCTTTTTGTATGTTGCTTTCTTCTAGTTTATTAATTTTTTCTTTTAATTGATTTTTTACATTTTCTACTTTTTTGTTTGCTACTTGTCTATTTCTTAACATTATTTCTTTATTTTTAGCACTTTCATCTAAACGTTGATTAGTTAATTCTTTTATTGTAGTATTACTTTCTTCTAATTTAGAATTTAAAGATTTATTTGTATCTAAACTTTCTTTTAATTTAGTTTGTAGCATATCTCTTGAACTTTCTAAAAATGTTTTTGTTTCAATTAATTTTGCATTTTCAGCAGACAAACTCTCATTAGCAGATAAACTTTCATCTAGTTGCATTTTTAATGTATCATATTTTTCTTGTAATAAATCTAATGCTAATTGTCTATTTGCTTCTGTTAATTTATTTGATACTGGTTTTGCAAATGTATCTAATTTACTTTCAATTAAATTTATTAATTCATCTTTATTATTAATATTTATTGTTTCAATAACTGTTTTTAATTGGTTTAATTGATTTTCTGTTTCACTTTCAGAAATTTCTTTTTTGAAACTTTCAGTTAATTTATTAAATTGTTTACTTTCTGTTAATGATACTCTTGCCTTTGTATTTGCTGGTGTAACAACTACGTCAAATGTAATAAAATCATAAGTATCAGGGTCTATAATATTTTGTCCATCTACATAAACTTCTTCACCCATACCTCTTGATGATATTCCTAATTTAGCACCACTATCAGCCAATGCTTTTACAATACGTCCAGTTGGTGTATCTAAAATTTCAGCTTCACCATAAATAACACCTTCATCTGGTTTTTTCTCTAATTTTGTGATAGATATAGCTGCATTTTTTGCTAATGTTTCACAACGGTCACCTTCTGGGTGGTCTAATTCACCAAAAAGAGTTTTAGTTTCTAGTGCTTCCATAACGTCCTCTGAACCAAATACTCTATTGTCCCACAATTCTTCTGTATATAATCTATCACTATTTCTAGTACCATTTTTATAGTCTGCAAATATTCCTTTTAAATGACCTAATATGCCATTATTACTTTTACCTTCTTCATATACTGTTTGTGAATTTTGTGCTTCTAAAATTGTTGCTTTTCCCATATGAATATACTTCCTTTCTTCTATCATAATAAAAGTGAACTATATCACTCTAATAATATTTTACTATAATTATTTTTAAAACTATGGTATCTCTAATATTCTAATAATATTTTACATAAATAAAAACAAACCAACAAAATTATTGGTTTGTTAAGTATTATATATTATTCTTCTTTCATATTTTGCATTACAATTGTTGCATATAATTCAGATAATTCTTTAACGAGTTCATCAGACCTTAAAGATTGTTCAGGTGTTATATCTCCTGATTGTGCCCCATATTTGTCCATAATTTTGCCAACAATACTAAACATTAGTTGTTCATTAATTTCTTCATATAAGTCACTAGTAATTTCGTCTTTTATTATATAATCATTACTTTTATCTATGTAAAGTGTTTCATTTAATTTTTTATCTATATCTTTTCTTGTTTTACTTTCTTCTACTTTACCTTTGTCACCATTAGCAATCATATTATATAATTTTTGTAGTGATTTATATTCATTACTTTCATCTAATAATTTATCTTTTTTATCTTTACTTAAATTTCTTAAACTATATGTTTGACGACCATTGTCATATATAGTATTTTCTATACTTTTCATATAATTACTTAAAGCATTTAACATACAAGTTTGAAATTCCCAAGTTTCCCAAGTTCTATTATAATAACTACATTTAGCTGAACTTACTGTTTGATAATCAATTTTGAAATCTACCTCGTGACCCCATAAACTTGCTTGATTTGAACCACTTACTTCATAATATTGACACCTAAAATTATATTCTTGACCATCTACTTCATATGTATGCCATACTGGTGGCCAATATTTTTTTCTTTCTTGTAAAATATTTTTTCTCTCACCTAATACTCGTCTATTATTCATAATTTTCCACTCCTTTAATATACATATATTGCACCATAACTAGTGTAATTAAAATCAAATGATAAATCTCTACCATATGCCTCATAATCAAACCAATCAGATAGAAAATCCATATTATTATCTGCAATAGCATTAACTATATTTTCTCTAATAACACTATACGCATATTCTTCAAATTCATCATCATCTATATCATCTATGTCTATGCCATTATCACTAGCAAATTCATCTCTTAAATCTGCTTCCCAACTTTCAAATATATCATCTTCATTGATATAGTTTTCTATTCTATCTTCCCCAACAGCGTCAATTATACTACCACAACTTTCAACTTCTGCATAACCTAAATCATAATCATTATTAACGTCCTCATAAAAAACATAGTCACCACCTTCAAATATGCTATTAGCTTCATCAAAAGATAAGGAACTATCATTTTCTATTAATGCACCTATAACTTTTCTATCATATTCATCTAGTTCAAGATACTTATTTATTTCTTCAACTACTTCTGGTACGTCACTATATTCATTAACTTCAAAAGGCAAACCTACATTATCATCTATATCATTTATAAAAGGTTCCTCACCTTTATCATTCATTTCATTATACCAATTAAGGGCCTCATCTGGTGTTTTCCAACCACCATTTATATTATCTATATCTGCACCATTAATATTATAATTTCCCCAAGTATTCATAAATAACATTACTTCTTGATTTGTATTATTTTCATCATCTTCTTGTAGATTAGATAGTTTATTATATATTTCTGTAATATTTTTCATATTTATATACTCCTTTCAATAATATCTATTAATATTTTACTATAAAAATAGAGAGAACACATATAGTGTTCTCCCATTATATATTAATTTAGTTTTGACTTAAATCTTCTAAATAATCTTCAATAGTTAAATTTTGTGGATTATATGTTTCATCTGTTATTTTCTCTAATGCAGCACCAATTTGACTAATTACATATGTAGCTGTTTCTGTTTTGTCATCATAGTTTTTAAGCATTTCTACCATAAAGTTAAACACTTTTTGTTCAAAGTCTTGACTTAATTCAAAAGTTACACTGTTTTCCATAATATCACCTCTTTGTTTTACATAGTGATTTTATTGTACCATAAATTTCCAAATGTGTAAATATTTTTTACATTATTTTGTTCTTTGTAATCCAAACCAACCATCTTGATTATAGCCAATGTAACCTGTATAGTCACCATCAATAATTATATCATATGCTTTTGTTACACCTTGATTTTTTAAACTATTTGATATATTAGATTTATATGCTAATATATCATTTTCTACAATGAAATTAGTAATATCAACACTGTCTATGCTATCTTCATTACCACCTTTTAATTTATCTACTAATTCCCAAAATATTGTATTTTCATCATTTTCAGATTTAGTTTCTAATTTTATATTACATACTGGGTATTTTTTTATTTTAGCATTATGTTGTTTACTAAATGTACTACCACTATTATCAGTTTCTATCAATTTACATTCAAATGCAAATGCTGGTTTATAACCATTACCACTTTTAAGTCTTGAACCAAACATATTAGTTATTTGGTCATCAAATGTCATAGAACCTTTATTAAAAGTTCCTTCTTCATTACCATTAGTGTCTAAAAATCCAAAATAGTTATCATCTTTCCATATAATACTTTCTTGATTTAATTGTTTGGCTATATCTAGTGCATTTTGTTTTGGTATATTATATATAATTAAACTATCTTCAATACCCTGTTCTCCATTTTCATATGTATATGTACCTTCAAGATAATTAAATCCAATATTAGATACTTTTTCTCTTAGTTTACTAACTAATGATTTTAGTTCACTAAATCTACTTTTTTTGCTATCTTTATCTTGACTACCAATTACAGCAAATGTATCTTTATTTTTTGTATGTTGATACAACCTAGATAAACTTGCTTCTTCTTTTTTAGTTGTTTCTTCTTTTTTATTTTTAATCATATCAAAATATTCTTTATCAAATTTTTCATAATCTTTTATAATATTATCTAATTTTGTTCCATTATATGAATTATCTTGAATAGCTTGTTGCATATAACCTAATAGCATTACTAAGCTCCATTTATCTAAACCATTTCTATTATATCTATCTACTAAATCATCTATTTTACTTGATATTGTAGTACTACTCATATTTTTTAAAATATTATTTTCTATTAAATTTTTATTTTCACTTAATTCGGCACTTCTTAATTCATAGTATCTATCTTTTAATTTTGGTATCATCTCTTGATTTCTTAGTTCTTTAAATACCAAATTTCCAACACTTGCTTCTCCATCTTGTGCTAATCCTAATTTTCTCATCATATAAATTTCATTAACTAAATCTAGTATGTGTTGTGGGTCATCAGACATTATAGCCTCATTACACATATTTTCATATTTAGTTAATTCTTCTGATATATCAGGAATGTCATATGTTATAGGTTCTGGGAACATTACCCAATTATCATTACTTAAACTATATCTACCATTTGTTGCATTACCATCATTTATATCTTCAATATATAATTCTACTGGAATACCCTCAATAGATAAATCATAATTATCATTAAATGAATTTTTCTTTGAATTATATAGCATACGTAATATTGTTGGTTCAACAAAAGTTATTTCACTATTAACAATTATATGTAAATCAATATCTGAATTTTCATTATAATTATAACTAGCATTTGAACCTACAATTTCTATATCAACAATATTTAATGGTATTTCAATATATTTTAAAAACTCATCAGCAATGTCCTTTAATTTTTGTGCTACTTCTGGTTTTAATGTTTCATTTTCCCATAACTTTGGATTAAGTTCATTATGTACTTCTATACTTTCAGTTAGATTTTTAGTGTTGCTTGGGACACTCCTTTACTTTATCTAATTCATCAGATTTATTTTCATTGTATTCTTCAACACCATTTGTTTCAATTAGTTTACTTTCTATTAAAGATACTTTATTTTGATATTCTGCTCTAAATGCACTTTTAACTTTATCTAAAACTTCTTTATTTGCATTTTCTTGACTATCTGATTTTTGGTCAAATTCCATTTCACCAAAAGGTGTATTTACTTTAACTTTAAATGTTTTACTATTTTTATTTTCAACTTTTTTATTATGTTTTATAATACGCTTACTTTCTTTTTTAACTAAATCACCACTTGATTTTGTTTCTTCATTTGGTACATACAATGATGATTTTAAAAACATTTCTTTTGCAATATCTTCCCATAATTTAGTATCATCACAAGTACCATATGTTGCTATACATTTATCATCAATAGCACCTTTATATAATACCTTATAATCTTCAAATGTAGTTTTATCATCTTTATCTACTTTTGCATTATCAGGTATATTTGTTCCAACTTCAAGTATTTTTTGGTCATCTAATGTTTCTTTATCAATAGTTAGACTACGACCTTCTCTTTTTAATACTCTTTTATCTTCCATTACTATTCTCCCTTCAACATATTATATAATTTATTAAAATAATCATCTAAACTTATAATGGGTTCTGTAATACGATTTATTTCAGCTGCAAAATTTCTTAAACCATCTTCTATTTCATAGATATTACCTATATGTTCTTGTAACCAATTTATTTGTTCTAAACTTAAATCTTTTTCTAATGTCAAAGCACTTAACTGATTAGCAGTTTTTACTTCTTGTGTAAATTCATTACTAGGGAAATCATTAATATTGTTATTTTCTTGAATACCATATACCCTATTCTCATATAAACCTTCTAAACTATCTAAATCATCAACACTTATTGCTTTTGCAATAAATTGTGGTGTATCATTAGTTACAGTTTCATCTATAAAATTTTGTGCTATACTTTCTGCCATTTCTTGTGTATAGTGTGCAGCACTTTCTATATCATCTGCAACTACATATACATTACCATTATTTGAATTTTCCAAACCAGATATTAATACGTCTGGTTTATAATCATTACCAATTTTAGTATAAATAGCAACAACATAATTTTTACTATCTACTTCTTCATATAATGTATCTAGTTTATCTTCCAATTCATCTTTTAAATCTTGAATTTCATCAATATCTTTTATATCTTGTTGTAATTCTTGTTTAGTTTGTTCAGGATTATCTAAAACATTTGAGGTATCACTATTATTATTTTGTATTTCTGCTTCTGTTTTTAATGTTAATGAATACCCATTTGCTATTAAACTTTTACACTCTCTAATAACACCTAATTTAGAAAATGGCATTGTATTATTTAAGGTATTATTAACATATTTTTCTACAATACCATCACTAGTTAATACTAATGATTGCACATTATTACCATTAGTAAATGATATAGTACCTTCATTTACTAATCGTTTATCTATATTATCTATTATTGCTTTATTTTCTGATAATATTTCCACTTTAATATCACCTTCCTTTATTTTTAACTTTGGTGTCTGTATGATATTTTTATTTAATGACAATATAAATTCTTTAATATCATCTATTAGGTCTTTTGACGTTACTTTTTCTGGTGCGTCAACTAATGAAATTCCAAATGTAAAATGCAATTTATCATTTAGATATTCATATTTAGAATATACTCTACCCAATGCTATTTGAGTAAAGTATATTCCTAAAAAATCTTCATTAGTTAATAGACTTGATAATTGTGCCTTACTATCATCATTAAATTCTTTTAGTTTAACACTAGCTTGTAGTATATAATCATATTCAACACCTTTATTTTTATAACTATCAAAAGGTTGACTACTCATTATATACCTCCATTATAATTCTTCTATTGCATTGCCAAATTCATAGGCAATTTCTTCGTACACCATCCAGACAATTCTATTTTTAACAGTATCTGTACCCATTAATATTTCTGTTTCTGTTTCATTATTTTTAATAGCTTCTAATGGTTCAAGACCAGCTTCTGCTAAATAATCAATATAATCATATATTTCATCATAATATTTTTCAAAAAATTCAACTGTATCTGAATAATATACCAATGATGATACTACTCCAGTAACTAATCCGTGAGATATATCATCTAATCTTAGTTTTATTCTTTCCAATTTAGTTCCATCATAGTTTTCACTATCATCAACAATTTCACTAATAACTCTTTCATATAATGGATTTTTATCTTCCCATTCCTCAATTAGTTCATCAAGTGCTTCATTTTCTTCTTCATCTATTTTTTCTAATTCTTTATCTTCATCATCTTCTTGTAATTTAGCTTCTTTTAATGTGAATGATTTTTTTATATCTCTATAACCACATTCAGGACATTCAAAATATTGTTTACCAGTATTTTCCTCAATATCTAAATCTTGTTCATCAACTATGATTATATCATTTTCATTAAATATTTCTCCACATTGTGGACATTCACATTGTTTATTATCTTTAATTTCTTTAACTTTATTGTCATCATCTATTAATTCACTAATAGGCTTATTTTGTTCTGCTCTTATTGCGTCAGCTAATTCTTCTATCATTTTTCCAATATCTCTTGCGTCCTCTGCCAATGTCATTAAATCTGGTGTACCATTTGTGCCTGCACTTTCTACCCATATAGCCATATGTTCATTTGGGTCATATTCATCTTCATATGAATATATATCAGCAATTATTTTTTGTGGGTCAGTTGCATTATTTACTACAAAACTAAAATCTTCTCCTGCTGGACTATATTTGAATAATTCAAGGCCTGTATCACCACCACCAAATGAAACTTCTTCAATGGTCCAACCCTCTTCTTCTATAATTTCTTTTAATCTTTCTAAATCCATTTTATATCTCCTCCAAACATAATAATTATATCATATATTTAAACTTTTGTATAGGTTATTTAGATTTCTTATTAGATTTTTTAGATACTATTTCAACCTTTGTTGGTTGACTTTGTATTTCAACTGCTAAAACTTTAATTAAACCTAAATTTGACAAAGAATTTATTTTTGCTCTGGTTGAACTACTAATAACTCTATCATCAAATATATGAAATTCTAATGGTGCTAATCTAAATCCTCCAACTACTAAATTTCTGTCTGAAATATTTAATACTTTAAACATAATAAAACTCCTTTCTATTTTTAGTTTAATTTATCTATATTTTTAATATCACTATGTGATACTTGCATACCTGAACCTTCTATTCCATAATTGAATGTCAAGTCAGGTGTAATAGCAACTTTATTTTGCCAATTAGCTCTCCATAAATATGCGTCATCTGTATATAATGTCATATCTTGTCTAAAATATGTTCCTCTGGTACTATGACTTGCTATATCACTATTATCTTCAATTCCACTATTAAAATATATATTAAATTTATGTGCCATATTAATTCCGTGACCTACATATACCATTAAAGATGGTCTTAAATGATAATAAAATAATATTTCTCTACATAGTGCGTCATTTGTAATCCTATCTTTACTCCAAACACTTAATCGATAATTGATTGTTATTGGTATTGCCTGTGCCCTAACTTCTACTGGTAGGTTTTGACTATCTAATCTAGTATATACTTCATCACCAACAAAAGTTTGAAAGCCTTGTCTGTCCAAATTTAATTGCCAGTCTAGTCTTTCCAAACTTATAAATGGCATTATAATATTATCTTGTTCTAATGAACCTATAATATTAAATATCTGGTCAGTTGGACCAATTTGAACATTTTTATTTACTTGACTTTCTACTGGCGATGAACTAAATCTTGCTCTTAAATCTTCAACTAGTGATTTATCATAAGCATAAACACCAGCGTCAGCTTCCTTTATGTGTTGTTCTACATATTCACGTTTATTTGCACTGTCTGACATATTCTACCCCCTACCTTGTTATTATTTTTGCATTAGACATACCACCTAAATTTCTTAAAATAAACATATTCCATAAAGTATTTAGTTTATTAAAATTATATTCACGCTCTAAATTAGTAAATATTCCAGTAGCTCTTTGAATATTATCTCCATAATTAAGAAATCTCACTAATCTATCTATTGACGTGTATGAGTGTGGTATTAATATATTTGGATTAATAACTATTTTCCAAATATTATCTTTATATTGTTTATATGTAATACTATCTTGAATAGCATACATTATTTCTGACACAGTTAAATTATATTTATCATTTGTCCAATTAATCCATTGTGCTTCATTTATAATGTAATTTAATCTTAAATCTATTTTTCGTCTATTTATTTTTGTATCAATATTACTATATAATATTGAACCCAACCAATTA
This sequence comes from uncultured Bacilli bacterium, assembly GCA_944332505.1. The sequence goes on from CALVKC010000002.1 coordinate 81,581, forward strand.
CAAAAACTTGGTATTAAATCTTGTTCATCATCAGTTGTATTTGTAAACTGAAATTGAATTATATTCATAAGCATTTACCCACTATATGGACTTTGTTTATCATTTAAGAAAGTGTATTTATTTTCATACTCAATATTTTCTTTTGGTGTATTATCTATATTATGCTCATCAGTTATATATTTATATGGTTGGTCTTTTGAAGTTCTATCACTTTCATCTTGATTTATTTTTTCGTGATTTACAAGTGTATATTGATTTTTTTGTATATATTGGTCAAATACTGGTACCATTGCACAGGTATATGCGTCTGGAAATTCTAAATCACTTACAATTTTTGTTATTCTAAATACTCTTGGTCTTGGTGTACCATCAACACTTTCTACAATAACTCTGGCATTTACAGTTAAATTAGGTGTATTATATGGCATATTTATAACTATGGGTTTTTGACCATTTATTTCAGAAACCCAACCTAATCTAGTTAATGTATCAACTTGTGGATTTTCATCAAATAATATATCAATTCTTACAGGTGCTGATAGTTTACTATTATCTTCACTATGAATTGATAATTCTTGTTTTAATACATATTGATAACCAACACTTTGACCTATTAACTTAACCATTTCACTAAAATATCTTCTAAATATTTTTGCGTCTTGCCTATTTAAAAGTCCCATATAATCTCCTTTCTATTATTCAATGTCTAACAATACCTTTACAACATTATATGAATTGTATAAACCAATAACTTTTCCAATATGTCTATATCTAAATTTTGTTTCATCTTGGTCGTATTTAATTGCTTTTGCAATACCTTTTTGGTCACTAACTGTTAATTTATCACCTAAACAAATTAATCCTGTAACATTGACGTCTACTATTCCAGTACTTACTACGGTTATAGTGTTATCATAAATATGAGTACAAATACCCAAAACTTTATTCTTATCTGCATTATGCCAATTATCAATATATGCTCTTGTTACTTTATCTGTTTCAGGCCAATAAGTAATTAAATCTCCTATATGTATAGGTTCATCTATATCATACTTTTTATAATTATTTTTCATCATTATCACCTAAATCTATTTTGTTTATTTGAATAGCTTTTCTACCCATATCTAATCTATTATAAAATTCATCTTTTCTAAAATCATATAATTTTGCTAAAAATACATTTATTGTTTCATTTGGAATATACTCATCATCAAAATGAATACCATTTTCATCAGGCCATATATAATGTCCTGTTTCTAAAATTCTACCATATGACATATTTTAACCCCTTATATTGTAATTTCATACATATGCAATATTTGACCCACAAATACAGCTTCAATATTACCCATTCTATAAATAGGTGTATCAAATCCCGACTTATTAGACAATGATATAAACTTAAAACCAAAATCTAATAAAGTAGCTTCATCTATATTACCAAACATATAATCAGTTTTAAATATATCATCTTGTACTGATTTTTGTTTAGATACTTTTTCAAATTCCTTCACAATTAAGTTTAAATTATATATTGTAGGTAATTCTTTTTGTTCTTTTTCCATAATAAAATACCTCCTACTATTATTTTACTTGAAAAATATAAAAGTGGCTAGATATATAAACTAGCCACTTACATATAATTATATTTATTCTGTTATTATTTCACCATTTATCTCATCTAATGCCACACTAATGTTTCCAACTTGACCAGTTAATTCTGTTATTTTTGTATATAGTGCCTTAATGGCCTCATCTACATTTGTAGCAACTAAATCTGTACCAGTACTATCAAATGCTGTTGTTTCTGCACTTGCAGTACCAAATGGTTGCCAACCTAAATATTTAAAACTATTGCAAGTCCATACATATGGTGAAGTATCAGCACTTCTCATAGTACAATATAATACATTATTTTTATATATTTCTACTTGTACTTCAACTTGCTTTAAATTTTCATCTGGTAAATCTGTTAATTTAACTAAACCCAATAGCATTGAACCAACTGGTAAGTTTAGTGCTTTTATACTCTCAAAAAACTCTTGTGTGGTACCATCTACTTTTATACTTTCAGGAAAACTACGTAATGGTACATAATTTGCTATTGCATTGTCAGTATATGTTTTAGCATTATTTAATGTTGCTGTATCTTGATTATCTACATATGTTTTTTCAACTCCTGATAAGTCTAACCAATCTGTACCATTATATCTATATAATCTATTTGTTTCTAATACACAATATATTTTATTTTGTAACTTTATTGATAGTGTATTTCTCTCCTCTAATGTTTCTACAAAGATTATATCTGAGGCTTTTGTTCTTGTACTACCAATATCAAAGAATAATTCGTGTGTATCTTTAACATAGATTATCTGACCATCAACAACTGGTACAGTATCTAAATTTGATTTATTCACTCTACTATGAATTATATTCATTGTTCAAAACTCCTTTCAATATAATCTTTAATTACTTGTTCCTGTAATTTCATCTAATATTGTACTTATTTCTTGTTCTGTTCCACCAAGTTCTGTATATTCATCTTCTACACCATTTACTTGATTTAATATAGTCATTACTTCTTGTCCATAATCACTTGTAGTTTTTATTTCAAAATTACTTGTAATATATGCTTTATTAATTTCAGTGGAAACTAATCCACCATCATTATTTGTTGCTGTTATTGTACTACCAGTATCTACTATATTGTTTGTCATTTCCCAAGTATCAGATAATGCTGTCATACTTTCACTTGAATTATTTGTTATATCTATATATTTTATTCCAGTAGTTCCCCCATCAGTTGTATGGCTTACAGCTGCAACTAAATCATTATCTAATGTTACTACATTATCTAAAACGTCACCAGTATGAGGTGGTGTTGGTGTATCACCACCATCATTTCCTATTTGTTCTGGTATTCCAATTAATTTCAAATTACCTTGTTCAATATCATACTCAAAACATTCATATGGTGTTTCGTGTGTATTATCTGCTGTAAATGCTTTTAATACTTTTGCCATTAACATTATACCATCATCTCTTACAAATGTTGCAAATTTAGTTTTTACATATGTTCCTATTGTAAATACAGTATCTGGTGTATATTCTAGGAATTGTGTTTGTAATTCATCTAAAATTGTTTCTTGTATTGTACCTAATGTATTAATACTATCACTAATTGTTGCTTCTACAAATTTACTCATAGGAATATCATTAGCTGTAATAGCAATATTTTTATCTACTGCTTCAACTCCATTTACACTATCAACATTACCAAATTTTGCTATATCAAATGTTGTTTGAACACCAGTTTCATTAGTACCATATAATATGTTTGCTGTATCTACTTTTGTAAGTTTAGTATTATCTAAATTTGTTATTTGACCACTTAATGTAGTATTAACATTATTAATATTTTCAGTCAAACTTGTTTCTTTTTGTGTAATAAGTTCAGTTAGACTTGTTTCTTTTTCTGAAATAGTATTATTTAAAGTTTCAACACTACTATCATTTAATGTTTTTAATTCTCTTATTGCTGGTGCTAATAATTCACTTGTTAATCCACTTTCTTGTGGGTCAAATGCTGTATTTTCAATATTTAAAAGTAGTTTTAAATACATATGTCTGCTATTAAGTGCTTGTGTTGAATAGTCAACAGATAAACCACTAGCAGTATCTCCATAAATATCAATAGCATATGAGGTATTAGGTTCATCTTTTAAAAATGTTAAATATTTTCTACCACCACTATAATCAGCAAAAGTAATTGTTTTTATTCTATTATCTGCAACCTCTTTAATATTTGCTGAAATATCAGTAAATTTACTCTTTAAATCTTGTTGGTCATCAATATTACCTTTAACTGTTCCCCATACAGCTTGTGCGTGTTTATGGAAAGTTACAGCAACACAAGTACCAGCTTCTGTATCTATTGATTTAACTCTTGCCCAAGTACCTTCACTATCAGAGATAATATCTTGAACCTCAACTGTTTGTTTATCAGTTGCTGTTAGACTAGATAATGTAACTGTATTATCACTAGGTATTGTAGTTTTTAGTATTTCACTTGTTACAAAATAATTAACGTCAGTATCAAGATTTGTTGCTATATCAATACCTACAAGTTCATCTTCTTCCATAATAGGTTTTGCAACTACTGTATTATCACTAGATAGTATTTTAAATCCTGTTACATTATGAGAACCATCTACTGGTGATACTAATGTTTTATTAACTTTTAATAATTCATTGCCAGTAGGTTCACTATAATCTATATTACCAACTATCATATTATTTGTTACTTCTGCAAATGTTTTATCTACTTTTGATTGGGTTAAATTTGTAACATTTTGTTGTAATAAATTATTAAGTTCAGTAATATTGTCAGCATTATCTCTTATTGCTTGTGTATTATTTTCTATATTTAAAGCATTTCTTGATATGTCAGTTTCTAATTTAGCGTCTGCTACTTTTCTATTTGTAGTTTCATTTTCAATTTTAGTATCTAAATCAGCAATACTTGTATCAAAACCATCAGCTCTTGTTTCTAAACTAGCCATTCTAGTTTCGTGATTTGCAATTTGTTCTGAATGTGTTGCTAATAATTTATCGTGATTTACGTCGTGTTCTTCTAATGCAGCAATATTTGTATCGTGTGCACTTAATCTACCCTCTGCATTATCTAATCTTCTATTATGTTCTGTTAAAACATTATCTATTTCAGTACTATCAATTAATATATGGTCATCACTACTATATGAGGTTTTAATATTTCCAACTGCTTTAAAGTGAATATGTGTTACAATAGCCTCTTTACTACTTGTATTTTTTCTAACAATTTTTAATGTTGGTTCTTGTGATTGTTGTGACGCTGAAATATCAGTAAGTATATTATCAGCTATATCTTTATCAATTTTAGTACCAAGACTAGTATTTAATTTTTGTTCAATATCAGTTTTATTATCAGATATTGTCTTATTCAAATTAGCAACTTCTGTATCAACTCTCTCATTTAAAGTTTCAATTTCTGTGTCAATTCTTTCATTTATTGTAGTTTCTTTTGAACTAATAGTATTATTAAGAGTTGCTACTTCCTCATCTATTCTATTATTAAGAGTTGCTACCTCATTAGTTACTCTACCATTAATTTCCCCATCATTTATATCTATGTTGTGTTTTAATTCTGCTTTTGCAGTTTCTAATTTTTGTTCAATATCTGCTTTATTATCTGCTATTGTTTTATCAGTTTCTTCTTTAATAGTATCTACTTTATTATTTATGTCTTGCTTATTTGTTTCCACTATTTCAGTTAAATCAGTTATTTTACCATCTAGTTCAGTTTTTGTAGTATCTATTGTACCATTTAATGTTTCAACTTCTGTATCTATTCTTTCATTTATTTCTGTCTTTGTATTATCTATTGTTGTATTTAATGTTTCAACTTCTGTATCTATTCTATCATTTATAGTTTTAACATTCTTTGCTAATTCTTTTTCTGATACAATATCAATTTCTCTAACTTCTCTACCACTTTCACCATTTGCAGGATTTACTTTATCTTCAACTAATTCTAATGTTCCAGTATCTTCATTATAATTAATATCTATATCTCTAACAATTTTAGCACCTTCACCTGCAAAATTTTTGTCAACCTTACTATCAAGTACTTTTCTAATTGAACCTAATTCAGGATTAGCGTCACTATAATTAATTTCACTTGCGTCTAATTGAACATTTTTATTAAGGTCTGCTTGTTTACGATTAACTGTATCAACTTTTCTTAAATCATCTTTTGGTATCATTACTTGCTCACCTAAATCAGTTGTACCATAAACACTATTAGGTTCAGTTGATTTAGGTAGTTTTCTATCATCACGTCTTTTTAATTCATCTAATGCACTTTTAACATTATCAGCGTCTAATCCTGATACCAAATTATCATATTTAATATCATTTGCGTGAAGTGAAGCTAATAATACCCATTGACCCTCATTAAATGTTTTATCAGCGTCAATATCTCTATATGCTCTATATAATTTATTGTTATAATAACACAATTGGTCTTTATAATATCTATGGCTTGGTTGATAATCTGTAATAGAACAAACAGCTATAACATTTAATATTCTATTACCATTTTTGTCCATAGACCAATAACCTTGTATAGTATTATCTTCTGATTGTATAGTTAAATTACTTGTACTAGTTGTACCAGTTTGTATATTTTTAGTTGTTTTAACTACTTGTGCAATACCATCAACTTCTGTTGTATTAACTTTTAAATTAGATAATACACTTCCATTTACGTCATCAAATACACTAATAGATAGTTTACTATTAAACATATTAGTTAATGCTTCATTGTCAGTGATTTCACCACTTAAATTTGCATATGTAACTATATACTGTAAACCAAAATCCTCATAAGTCAATTCTGACCATTTACTTTCTCCATTTCCCCTCTTAACTTTATGAGTATCATCTTCAACACCATACTCACCTAATGCTAATATTGGGTCATTTACTAACCACATAGTGCTAGTATCGTGTCGTAATATAATTGTATAATTTTGTTTTTCTTCTTCCATTACACAATGTCCTCCTTTACTCAATATCTAATAGAACTTTTACTTGTTCTTTATTTTTCATATATTTTATTGCTTTACCTATTGACCTTACTAAGAAATAATCCTTATCATAATAGTCTATTGCTTTTGCTTTACCTGCGTGGTCACTAATACTTAACTTATCTCCAATATCAATAAATCCACAGACATTTACAGGCCACTCTCCTGTATATGCCACTTCAATTATTTCTCTTGGATTTTGTTCTGAATTACCACCATCTAATAATATTATATCTGTATCACTAGATAATGAACTTACCTCTAATCTTTCCATAGTTTTAGAAGGTCCACCATCTATTATAATATTTGGATTAGCTAAATTATTAGAGTTTATACATACACCAACTACCATTCTTGAATTTATTGGGAAATCATCTTTGTTACCCTTTACAGCCCTGGTTATATAACCAGATGAAGTATCTATCATAACAATATCTCCAACTTCTATTATTTCTTCTGGGTCTACTTTTTTATAGGTAATATAGTTTTCACAATCAAGTACCATAGTATAAACCCCCTTTAAAATTCTTGCCAATTTAATGTTGTATCTATTTCTTGAAATTGTTGTTGGTCTGCATTTTGCATAGTATCTATATCTTGTTTAGAATAAGAATAATCTTTTGATATACCTTGCATTTCCCATTTACCTTCAACATATCTCCATTCTTGATAACCGTCTTGTGGGTCATCACTTACTTTGATTAAATAAGTTCTTTTTTCTGAAATATTTGTTGTAGGTAATTCTTCTACAATTAATGGTCTAGTATCACCAAGAGAAGCCTCGTCCATAGCAAAATGAACTTCATCTACTCTTGCTTTTGCCTCATTTTCAGTTGCATATTCTTCAATTACTTTTGAACCATTTACCATATAAAAAATGACTATGTTCTTTTCGTGTTTGCCTTGAAAACAATCTTGTAACCAAAACAAATTCAACATAGCCCCAGTTTTTAATAGTATAAACATATACTTATCACCTCCCGTATAACATTCCTATAATCTAGGACCCTTGAATTATACAAAAATATTTAGTTTAATCAATTAATAGACCTTTTAATTCTTCATATCTTGCATTTGCCTCATCTTCGGTATCAAATGTTTCTTTATATTCATTTAAACTACCTTTTGCTGATTGATAAACAATATTCTTACCATCAAGATTAATCAAACCAATATGAATTAAATTTTGGGTTCTACCATCATTTAATTTTACATATATCATAATCCCATTACTCCTTTATATGTATATCTATTAATATTTTACTTTTAATACAAATAAAAAAGAACTAGATTAAATCTAGTTCTTCTTTCATTAATATTTATTATGCAATTATAGTTACTTCTTTATTTATAAAATAATAAACTACTTCACCATTTTCCCAACTATCACTACAAGTATCTATTACTTTAACTTGTATTCTACTTTCTAAATAATCATAATAACCGGCATAATTTAATTTAAGAAATTCTTTTATACTTTCTATAACAATATATATAAATCTATCTATTTCTTGTTGTGTCATTTTATTTGGTTCATATATAATTTTATGTAGTAAATCATCACTCTCTATTGACCTGTTTTTAAATTCTAATAAATCTGAACAATTGCTATAATATAAATTATAATTTTGGAATTTAAAATACTTAAAATATTTTTCCAATATTTGTGTAAAATCATTATCATTAAATGTTGCTCTTATAATCATATTATTCACCTTCTTTCTTATCATCTTGTAATAATTTAACTAAATCAGTTAATACGTCTTTTAATCCTGACATTGCTTCTGAATACTCACTATATATTTCAAATTTGTCTTTTCCTGTTAAAGCATAATATTCTTCTGTTTTCTCATTTTCTGCAATTATAAATTCAAAATTATCTAATATTCTAATATATACATTATATACTGTGTTTTTATCATCATTAATGTAACCTAAACTAAATCCCTTATCTGTTCCATAAACAAGTATATGTTTTGCTACATTACTTTCTAATTTTATCATAATAATCCTACTCCTTTACACATTTTCCTACTTATATTATACCATATATTTAAACTTATGTAAAGATTTTTTATATAAATAAAAGGTAATACTTATTATGTATTACCTTTTTTATTAAACATTATTATTTTCATCATTATTAGTATCTATGTCTTGATTATTGATACCATTATAAGAATTAGTAGAAGGATTATTACCTTGAACATTATTTTTAATATCTTCTTGATTTTCAACATTATTTTCTGGCGTTTCAGTGTTAGAATTATCATCTGTATTATCGTCCTTTCTTTGCCAACGTAATTTAGCATTTTGTCTAGCTAGTTCATTTGGTAATGTAAGAACCTTATCACCTTTTAATCCTAAATATTTATTTACACCTTCAATATTTTGTTCTAGCCAGTTCATAAAAGTACTAGTTACTTGTTGTAACCACCTTTTATTAGATAATACAGCAGTCAAATGTTTACATACTCCCCCTCTATTTTCAGGATTAGCTCTTGCGTCCTCATTAGGTCTACCTTCTTTTTCACCATATTTATAACCTAATATTGTTGCTTGATATGCAAATCTATATTGCCAGTCCTTACAAGTACAATCTAATTTAATGTCCATACCATCAATAGAGTTCATCATTGCTTGTGTTACAACTTTTGTATTAATCTGATTTTTTGTATAAGAATTTGTATTTTCTGCACTAATTTGCACCCAATATAAAATATCTTCTAGTTCTACTACGTCGTCATAATCCCCAACTTGTAAATGTACTACAAGTGCATTATTTGTTAAAATATTAGAAGTATCTATATCACTTATACTAAATCCTTTGTAACCAGCAGACCTTTCTAATCTGTTAGAATAAGGTCCTGCTGGGTTTGCCTCTCTTGACTTTTTACTTCTTAAATCTAATTCTTTTCTGGTTATTGCTAATAATTCATTTCTTGAAGCTTCATTTAATATTTTTCTTGACATTATTGAATAACCCCCAATTCTATTATATTATAACTGGTAAATTAGAACTATCTATTTGATTTAATTGGTCTAATAATCTACCATAAAATCCTTGTGAATTTTTAAATTTTTCACATATAGCTTTTAATCTATTTAATTCATCTTCTGTTGATATTTGTAAATCATCACTTTCTAATGCAATTATCAAATCAATATCATCTTTAAAATCAGATACTGATTTAGCTTCTGTTAATGTTTGATTATTTTCAAAATCAGATTTTTTCATTATATCAATTTCATCATTATTTTCTAAATTTTCCTCTAAACTTTCAGTTACTTCATATGGGTGTTCTTTTCTAAATTTAGTTAATGCTTTTATAGTTTCTTTATATAAAAATTCATTTTGTTCATCTGGTTTTTTGTCCCAACCCCTATCATAGTTTACAATTAATTCATTTTTAGCAATATCTTTAATAGATAATTTACTTATTGGACCATTATCTATTCCATATTCACTACCTTCTAAAAATACTTTTGCGTCTATTTTGTAGTCAACACCATTATACTGTGCATTACCAACAATATATAAATCATCTTTTGCTAACTTTAAATCAAATTGAATTTCACTAGATTTAGCTTCATTTAGATTAGAACTTTCTATTGTTAAAAGTTTTTTATCAACAATTCTATTTTCATCATCTAATCCTAATACAATAGTATCAGCATTGTCTAACTTAGATTGTTCTTGCATATCTATAAAGTAAACTACAACTTTATTACCTTTTATATTTTTAATTACTGTTTCAAGTTCTGGTGTTAATATTTTTGGTTCTTCATTTAATGTATCTATTACAGTTTCTTTTGTTCCAACTGTACTCGTACAATAATTCATAACCTTTTGGTCTAATCTATTATTTAGTATGTCTCCAATTTCTACTAAATCACTAACTTTATTTGTATTTTTACTTTCTAATTTTTTATTAGGTTTCACATTGTTTCTATGTAGACCTTCTGTTAAAAACCTAATAGTTGCGTCTGTTATATTTTCTTTCATACTTTCCACACCTTCCACAATTTTTTAACATTATATTATAAATTTTAAAATTTGTAAATAGTTTTTACATAAAACTCTTATAATAATATTTTACAATTAGTATGGGTGTAATGATATACACTACACCCACATTTTATATTATCAAATTTTAGTTAGGAATTTTTAATGTCTGACCTGTATAAATAATATATTTTGGTCCTTTTATACCATTCATATCAGCTATTTTATGCCAGTCTACCCCATATTTAGCACCTATTCCAGATAATGTATCACCACTTTGTACTTTATAAGTTTTAGTAGTATTTACAGTTGATGAACTTGTGCTAGAACCACTTGTAGGTATTTTTAATTTTTGACCTGGGTATATAATATATTTTGGTCCTGAAATTCCATTTAATGTAGCAATATCTTTCCAATTTACACCATATTTAGCACCTATTTTAGATAAGTTATCTCCACTTACAACTGTATATGTTGTACTATTATTGCTACTTCCACCATTATAAATTTTATTTACAATACTTTGTACTGCATTGTAATCATAACCAGCAGCTTCTAATCTACTTTTTCTTTCATTACCATTACCCCATTTACCATCTATACATTCTTGGGCTAATGTTTCATTTGATTTAGTAGGTGTTGTTGGTTGTGATGGTTGTACTGCACCACCTCTAATTAGACCTGGGTAGTCTATATAAGCATAGTTTGTATCTAATCTTCCACTATAACCACCAAATGAACCATTTGACGTAAATTGCCATAATGTTAAATTATTTCTTTCACTTGCTTGAACATTTAATCCTCTTTGAACACCACCACTTGTAGGCCATTGAGCAACCCATTTATCATATGGTTTTAATTCACTACCATTTAATTGATTATTGAACCAACTAGACGAAGCATATACACCAACATAATAACCAGCACTTTCTACCTTTTCACAGAAAGCAGCACACATTTCTCTTAATGTTTGATTACTTGGCATACCATTTTTTCTTTTATAACCATCAGCGTCTTCCATATCAAACCAACAACCATATGAGTAACTATCTTTATATGGTGCAACAGCATTTAAAAAATGTTCAGCTTCTCTTTTTGCACCATCAACATTTAAAGCATATGAATACCAATAAAAACCAAATGGTAATCCTATTGACTTACATAAGTCAGCATTTCTTTTAAATTTAGTATCAAGTGTACCACTTACACCATAACCAACTCTAATAATAGCAAATTCTACACCATTATTTTTTAGTGCTACCAAATCAATATTACCTTGATGAGCACTAATATCAATACCTCTTTTAGCCATTATTATTCAACTCCTTCCATAGACATTTCATCTTCATTATATTCTGGCTCTGTTCTATTTAATTCTGCATTACCTTCAACAAAACCATCAGTTGTTACAACATTTTCATCTTCCATCACAATTACCTCCTATATTAATTATCTCTACTAATATTTTACTTATAGACCTATAAAAATAAAGATTGGTAGTAACCTAATTGTTACTACCACGTTTTCAATAGTATTTTTAATTAATCTTCATCTTCAATGTCATCATCAAGAAACATTTTAAAGTATTTTGCTACTTTATATTTAGGTGCGTCAATATCATTTATAAATAATTTTGACATTTCTAAACAGAACTCTTGTAAATCTAATCTTTTACTTTCAGCATAAGATTTATAATCATTATAAAACATATTCATAGTTAGATAATAATCTATACAAGCACCTTCTGCTATACCAACCTTACGTAATATTTCTTTAACTCTTTCCATTGAAAATGTTTCCCCATTGGGTTCAAATGAGTGAACTATATCAACAGCTTCCGTCTCATCAATGCCATATAAAATATCTTCTAACATTTCAGAAAACTTTTCAAATAAGTGTACTTCACATACTTTTAGTTCATCTAAAATGTCACATACAATATCTTCTAGGTCTTCTTTCTCAATTTTTGATAAGTCCATAGATATAACTCCTTTCTATGCAATCCTATTAACACCTAATGCTATATTAGATATTGTTATATCTGTTGTAGGCATTACTGTTAATGTTACATTATCAGCAAAATCTCCTCGATTTGCTCTAATTATAGTAGTAAAGGAACTATTGTTATAACTATCTGCAACTATTGTATCTGTTATTATTGCGTCTGGTATTGCTACACCATCAGCAAATAATTGAATAGATGATAACCCAACAGTACCACTAGTATAAGACACGTCTAATGTTACCATATAGTAACCTTGTCTATTTACATTAATGTTTGTTGCACTTGGGTGTGTTACACTATTTCCAATATTAATCTTATCAGTGTTAAATGGAATAGCAGTATTAGCTGTTGCAGTTATACTTTTTGAGTAGGTTCTCAACATACTTAACTCCTCCTTCCTATATTACACTTGATACTCCGTAACCATAACCATAGCCACAATTAGAAGCTGATTGGTATGGACTGCAAGTAATATAAGCCGGTATTGGAGCAGGTTTTAGTTGATTAACTATATTATTTGTTTGAGATACTTGTGAGATTTGGAATTGAGCTGATTGTAATTCTCTATCTCTTTCTTGTAATCTATCTCTTAATGTATTGATTTCATTTTCACACATTTTATCTAGTATTTTTTGTGTATTAGCAGCATTTTCTGCTTTTATATCACAGCAACATTGTGCTAATTGTGCCTGTAAATCTCTACCATTTAAGATAATATCTTTTTGTATGTTTGCTTGGCCTAGTGAATTATCATATCTATTTTGCATTAAGTCTTTTTGAATACCTGCTTGACCTAATGAATTTGTGTATCTATTCTCAATTATTTCTTTTTGAGTTTCACAGCAACACGCTTGATTTTGTGCTTGTAAGTTTTGTAAACCTAATTGATTTGTATATCTACTTTCTAATACGTCTCTTTGAGTTTGACAAGTTGAACTTAAAAGCTCATTTTGTGTTGCAGCAGCAGTATTTGATACATTTTGATTTGTATTAAATATATCACGTTTAATAAATTCTTCATTTAATAATGTGTCATTAGTAACAGCATTATTACCAAATCCAAATCCATTACCATTAAACATTCCTGCTACAATTAAGAATACGATTACCCACCAGAAACTAGCACCTCCCATCAAATCATTACCATTATTTTTAGTTAGCGCTAGTATATCACCAGCTGATAGACCTGAACCGTTTTCCATAGTTCATTCCTCCTTTCAATTAAAAATATTTATATAATTATTGCAATAATTAACGTTTTTGATTATTAAGTGCATTTATTAATTGACGTTTAGTTATTCCATTTTGATTACATAAATCTGCTATTTTTTGTGCTTTTTCTTCATCTGTACCACTATTCATTAGGTTTGAAAAAGTTGTTTTTAGATTTTGATTTGGTAACATATTCATTACCATTGACATTGGGTTCTTGCTCTTTGATAATTGGCTCATTAGATTTTGAATACTCATTAAACTTCATCTCCATTTCCCTTAATTTACTTTCAAGATTTTCTATCTTTAAGTCCTTTTCATCTTTTGGTAAGATTAAGAAATATTCCTTAATTTCACCATCTACCTCTTTTATAGATAATCTGCCATCTTTTAAATTAATAAATGCTGTTTTATTAGCAACTAAAATATCTGATGGATTTTCTGTTGTAAATTTAGCCTCAAAGATAGGTTGTGGTGCAGGTGCTTGTTGTGGTGTTGTTATAATATTATTAATAGGTGGTTGCCCCATTCCCATATTTTGAAAATTGGCTTTCATTCTTTGTAAGTCCTCAATTTGTCTATCAATTCTTTGAATATCAATAGGATTATACATAAGATTTTCCTCCTTACACTTAATTTATATATTTATTATATAAATTAACTTTTATTAATGTCAGTCTGACTATACTAACATTTTTAAATAAAAAAATAGAGAGAATTATATATTCTCTCTATTACACTAAATCACATATTCAATTAAATTTTACAATATAGCCTTAATGCAAAGGCAATTTTATCTAATTTTTCAACTATTCTTGGACTATCTAAATCAAGTAATTTAGTTATTTCACCAAATGATTTATTTTCTTTAAATCTATACTTATAAATTAAATATTCCAAAGCATTTTTATCACTTAACTTTTTCTCAAATTCTAGTAGTTTATCATCAAATTCATTATACTTAATAAATTCAACAATATCTTGATATTTACTTGGTTCATTGTTGTTGTGCCATAAATATATATCTTTCATATCACCCTTACCTGTCATAATTAATGCACTAAATATAGCAAATAATATTGATACAGTTAAATCTACTTTTAATAATACAAATAGACTTAACAATATTAGTAAACTCCATATCAAACAACGATACCAAGTTTTAAAATGTAATGCACTTCCAAAGAAACCTCTACTTATCATAAATGTTAGCATTATAATTATTATTTCATTTGTTGGTAGTACTAATAATTTACCCACTAAAAATATTATACAAGTTTCAGCAATATTGAAAATTAGACTACTTATTATATTTTTAATTCTATTCATATTCCTTTTCCTCTACTACTTCTAAAAATAATTTTGCAAACTATTCTCCATCTTCTGCGTCATAAAACCAAAACCAACTATTCCAAGGTCCGTCCCACATAATTAACACCCCCTAATTACATAACTATGGCACATACCATACCTATATTAATTATATAAAACATAAAATTGAATATTACAACATTTAAACTTCTAAATGTTGTTGATTTAATCTTTTTTCTAACATTATCATTTCTATTCCATAACTTTTTATAAATATTTTGAATAAGAGATAATTTGTTTCTTAATATAAATAGTATTCCAAATAATACAATTTTATTTATGATATTACTAATTAACATATTTGGTCCAAATATTGTAAATACAACAAAACTACATATCATTAAAATTAAACTTGCAATACCTAGTGTAAATATATCTGTAATTTGACATTTGTCATTGTAGAACAATTTTAATATTAAATATAGAGCTATAAAATACAATATATGTGACCAAATATTATATGGAAATGCGTACATTAATAGTACATATTCTAGTATAGCAGACACTATAAATGTAAATCTTTTTGTTGTTATGTTTTTAGATAATATTATAAATAATGCAAAATACAATGCTTCTGGAACTTGTCCTAATAGAATTTCAAATGGGTTCATTTTTCTATCTTTCCTTTTTAAATCATAATTTTAACTGCTTATTATAATATATCACCTATATACATTAAATCTCAATTTGCACATATGATGAACCATCATATCTATTAATTAGTTGTTATTACCTAGTATATCTTCTGCTAATTCATTACTATCATTTATTGTAGTATTTAATGTTTGATTTTCTTGTGTTAATGTTTCTATTTGTTCTTGTGCTTCTACTGTTGCTTCATATGTACCAGTTATACCTAAAATAGTTACACCCTTTTTTATAATATCTGGTGTTAAACCAATAGCAGTAGCTACTTCTGACATTTGTGATGATATTGTTATTTCATAGGTTGGTGTTTCAAAATAAGCTGGACCATTCTGTGGTTCAATCGAATGTATTTCAATAAAAGAACCATCAGAACCTGTATCTGTTACTATGTGGTCTAAACCACAATTTAATCCACCTGCTAAATTACTTGCAGTATATTTTTGAATTATATTTAATCTTAAAGTATTTTCAACATTACTAATTACTTTTCCTATAAGTATTCCACATTGTCCACTTTCTGTTCCATAATCTTCTCCAAGTGGTATATTATATTTAAGTTTCACATAATCCCCAACATTAGCTTCAATTGTAGCACTTAAACTAATCTCTTGTGGAATAGAGTTTATTGGTTGTGTGTAATTTAAGGTTGTTTCTATAAAATTTGATACTTGTCCACTACCACTACTTGCTGTCCCCTCAATTCCTAATATTGTGTTTCCTTCAACAAGTTTATCAGCAGTAAGACCAATAGCAGTAGCTACGTCTGAATAATCTGCATTAAAATTCATACTCACATTACTATCTAAAATCTGTTTAGTAGTATTTATTGTCGTTAAATCTAGTGTACTATCTTCTATATTATTAGTTACACCAGCATTACTTACTGTAAATGTACTAGTGTTAGGAAATAATGGTAAAGTACCTGTTATTTTTTGACCATTCACATATGCAGTTTTGTTAATTAATATATCTTCGGCAATAGCATTAGCGTCACTAGTATCTATGCCACCAGTAGTTGCTGTTCCCTCTATTCCTAATATTGTGTTACCTTGTACTATTTTTTCAGCTGTAACACCAATGGTATCAGCCAATGTTTGATATGGTATTTCTGTCCAACCAGTAGCACCATTACTCATTATTACACGTTCACCTGAATAATTATTAGGTCCTTGTGATTTAACTATATTATGCTCATCATCTAATGTAACTGACTCAGCACGGAAAAATACAGAAGCACTTTCCCTTAATGTACCAGTAATTTTCTCCCCATTAACATATGCTGTCTTATCTTTTACTATATCTCCCACTTTTGCATTTGCGTCTGCTGTATCTGCTTGTAAAGTTGATATATTATTTATTTTATCAACATATTCTCTGAATGGAACAGAACTTGTTATATCTTGACCCTTATTAGTTATAGCAGTCTTAATTTGTTCTTTTGTTTCAGCCAAATATTCTAATTGGGTATTTAATTCACTCATACTCATTATTTATTTTCCACCTTTCTTATTAATTTATCTAATAATATTTTACACAAAAAGACACCTAAAAATTAAGGTGTCTTTAAAATAGTTTAATTTGTTGCAAATTGATTTAATTCTTCTTCTGTATAGCCTGTTGTCCAACCACTATCAACTAATGCCTGATAATTACTTAATGTTGTGCATTTATAACATTGTTCAGCACTTAATCCACAATATTTTAATGTTTTATTTTTTGTAACTGTATCAGGTGCAGTTGTTAAAGTTGCCAATATATTATTTAAACTTTCATCTGATAAACTTGAACAATTTGAAAATGCACTACCCCAATTATAACTTGTAAAATTTGATAAATCATATTGTGGAACTGTTACCAAATTGCTACAATTTGAAAATGCAGAACTAATTGAAGTTAATTCACCTTGTATTGCTGTATTACTTGCGTCTATTAATGCAGTACACCTACTAAACATACTTGACATTGATTTATTGTTTGAATAATCATAATCAGGTGCTACTGTCAACAATTCACAACTAGTAAATGCACCAGAAAATGAAGTTACTAAACTTGTATCTAATACCGGCATTGCGTCATCTGTTAGTGATTTACAATTAGTAAACGCATTTGATAAACTAGTTAAATTATTTTCAAATGTCAAATCTGTTATATCAATACTATGTAATTTTGTATTTTCATTAAATCTTATTGAATTAGATTTAATAGTACCTGATAACTTTATAGTTTCTAAATTGTTACACTCACTAAATGTTACATTATATGCAGAAGTCATTATTATATCAGCAGATTTTAGATTTCTATTTCTTTCAAATCTTATTTCTTCTTCTACATTTCCAAATGTTAAATTTGCAATTTCTAAATTTCCCATATGTGACATAAATCTTTGTATATCTCCAAATGTTGTTATAGGTAATTTTGTATTCTTATAGTTATACAAATCAATCATCATACCATTATATACACTGTTATCTTCTAGCATATCTTTTAATTTACCATATACATTAAATTTATATGTTAAGTCACTACCACCAGTTGGTTTATTATATAATGTTCCTGTTACAACACCATTATTACCATATACTGTATAATCATTTGGTATTTCTTGATTATTACAATAAAGTTGATTTGATAATCTAGTTGGTGTACTCGTTGCAGTTGTTTTATAATATAGTCCTGTAAACACATTGCCTATTGAATATAAAAACTTACCAATTCTATCATCATAATTACCTTTTATCATACCCATTTCATCATTATTAATATTTACTTCTCTATCAAATGTATTCCTACTTTGAGTATATGTAATACCATCAGTACTTTCATATTCTAATATATAATTCTCTATATTTGGGTCATTATATGCTATATCTCTATATTGCTCTAACTTAAATTTTGTATGTGTTAAATCAACTGTAATAGAACCTCTCCAATAATCTTCTTCATTACCAATTAAATTATCTATATGATATTCCTCATCAGTATCAACGGCAGTAGATAATGTAACAATATCATCAAAAGTGTCTAATTTAGTACTACCAGTTTTATATATATTAAGTGGTATTCTACTATTAGTTTGATTAATAATACCTATATAATTTGTTCCATAATGTATTGTATCTTGTTTAAATTCATCTACTGTTTCATATACACTTGCATTAAATACAGTAGACTGTGTTTTATTCCAAGTCTTTGTGGCTTCATCATATTTATAAAAATTTTCAAATATTTGATTTCCTATATCAACTGTTGCATATGTTTCATCTAATTGTTCAATATCATTATTCATTGCAGTTATACTACTATATATTTTTACATTTTGATAATCATCAATATGAGTTACAACTTTAAATTGAAAACTATCATTGTATGAATTTCCACTTCCATCTTTTCTAAACTTTATATATATAAAATGTTCACCTTGTGAAATATTATTATATACATACCTTTGTACATTTGACATACTACTACCTTTAAATGATTTTTCAATTAATGTAGCACTATCAACTGTATTACTTGCACTTAATTCAGTATCTAATTTAGATAATATACCAAAATCAAAACTACTTTCAGCATAATTTATACAATCTAATACTAAACTACAACCATCATACAAAGCATTAAATGTAACTTTACATAGTGCATAAGAATTACTAACACCTTTATTATTGCTCTCATAATAACCACTACTATTTAGTGCAAACATATATGAACCACTATCTGGTTTATTTACTACTATACTATCTACTTGTTCTTTTGATGAATATGCTATTCCAGATTGTTCTAATGTTCCTTCCACATTTAGTATTGTAACACCTTTTCTAATATTTGCAGGAATAAGATTTTTATTTAATTCATCATATATTGTTTTTATATTTTCCTTTAATTGATTTAACATATTATAACCCCCAAATTATCTATATTTCAGGTCCTGCAATTAATGTACCAGAACCAACATTTGTAATAAATATATTTGTATGTAATTCATATAATCCTATTACATTATCAGATACTCTTTTTGCAGGTATAAACTCTCTAACTAATTCATCTATTTCAGATATATTAAAATAATATAATTTTACTTGACCTGCATATGTATTACTTTCTGGTGACCAACCACCTGAACTAGATGACGTATTAACACAAAATATTCCAATAGGACCAACACCGGCATTAACTGTACCAGTTGTTGTTATACTTGAACTATTTGAATTTTCTGTAACCCAAGTACATAACTTTTGGTATGCCTCTATTTCAATATCTTGATTATAGTATGGTGTTCCACCAGTCTTTTCATTACCTGTTCTACAATAACAAAAATTATTTGCACTATTCCAACGTGTTGCAAAAGTGAGTGCATTATATCTATATGAATTACGCCTAGACCCAAATATAAATTGATAATTATGAACACTATCTTGTGTTGCATTAATTTTGCAATTTATTTTAGTACTAGCTGTATGAACATAACTAGTATTTAGATATTGAGTTCCAGTAGACTGTATATATTCTAATTCTATATACTCATCTGGTAATCTTGAATATTTAGTATGGTCAATAATAGCAGTACTTATATTTTTTGCTTGATTTAATACAGTTGTAATTCTTTTTATTTGTGTTTGTAAATTACTAATTGCCATATACTTATACACCTACCTTTAACTTATCTCTATTTGAAATTGAAAACTATCATTATTTGAATTACCACTACTATCTTTTCTAAACTTAACATATATAAAATGCTCTCCTGCTGGTACATTTTCATATATAACATTCTGTATAGATGATGAACTAGACCCCCTAAATGACTTTTTAACATTACTACCACTATCAGCAGAATTACTAGATGATAATGTTTTATCTATATTTGATAATATACCATAATCATAATTACGTTCTGCATAATTTATACAATGAAATGTTACTGTACCTGTTCTTACTAATACAAATGATACCTTACATAAAGCATATGAATTGTGTACACCTTTATTATTACTTTCATAATAGCCCTTACTATTTAATACAAATGTATATGAACCATTATCTGGTTTTACTACTGATAATAATCCACCAATGGCTTTTACAACTTTAAACTGTAAACTATCATTATATGAATTTCCACTTCCATCTTTTTTAAACTTTATATCTATAAAATGATTTCCTTTTGGAATATTCATATAAACTACTGGTTGTATTGTTTCATAACTACTACCTTTAAATGATTTATAAACTAATCCAGTCGTACTTGTATCATCACTATTTGACAATGTTAATTCAGTATCTATATTAGAAAATACACCATAATCATAATTACTTTCTGCATAATTTATACAATCTAATTGTAATAAACTACCATCTTTTGGTGCTTCAAAATCTAATCTACATATAGCATATGAACTAGTTATTCCTTTATTAGTACTTTCAAAATACTTATTTGAATTTAATCTAAATCCATAACTAGCATTTTTAATGTCAAGTACACTATAATCCATATTATCTATACTATATTGAGCACCCTTTAAAAATCCTGTATCATTATGACCTTTATATATTTTATTGTTTATCATATCATAATAACAATATATTGTATTTTCACCTTCAACAATACTTGTAGCCATAAGATTTAATTTATATTCTCTTATTCCTTCATTATTTAATTCTGATAATTTATAAGAATAAATCCTTTTTGCTGACATTGGATTTATACCATTATCACTTAATAAATCCCCTTCATATGTTGTTGTTTCATCATCTATACTATTTAAAGTTGTCATCAAATTAGTTTCATTAACTGTATTATCTGTAAGAGTATCTACCTTATCATCTATACTATTTAATGTGGCAAAAGTACTCAATAAATTATTATCATATGCAGCACCTATTAAAATTGTTTTTTCACTACTAATATCTTCCACAGTATCAGCTCTATATGCTACATTATTTAATGTTAATCCATTTTTAGATAATACTATTGATACTGGTTCTTGAAGTATAGCTTCTTGATTTGTTGTATATAATTTATTACCTACTATAAATACATATGTGCCATTTTTTATAAATAGTGCTAATGTGTCACTACCAGTAATAAACGAATTATCTAGTGATAATGGTGCAAATACCATTTCTATTCTTGTCCCATTTTGAGGTGTAATATTTGTATCTATATATTGTCCACCATTAGTTTTATGATACAAATATTTAGGGTAAGAATTATATGGATTTAGAATATGATTTACATATGGAAATAACATATTTATTTGTTCTTGAATTTCATATAAATTTTTTTCTACTTGTAACATATATAATTCTTACCTCCATCTAATATAAATTTTCCATTAATTTTACTTTCAAACTTCCTGAATTTTCATCATCATCTTGTATTATTGGACCCATATTGGTTCTTACTAATTTTACTTCTATAAAATGTTCTCCTGCTGGTACATTTTTATATGTAAGGATTTGTTCTTTACCATTCCAACTCTCATCAACTTCTCTATACACACGTTCAGATACAATAGTATTAGACATACTATAATCATCACCTAAACTACTATCTAATTTTGAAATACCAAATTCAAATTCTGTTCTTCCCCAAGACATATTACTACTTAACACAAAAGTTGGAATATATTTTAAAGTTATGATAGCACTATCTATTGTAGTATTGAATGTAAATCTTGCATAAGCATAATCTTCTCTAAAATCCTCTGTTATTATTCCATTATTACTATTTTCATAATAACCATTTCCTATATCATTAAATGTACCATCATCACCTTGTTGTGTAACTACTATGTCTGTTGCAACCCCAATTTCATTTGGAATTAATCTTTTAGAATATGTATTATCATTATAAATTGGTATATTTGTTATAAATGGTAGTTTCCCTGAAATATATTGTAATTCAAATATATTATTTTCTAATTGTATATCTGTTTCTTCACTATACGCATATGTATCTTCATCAAATATAACTTTCTTACACTCTACATTTTCTTGATTTAATTCCATAACTATTTGAGATGATGAGGAATTTGGTAATACTCCATTTATATTAAATTTCAATTCAGCATATGTTGTACTATTCATTAGGTATAATATATACCCAATATTTTCATCAAGATATGCAAAATATAAATAATTTGTATAATTTATATTTATATAATCTCTAATACCTACTGGAATATCTATAAATTTCATAATATCTCTAAAATACATATCAATAGAATTTTCTTTTATTATACCAACAATTTTATTACCATTAACATATGCAATTTTACCAAATGCTATATCTAATTCAGTTGCAGTACCATCACCTGTATCTGCAATATCTGTTGGTACTACTTTCTCTACACCATCTAATATGTTTTCAGTTAAAGTTAAACAAGATTTATAATCTGTTGAACTATCAACTGTATTTACAGTAACACTACTATAATAACCATTATCGGCTGTTTGTTTTTCTGCTGATGGTGTAAATGTTCTTGAACCTCTATTTGTCATAGTACCAGAAGCTAAAATTAAATCCTCATTGTAATATTTATAACCACTTAATACTTGTGATTGTGTTGCTTTCGAACCAGTAATTGTAGTAGGTGTTAAATATTTAATATCATCTCTAACTAACCACTCTAATTCATCTAATACTGGAATTTCAGCAATAACTGGTACGGTTTTTCTATTGTGCATTAATAATCTATTTTTACTAAATCTAATATTACCTATTACTTGATTTCCATTATTAGAGCCAAAGTACTGGTGTTCTATTGGAATACTTATAGAATATTTTAATGTTGCAGAACCAGAGCTCCAACCAATTTGATAAACTTTTACAGAGTTACCACCAGAAGCAGACTGTCCAGTTATTATTATATCTTTTTCAGCACATATAACTACAAAATCAGGGTCCTCTGGTGTATCAGGAATAGTTCCAGTTGTTGTCCAAGCATTATTTTTATAAACTTGAATATTTTTATCTACAATTCTATGTCCATTTGTAATATCAACTGCACATTGTTGTTTCCAACTATTATATTGAGTTCCGATAGTGTAATCCTCATTTATAGCATAATACCCAGCACCTGTTTGGTCATTATGAACATTATTGTAACAAAATGCTTTATCATCTTGTGCAAAGAATACAGGGTGACCAGCTTGCCATCTACTTGTTGTTTTATTCCATAAAGTAGTATATTGATATGCACCACTTAAATCATCTTGTATTAATTTAAAACAAGTTGTAACTGGTCCATAACCCCAATTTCCTAAATTTGTATGTGTAACTGCTAATATATTTTTATCAAGATTTGCCCAACTAATACAATAAATAGAATTACTTGTATAAGAAGTTAAATCTGTCTTTAATAGAAATGTTATCTCATTTGTAACACTATCATAATCATATATAGAAGTATATCTTCCACAAGATAATGCAAATCTATATATTCCTTTATCTATAATAGGTGAAAATTGAATATCTGGATTAGTTGTATTTCCTGGTAAATTATCAGTTGTAGTTGCTATTTGTGTAAGTACAGTTTTATCTTCCTCATCAAATTGATATAAAACTATTGTTGGTGTACTATCAACATTTCTAAAATCTACTAAATATTTAAAATCATCACTAACACCAAAATTAAATGATAAACTTTTAGTTAAATCACTTAATTCATATCTATTAACACTAGTTGCTAATCTATTTGATTTTTCAATAGTACCTTCCACTTTACCACTTGCGATATATGCAGTCACACCTTCTAAAATATCATTAGCATTTGCAGTGGCGTCAGACGTATCTGCACCACTACCAGTCTGTATATCTCTTATTTTGTTAGCATATTCTCTAAATGTATCACTTTCACTTACAGCTTGACCTTTTTCAATAATAGCTTCTTTAATAATATTTTTAGTTTCATCAAGATATTCCAATTTTTTAGTTATTAGTTCTTTTTCATTTGCCATTTTATACAATTACCTCCCCACTAATTTCATCTATTTGTTTTAGTACATTACTAAAATCTTCTGGTTGTAATGAGCCAGAATAGTCACCAATAGATTTTTTAACCCAACTCTCACCATTAAATCTATATACTTCTATCATTGAATTTTCAACAAGACTAAATATAAACGCATATGTACCTACTGACTGTGATAAATCACCATTCATTGCTTCTACACTTGCATATACTTGTGAAACAATTTTCTGTCTTATATTTGTTCCAGTTGGTCTAAATTGGAATACTGCATTACCTATACTACTTAATACTTTTATTTCTACATAATGAGAACCTGCTTCTACTTCTGTATATGTAACAGTTCCATTTTCTGTACCATTTGTATTATAAAATACATTTGTTGTAGTATCTAAACCACTACCTAATGGTTTATCTATATTAGAAAACACACCATATATACCAGCAGCTTGATTATATTCAAAAACAATATCTTGTGCTTGAACCAAATTAAAATAACATTTTATTTTGGTATAACCTGTTCCTGTTATATCTGTGACACTACAATAACCAGTTTCAGTATCTTCCACAACAAAACTGCTTGTAATAGTACCCTCTTGCCAAACAGGACTATAATTAATATATCTACTTGATAATACTGTTAATGTACCTGCTTGATAATTTATATCTTGTTCTAAGGCACCCTCTACACCTAAAATAGTTACACCCTTTTTAATATTTAAAGGTTGTATATTACTATCTATATTTGAAGTTACTCTTTGTACTGTTAATCTACTATAATATTTATTAGTTCTGACTATATCACTTGTGCTTACTGGTGTTATTGTTTCTGTTACTTTTTCTATATCTTGACTTATTAATGTACCAGCAACACCTAAAATAGTTACACCTTGTTTTATATTCTCTGCTAATATATTACTATCAATACTGGCAGTAACTGCATTAACTCTTACACTAGAATAATACCCACCCGAATAACTTAATGATGAGGTTCTAGGTGTAATAGTTAAACTACCTCTATCAGACATAGTACCAGTTATTTTTTCATCATCTACATATGCTGTATAACCACTTAATATCTTATCAGCAGTTGCAGTTGCGTCACTTGTGTCTATGCCTGTTGAAGTTAAATTACCCTCTACACCTAAAATAGTTACACCCTTTTTAATATTTCCTGGTTTTATATTTTCATCTATTGTATGAGTTACAGCCGCAATAGAGCCACCACTAGTGTAACCAGTTGGTATTGCTTGTGCTCTTATTGATGGTTGGTAAGTTAATCTACCATTATTAGGCATAGTACCAGTAATCTTTTCCCCATCTACATATGCTGTTGAACCCAATAAAATTGTAGACCTATTTGCAGTTGCGTCAGAAGTATCTAATACGTCTAAATTTCCAGTTACACCTAAAATAGTTACACCTTTTTTAATATTATTAGATTGTATATTACTATCAACACTTGCAGATACTGCTCTTACTTTACCTTTTCCATTATGATACCCCGCTGGAATTATTTGTTCTGCTGATGAAGGTGTTATACTAATAGCACCATTATTTATCATTGTACCAGTTGCAATACCATCTCTTAAATATGCAGTTTTTCCTGCAACTATGTCATCTGGTGTGGCAGTTGCGTCTGTCATATCTATGGTAGCGTCACCAACAACACCTAAAATAGTTACACCTTTTTTAATATTTTCAGGTATTAACTTTTCATTTTTTTCCTTTAATATTCTATCTAAGGTATTTTGCAATTCATTATTTGCCATTAGTCTTTCTACTCCTTTCATCTAATTCTCTAAATAAAGAATTTCTTTGTTGTGCTCTTTTGCAAATTCAATTTCAGACATTGTTGACACCCCAATATACCCACCTTTATTTACAACAAATATTTTGTCTGACAATAATATTTTTTGTTTATGATTATTATCAATAATATTTTTTTCTTCAATAGTCAAATTTAAAGTATTTTGATTAAATATTGCGTCTAAAAATACTATATTATTTTGTAATGTTAATTGTTTATAAATATTCAATATATCATTTTTAAATCTACTACTTCCACAAATTGTAATTATACTCATATTCCTGACTTCCCTTCTATCTTAATTGCTGTTTCTAATGCTTTTTGATAATCAAATGGGTCAATAGTTCCAGTATAATCTACATTTGCTAATACCACTGATTGTGATAAATATGCTGTACCATTAACAGTATTTGTACCAAATGATGAAGGGTAAACCATACATAAATCATTATGAACTGGAAATGTATCAGCAATTTTCCAATGATAAAGTTGTTGTTTATTTTTAATAAAATCTATTTTATCTGAATTATTTGTTGCCTTTGGGTAAACACCTCGAATATTGCCATTATCATTTACTATACCATCTACTCTTATATCATTATACATTGTATTTATATTGTAATATACATATTTTTCATCAACTAAATTATCTAGTGAGTAAATTCTATTATTATATACAATGTGTGGTACATTATCTACTATTACAAATTGAACAGAATAACTTGTAAATGTATTATATTGAACATATGTCATATCATCTAAATCTACTTTTATTAGTGGGTAAGTATTATCTTCTAGTTTTTCATTACTCATATAGTACAAACTACCATTATATATAGTTCTATATTGTTTAGCCAATGAATATGGTTTTGGTATCTCTAATACTCTATCATCATCTATTCGTTTTAAACAACAATGAGCTGCATTACTATTATCTGTATATTTATAATAATATATTGGTTCAAAAGTATAAAAACTTTCTTCTCCACCTAAATATTCATAATTTGATAACTGATAATTGTTATTTACCCACATTGTTTTATTACCACTCAAATCCATTTTTAATATTCTACTAGTTTCACTATTAGCACCACCTGTATTAAATGATTTAAGGGGTAAAATTAAATATTGTGTAGTTAAATCATATCTTAAATCATCAACTGATACATATGTATTTGGAGCACTATTTCTACCAATTTTCCAACTTTGAGTAGTAGCCTTGCCTGTTGTACCATTTAGTTTCATCATACCTAAATAAGGTGCATTATCACCAGACCAACCCCACGTACCAGTGTCTACAAACAAAACAAATTCATCATTATTAAAATCATAATTTAAAAATATTATATTTGCATTTGGGTCTTCGTGAGCATTGCCATAGCCATTAAATGGTCTCCAAGTTGTTGTATAACTTATTTCTCTATATATAGATAAATCATCTAAACATATTAATACACCATAAATTTGATGAAATTCCTCGTGTACAGTACCACCACTTGCACTACTTGATTGTTTATCGCTCATATTATACCCAAAATAACCATAATATAATTTATTATTATTTTTAGTAAAAAATGTTCTATTATATGTTGCATTATACGCATTTTTATATGTATCACTTGTTATACTACCAACTTCTTCTTTTTCTAGTGTAACTGTTATATTATCAATGTTTGGAATTACACTTATATCATCACTACACTTTAATTTTTCTCTTTCAACTAATGTAAAATATTTAACATTAGCACCATTTTGAATTGTATATGAAGTAGTTGTAGGTCTTGTATCTGGTAAGGTTGGTATAAAATAATCCTTATATTCTTGTGTAGTTATTCTCCTAATATATGAACCATCACCAGTATATATTCCTTTATTACCTAATGCAGACATATTTGTAATTAATCCTGAATTATCATTTAAAGTTAATTGATTAGGTGCATATACATAGTTATCAGTATAAGCATATGGCATACTACACCAATATAAGTTGTTATTTTTGCTTAATACAATATCTTGATTAGCATAACCATAATTAGAATTATTATAAGAATAATTAGTTATATTTATAGTACTATCAAATGTTTCATTTAGTACAATATAATACATTGTTTCATCATTATTTATATATTCTAATACCTGATAATTTTTTTCATATTCATTATATGTCCAATTAACAAAGTCAAATTCACCATATTTATATGTATGTGTATTAGCATATTCTTCTGCTACTGTTTTATTATCATAAGATACTCCATTTGAATTTTGTATATAGAATATATTATTATATTCTAATATATAATTAGTATCATAATATACAGTTAATTTATGAGGAATATGATTTTCTACTGTGTCAACTATTGTTATACCTCTAAAATCAGTTTTATTAGATAATGTGTATATATCATTTGCAAATAAACTATAATCTAGCCAGTCAATATAATCTATTATTAAATTTTCTGGTGTATTTTCATCAATATGTGGATTATTTCCATAATATACTGTATGTTCTTTTAAATTGTTTAATTTATATTGAAATAGTCCTTGAAAATCTAGTTTTTGTACATTAAATAAACCAGTAAATACCTCATCATATTCCATTACATTTAGATTAGTTTCAAAATCAAAAAATAATTCATCTGTGTCAAATGTTAAATTAGTCGTTACACCACTTTGTCCATCCATTAATCTACCACTATCAAATGTATATGTTAAACCATTATCAGAACCAACATAGATTAAAGATAATCTTTGTCTATTATTTCTGATTTCTATATTCATATCATTAATAGTAGCTGTTTCAGGGTTATAACCTGGTATTATGATATACATTTCACCATAAATAGAACTACTTGAATTATAGGCAAAAAAGTTTCTACTAATTTCTGATATAGAACCTAAATGAAATATTTTTGGTATTACTACTGAACCAAATGAAATATTTGCAGTAATAGGTTCTAATGTTCTATTATATACTACTGCTAAATCATTTTCTTTTTTTGGTTTTTGGTCACTATTCATT
The DNA here is from genome assembly GCA_944332505.1 of uncultured Bacilli bacterium. The sequence continues at coordinate 111,253 of CALVKC010000002.1, forward strand.
TCATCTATGGTATTAAATAATCTTATATCTCCATTTGATAATTCTTTAATTTTATCAACATATTCTCTAAATGGGTCATCATCTTCTATTTGTTGACCTTTTTCTATAATGGCTTCTTTTATTTGTTGTTTTGTATCATCTAGGTAATCTATTTTACGCATTACATTATCATAATCTGCCATTGAATAATAACCCTCCTTTTATTTATTTTTCTATAACAAATCTCTAATAATATTTTACACCAAAAAGAGAACACTATGTTTAAGCATAATGTTCTCAATTTAACAAATTACCATATTCTTTCTTGCATTTCCACAGAACAATATATTTTTACTTCTACACTATCTAATTCTGTTTCCAAATCTTTATTTAACTCACAAATATCTGCATTATATACAACTTGACTACCAGCACTTTCATCATCTAAAACTTGATTTCCTGAATTTAACCAGTTAAAGGTTATCTGCACACCAGGATTATCAGAAAATGTTACATAACTATAATTTGTTCCTATATATGAAAATGACAAATCAGAAATAGCCGCAGTCCAAGGTGTTACTACTGCAATTCCATATGTATTATTGTCATTTTTATACCACTTTATTTTTGTTGGGAATAGCTCTTCTGTCACATTTTCTGCATATGTACCACCTGGATTTACTACTGTTGCAGGTAATCCACTTGATGGTATCATATCATCTGTAATATCTATGTAATTATCAGAACTATTAACAACTTTATCATAAACTGATACTTTTGGTGTAATATAATGAATTGTTTTACCACCCATTTCACTATCTGTATTGTATATATCAGCCCATTTGAAGAAGTCACTACATACCCAATCTTCTGATATTTCATCTGTTGCTGCACAAAGTATTTGTCTATAATAAGGAGACATACTATCATAGTAACCTGTACTATTTGAAGAACTACTAATAGTCAAATCTGGTAATCTATAATAAATATCATATTTTTTCCAACTTGCATTATCTTGACTAACTTCATCTATACCATTACCTATAAATAATGTTATTCCATCATAATTGTTTTCTCCTAAGGTATCTTTTAATGTATAATCTTTTCCTATAATAAACTTATCATCACCATAATGTGAAGTATTAGACAAATAGAATTTATCTGTTTTATTATTCTTCACATATATTGTTAGGTAAAATCCAGAAGACGTTGTAGTTGTTTCCTCTAAATAAAATACTATATCATCTTTATTCTTTTGAATAACAAATTCTATTTCTTCTGGTATATCTAATTCATACAAATCATTTTCAAATCCTGTTTTTCCAAATACTTTTTTAAATTTTAATTTTCCATCAACAACTTCATAATTATTGTTGCTATAATCTACACCACCAGAACTATCAAGTGTTCCAGTTATACCAAATACTTTTACACCTTTTTTTATATTTTCTGGTTTTAAATATGTATCTTTTTGTCTTTTTATTTCTTGTAAATTTTCTTTTAGTGTTGACATTTAAGTATCATCTCCTTTCTAATAGCCAGTAGTCCAACCAGCCTCTGTAAATGCTTGATAATTTGATAGTGCTTGACACCTAGTGGCCTGTTCTGCTGTTATACCTAATAATTTAAGTGTTTTTGTACCAGTGTAAGCCACAGCACTTATTAAAGATGACATTATATTATTCAAACTATCATCTGATAAGCTCTCACACCCAGAAAACATTGATGATAAATCAGTAGCACTTGCTAAATTATATACTGGAACATTTACTAATGCTTTACACCTCGAATACATACCCCAAAAATCTGTTACATTTTCAGTATTAATTTTTGGTGCTGTTTTAAGTTTCTCATTGTTATTTGACATATAACAAAAAGAATGTAAATTAGTCATCTTACTTGGCAAATTAATATCTGCAATATATTCCAAACTATATGTATTTGAGAGCATATTTCTCATACTTGTTACTGTTTCAGGAATATTTAACTTAGGAATACATTTTAATAATGGTTTTTCATTAAAATACATATCTAAATTATCTCTACCTGAAAAGTCTATTAGTGCATTTCCATTTATATCTGATGGTATAAAACATAAATCCCTACCATTATAATTTAAAGGTGTATTGCAATAAATAGCCTGTAATTTACTATACAATTTAGCATTTGTATCTGCAAAATATGTTGTATCTATATCTACTCCCAAAGTACCAGTTTCAATACCATTTTTACTATACGCGATTGCACTATATAAATTATTGGAGTTTGCTGTAAACTGATTAGGTGCTATTGCATACTTTGTTACCATTTCATTTAATTTTAGTTTAGTATCTGTAATATTTATATTAGTACTACTATCTATTGTATCTAAATAATATATAGTATGATTAAAATGACGCCAACTATCATAATCATTATTATTAATTCCTATTGCGCATATTGGGTAACCATTAATTTTAGTACAATAAAAACCCTGTAAATTTATATTTGTAAACATTTTTGTAAATGTAATTTTTTGTTCATTTTCAAATGTTTTTGTTTCATTATTGTAAATAGCGTCAAAATGTTCTACTGGCTCATCTCCTACATTACCTCCCATATATATTATAGGATTATCTTTATTAATAATAAATATTTTTGCCAAAGAATTAAAACCCGATTTAGCATATACAATATGTACTTTATTTTCATAATCAATATATGCGTCAAATTGTAATTCCTCATCATAAAATTGTGATAAATATGTAGCAGCATTTTTTAATATTGCATAATCTAAAATTGGTCCAGCTTGAATTAAATTTATACTCTCATCACTAATATCTAATGACATAGGATTAAGTGTTAATTGATTATCTGTATCTACTTTCTTATAATTAAATAATCCCTCAAATATATTACTACCAACTAATATAAATTGACCAATTATATCAGACCATTCCTCTGCATTTTCTACTATAACATTTGTACCTAAATCAACAGGATTTGTTAAATTACCATTATCATTTTCAAATCTAGTTCTATTATATGTAATACCATCATCTGATGAATATTCTACTCTAATCCTACCACTATCAGTAAAACTATCAAATCTAAATGAATTTTCATCTAACATAATATTACCATTAAACATTACTGAACTATCTTCTGCTCTTAATCTACAATAAACACTATCTGTAAATGCTTCTACTAATACAACTTGCTCTGGAAATGTAATACTTGAAATAGCACTATCACTTGTCATATTAGTAATTTCACTTCTATATACTACTGCCAAATCATTTTCTTTTGCATTAGTATCACTATTCATTTCATCTATTGTTTCAAATAATTTTACTCCTGAACTATTATCATATGTACCTGTAACACCAAATATAGTAATATCTTTTTTAATGTTTTCAGGTAATAAGTTTAATTGTTTTTCATCTAAAATAGTTTGTGATTTTTCTTTTAAACTGGCCATATCTAAATTTCCTTTCTTTTATTTATGTAGTTTATTTATTTCTTGTTCTAACTCATTAACTTTATTATTTAATGTATCTACTTCATTTTTAGTATTTTCTATAATTTCAAATACTTGTTGCCATCTATCATTACCACTTTGTACTTTCTTTTGATAATCAGTATTTTGTGCTATTGTTACATATGTATTTATTCCAAATAATATTATAATTAAAATTACTATTATTATTGTTATTACACTTGTACTACCTAATTTTTTAAACTTTTTTATACATATATTCCATATATTTTTTATTTTATTATTTATATTTTTTAAAAATTCTTTTACTTTTTTCATATTTTCATTTCCCCTTTCTGTCTAAAAAAGAAAATTCTTATCATACACTTATAATTTTATTTTAATTTTCTATTATTTGGTCTGGTGGGTAACACATTAAACAAGCACAAGTATCAGTAAAACTACTAGAACTATAATTAGAACTATCATAAAACAACATTGTAGTATGGCCTGAATACGACTGCAAGGTTCTATAATATTTATCATTACTACCTATTGGTATTGAACCATACATAGGAGTACTCCTGCTTCCATTTTTAGGTTCAAACAAATATGGTATATCAGAAATATAATCAATACGTGTAATATAATAATTTCCACCACCACCAGCATAATTACAATGTTCTGCATAAGCCATTTTAGTAGAAGAAACACTTATATTATCATTAAAATCTGTATTTGATATATAAATATTAGCAGTATCTCTTTCATAACCTTCCAACAGTATTCCATAATTTCCATATGGATTTTCTCTATATCTATATGTAAATGATAAATTAGCTGTTTTATCACCATTTTGAAAACCTGTACCATTTATATCAAATTTATTCATCTCCACTTGACCAACAGGATTTTTTCCACTATATCTACCTTTTGCTAATGTATTTTCCCAATCAAATGTACAATATTCAACTAACATTAAAAGTGTTTCTAAATTATGTGCCAAATATGTCCATTGACGCCAAATTGAACCACGATTTAGTGCATAATTTCTGGCAGTTGTTCTTGAAATACTTACAGTTGGTGCTGCTTTTGTATTATAACTAGACAATTTTTGATTTATTACTGTACCCTCATAAGCATTAAGATATATATTTTTATAAATATCATCATTAACTATAAAAGCTCTATGTACTTGATAATCCTCATCTAATTGACCATCTGCAATATAATAATCTGCTTTTAAAATGGTTGTACCATCTGTATCTAATTCTACATTAGCAACTTTAATATATACAATAGGTTGTTCTACCATAACTTGTAAATTTTCATTACCATTATTATCATAGTTGCTATCACCATATCTAGCAACCACATTACCCTCATTGTCAATATTACACCTTACTCTCCCATAATAACACCTAATATCATCTATATTGTCACTACCCTCAATTCTAGTGAATGTATCAGTAGTATAATCAACAGACACCCCTGCCCAATGAATATCACTTGGTGTTATATCAATCCAACCTAAATCATTTCCATAATAGATTGGTATATTCCAAAGTATATTATTATCATTATCTGTGATTAATATTTCATTAAACTCCCAATATAATCCACCAAATACGTCACTATCTAGTAATATTGTTTTATATCTATTTTTTCTAGTACTTTTTACTATATTTATACTATTAGAAAAAACTTCATCTCTATTTGATATTATATGAATTTCATTATATGTATAATCATTAGATTTAATCCAAAATCCTTGATATGCTGTATCTTCTGGTTCTAGTTCTTGTATTATAACTTTTACTTTTGTTGATGAAGGTATATCACCATTTAAACTATTTATAATGGCTGAATATTCTCTTATATCATTACCTGGTTGTTTTCCTTTACTTTCTAAACTAGCTTTTATATTATTTTTCGCTATTTCTATTTCATTTAATTTATCTATAAAAGACATACTATACCTCCCCTAATATTCTTCCTACAATAGTTTGTGCTTCTTCTAATTCATCATCAGATAATGAAGCATTTAATATACCTGCAACACCTAATATTTCTATACCTGATTTTATATTTTCTGGTAAGCAATATTTATTTTTTAACCTTATTATTTCATCTAAATTTTGTTCTAATAATGTTGACATATTTTTTGTTTCACTACCTTTCTACACTAATTCCCTAAAATATCTTGTGCTAAATCTATACAATCACTATAATCACTTACTATATCTTCTGAACTCTTTTCTGGACCTGCTATAAATGTATCTATACCTAAATTATTGAAAAATGTTTTAGATACTCTATCAAATAAACATACCTCATTAGTTGTTTTATTTATTACAGGTATAAAATGTCTAGCTAATACATATTCAGTACCTAATTTATCATATATTTTAAAATAATGTAATTTAACTGCACATTGACCATATGCACTTCCATTATGATTTTCACAAAATAAATATAATGGTAAATCTGTTTCAAATTCGTATCTGTCTAATTTTGATTTTAATTCAAAGTCCCCTGTTTCATTATTTTTAACATATAATTTATTAGCAACAATTTTTACTGTATATAATGTATTTGGTGTTGTTAATTCTAAATTAGTTTGTTCAGTTTTTGCATAACTAAAACAACCAGTTTCATAAAATCCCAAAAGTATATTATTACAATTATTTTCATTTTCTGGTATAGGTGGAAATACATTTCTTGTACCAAATAATGCGTCAAATACATTTTCACCTTCCATAACATTGTTTATAAATTCAAATTGTATTTCATATTTAGAATTATATAATGGTAGGTATTCTGTATTAATCCATTGTGTTCCAGTAGATTGTATATACTCTAACCATAAGTATAAACTATTTTCACCCAATATTGCGTCTGTTTTTTCTAAACACCTATCATAATCTAATGTTTCGTCCATAGGACTTATAAAAGTTCCAGTTATACCTAATATATCTTCATCTAATTTTACAATTTCAGGAGATATATTTAATGCTTCTCTTAATATATTATGATTAACATATATATTTAATTGGTCTGTTCTTTTAACATATGCTTTTTGGTCTGTAATTAAATTATTCATATTTTCCTGTATTCTAACTCTACCACTGTTTACTAAATCTGTTACATTATCTAACAAGATATTGTTTACTGGAAAATTAGGCATAGTTCCAACAATTTTTTCATAATTAGAGTAACCAATACTACCCTCAACCATATTTTGGCTTTGTAAAGTACCATCACTAGTATCTAATCCTTCATATGTACCTTCTATTCCTAATATAGTTTCATTCTTTTTGATATATTCTGGTTTTATTTGTTCTATCTTTTTATTTAAAATTTGTATTGCTTTATCTTCAATATTCATATATTAGTTTACTCCTTTACTCAATAATTGTTTCTAATAATATTTTACTCATATTAAAGAGGTAGTTTTTATATACTACCTCATTTTTATTAATATAATTTATTCATATCATCTACTAATAGATTTTTATAATTTCTACCTATTTTGCTCTGTTGTACTTCATAATTTTTATCAAAATATATATTATTATCAGACATATTATATATATCTTCTGTTGTATAAATAGGACTGCTTTGACCAACTGTCCAGTTTGCATTACCAACAAATTCCCATATCTTTGTATTAAGATTAAATCTATAATATTGAAATTGTATTAATTCTGTATCTCCTGCGGTAGTTGTATATTTAAAACTATTATCACTTGCACGTCTTACTTGATATTGACTATTTGGACGATAAATATCATCTAAATACATTAAATTTAATTCATTCCACTTTGTTGCACCTGTTATAACAAAATGTTGTGCATTATTTGGTAAAGGTGCTACATTATATTCTGTACCATTAAAATTAATTTTTAATTCATCTTGAACATTATCAGCTGCTGTTATAATTTCTACCTTTGGTGGATTTAATGTAAAGTCATTTATTGTTTGGTTTAATTTTATAGCAGTATTATCATAATCACAATATGTATTTACACCATTTTGTATATCTAAAATTGTTTGATATATTCCTGCATATTCTAGTGCGTCTATTTGGTCACCTATAACTTGTGCAACATTTCTACTATCTATATTTTTAAATGGGTATGCTTTATTTAATCTTACTGACGCATTTCTAACATATGAATATTGTGTTGCAGTAATTTCTGTTTGACCTGCAATAAAATTCTGTCTATTAACAGATACATTACTAATTTTTATTGTTGCAGTTCTACTCCAACTTTGACTTTCTGATAGGTCATAATATTTTTTCTTTACTCTTATAGATATAGTATATTCAGATACATTAGGTAAACTACTTAAATAACTTGGATTTATTGCTATTTTTCTTCTATGATACATATTAGTTGTACTAAATGCACCACTAGTATTACTATTTATATGTGAATATGTTAAAGTTTGGCTACCTGCTTTAACTGTTAATTCTACGTCTGCATATTTATAAGCACTATCACTTGATAAGTTATAATCAGATTTTATTGCTGATAAATCATCATCTGCTGGTAATTGTAATAATACTCTAAAATATTTATTATGCCATTGTGCACCATTAGTTGGGTAAGAAATTACAGGTGTATCTATTCTACTTACTGGTTTTACTAATGTTACTCCTAATTTTTGTGTTCCTTCTATTCTACCACTACCATTTGGTTTTGTGTAATATGGTGTTATAGTTGCATAATTTAATCTACCTCTTTTTAAATCTGTTTTATTATTTAATGTTATATAACCACTACCACCAGCACTAGACACAGATACTACTTTATCACTACCCACTTTTGTTGAATAATTACTATCTGAATATACCCTAACAATATAACCATTTACTACACCAGCTGCACCTGCTGTATGTGGGTAAGACCAACTTACAGTTGTTGTTGGTGTATCTTGTATAATTATAGTTTTTCCAGAATTAGTAACACTACCATTAGTAGGCATTTTTGTTGGTTGATATTGTACTTTAAATGACTGACTTTCTGTATCAGTATATTTATTATTACCATCAGCAGCACTTGTATTCTCACTTACTACTTTCAATGTTCCAGACATTTGAGATACACTTCTTTCACTTGTACTAAAACATTGATTTAATATACTATTTGTAACTTTTAATGAATTACCTGACACACTTACCTGTTTATCATTTATTGTTACAGTAGTTTTAAAATTATCTTCTTGTCCTAATGCTTTATTTCTCACAGTCCAACTAAATGTTGGTTCATCTTGTGGACTAAATAAGTCTTTAATATTTACACTTACGTCTGGTTTTGTATAAGTATATACTACTTTATCATCACCTGAAATCCACTCATAATTACTATCAGAAAAATGTATGGCAACTCTATAACTTGAACCATCTTTAAATGTATTTGTATTTAATTGAAATGAACCACTACCAGAAGCACCTGCACGACCAGTATTATTACTTATTCTTCTTGATAATAACTCTTTACCATTTAAACTAGCTGGGTATTTACCATAATTCCAAGTGGTACTAGATGAATATACTTTTAACTGTACCCAGTCAATAATACCTGTTCCACCTGAAATTGTATAATCATAATTATAGTTAGTATAATCTACCCTACCCATATTAGGTGTTACATTAATAGAATATGTACTAGGTGCAGTATATGGATTATATGGTAGTGCATTAGCAGGCATTTCAAATACAACTTCACTATCAGTTTTATAGTCTGGTGAGGTACAATCTCCTTCTGAACCACCAGCCCAACAGAAATATCTAATAGTTACATTTGCATTAGCACCTACATTAATAGTACCACTTATATTAACACTTTTATTATTAGCATTACTTCCACCTGTATTTACATACCACCTATAATCATTTCCAGCACTATCTTTTGCTTGTACGCCATTAACATATAATCTTGCTGTTAAATTATATTCATACCAACCACCATCTGTAACAATTTTATTACCAATAGTACCGGAAAATGACACAGCTAATGTTTGTTCATTTGCTCTTGTGAATGTAACACTTCCTGTACTACCCATACCTGGCGCCTGTTCGTGCCAACCATATACCTTGGCAAAAGTACCATTATTGTAATAACACCTATTTGGATTTAGAGCATTTGCTTTATAACTAGCCATTTATTTCTCCTTTCAATCTATATTAAAATAGACTGATACAAAATAATATAAAAACTATTCTATACCAGTCTTGTATCATTTATTACTCTGTTATTTCACTTGCTTTAACAATAACTTCTTTTTCATCTGTTGTACCAGCTTCAACAACTTTTTGTTCTGTATTATCTATAACTATTTTTTCTGGTTGAAACCAACCTTTATTTAAACCATATACAGCACTTTCAATTAACATATTAATTTCAGCTTCTGACATTGATATGCCTTTACTTTGTAATACTTCTACAACTTGTGCTGTTGCTTTTTCCAATTTTTCAGGACCTTTTAAATCTTTATATACTTGCGCTACAAATCTTACAGCGTCCTCTACAACATTTTTTGCTGTTTCTGTGTTTACTTTTTCTTCATAAGCTTTCTTTAATCTAGTACCTATATAAGTAAATAGACCTGTTAAAAATGTTGCTAAAACTGGTAACAAAATATCTAATAATTGATTTCCTAATGTTGCCCAATCCATAACTCATACACCTCCTTACTATTTAATTATACTGTTCTTTTTGCATTTATATCTTTATAATCTTGTCTTGCTTTATTTGTATCAAATGAACCATCATCTCTACTATTATTTTTAATCTCTCTTTCTACATTATCAAGTCTATTAGATTTAGTTATAATTTCTTCATCATTTTTAAAACTTCTATCATTAGTTTTACTTAATTTATCTATATCTTTTTTAAGTTGACTACGTTGTGCTTTTTGAGTATTATATTGTTGTATGTCTGACTTAACTGAATTTATTAAATCTGGACTATTTTTTAAAGTATCATCAGAGTATTTGGCATTAGTTCTATATTTTGTATTGTTACTCACATATTCATCATCTTCTATATCACCAATTCTATCTGACTTTGTTTCTAAAAAGTTATATATATCAAAATTGCTATCTACGTCATTTATTTCATACCCGTCATCTCCTATATATACAACCATTTTTTCAGTAACATTATATACTGGTGTATATTCATCTAATTCACCTAAACCAACATACAATGTTACCTTGTTTCCAAAAGTTTTTATTATTTCATCATATACTTGTTGATTTGGAATAGTTACAATGTCATCATCATACTTACTTATATATTGTTTTAATTCTTCTGGAATATTTAATCTTTCATCACTACTTATATCAATATAAACACCAATAGATAATCCAGACGCAATTAAATCATCTATATATTTACCTGCTTGTCTTATTTTAGCGTTTATCACTCTATTTTTTGGATTTTCCTTTTCAATTAATTTACCTTGTAAAGCTAATATTGTAGCCTCTGTTAATTTCTCTAAATTATTCATAATTTTTTATCACCCTTTCTAAAATATATCTAATAATATTTTACATATATCATTATATTAAAATTTCGCAAGGTATAGTTTCATACCCATTTAGATATGCAGCATATGCTCTATGTCTACCTTCTTGATTTTCAGTTCTCAAATTAATATATGGCATATAAAATTTAGTACCATTTTTCATCATATTAGCATACTGTTTAGCATTATCTATATCTAAAACTGTTTTCATCAATTGTTCATTTGATATATCTGGTGGTGTTCTCCTAAATACTAGATTATAACACAAATCAAAATATTGTTGTGGTGTTACTTCTGCAATATAAGGGTCACTATAATGCCACCATTCATCTTCATCATCAGTACCTGTTGCTATTTCATTTGGGTATCTACCTTTTTGTAGTGCATATTTTCTATTTGGATTATTAGGTAATAAATAACTTTCATCACTACTTTCATTATTACCTGCTACATTAATATTAAATCCTTCAAAATCAGTTTTACTAGTTGGTTTTGGTAATGACATTTTACTTATATCATTTAGAGAATATTCTAATAATAAACTTTCTGTAAGACCTTCAATAGGTTCTGGTTCTTCATCGTATGCAAACAATATACCATCATAACCTAAATCAGCTAATATAATATCTGAAACATAATATGCGTCAATATTTAATTCATCATCAGCATACATATCTTCAACTACATTTTTATCAGCTAACCATAGTGCAAATTTTAAATTATGTTTAGTTTTTTTATTTATCTTATCTATTATATCAATACATAAATCTTCTATATCTTTTTCAGATAATTCTCCACTTTCTATTTCAGGTATTAATCTAATTATAATTTGTTTATCTTCATTTGATAAATAATGTTCACATACATAATCAAGTATATCTATATTACCTAATTCATATATTTCATATGTCATAATATCAATTATATCTCTTACACCTGAACCATAACTATCTTCACTTCTATACATTATATTTTGCATATATCTAATTCCCCTTTATTTTAGTCATATTTCCATTATTTATATAATTTAGTATAATTTTATTTCATAGAATTTAAACTGTCTTAAAATTGATTTTAAGAGCAAATTTATCTGTCTATATACCCCATATCTTCTTTTTCTATTTGTTCCATTTGTTCTGTTGTATGTGCTTTATTCCTATGATATTGTTCCAACACTGCAATATTCTCATCATAATTGTCTAAAAAATGTACTAATTGTTCTACAATTTTCATTTCAGCAAGTTTTTCTTCTGGTGTACTTATAGTATCTTCTCTTATAAACATTGCTTGACCTCTTAACACATTGTGCATTTTCCATAACATATAATCTTTTGGATTTCTTTTATTGTCCATAACATATACCCCTTTGCATTTTATTATTCATAATCTTTAAATTCATTAGCATTTACTAAATTTAGCCTAGTTTATCTCATATAATTATAAATTTACACTTCCTAATTTTTTTATAACATTACCATTTTTATCAATTTTATAAATTTCAGCCACAGTTAGGTAATCATTAAAACCTACTGCCATATAATCACATTTGTCTGCATACTTCTCTACTATATTTTCTATTGGGGTTATTTGTTCTTCATTCCAAGCATTATCACCGTATTCAGGTCCATACATATAACCCAATAATTCTAATACTATATCAGGACTACCTGCTAAATAACTAGGACTTTCTACTGAATGATTTTTATTCCACATATCCCAGTCTCCGGTACCTTTAAATAAATTTTTTCTTTCAGTTTTAATTGATTTATTTTCATTTAATAAGTTTATAGTTGCTTCAACTAGTTTATCTTTATTTATATTCATTATAATCTTTCCTTTCCCTAAAAATCTATTTCAAAATCATCATATAATGCCTCATCAATTTGTTGTCTTGTTTCCTGTTTAATCTTTGCTCTATTAAATTTTTGTCTTTTTTGCATATCTTCTTTGGTATTATCATATACTGGAATTGTTATATAATCTTCTCCAAAATCAAAACCTAAATCTACTACAAATGGTTGTTGCACTTCTAATCCACTTTCTGTTGGTAGCATTAATCCACCACGTAATTCATACTCATATTTATATTGTCTTAACATATTATTAATTATTTCTTCTTCATCTCTTGATAATGAGTGAATATATTGGTGTGCTAATTCACTTACAACTGCACCATTATATACTGTGGCACTACCACCATCTGATTTATGTTTCAGATGATGATAGGTCATAGTTCTCTCTAATATTCTAATCTTTCTCAACTTATAATGTTTTTCTTCAACAAATTTCTTATAAGTTTTTATACCACCAATTTGTTCTATCTTTTTAGCTATATAGGCTTTTTGAAACATACAACCTTTTCCATATATACGTTCTAATGCTAATCTTGCAGATTTATTAGTCATATCTAATCCAATCTCCTATCTAACTAATACATATACTTTACCCTCTATATTTTTTGTTGTAGCTTTACCGATTGCAAATCTATTCCATTCTGGTAATACCCTAATATTACCTAAATTATCAACACCCAATATATCTCCAACTTGAATATCTATATCTCCAACTTTTAAATATACTCTACCTGCCAATGCAACTGGAACTTTCTCATCTTCTTCAAGACCATCTCCACCTAGAACTAAACCATAAGTATCTTCACTTGATACTATACCAGCAATACTATACATATTTACTGATTTTGTTACTTTTCCTTCATCATTAAAATATACAATATCTCCTGCTTCAATATTTTCAGTTCTATCTACTTTTTCCATAAATTCAACTAAATCATTATATACAGCATTATATACTCGTCTTGCTCTAATATCACCTATTGCAGTTATATCTCCACTAGCTTTTACTAATTTAGAATTTAAGTTCATAATACCTACTGTTTCATTATTAGCATTTTTACCAATAGTTTGTTCAATAGATATATCATAACCACTTGAACCATTTTTTAATAATATTTTTGGTGTATTATTACTATCTGTATTATATAGTTCTATTTTGCCTGTATTATACATTGTACTATATGCTGTATTGTCTTTTTTAACTGTAATATAACCAGAATTATTTGTTGGATTTATTAGCATAGCAGAACCTGCTACTATATCTGTTGATAATGTATTATTTACCAATTTTAATTGTGTAGGTGTTATATAACTTGGTTCACTTCCATATGTAGTACTATTACCTAAATATATATGTTCTTTTACTCTAATGTTTGTTTTAAAATCTGTATTTGGTGTTACATTAAAATAGTTTGTATCAGTTCCCAATAATGATAAATCAGTTCCTGAATATTGTAATATAGATTTTCCAATTTTATGTTGTAGTACATTATCATTAAATATTATTTCATCTACTAATCCATTTGAATTACTGTTAGATATTGTTGCTTTATTATCTTTTAATAATAATTTAGGTTGTTGTCCATTGATACCTGTTCCCAATGATACACTACTTTGACCTATAATAGATATACTACTTTGAGAATTTACATTAATATTATTTGGTGTTGTTAAATCTAGTGCAAAATTATTATCTACATTTGATACTAATATAGATTGTCCTAGTTTTGTTTCTACACCATTATTATTTACTAAAATATTTAATGTTTTATTCGGGTCTAATATCTCTACGTCTGGTCCTTTAAAATGTATATTTGCACTTCTTGTACCATCTTCATTTAATATAGCCTCTGCTCTAATACCATATTTACCTGTGCCTATATCTTCGTGACTTTCTGGTGTGCCTGGTATATCTGGATTTCTACCAGCTAAAAATTCTAGTGGTCCAAATATTGTATCTCCTTCTTTTGATACATACCAATCTGGTAATTTATATATTAAATCTTGTAGTATCATTCTTGTTACTTCTGGGTGTTTCCAGTCTTTCATTTTTGCTAATATATCTTCTGCCCATATTCTACCATATTTATCTTCATCTTCTTCTAATGAAGTTATATTATCACCATCATATTCAACTTTACCTAGATATAATATATCTGGGTCTGTTACAGGGTCTGGTTTTTCATCAAAATAAGTAAGATATATACCCATAAATGTTGTAGTTACACCATATATTTGGTCACCAAATACATTTCCGTGAGGGTCACGCGCTAAATGTAGTGCTAAATAAAATGTACCAGCTTTTTCTGGTGCGTCTATAATCATATCTTGTGTTATTATAATATCTCTACCATTTATACTACATTGACCTTGTCCAACTTGTATTTGTGGAAAACCCTTATTACTTCTAATTAAGGTTAATTCAAATGATGGTTTTACATTACAAAAATTCTTACTTGTTACTCTTGTTACTAATCTTGCCATATTAAATTCAAGATTTAATTTACCATCATCGTGCTGATTTGAACCTGGGTAGCAAGTTATATAATTACCATCATAATTTTTTACAGGTCTATCTGCCATTTATATTGCCTCCTTTTTATTTAATCTCTAATAATATTTTACACATTAAAATAAGGTAGAATTTTATATTATTCTACCTTATTTGTTCTATAATACTTGGTTTAATATATCTATTGGTACACTAAATTCAATAGTAGCATTTTCATTTAATGCCATTAGCTTATGTACTTTGGTACGAATTGTAATATAACTTGTATTATTTACGTTATCTTCACGTTCTAATGTGAATACACCAGTATCTTCTGCACCATTTTCCATAAAAGTAATATAATCTTCTGGTATTAATTCATTTCCAGTATAGTTACCATTAACATTAAATATACTAACACCACTTTTTATATTTTCAGGAATTAAATTTTCTTCTTTTTCTAATAATATAGCATTAGCTTTTTCTTTTAATGTTGCCATATAATAGTACCCTCCTTTAAATTTTATAATTTAATTATTTATAATAAAGAGTGGCTAGATAACTAAACTAACCACTCTGTAATCACAAACTAGAATTATAATGTTGGCTCTGTTTCTTCTGAACTTTCATTTTCTTCTGGTGCTTTTGAATTAGCTTCCACTAAATAATATTGAACTTGATTTGGTTTTACTTCACTATTTGCAAACATAGCTTCAACACCATTTACTGTATTTCCTTCACCATCTGTCCAAATAGTAGGTTTACCATATGCTTCTGTTGTATTAACAAGAGTAGCACCATTTACATTTAATGTTGAATTTCCTAATCCACTAGCACTACCTTTTGATACTTCAATTCCACCAAATTTATTTCCACTAATATCTATTGTACCATCTAATGTAGCATTTGCACCATTTACTAGTAATCCAGCATTTCCACCTTTTAATGTACAGTTTCTAATTGTATATGTTCCATTATATACTTGCATACAATAAGTAGAACTCCAATCTTCTGTTGCAACAGTATTATCTACAACAACATTTTCTATAACTGTTCCATCAGTTGTTGAAACTAAATTTTGACCAGTTGTATTAAATGTTATTGTTTTTCCATTACCATTAAATTCTTTAACACCAGTAATATCTAACTTACCACTTGGTACTGTAATATTACTTGTTAATTTTACACTTTCTGCACCAGAAGCTATTGCGTCTTTTAAACCCTCCTCATCAGCTACTTCAACTGGTTCTTCTGGTGTTGGTGGTACTTCACTATCTGTTACAACTAAACCTAATTCATCAGCTTTCTTATATAATAATGCTAAGCCCTCACTAGATTTTGCTGTTACAACTATTGAACTATGTGGTTCAATAACTATTTGTACTTGAAAGATAATATCTCTCAAATCAAATTTAACTAATTCATCTGAATTATTTGTTATAACCTTATTTGCTGGTATTTTACTAAAATCTTTTTTCATTTTAAATCTCCTCCTTAAATTTTTATACTGGCATTGGTATATCAATAAATATACAACTACCTTTACTTAAATAACAAACTACATTATATTCTGATTTATCAAAATTAATCATTTTATTAGTTTCTTTGTCTACTGTCCCAAAGTATGGGAATACATTTTTTGTTATACTATGTAATGTTGATATAGGTATCTGAACTTTTGTCAATTTATTATAATCATTTATATCAGCAATATACTCCACTTGTGAAGGGTCAAAACTATAATAAATAGT
Organism: uncultured Bacilli bacterium; assembly: GCA_944332505.1. The sequence continues at coordinate 128,323 of CALVKC010000002.1, forward strand.
ATTACCTGTTTCATCACAAAATCCAAGATTATACTGATTTGCTTCTATTTCTCCATTATTTACAGTTAAATATAAGTTAAATGTTTCAGGATTTACATAGTCTATAACTCCAAAATTATCAAAATAAGTTTCTACAAATGTATTAAACTTATTTTGTAGTTCAAATGGTCCACAATTTAAACTCTTTACTATATATAAGCCATCAGCGTCATTGTTTACATTTGTTGGGGTACAATGATATATATCACCATCAAATATACTACATTTTCCTAAATCAAAACTATATGAAATATCACTAAATATTATACTATTACTAAAATATGACATTATATCTTCTGAAAGTACTCCCATATCTATTGGTAATTCCATTTCAAAATTTTTAGTCACTTTCAAACAATTATAAATATCATTAGGAAATATATTCATTTCTACCCTGTACCAACCAGGTTCTGTGATATTAGGTATGTCCACAAATTCAGTATGTCTATCTAGTAGTGCCCTATCTGTAAGCCAAGTAATAGTTGTTTGGTCAATATACACTATTGCTGTAATAGACACATTCATAGGTTCTACATTTTCATAATCATAATCATTACCAATATGCCAAATAGGATTTTCTAGTTTTTGAACCCCAAAATAAGGAATAGCACATACAGCATATACATTTAAAAATTGTGTAGTTTCATCAGCAGATACTTGAAAAAAGTTTTCAAATAAATCCCCAAAATTATACCTTGTAATAAATTGATTACTAGCATAATTACCAATCACTAACATTGGATTACTATGTGCTGTGTCAAATGCAGTAGCACTCATACCATCATCAGTAAGTGCAATTGTTATATCTTTTCCTATTGTAAAATTAAAAACATTTAATTGATTAATTAACTCTATTGGGTTTAAGTCATTTTGTCTACTATTATTTTGTGTATCTAATACTGACATAACATTTGGAATATCATTAGTAATACCTAATGCTATCATTGCTGTCTTTTCATTATCAAATGCTTGTTGTAAACTTTCCTCATTTTTAAACTTTATCTTAAATGATTTATCACTAGTTATTTTTTGTAATTCTGAAAATATACCTTTACCATTAGTGCCTGTAATATCAAATACAGTAACACCATCTTTAATATTTTCTGGTATTATTTTAGTTGTTTTTTCATTTAAAATATTTTGTGCCTTATCTTTCAAACTAGCCATAATATAAATTAATCACCTCCAACATTATCATTATCATATTCCCTTATACATATATCAGAAAGTTTCTCATATATAAATGATTTATCATTTGTATCATCTTCATCATCTGTATCTCTATCATATAATGGTAATGTTTCTTCCATACGCAATAAAATATCACCATCAGGTAATTCTATTGCATTTCTTATATATACATACATTGGGTATGCACCATTTTCAAATACAGTTTCATCACTATATTTTTTATCTTGTTCAAATGGCGTATACATTCTTTTGTATTTATATATTCTAAATATTCTATCATCTGCAATATCGTGTAAAAATGTTTCAAAATCTGTCATAATTCTATCAATCCCTTCTATACTATAATAGTTTGTGTACTAATACAGTAACACCACCTTGTGGTATAACATAATTACTTTCTATTTGTATTGAATTATCATCAATTATAGTATTTGCTAAATATATTTGTTCTCCTGTTTCATTATCTCTAAATTGAACCATTAAATATTCACTATTCAAATTATGAACTAGCATAAATGTTGTACTAGAATTATCACCAATTACACTAATATAATTTTTATCATTTATTTTAGTATCAATTACATTTGATAATTCAGAATTATTTACGTCAAATGTAGTTTCTAATTCAATACTATTTTCACTACCATTAAATGTAGTTGTTCCTGTTACACCACCTAATAATGTTATTGTAACATTATGGTCTAATTGTTTAGTACTTGCAGAAGTTCCAGGTAGTATTCTATTACTATTTACTAATAATGGTTTACCTGCTGTTGGTATTGCTGTTCCTGTTACTGCTTCTATTTTACTATCTATTATATCACGAGTATATGTAGTATTAGTGTCTATTACTATTGTATCTATTTGTGCTTGTAAAGAGTTCATTTTATCTACATAGTCTGTATGGGTATGTTTATCTGGGTCTACTGTTGCTTCTATAACTGTATCAGATAATCCTTGTACCATTCCTCTACCAACTACACCACCTGCTAATGATATTTGAAAATTATCAGCTGCAAGAGATAATGTTTCACTAGTTGCGTCATATTTACCTGTAATACCAACACCATCCATATTATTGAATATAGACCTAACTGCTATTCCAGATTGTTGTACTACTAAATTATATAAACCATCAATATCTTCTGATTTATGAGTATGTTTTGCAATAGCAAAATATGTATCTTCGTGACCATTTAATCTTGAAACATTAAAGTCTAATACTTGTGGTAATTCTTCTGTATCTAATAATAAATTATATACTTGTAATGGTGTCATTACTTCAATGTTGCTAGTATCAAGATTTCCTTCGTGATATACTTTATATATATGATTTTTATTTGGGTATTTATTTGTATCTAAATCAGGATTTTCACTATAATCTATATACATTTCATCATTTAAAATAGATAATTTTGCTCTTAATGTAGCATATGTTTCTTGCTCATCAGTTTCTTCATTTAATTTACTACCTATATATAGTTCACCTTCTGTTGTCATTTTACCATTTGGTAGTATTCTAATTCCACCACCTAAAAATGAACTAATTAATAGATTATCATTTTCATCACTAACTGCAATTCTACCCTTAATAATTCTATTTCTATCTCTTACTACAACTGAACCATCTTTTAATAGACCATTATCATCTGCTGGCATATTTGGCAAATCATATCTATATATTTCTGATAATTCACCTTGATTTGTTATAGAAGGAATATCATCATATACATAAGCACTTGGGTAAGTAGTTTGACTATATAATGTTTGCCATTTATTTAACCATACCCATAATGAATTATCTTCCCAACAATAATATGTTTTACCATATGCAGGAGTTATCTGATATAGTAATTCATTTACTGTACGTACACTTGTATATTCATATAATCGTCTATCATCAGCAGTATTTCCACCATCATAGTATAATTTTTGTGTATCAACACACATATACATATTACCCATTGATACTTTTGTTCTTAAAAGGTCAAATTCAGTGATTTTATATATCTTTTTAATTGTTGGTGTATATGTTGCCATTTATTAGATTTCTCCTTTCTATACTTATTCACCTGTATATGTTCCTGTTACCCCAAGTATTGTTTCTCCTGCTTTTATTTTTTCTGGTGTTAAACCTATTAAATCTGTAAATTCATCATAGCGCTTAAATGCTGAAATTTTTGTATTATTAGTAACCATACACTTTGAGCTTACAGACTGTTTTAATGTTATAATCATTCCTGGTAAATCACCGTCTCCACTTAGTTGATTTAAGTCAATTTCCACAGTATCTGAATTTAAAATTTCATCATCATAAGAGAATACATTTCCTGTAATTAATTCCCCATTAACATATGCTGTTTTATTTCTTGCTATATCATCAGCAGTTGCAGTTGCGTCACTTGTATTTAAAGTTTCTAATGTACCAGTTACACCTAAAATCTCTTCTCCTGCTTTTAATTTATCAGCAGTAAGACCTATTTCAGTAGTTATATCTTCATAAGGTATTTGCATATTAACTCTAACACCAGACCTAAGTAAAATATCATTATTAAATTGACTATGGGTATCTAAACGTTTCATTCTTTCATCAGTACTTACTGTACATTGACCAGGGTAAAATGTATATGATAAAATACTAGAAAATGTAGTTATTGTTCCAGTAATTTTTTCACCATTAACATATGCTGTTTTATCTCGTGATAAATCACTTGGAGTTGCATTAGCGTCACTAGTGTCTAGTGTTTCTAATGTTCCTACCACACCTAATATTGTAGTATCTTTCTTTATATTCTCTGGTAATAAATTTGTTGATTTATCAGTTAATATATTATTTGCTTTATCTTTTAAACTTGACATTTATTATTTTTCACCTCACATAAAAAAATATTAGTAGGTAAATTATTTAAAATCTAACCTACTAATATTTTACTTGAATTATTTTTATATTATTTTTCAATATCAGACTTTAATTTTTGTAATGTTTCCACTAAATCCTTTGTGTAAATTCCTTCAATTACATTTTGTGCTGATTTTAAATTTAGACTAGTTGCCACATTGTAAAGACTTAATATTAATCCTTTAAATTGTAGTGCATTTTCAATTAAAGTTCTCTCTAAATTACCAAGGTCAGTATGTTCATTAATACTACTATCTATTCCTTTAATAATTAAGTCATTCATCATATCACTAGCTTCTTCCTCTGGTGTTCTATTCATATATGTAATTTGAATAACTAGTGGTTCTATTTGGTCCATATTACCTGCTATTAACGCATTATTACACCTAAATTCATCTACCATTTCTAATAGTACAGATAATACTAATACTATTTCACCTGTATATACAGCACATACATTCCAACTATGTCCTTCATAATCAAATAATTTTAAATTATGATTTTGATTATTTAGATATACAGAACTAGATATAAATTCATCTATTTCATTATCTTTAAACACCCCAATTGGACAGTTACTATTTAAGCGTATTCCACTAGCGTCTAATCTTCTATTAAATATTTGTACATATTTATCAACAAAGACTTCTTCACCTTTAACACGCATTATAGTTGTTAAAGTTGGTTCTAACCAACTAATAACTTTTCTTACTAATGCTGACCAAGTTGTTACTGTTGTATATTTATCTAATGCTGGTATGGCAACATTTAATGCTTTTGTACCTCTTAAACTTAATATAAGTTCCTTGCGTAAAAATTCTGTTGGTCTAATAATTAATTCAGTTTCTATCATAATATACCTCTTTCTGTAAATTGATAATAAAATTTACACATAGTGTATTTTCAATTTACAGTAGGTATTATATACTGTATTTTAAAATATGTCAAGTGTATTTTTAGTATTTTTGAAGTAAATTAAAAGAATAGTTTTTACACTATTCTTTTTTATATTATTGAATATATTTAATTTTACTTGTATCTAATGTTTCTATTGATATATCAAAGAACTCATCAAATTTATCAGCAATTTCATCTCCATAACATTGTCTTATCATATAAAATACAGTATCACCACTTTGTAATTGTATTTCTTTTGCAATTTTCAAATCATCTTTAACTGGGTCTAAATTTAAGTCTAAATAATCATTTGCAAATTTTATCAACATTTCTTGATTTTTATCTACACCAGTATCAAAATCTTCAAATACATACAAAACGTCTTTACCATATAAAGGTTCATCATACACATTTTCTTGTAGTGCATTTAAAGTAGTTTCTAACAATTTATCTTTGCTATTCATATTCATCAATCCTCCCACACTATTCTTCTTCATTACCATATTTAGCCCTAACTTCTTGTAATACTGCTTCTAAATCTTCTTGTACTATATTTGGTGCTGACTGACTTATTGTAATTCCAGTATCATTTGATAATCCACCACCATACACTTCTGCAACAGAATATTCTCCATTAGAACCACTATCTAATTCTATTGACCTAATACCTGCAACACTAACTACAAATGGTTTTTCTAATTCTATTTCAAACACACTACCACTTCCAGCCCAAGCATTATATATACCTACTGTTGTGTTAGTAGGAAATTCCAAATAACCATTTCCACTATGTAGCATACTTAATATATTACCATAATCTAATGCTGAAATTGTTGAACATAATGTTAAACCACTCATACTTTCTGCACCATTATTATTTATTTCTTTTGCAATAGATTTTATTAACTTACTATCTGGTCCTGTACCATATAATTCATCATATAAATCCATTAGTTTGTAACCTTGTTGATGAACTAAATATGTTACAGCATTATCTAAATAATCAGGTTCTAACCAATCTAAATCTGGCATTTGATAATCACTACCGAATGATGAAATTATAGAACCCATATCAAAGTTTTGTTCATTATATGGTGCTACCATTGTATTTACGTCCACAGATATTCTATCTAATACACTTGAAACACCAAGAGATACACCATTATAACCTGCTTTTTCTAAATCATCAGTTAATTCCCCATTGTCTAATCTTTGGTCATAATAATCTATAACTTCTGGATTATCTAAATTGTGAGCGTCTAATCCTATTTGTTCAAATAAACTATCTTCTGGAAACCAACCACCATTCATAAAACTTTCAAATACTTGTTGTTCTACATAGCTTATAAAATCCTCACTACCATTATAATCAGATAACATATCTGGTAAACTTTCTTTTAAACTTTCTATATCATTATAATCCCAATACATTTCATAGAAACCATCACTATTACAATACTTTTCTATTTCTGATTTTAAAAAATCCATATATAATTTTTCTACATTTTCATTATTTTCATTTTCCATTATTATATTACCCCTTTCAGAACTAATCTAATAATATTTTACATTAAGTCTGATAAATCTATATTGTCAAATAATTCATTAAGTGTATTTATTGCTAATTGACCCTCACCTATTAATTTAGTCATTATATGTAACATAAATTGCTCTATGACTATAATACTAGAATGTTCTTTATATAATTCACAATATAGTTCTAAATTATTCCATCTTATTTCACATATATCTAAATATATGGATTTAATTGCTCTTTGGGAACTCTCACTATTTTCAAATACATAACTTAAATATTCTTCATAACTAGTATCTTTCAATATTCTATATGTTTTAAATTCTTCATCTAGTTTTGTTAATACATTTCTCAAATTTGTAAGATTTATTTGTATTTTCATAAATTAAACCCCTTAAATAATAAAATATAGTTGTATATTACAACAACTATATTTTATCATAAATTTAAACATATGTAAATAGTTTTTTATTTTTTCATATTTCTATTATATATATCTAATGCTTCTTTAATAGTTTCTTCATCTGTAACTTTTTCAAATCTACCAGGTTCATACCAAAATGCTTCACCCATTACTGGATTTTGAACAAATCTTAATAGATATTTTGACTTTCTTGTATCATCTATTTCTTCTATTACAGCTAAATCATTATCTATTAAATCTGTAACTACGTCGCCTACCTTAAATTCTTCTGTATCTACTGAATTATCTTCTTTTAATGATTTTAGATAATCTTCCATAGCTTCTTTTCCACCACATTGTGGACAGATATATGTTTTATTATCTTTTCTTGATAATGCTGGAAAGTCTGTATATGTTTTTCCACATTTAGGACATTTCTTTTCTGTTGTATTATCATATGGGAAATCATCATCGTCATCATCTAAATCTTCTGTGCTTTCTTCCACTTTATTTGGGAATTGTTCTATTGCTGCTATTATTGTATTCTTTGCTTTATCTTCATTAGATTTAAAATCAGCAAATGTATCTAATATACCTTGTTCTGCTAAATTATTAGTTATATCATATAAGTCATTATCATTTAGTGTAAATCCTTCTTGTTCAGCATAGTATTCTATCATACTATTTAATTCTTCCCAGTTTTTAACCCATTCATCTTTATTTTCTGTTTTTAGAGATTTGTTTTCTGTTAGGTCATCTTCATCATCTATTGGTGCATAATTCATATACACATTGTCCATAAACTCTGTTATATATTGGTCGTTATTTAGTTCTATTTTGTCCTCAGGTATATTAAACATTATAACTTGTACCATTTGTTTCCATTCTTCTTGTGTTTTAAAATCATCTATATTATTTGCCATATATGATACAAAACCACTACTTGAAGAATAATTATCTTTTAAGTATTTAGCAAAGTCTGCATTATTTACTGTTATATCTCTTAGTGTTTCATAACCCGCATTATCTACAACCAAATCAAATTCTAATTCATCTCCTGAATAATTATATTGTTTTGGGTGATATACTGATTTTGCTACAACTGATACATTAGGTAGTATCTCACTTATAGTATCTTCTATGTATTTAGGTGCTATTTCCATTACTATTTCATCTAATTCATCTCTATCTATATCATAGTTGTTTAAATCTTCCATACTATACATATCAACATTTACTATTGGTAATACACCTGTATTTAGTTCTTCTCTTTTTGTACCTGTTTTTGTTTCTGGTTCTGTTTCTAAACATAGTTCTTTACTTTCTATCTTTGTTTCAGGATTTAATATATCATCAGTATTATTTATATCTGTTGCTGGTGTATTATCTGTATTACCTAATAATGTATCTTTCATTGTATTTAATTTAACAATATGGTCTTCCTCATCTTTTATTATTTCTTGAATTTGTGTATCAATTGAATTATATAGTTCTTCTGACACAACTTGTTTAGCTTGTTCTAAATATGATTTATAACCATCTATTGCACCTTGTTCATCTACAATTAATACGTCTAATGATGAAGCAACTTGTTCAATACTTAATGTATCATTTTCAGAATTTTCTCTTGCTGTTTGTATTTCATTTGCAACTTCTTCTGGGTCTGTATCATCTTCTACCAATGTTTTACTTTCTTGTATTGTATCATATGTTGCTTTTAATTTTCCTGTAAATTTTTTAGTTTCATCATCACTAGGACTTCCATAGTAAAATCCTTTTATTTCTGTACTAGTAGGTTTATCATTATCATCAGTTGTTTCTTCAAATATAATTGTCATATCTTTTTCAGGTACATATACAGTTTCTATATTAGATTTGTTTTCTTTCTTTATTTCTGGTCTATGTTTCTTTGCCATTTGTTCTGCTTCTTTTGCTGTATCAAATGGTCCAGCACTACTACTCCAATGTTCTTTATCATCTCCATCATAGTAGTAATTGAAATATCTACCATTATTAGCTTTTACTATTTTTACTGTTGATGAATTATCTGTATAAGTTGAAACTACTTCTTCCTCATTTAATGTTTTTGTTTCTTTTATTATATTAGGTTGACCATCAGTTGTACCATTTTGCCATATATTATATACATAATCATAGTTAGTATTTAGTATTTTAGCTAATTCTTTAAATACTCTTTCTCTTACAGTACTATCTGCTGTTCCTAATAAGTTATATATATCTGTATTATCTTTCAAAGCTCTATATAGTTGTAAGAATGTAACATTATCTTTAATATTATTGCCTAATTCATCATCAGCATAATTTTTTACATAATAATCTTTTACATTATTGTTTAAGTCTTGGTGTCTTAACTCTTTTGCTTCTCTTAAACCATATTTATGTCTAATTTTCTTTTCTGCTATATTCATTGCTTCCAGTTCTTCTTCTGTATCTATGTTATAGAATATTTCAGTAAAGAACTCATTTACTACGTCATCATCAACTTCATCATAACCTTCATTTTCTAAATAGTCATCAAATTGTTTTAATGTATTTTTTACGTCTATATCTATTTCAGACATTTTACTTTCTTGTACTTTTACTGGTTTTAATATTGTTCCACCTTTCTCATTTGCCATTATCATTGGGTCATCTTCATTATAACCAAGGTCTTTATATAGTTGTCTTAACTTTTCAATATTATCTCCAACAGCTTGTCTTGCTTTTAGTGTTTTTCCTATTGTTGTTTTATAGTCATCTGGTAGTTTATCATAGTCTTTTTTAGATATATATTCTACTGCTTCTGTTTCTTTTATTTTAGTATTATTTAATCTTTTTTGTTCTTTTTCCCAACAATCATCACACATACTTGCTTCATAATCTTCTTTTTCTTTTCCACAAATTGCACAATATTTATTAGGGTCCTCTTTTTCTTTACTTTCTTGTACCCATTCAGGTTTTATATCATATTTGTCTAATTCTTGTTGAGTTAAAGGTCTATTAAGATATATTGCAGTCTTACCATTATCTAAATCTTCGCTTCTTATATAAGTATCTTTTGGCATAGTTCCAGGTCCTATTCCGTGATTAGTTATATATCTATACTCTTTTTCTTTATTTTCTTTTTTAGGTTCTGGGTCTGGTGTATAACCTGAAATAGTATCTTTAATTGGTACTAATAATTCTATATGATTTGTTAAATCTTGTATATCTACACCACCATATACTAAATCTTCTTCAAATTGGTCCATTACTGTTTCAAATATTTCATCTTCATCAGTTATATCTTCTGGTATATCAACATATTGTTCATAATTAATTGCTTTTACTAAATCTGTTAAATTCTCTGGTAAAGTATAGAATTGACCTGATACTGTACCATCGTGGTCATTTAATATTGAACCTAATATACCATTTTTAGTTGTTATACATACTCTATCAAAGTTACCCATATAATTTTTAAAATCTTCAATACTATCAAACATTTTACCACCATTACCTGATGACCTAAAATCAGGGTAGTTTGAACCATAGTAACCTGTTAGAATTAATGTATCATAATTTATTTGTCTATCTATTTCTGGAAGTATATTAACGTCTAAATCTTCTTCTTTTATTTCCCAATCATCTTCTGCTAATTGATTAGTATTATCATCTAACCATTCTTCAAAGTCTTTTGGTTGAAGTTTAGTGTTATTGCAATTTTCAACATATTCATTATATGCTTCTTCTTTTTCTTCATCTGAAACATATTCTGTTATAAATTCATACCATTCAGAAAAATAATCATTTTCTTTTGCTGCTTCTTCCCACTCTAAATCAAAGTAATTAGCACACTCATTACTATCTAACCATTCTTCATATGACATTGGTACTACTGTATCATCAAAATTCTCTAAATAATCTTGATATGGACCTTCTTCTAATTCTTCTTTATCATAATCAGATAAATCAAAGTCACTGTCCCAAATTATGTGTTCATCATCTGGTTTAACATAGTATTCATTTTTAATTTGTTTAGCTTCTCTTAAATCAGATACTCCTAATATCTTTTTAACACCTTGATAACTATCTTTACCTAACTTATTCATTGAATAATATACTCTTATATAACTGTCATCATTATCTGTGTCTGAATATATAACCCAAGCATTTTCACCAGTTCCACCATATTCTGTCATAGCATACTTTCTATCATCTATTTTAATTTCATCTGGTAATGTACCTTGACGTGCGAATAAATCTTCTAATTCTTCATTGTTAGGAAAACCATCTTGATTATACTTTTCATTTAATTTTTTATTTTCTTTTAAATTATCATTAAATCTATAACCTTCATCAGTATATACTACAACACCATTTTTCTCTAAATATTCTAAACCAGCACTTTCCATTATATCAAATGCAAATGTGTCACCTGTATCTTTAAAGTATGAAGTTTGAATAGCCTTTCTTATTCTATCTATACTATTAATTGTTGAGAAAATATATTGGTTCCAGTCACCTACTATATCATCTCCTTCTTGTGCATAGTCTAACCAGAATATCATTCCATTTGATTTAATTTTTACAGCAACAGAATGTCCATTATTTTCTACTGCTTCTACTTCTAAATCTTCCAGTATATTTCTTATTTCATCAATTTCATCTTGACTATAATCTTCTATATGTTCCCACACTATATTTGCTGAATTGTTTTCACTTTCTGTTTTTACTTGTTTTTTCATTTTATTAACATTGTTTCCTGTGATTTGACCTGGTTGTGTATGTATTTCTTTCATATCATCATTTTTTGATATATGAATAGTATCATTATCTTTACTTTCAGTTTTAACACCTATTTTATATTGTTCTTTATAGCTTAACTCTAATTCATCTCTATATTCTTCTGCCTCGTGTTCAGTAGGAAAAGTTATAGCTTCATCTTTATTTTCTGTTTCTGTTGAGTAATCTTTTACATATATAGGAGATTTAGTTAATCTTTGTCTATATATTACATACTCATAATCATTTATCTTTTCTACTTTTCTACTTTCTTCTAGTGTAGGGTCTCCTTCTTCACCTATAATATAATGGTTTAAATCTTCTGGTAACATATCTCCAAATCCAACTGGTATTCCTTTATCAGTTACCATAGATGATAAATCTTCCCCTTTTGTTTTCATAAAGTTTACAAGTTCAGTTAGATTATAAACTGTTTTTACTATCTCTAAATCCTTTACATTGTAGTCTGTATTATACATTAGATTTCCAAATCTGCTTTCTACTAAAACAATATCTAAACCAGAAATACCACCACTATCTTTATCATCCAATAATAAGTAAATGTTAGGTATATCTTCTGTTGCTTCTAATGTACATTTTGCTATATAATGTGGTTTATCTGAAACAGTATTTATACTTTCTTCTTTTTTGTCATCTAATTCTTCTATTACTAAATTATCTCCTGTTACAAAATATGGTTGACTTGCACCTTCCATTGTTGCGTCTACATATATGTAATTTAGATATTCAGTTGCAAATGTAAAATCATCACTTTCTGGATTTTCACTTATAAATTCATTATATTCCTCTTGATAATCCTCTGCTATTAAATCTTCTATTTCTTGTATAGACATTAATAAACCTGGTGCATTTATTTCTGCATTAGCAACAACTAAATTTAATGCTTCTTCTTCAGAATTTGCATATACTTTAAAAGTTGCTAATTGATAACCTGCTCCTGGCCATATTCCTACCTTAAATAGTTTATTGTCATAGTAATCTTTATCATCAGGATTTATGATTTCTATATTTTCATCTAGCATAATATTTAACCTCCTCAATATATATTAAACAAGTACTACACCTATAATACTTATTTTGATAGTTAATAAATATCTCTATTAATATTTTAGTGTAGTACTTCTTCAATTTTTCATTATATTTCTGATATTACTATCTCTATATCATTATTTTTTACTTCAAAATCCCATACAACAGATTTACCTGTTTTATCTTCATACTCTATAATAGATTTAGATACCATATTGCCAATAACTTTATCTAATGTTTCTGCTACTTCTGATAATTCAATACCTTGTTTTCTTAATTTTTCTAAATCTAAACCTTGTTGTTTAGCATATTGATATACTTCTTTTTTAGTTGCTGTCTTTGCTTCTTCTTCTGTATCTATATCATCTTTAATACCTGTTTCTTGTTTTTCTTGTTCTACATTGTCTTGTACTGCTTCCTTATCTACTTCTTCTGTTACTTTATTATTTTCTTCTATATTTTCTGCTAGTTTAAATGTAATTGAACTTGGTTCTTCACCATCTGTTTTACTAAACCAACCATCAGATATTTCTGGGTATTTGTCTACTATCTTTTTAATAAACGAATTAAAAATATTTTTATCAGATTTCCATTGTAATGTAATATCTTGTTTACCTATTTCTATTGGGTAAACTGTTGTTGATGAACCTGATAACCAAGTTGTATCATATAAATACTTTTTAACCATTGGTTCTTGTTTTAATTCATCTACAATAGTTTGTATTCTATCTAAGTGTAAACTTTCTGTAACACGATTTGTTTTTAATGTCTTTAAATAATTTTCTAAATATTTAATTACTTCATAACCAAAACCATCTTGATTAAATACTTGTTCTTTTTCTGTTTCATATGCTGTTGTACCATATTTGTCATATAATTCTTTATCTAATACATTTGTTGATACTATACCATAATAAGGTGTTTCTTCATAAAGTACCACTTTATCTATTTTATTAGTTTCAAACCACTTATTAATCTGACTTATTAAATCTCGTATTGTTTCATTTACACTAAGACCTTCTGTAATTTTATTATTTTTAGTACTTAATATAGCACTTGCTATACCTGGTTCTTCCATCTCAAAATATGAATTTTTATCATAGGCTTGAACAATTGGATTTAATTCATCTATTAATTTCTCAAATGCTTCATAATCCAATTCTGCTCTTACTTGCACTTTTGTTCCTATATCTTCTTGTGATATTTCTACTACTGTATAATCATCTACGTCTTTTTCTGTAAATCCAAAATCAGGTCTTTGTAATACTTTTTGTATTTTAGATTTTACTTTTTGTTCTAGTGTATCAATAGGTTTAGTTTCATCAGTTTTTACTATATCTGCACCTATTATAGATAATAAATATACTTCTTTATTATTTGGTCTATGTTCAGGAACACACTTAATATCTTGTACTTTACCACTTTTTAATTTTTCTAATAGCTTTGCACTTATATGTTCCCCTAATCCTATTTTATCACCTGTAAATCTAAGTATAGGTAATTCATAAAGAATAACTGAATTATCATTCATTAATGTACCTGTTGTAGGTAATTCTATATTTGCAGTTGTTGCTGTTTGACGTATTGCATTAGTTACTATCTCTGCAATATCAGTTAAGTATGACCTAACGTCTTCTTCCTCAAAGATACCTGCTGATTTAGCTTCTTTGATTTCATATACACCAGATTTAAGCATATCATCTAACCAATCTTCAAAAGAAGAACCACCTTTTTTATAATCATCTGATACTTTATTATTATATGTATCTTTCATATCTTGTAGTGTATATGTTCCTTCCATATCTGGTTCATAACTTATGAATTTAGTGTTATCTGTTATATTATATTGTTTAGTTTCTTCTTTTAATGTACTAAATGATTTATTATAGTATTCATCTAATGCTAATATAAAATTATTTATTTCATTGTCTGGTATTTCTTTATTAGTTATATATGTGGTAGTATCTTCTTCATCTCCAACACCATTAAATTCTTCTAAGGCATAACATACTTGACTATCTCTATTTAATGTATATTTAGTTAGTGTTGTATGTGAAAAATCTGTGTTTAACATATTATAATCTATATCTCTTTGTTCCACTATTTCTATATTAACACCTTCATTTTTATAACTTGTTACTATACCTTTAACACTATCAAATATTTCTTCTACTGTTATGTCTTTATATTGAAATATATTTGAACCTAATAATTTAATTGGAAATGTTGTATCATCTTTACTTAATTTTCCTACAAGCTTTATTGTAGGATTTTCTTGTTGTTTAGTTTCTTCTTTTTTATCAGTTTCTCTACTTGCCATATATTGTATTGATGATAATTCTCCACTAGATAAACCTGAATTTTTCTTTATATCTTCTAAATCACTATATGATATTTTTCCAGCCCAAGTATCTTTATATGCTTGTTTTACTTTATTGCATATTTCATCATACTTATCTGTATCATATGTTCCAGAAGTAGTTGTTACCTTACCTTCTGTTAATGTATCTATATATGTGTCACCATATTCTTCTGCAACTAATTTAGCATATTCTTCATAACCCTTTTGATAAGCACTTACTTTACCTGCTGTACAGCCTATAACTGGTACTTTATTATATGATATTTCATACCATAGGTCATAGCCACCTCTACCTATTTCCCAATTACCTCTTTTAGCATATTTTCCATTATTGTCAAATGTTTTTAACATTCTTTTAAAATCTGATTTATCTTTACCAACTGTACTTGCTTCTACTACTTTTGTTTCTTGTAATTTATATTCTGATAATTTATCATCTCTTATTATTGCACCTAAAATATTTGTTAAATTAGTATCTACTTTCATATCTATACCATCTGGATTTTTTACTGTATAATTTTTATTTCTATATTCTCTATATTCTGGTGTTGTTATTATATCTGCTAAATGATTATATAACATTTCTACTGCATAACTATCTTCTGTATTTGCAAATATATCTTCATCATTATTTAATAAATCTTCTTGATACATTTCTTGTATATTTAATAATACTTTATATAAATCTTCTGGTATTAAACTTATTGTATATGTTCTTGCTTCTTCTACTTTATCTATGCCATTTGCAATAGATAAATATTCTTCCATATCTTCTATTTGATAGTTACCTTCTGGTTTGTTATCTATAACCCATTGTAGTATCATTTTTGTAAATTCTTTTGCATTATCTTCTTCTATATCTTCTACAAAATGTTGTTCTTGATAATATGTATCATCTAATAATGTATATTCTAAACCATCTTCATCAGTATATACTTTATCTGGGTCTATATCTACTACTCTAATATCAAATGGACTAAATGTATCTCCTTCTTTACCAAAATAAGTATCATCTGCTATAAAGTAATTACCATCTTTCAATTTTCCTGTATATACATATATTCCACCACCTGTATAATTTGGTGTTACATATTCTATATTTAGTTTACTTGAATTATCTGTTTTTGCTTCTTCTAAATTATCTTCTTCATAATATAATTTATGTAGTTTCTCATATAATTCATCACCGGGTCCATATGTATCTACATTGTGTTGTTCAAAAAATTCATTAAATGCTTCTTCTCTTGCTTCTGCTGGTAGTTCATCTTCATCTGCATATAATATCTCTAATAGTTCATCTGGTTCACAATCATATGTTTCTACTAAATCCATTTCAGTATAATATACAAAGTATGTTCCATCAGATAATTTACCATATACAGTATCAGCATTATTAACATACCCACCATCTGTAACATTGTATGCAACTATATCTGGTGTTTTATCAAGATTTTCATCTAATATTTCTTCTACCTCATCATCAGCAAAATATCTATTGTGTAGTTCTTGAACTAATGGACCACTATATAATGATTTAATTAAATGCTCATCTTGATATTCTTGCACTAATCTTTGATACTCATCATCTAAAAGTTCATCTTCATTTTCTGAATTATAAAATAATATGTGTAATAATTCTATTGGAACTTCATCATATATAGTAACTGTATCTGTTTCAGGTTCATAAATATAACCTGTATTATCAGATAATTTACCATATACAGTATCTTGATTATTTCCATAACTACCATTTGTAAGATTATAAGATACAATACTTGGTGTATCATCTTCTTCTAACTTTTTAGGTATTTTATTATATACTTCTTCTACTTTTTCATATGCTGCACCTAAACCTTGTGCTAGTAGTTCTGCTACCATATCACTAGCCTGTTCTTCACTATCTACTGTATCATATAAAGTAGTATTATATACACCATCTTCACCACTAGTTACATATATATTGTATTTAGGTTTTTCTAAATTCATTACACCATCATATAATACGTCTACCCAGTCTTCTTCCCAATCTTCTGTTTCATCATTCCATACATATGTCTTTTTTATACATTGTTCTACTTGGTCTAATTCATTATTATCTTTTAATTCTTGAAAATACTCTTTATATTCATTTTCATCTTCTGTATAAAAATCTTCTTTATCAGAAGTCATTGAAAATAATATTTGCCATTCAGTTACTATTTTTTCCATATCTTAAACTCCTTTCTTAACTATTTCTTTATTACTTTGTGGACCATAGTCTGTCATTATTTGTTTTGAATTATCAGCTTTAAATCCATTTTGTTTAAGATACTCTTTTATATGTCTTAATGTTGTTTGAGAATATGTATCATATACAACTGGTACTCCATCTTGTATTTCTGCTACTAGTGTTCCATATGAATATAGCTTTGAATTATTTTTATCTATTTCATCTACTTTTGCTTTTCCATAGAAACTATTTCTAGTATCAAATTGTGGTTCTAATTTATATATATCTTCATTTTTAACTTGTTTTGTTTTAAACTCTGTTAATGATTTATTTACCATAATATATCTAATATCTCCTTTCATTTTCTATTATATATAGTATTTGGGCACACTTTTTCCAGTATAGTTTATACCCTATACAATAGTCTATCTTATCAATAATATTTTACTAAACTTTTATATATAATAAAAAATCTATGATACTATTACTATAATATCATAGATTTAAACTTTTGTAAATATTTTTTAAAATTATTCATTAACTTTTTGTAATTGTAAATTTCTATCAATAGCTGCACTAGATAACTTATTTTTTTGAATAGCTTTTGACCTATTGTGTATTGCTGTTATTACATATGCTCTTTCTGGGAAAAATTCTACATATCTTTCTTGTAATTGATTAAATTGGTGTCTACTTAATCCATTTTGTTCTGCATATTCTCCAAATGTAAGTATATTACTATGTTTATCATACCCCTCAATTATTTCTTTTACTTCTTCTGCTGAAAACTTTTTAGTATCTACATAATATTTATCTTCTCTTTCTTTTAATTGATTATCTCTATATTCTTGTAAATCAAATCTATGTTTTTCAGCTTCTTTTATATTTTCTTTATTCTTTCTACATTCCATACATAAAAATGTAATTAAATTTGGATTTTCTTTATTATGTAGTATTGCACTATTTTCTTTTCCACATATACAACATTTTTTATCTAGTGTTTCATCTCTTGCTACTAAATTTGTTATTCTTACTCTTTCTTTTTGCCATTCTCTTGCTTGTTGTTTTTGTTCTGGTGTTGCTTTTTTTCTACCTCTATTCCACGTTTTCATATTCTAACTGCCTCCTTTCTGCATATATTTATCAGTAAAGTTTGTAATTAAAATTTTATTAATGTGGCTTTGTCTAATAGATTATTTTCTTCTAACCATTTTAGTATTTCTTTTACTGGTACGGGACTTATAAATTCTATTTCTTCCATTTGTGTATCTATTTGTATTTCAATATTTAGTTTTCCAAAAATGTCTAGTAGTCCAATGCTTGTCATTTTAATCTCTGATATTTTTGTACTATCTAGTTGATATAATTGATTTAGCTTATCTTCATTATTCATTTAAAACCTCTTAATTATACTATAAATTTCAAGTATTGTAAAGCATATTTATAAATATCTACTTAACTTATACTTATTATATAAATCATCATATTTTTGATAAAATTGTGTATCAGATATTATATATCTTTCTTTTGTCATAGTTTTTAAATCTAACAATAATTGTTCAAAAACTTTATTTTTATTATCTGAAATTGGTTTATTATCACGTTTGGCTCTATATCTTTGTTCATATATTAATTTTCTCAAACAATCTATTTTATGATATTTTTCATCTTGTTTTATAACTTTTCTAGTTGCTTTTGTAGAGTTATATCTACAATCATCACTACAATACTGTTGAGTATTTCCAAATCCAAACTTTGGTATGAAAACATTACCACACCTTGAACATACTTTAATGGCTTTATCTATATTTAGAAAGTCCTTTAATTTATATTCATATAAATTATCATTATACATTACATTTAAACTATTTATATGCTTTTCTATACCAGTTGCTAATAATTTAATAGCTTCTATACTACTATCAATACTCATATTTACTATAAATACCTTTCTATATATTCCCTATTATCTTTAAACATTGGTATATTTATATCTAATTCAAATTTATCACTATTTTTATTTTCTTCTGTATTATTTGTTACAATAGTAAAACCAACCTTTTGTAATTGTGTTATATCTTTATCAAAATCTACACCAAAATCTTTTTTTACCATTTCTATCTTATCTGGATTTTTTACACCTTGTAATTGTTTAGTTGGGTAATATTTTCTTGCAAATCCTGATATTGAATTTCTTAATGCGTCTTGTTGTCTAAATATAAAATAGTTTGTTACTTCATCTAATGGTAAATTAAACACTCTTGCGTCAAACATTGCTTTAAATAGTTTTTTATATAGCATATTATATCTATTTTGCACCAATTCTCTATCAACATTATCTTTATTTAATAGCGCACTATATCTTTGTACTAATTCCAATAGGTATTTATTAAATAATAATGTTGCTTCTGAACTTATTACTGATACTATCTTTTGTACTCTATAATCATACCAAGTATCTACTCTACCACCGTCTATTTCTTTTGTATGGTCCCAGTCTGTTAATAATAAACTTATTTCATCACTCTGTGAATATATAAATCTTACATTGTCTACACTTTTTCTTAAATCTAGTGCTACTTTTTGAAATATATCACTTAAATCATCATCAAATGGTTTTTCAAATCCTCTTGTAAAATGACTAAATTTACGACCATCTAATCTTATTATAACTGGTAATTTCTTTATTAACTTTGTTTGTGTTTGACTTTCATACTCTTTCATTCTATCACTTAATGATAATGCCATACTCATAATTCTATCAACTCCCTTTATCAATAGTACCTACTTATATTATACCATATATTTTAACTTATGTAAACACTTTTTATTTTTGTAACATATTATCATATTTTGCTCGTTTAGACATATAACATTGTGGACATAAACATTCACCATCTAACCATATTCTGTCTCCTTCTCTAACTTTTTTACCACATTTAGGACAACTTACTATCTCATCTAACCAGTCATTATCATTATTTGACATACTTACCTCCTAACAATTTAATTGCTCTAATTTTCTCACTTTCAAAATCATTAGACTTTTGTATCATATCTATCATTATATCATTAGGTGTTAATCCATTTGTTAATTTATCTAAACAAGCCTTTAATATAGTATCTAAATAAGTTGGGTAATATTTATATTGTTTTTCCCAATACTCAAAAAACTGTTTAGGTGTAAGACCAATAATGGCAACTGCATTTAATGGTCTTGACCATTTACATAGATTACCATCAATTTGTTTTGATATAATTTCATTTTCAATATATGCTAAATCTCTTTCTACCCTATGTTTAATATCAATTTCACTTACTTCTTCCATAATACCTCCTATATAGTTCCATTAGTGTATTCATCATTTTGAGATAATGCTTTTTTTATGGCTAACTCTAATCTTATTGGAGTATAATTATTAATATCAGCACCAACATTATAGCTATGTCTAGGTACAGTATATGGTACACTGTGTATGTGTCCAAATAATTGAACATATGGATTTATGTCTTTATCTTTATGTTTAAATGTTTGTAGCATATAGTGCATTAATACTAATTTAACACCTTTATATGTTGTTTCTTTATAATCATATATAGCTTTGAACAAACTCTTATCAAAATTTTTATCTTCTAAATATATACAATCGTGATTTCCTTCAATTAATACCTTATCACCATTTAATTGTGTTAATATCTCACTAGTTTTTACTGCTTTGTGAAAACTAAAATCACCTAATATTAGTACTAAATCACCTGATTTAACTACTCTATTCCAATTTTCTATCAATTTATTATCGTGTTCTTCTATTGTATTTATATTTAATTTAGTATCTCTATGTTCATATTTAATT
This sequence comes from uncultured Bacilli bacterium, assembly GCA_944332505.1. The sequence continues at coordinate 149,525 of CALVKC010000002.1, forward strand.
ATATTATTATGACCAAAATGAGTATCAGAAGTAATAAATACATTTCTATAATGGTCTGGACACAATTTATATGGTTGTTGTTCTACTGGAACTAACTGTTCTTTAAAATATGATTTAAGAATATCATTTTTTAACTTATTTAGTTTATTTATTGTAGTTTCATTAATTGAATATTTTTTATCTTTCCAGATATGTTCTTTGTAATATATGTGTTTTTCTTGCATTATATTAAAATACATATCAGCTAACTTATCAGCTTCTTCTAAACTAAATTTATTACATTTTGTATCTAATAGTAATTGTCTTTCTATATCATTAAATGCTGTCAAACTTTGCTTAAAATTACAGTCATTCTCTAATGCTCTTAAAAAATAGTATAATCGAATTAAATGACTTAATTGTTTACCATCATAACCATATTTATTTATTTTATCTATTATAGAAGGGTATGGGTGGTGTAATGCGTGATATTTTTCACTACTCATACCAAATATACTTCTAATCAATAAATCTCTACTTATATTTGCTATATCATATTTCATTTCAAATAATCTATTAGCATAGTTTTTGTATTTTTTATTAATAATTTTATAATCTGTAAATAATGTTTCTAAATACTGTATATTTTGTTTGCTATACAACTCAAACATACTTCTTATATCTTTTATATTAATGTGTTCATTGTTATCTAATACTAATGTTGTTGATATTTGATGATTAAGATTAACAAAATCATCAAAACTAGGCAATACTACTGCAAAACAATCTATATCACTAACATAATCATCTGTATATAAATCTAATCCATAATTCTGACTACCCTGCAATGATACATATACTACTTCATAGCCTTTTTCTATCAAATAATTATACTTTTGTTTTAGATTTTTAAATATTTTAGCTTCCCTATTCAACTACACCACCTCCTATTCATTTATCATATATATTATCTGCTTATTGTGTTTTTTTGCAAACTCAATTTCCTCTTTAACAATATCATTAATCTTGTTATCTATATTGATTACATATACAGTATCTGATAATAAAATTTTATCTTTATGTATTTCTTTATATATTTCCATATCATCATATTCCATATTAGTTTCAAATGATATATCTATAAACACCATTTCACCATTTGTTGAAAATTCTCTATATTTATCTAATATAATATCTTTAAATTCTGGATTACCACAAATAGTGGTTATTTTTCTTGATTTATTCTTAATAAACTGCACTAAATCATTATTCATTGTATTAATATGTTGTTTATAAATCCTATCATAATCATATCTATCTAATGTAATACCCACACTCTTTAATTGTTCTTCATAATCTTGTGGTTTATATTCACCAGTTCTATATAAATCAATAGTAACAAATAAATCTCCCATAAAATCAGCAATATCATTTTTATCTATTTTAGTTTCTTCACTAAAATATAAAGCATATGCAACAGCAACCATTATAGTATCAACAGAATTTGCTAATTCAAGTGAATATATTATATCTAATTGTCTTTTTAAGTCTTGACTTATCTGTTGCTCTAATCTATCTGCCCATTCTAATAAATGTTTTTTATCTTTTTCTCTTGCTGCTTTTTCTAATCTTCTAATTTCATTTCGATTTATCAAACTCATATCATTATACCTCTTTTACTCTTTTAAATAATTTTTATTTCTGCATATTTATTTTTATCAAAATCCTCATTATATTGTATTTCATCAAATAATTCAGGCATTTGCTCTTTAAAATATAATAATGTTGGTATCATTACTTGTTGTACTGCTGGGTGTGTTTCTTTTTGTGCCCTTAAACTAAATATATGTCGCCATTCACGCATATTTGCTGTCATATATATTTCAGCAGCTGTACTATGTGGTAATAATAATCGCAATTGGTCTGGTTTACAACCTAATCTAGCCATCTCATTATAAGTTTTCTCTATTATGTTCATCAAATTAAACCATTGTGCATATTCAGTTGTACCATTTTCTATATTACAAGGTTCTATAAAAGTTATTTCATTACCGAATTTATCTTTTGAATAGTTACAGTATCTGGTGCTTTCAATTGAAAAACTTGCGTGTCTATGTCTAGTTAAATCTTTATACACACCTATATCACAACACATACGTATTGATACTTTCTCGTGTTCAATTACACTTTCGTGCCCCCTATTTATGCAATTTCTTAAAAAATGTTTATAACTATCTTCTGTAATGTTACTTTGTGTTCTGTAACATTGTTTTGCTGCTAATTCTAAATTTTTCATCATCTGAACACCATCAAATTGTTTTATTTCTACCCAAGGTTTAACTATTTTCATTATATACTTCCTCCTACTAATGTATTTATAATATTATTACAATATGCTATATTTGTATTTTTAATTAATGAATATACTGTCATAGGTCCAACACCACCTGGAACAGGTGTTATATATCTGGTCATATCATCATTAATACTGTCCCAATAACTAATAACATTTGTATAGTCTACGTCACCACATAATTTATTATTCTTATCTCTATTCATTCCAACGTCTATAACACACATACATTTTGAAGTGAGATAATCTCTATGAATAAATTTAGGTTTACCTATTGCTGTAATTAATATATCAGCAGTACCTGTAATAATATCTAAATTTTCTGTATAAGAATTACAACTAGTTACTGTTGCATTTTTACTTAATAACATACCTATTAGTGGCTTACCAACTATATTACTTCTACCAACAATAACTACGTGTTTTCCACATAAATCAATAGAATTAAAATGCAATAATTCCATAATTCCATTTGGAGTACAAGCAGGTATATGTTCATAATTATTTAATGTACCACCTAAATTATAAGTAGTAAATCCATCAACGTCTTTTTTAGGGTCAACTAGTTGTTCTATTCCTTTAAACTTCTCTGGAACTGGCTGTTGCACAATAACACCATCTACACTTGTATCTGCATTTAATGACTTAATTATATTAGTAACGTTATTGATATTAGTATTTTCATCTATAACTAAATGTTCAAATTGTATATCACATTTTTCACAGGCACGTTTCTTATTTTTAATATATACATTAGAAGCGTCATCATTACCTATTGTTATTACAACTAAATGTGGTCTCCTTAAATCTCCATAATTATCTAAATATAATTTTTGAGTTTCTAATAATTCTTCTGATAATCTTTTACCATCTATAATTTGTATATTACTCATATCAATTACCCCCATATTATATCACATATTTTAAATTGTGTAAAGTTTTTTTATAATAAAATAGGTGATACTTATTATATAATATATCACCTATTTTAAACTTAAATATTCAATTTACATATCTTCATCATCTATACCATTTATCTTATCTTGACGTACCTGATTATTTGCCACAATATCATCTAACCACCTAGCACCAACTTGCATTTTATAAAATGGTAAATTACCTAATTGTGACCAATTATCTAAATCAATAGCAACAAATTTTAAACTATCAGGGTAAGCATTTTTTTCAGTTAGACCATACATTCTATTCATTGTACGACCATCAAATACATAAAAATGTACTGGTAGTATAATATTTGTATTTTGTTTTAAATCTTCCACAATAGCTTTTAAATTTTCTGGGTCTGTACTCATACCTGTCCAAGTAAATGCACTATTATTAGCTAATTCTTTTATCTTATCTTCAAATACTAACTCTAATGTATAATCATCTTCATCAGTTTCTTTTTGAACTGTGTCATTGTCTTCTTCTGGGTCTTTCTTTTCAGTTAAACTTATATATTTACCAGTTTTCAATAAACTTTGTATATAATCATCAAATGAAACATTATTATCTTTATTAGAATTATACATATCTTGTAATTCTTTATATGTATATGACTTATTAGTTTCTCTATCTTTTATCAAAGCTTGATTAATTCTAGTTTCAGTTAATTTATTACCAGAAGCTAATTCTTTTGAGGCAGCTAATGGTTCTCGTCTTTGTCTAGCACCTCTTACTCTTGTTGGTCTTTCTTGTGGTTCTGTTACTGGTTCACTTTCTTCTTCACTTGGTTCAGTATTAACTTCATTATTAGTTTGTTCAGTATCATTCCCTAATTCATCTACATTTTGAACTTCTGGAAAATTAGGAGTTTCAGTAGAGTTATTATCAACTAAACCATTATCTTCTGCAACCTCTTCTTCTGCTTGTAATTTTCCAACCATAACAAATGCTTCTGGTGTTTCATAACATATAGGACAGGCTGTACCTGGTTCTAATATATGGTCTTCTACAAATGAACCACCACAAATTGGACATAATTGCAAATATTCTCCTAAATAAGTTGGGTCTAATGGTATATCTCCTTCCGGTGTTTCTTCTACAATTTCCTCTGCACGCTCAATAACTTCATTATATTCATCTGTTGTAATTTCAGGGTCTGTAACAACTAATACGTCATCTACTAAACCTTCAACGTCATTAATTTCTGTATCATCTTTTAGGCCATCATATAATGCTTTAATTGTAGCTTCTTGCAAATTCATTTTACTCTCCTTTGAACTTTCACATTTTTTTAATTTTTTATTTTCATCTAAACCATTTAGGTAGTTTTTCAACTTATCAAAAAAATCTTTACTAACATAATCTTCTAGGCCACTTACTACTCCATTAAGTAACATATCTAATGTGTACTTTGAACAATAAAATGTTTCATTTTCATAGTCACTACCATAACCACAAACTGGACAACTTTCAACCTCAGTATTATAAGTTACAGTTTTTTGTTCAGGTGTTTCTCTATTATAATCCCAATAGTCCTCTGTACCAGTCATTTCTACTTCATCTCTCACAATATCTTCTTCTGAAAATACAGAATTACAATGGTCACATACAACTAAATCATCTATGTCTAAATCATATTTACAATTAATTAGGTCATCAAAGTTTTCACTAGTTAGATAATCTATTCGTATATTTTTCATTTTATCAAATTTATTTTCTTTTTCCATTTTACAACACCCCCTATAATGTACTTATTTGTTCTTTAATATCTGTTAATATCTGTAAATTATCATCATTTATCTCAAAATTACCACTTGAAAATGCACGTAATGGTTGATTTGTATCAGTAATAGTTATAACCACTTGACCACCTTGTTGACCTAATAAAATTGTATTTGTACTTTCACCATTATCAAATGCAACTTGTACGTCATAACCTTTATCACTTAGTGCATTAAATAGTTCAGAAGTTCTCATTACAATTTGTCCAGCTTTGCTATCACTATCAAAGTCATCAGCTTGAAACATTTGACTTATTAAATTAGCACTTTTATTATTTTCTTCTTTTAATCTTCTTTTATAATCCTCATTTAATTTAGTTTCGTTTATTTCACCAACATTTTCAGTTTTTACTTCTTCTTTTTTCTCATCAATATATGTATAATACTCTAAACACCTAGCAATATCTTCTGCGGTACTTTCATTTGCTCTTGAACTAACATAATAACATACATAAAAGTCATCACCAGTTTCATCAAAACCGTGTTGTGTTAGTTTAGATAAATTAGTGTTATTACTCTCAAAATACAATTCATCTACATTATCTTGACTTGTAGAAATTTCTATTATTTTTTCATCTTTTACAAAATGATTATTTTCAAATGTCCAACCTCTTTTTTCTAAAACTGTTCCCAACATATTTAAAAAGTCCATAGTTTGTGCATATATGTCAAAACTTTCACTATCATCACCTAGACTATACCCTTCATTTTTTAAAACTTTGCTCTTATATGCTTCTATACCATCTACAACTGGTTTATCTTTAAACTTTGTTACTAATGAACTACTGTATGCAATTCTATAATCTGCTAGTGCTTCTTGTACCCAAATATCAATAGCGTCCTCAATACCAACCGCACCATCTCCAATATATGAATTAACTTCCTTAACAATTTCTTTTACAGCACTTTCTACTGGTTCCCCATATTCATCTAATTTATAATAATGTGATGGATTTCCCCAAGTAGGGTCAGTTTTTTGTGTAAACCATAAATCCTCATCTTTTAATTTACAAATAACTAAACTAATAATTTCATTACTTTCCATTATTATTCCTCCTTACTACTAATATTTTACTTAATAAATAAAGGTACAACAACAATTAAATGTTATTGCACCTCAAAGGTATATGATAGAATTTATAAATAGATATAAAATCTATTCTATAATATTTTACTTAATATAAAGTACAATATCATAATTATTGTTTTATCTATTTAACCTAGTTACCCAAGTATATAACCAATTAGATAATGAACCTGTTACAGTTTTTGGGTATTGCTTTAACATTATGTTAGTTTTAACTGCAAATTCCATATTCCAGAAATTATAACCAATACAATAAGTTTGGTCTTTACAAAAAGCAACTTTAATAAATTCACCTTTTCTACCGAAATTTATTAATACATAATCGTTACTATTTCTAGCACTTTTTACTTTTTGTTCTAAATCACTTAAACTTAATTTTTCCTTTGGTTTCAAATTTATAATGCTTTTCATACCTATTCACCACTTTCTACTTTTGCATTAGTTAATTCAACTATACCATTTTCCATATCAATTATATCAAAACTTATGACATATGTAATATCATCATCAGTTATATCAATATTTTGTGTTCTATCTAAATCCATACTACTTAAATCACTTGCCAATAAAAATAATTTATTTGGTTGTCCTAATACATTTTGTAATAATTTATTTAATTCTGCTACACTAAATTGTTGTCCAACTCTATCATTTAATGTTTCTAAAATATCATCAGAATTATCAGTACTATTATCAATATCATCATCTTCAACATTTTCACTAGTATCTTTTACAATATCACTTTTTATTTTATTATCTTCAATATTAGTATGCTTATCATTATCAATTACAGTTGCTTCTGTTAAACTCTCTTGTTTTTGACCATACTCTTTATTAATATACTTAATTAGAGTATCAACTTTATTATTCAATGGCATAAACCTATTATTTCTAAAAAGTTGTCTTATATTAGTTGTCATATCTGTATCTAAATTTTTATTTTGTTCCATATCATCTAATACATTTAATAAGTCTTTATCATTTGAAGCATTTTCTAAATCAGGAATATAATCCTGAATAGAATTATATGACATTGTATTATCATCTATATCTAAACTTTCATTTAATTCATCTAAATGTATATCTAATAAATCACTTGTTATTAAAGAATATGCTTCTTCTACACTAACATTATCATCTTCACATTCCTCAATTAATTGTTCTACTGCAACACGCAAATCATCATCTATAATATATGAAGCAGCGTCATATAAATCCATATAATCTACTGCATTTTCCATTTTAGTTATTATTTCTTCAAAACCCATTAATATAACCCCTTTCCATATTCTAATATCTAATAATATTTTACATACTAGAATAATTTTGTTAAGTCTGGTGCTTTACCATCATTAAACTCTATTCCCATTTTTCTAAACATTTCTTGTATTTCAGGGGTAATTTTACCATCTATTAATGCGTCACTCATTGCACCTTTACCGTGTAATTTTAAATAAATTAGTTCATCATAACTGTCTTTAATTAATAAATCAATTATTTGAACTGTTTTCTTTTGTCCAATTCTGTGTATTCTATCACAACATTGGTCATAAGTTGCCTTATTCCAAGGAGGTGTTAAAAACACACAAATTTCAGTATTTGTTAAAGTAAATCCAGCACCAAGTGTAGCTTCTTGTGCAAATATAACACTAAATCCATTTGTATTCTCGTGAGTATCTATTGTTTCTTGTACTTTTGAACCCATACCACCACATATAAGTTTTGGTTTATATTCTGCACAATACTTTAATCCTAACTTTAATGCTTCTGTAAATTGACAGAACACTAATACCTTTTGACCATTTAATCTGGCTTCCTCTAATATATCATTTAATCTTGAAAATTTAGTACTATAATTACATTTACTTGATAATAGTTCACAAGCAGTAGTTGCCTGACGCATACGAGTTAATTTTGCAAACATATCAAAAGGTGGTTCAATTTTATCTAATAAACTCATATTTCCATTTCCAGTAACAGCGTCAAATATTATCTGTTCTTCATTACTAAATTCTAACCACTCTTGTTTAAACATTTTTGGTGGTAAATCTAATAAATCTTTTGTTCTTCTTAAACTACTTTTATACAATATTTCGTGTAATTCATTCATATTTTGATAACCCATTGGTTTGCCCCAATCATCTTTAATTACGAATTTCTGTTCAAATACCCACTTTGTATAGTTAATTAATCCTGTAAATAACATTGGTGTATATAAGTCATATGGGTTATTAACTAGTAGTGTTCCTGTCATACCAATTCTATCAGCACTACTATTAAATGCCATTAATCCTTTTCCTTGCTGACTTTGTGGATTTTTACATTTATGAATTTCATCTACTACAACCATACCTAAATTTCCTAATTCTATTTGTTTATTAAAATAGTTTACAATTCCAGTACCTGCTTTTTTATCTTCATCTGAAAGTCGTATTTTTTCAATATTTATAATCCAAAAAAATTCAGGTGGACAACTTTCTATTTGTTGTTTGGTTTCCTCAATAGTCATATTAACTATTTTCCCTTTTGTATTTAATCTTGTACCCAAAACCACTGCACTTTCATCTTTACAAAATTTATTAACTTCCTTCACCCAATTGAACTTTAAAGAATTTAATCCACATATAATTAAGCAATGCTTTAAATTTCTATGCTTTTTCTTATATCTAGCTAATGTCAATAATTGTAATGTCTTACCTAAACCTTGTTCATCTAATAATAAAAAATTATGATGATTTAAACCAAATCTAACACCCTCTAATTGATAATCATACAAATTAAATCCATTAAAATCTAATCCATTTAATATATCATCATCTGTAACGAATTTAGCTTTTGGTGGTTCATTTATATATTGTATGTATGTATTAGCATATAACTCTTTTATTTCTTGCCAACAACTAAATGGTACTTCCCACTCTTTACTTGATTTTAAATATTTTCTATTCCAAAATTTTTTAATTTTATCAACATTATCTTTAAAATCTGGTCCAACAAATCTTAAAAATAAACTATTACTATCTAATGTTAATTGTTCTGCTTTTCCAAATTCAATAATAACCATAATAATACTCCTATATTGTTTATAATATAGTATATCACCTTATTTTAACTTTTGTAAATGGTTAATCTCTTTCTTTTTCACTTTCTTTCTGTAATTGTTCTAGTTTTACAATTAAATCTTTTAAATCACTAATAATCTTTTTTACAACAATATCATTATCTTCCATATCAAAATAATTTTTTGATATTTGTACTTGATACATAGGGTATTGTTTTGTAGTATCTATAATTTGTGTAACACCATCATCTTGTAATTTAGTCTTATTATACCAAGACTTATTTATACCTATTTGTAATCCATTTATATTTAACATATTTATACCACCTCAAAAATATAAGAGTATATTAAAATACTCTTATATATCTAATCTTAATAATATTACTAATTCTTCATCTGATACTTTAACTGTTATATTATCTGATGACTTAAAACGAGTAGCAATAGTATCAAATAATCTTTTATATATTGTTATATCTCTTGTTGAAAAAGACTTTTTATCATTAATCATATTTTGCAGTGAACTTAATAGTGAACTTACATTCCCTGAAAACTGTTTTATAGGTTCACTGTTATTTTTATAATCATCTAATTCAAATAATTTATTATATACGTCATCAGCATTTTTTGGTTTAGTGCCAAATATATCAATCTTTCCAGCGTCTACATTACCAACTTGTGTGACACCACCAGATACTGCTGTACCTTCACCATCTTCTCTTAAATAGTTCATTACTCATTACCCCCTATAATTTCATCATAATCTACTGTGTCAATATAATTATCTAAACCTTGTGTTATATAAATAAGTGGTTTAGATATTGGTTTGTGGTCTATTAGGTTCTCTATATCTAAACACTTTTGTTTTAATTTATCATCACCACAACATATAAGTTTTTTATTACGCATATGACCACGCTTATCATAATAATCATAAAAAATTGTATAAAAGTTCATATATATCACCTAATAATATTTTACAATAAAAAATAAGGTATAAATAACTTATACCTTATTTAATCTTATATTTAATATTTCCTTTAACTTGTTTAGTAATCATATATTTTTGATACATTTCTGTATCTGGACCATAATCTTTCTCAAAAGTTGCAGTGTCAAAATCCTTTTTAGAGTATGGTAATGTTATAGTTACTTTTACGTCTTTATTTTCAAGATTAGCATTTGGTACTTTAATTGCACTTTCATACAAATAACCCTTTCTTGCTATATCTAAATCTTTTGAAATACTATCTAACTTTTCTAATAATTTAATGTATCTTTGCAATTCTTCATTTTCCTTATTTAACATTGCTAACTCTTTTAATTCAGTTTGAACTTTTTTATATTTTCTAATTAATTTTGTAAATTTATTAAAATCTGATAATAATTGTTCTTTATCATCATTATTTACTTGTATATCATCTTCATCTATATTAGTATATAATTCTTCATTCATTGCAGATTTTAATTGTTCTATTAAATCATCTTTTGACATTTCTTTTAATTCCTTTATATTATTTTCCACAACTATCACCTCTCAATACAATTTTTATTTCTATATAATTTAGTACTACTCTAAAACCTCAATTTTAGATTTATATACTTTTGCAATTTCTTGCTAGGTCCATAAAATCAACCTAACTTAATTATAGCATAGATTTTAACATTTGTAAATAGTTTTTATAAAAAATAGTACACATTTAATGTGTACTATCTCTCTACATATCATCAATATTCAAATCCCTAAATTTAAAATTTTTATCTTTATCACATATACCAATTTTTATATCTTTTTGTAACACTTTATCATATATATAAAATCGATAACCTTCCCAAATGTGCATTACCATACTATGCACATAATATCTATCATCATTAGATAAAATATTTTTTAATTTAGATATATATGTATCTAAACTTTTTCTATCAACATTATCATAATAACTAGCAAATTTATCTTCTTGCTTTTTTCTTTTGATATTATTTAGTTCTCTTTTTAAGACACTAATTTCATCTTCTTTATCATTTATTTTCTTTTGTATAATTTCTTCATCAGAATATTGTATAGGGTGTGTTTTTCTATAACTACCACCCTTTTGAAATTTGTAAAATTCTTTTAGAAATTCATCTTTATCTTGCATAGTTTCAATACCATAACCTAAATGACCTTCAATATAACAATATTTAAAGCCTTCATCACTTTCACTATAACAATATAAATCTATTTTATATCTTGTAGGATTTCCAACTAATTGGTATGTCACAGTATATTGCTTTCCATATTGATTTCCTGCACTATCTTTATCTACTATTATATACTTACTCATATTATTTATCAGTCAATATTATAAATTTAATTGCAGACCTTTCATCATCACCAAACTTAACAGTTGTAAATGCAGGAATACAACTTAAATTTATTCCAGTTGGTGCAACAAATCCACGTGCTATTGCTATTGATTTTACTGCCTGATTAACAGCACCAGCCCCAATAGCTTGTAATTCTACCTTTAAACCATCATCTAAACTATGTACTATGGCACTTGCCACTTTTGATACCTCTGACTTACTAGATACTTTAATTTGCATTAATTCCATTTCTATCACATTCCTTTTCTATTATATTTTGCTGTATTTTTAGTTGCTCTGTTTGTTCCTTAATAGTTTCTTCTTTAACTAAATAATGTAAGAAAATTCCACAAAGTAAAACAAACAAAGCAAATCCAATTATACTACTTTCAATTTCAAACTTACCAAATCTCACTATTTTATCTCTCCTAACAAACTAATAAATGTTTCTTTTGTAATATTATCATAAGATAAATCATAATCTACTGGTGTTACTATTTTTTTATAAAGTGTTTCATTATCTACTACAACTTCTTCCATTGTTTCAATATTTTTATCTCTTGTGATAATAGCACCACTATCAGCAAGTAACTCATTTAGAGATAATTGAGTTTTATTATATAAGTTTGTATAATCATATACCATTTTATTAACTTCATCAGGTTTGTTTACCCTACCCTTAATGGTTTCAAAGTTTTTAAAACTAATGTCTATTGAATTTTTAGTTATCTCCACATACCCCAATGTCAATGTTGGTGTAACCTTTTGTTTGTCAGTATTTTCAAATTTATTATGTAATAACAATTCTACTTTATTTGGGTCAACTATATAATGTTTATCAACTGTATCATCTGGAAATTTAGCAACAAATAATTCAAATGGTATTTCCTCTTTACATTGAGTAAAATCATTTAAAGTCAATAAAAATGCTCTATTATTTACTGATTGTGTAACTAAGAATACCTCTGTTGCACCATATGGTAATGGTGCGTCAGTTAAATCACCACTAAACACAATATCACCACTACCAGAATAGTATGACGCATTCCAACCAAAATGCTCATTTTTATTCATTAGTTTTAAATCTAAATCTACTCTATGGTCTGATAAATTATTCCAGTGAACACCAACTACCATATTACTATTTCTTGAAATACTAACACTTGACCCCTCTGGCATATTTCCTACAAATTGTTTTTCAGATGAAGGTGCCATATAAGTAACATTATCTGGAATACATACAGTTTTATTTTCAAATTTTTCAGATAATCTTGCAATTAAATGATTATATATTAAATTAACTAATGTCTGCATTGCTACTGGCTGTCTTACACCTTCTAAATGATTAAATTTTGTAGCATATGCTTTACCATTTCTTACTCTATATACAATACTGTCAACATTATTACCAGCTTTTGACGCACTTATTCTATATCTTAATCCATTAATAATTCTAATTTCTCTAAAAATAGTAATTTTATCTAATTCATTTATTATACTAGACCTATTACTTTCTAAATCTTTTAAAGATTTTATACTACTTAAATTGTCTAATATATTTTGTTTTAATGGTTGATGATATTTTGGTGCATATTTACTTATCTTGTTTATTATAGTATTTAACTCTTTTTCATATTTATGGTTTGGTGTACTCGTTTTAAATGCCAAGAACATATTTTTATTTCTTAAAAAGATTTTAGCTAATTCTTCATAACCTTTATTTTTTGACACATAGTTCTTAAAATAATTATATGGTTCATATTTATCAGATTTTTTAATACTATAAATCATATCATTACTTTGAATATATAATGTAGAATTAGTTGTTTTATAAACAACATATCTTAAAAATTCCATATTATTTTTTGGAACAATATTATATTTATCATATAATGCTATTCTAATTTCTTTATTTTTAATTTCATCAAGATTATCTTTATCTAAATAATCTGATAAGGTCATTATATCACTTATTGTTTGTTTTGATAATGCAATTCCACTAGTTAATAATGTCATTAGTTTATCTTGTAATTCTTGTTCTGATATATTTCTAATTACTTTTAATTCTATATCATTTTCTAATTCAGGTATCTCCAAATTTTCGTGTGGTACATATACCAAATCACTATTATATAAGTTTATTGCTTCCATACCATATGTAGTAAAATAATGTATTATTTGTTGTGCTATTAATGTTTCTATTGGTGTATCTAATACTGTTTGAAAAGATTTATGAAATGTATTATTCCATTCTTCTGGTTTTAAACCATACATTTTTTCAGCTTCTTCTTTAATACTATCAGGTATATCTCTTGTATAAATTATACCCTTATCTAATGATGATAATTTAGTATTTTTCATACTATCTAATTCATCATTAAGTGTAAATGCTTTAAATAACCTTAACTCAGCAATTATTTCTTGTAAATTCATCATATACTTTCCCTCCTACTTTAATCTAATCTGTATTTTATATACATTTATTATATTAGTTATTTCATCTTTTGGTATGTCACTCTTATGTATATCAATTTTAAAATTTATAATTTTTTGAATATTATCTAATACTTCTATATCATTGTTTTTCTGTGCTTCTAATAAATACACTAAATACAATATAATATCTCTATCTGTTGGGTTCACTAGATTAATACTATCTGTATCTTTAACTTGCAATTTCTCTAAATACTTTTGTATATTAGCACGCATTGTTATATTTAAAGTATCATTATCGCAATTATATTGTTGCATTTCCTTTATTTTATTTTTCATAATTTTATAAACTATTTTTTCTATCATTATATATTTCCTTTACATTTATATCAAAAGTTTAAGTTTTCATCTAAATCTATATAAGCATATACATATATATTATCTTTAATTATCTCTAATGCTTTTAATGTATCTCTCAATGTTGTTCCTGCTTTCACAAATGTTACATTATCATTTCTACCCTTTATAGTTAGCCAAGGTACAATACCTTTATTTATATCTTCAACACTATATGGAGAATTATTTGTACCAGTTCTTGGTGTTGCTATATCATACCCACCAGTAATTACTAATTTATATATAGAAATTTCAGGGTATATACCTACACCATTTTTGACACCTTGTTCTGGTTGTGAATAATCATTTTCGTATGGTTCACCTGCATTATGTTCATATGGTCTATCATTCCAGTCATCTCCCCATTGTTCAGTAACGTCATCTAACTCTGTAAAATATAAAGTAATTGGGTCTCCTGCCCATTCTTCACTATCAACAAAACATAATTTATAATTCATAAACTTTTCATCTATTTTCACTTAAACCACCTCAATTATAAATAAAATAAAGCTAGTTGAAATGTATTATTTTCTTGCTTATCAGGCAAGTCCAAAAATGGCGGACTTAAAATAGGAACATTTTATAACTAGCTTCTTCAATAATATTAGTAGTGGGTAGTAAATACATTTAAACCTCTGCTCTACCAACTGAGCTATATACTCTCCCATTTGGTACAAACGAGTATAGTTGGATTTGAACCAACGACCTAAGGTGGACCTATCTTTTTATAGGAACTACCTATACCACATATAATAAACTTGTGTGACGGAGAGTAAACTACTTACAACCCCAATTTGTATGGTTTTCCACCTAAATAAGGAACTCTCTATGTCACAATATTATTGGCGAAGACTAACCATTGTATTCCCCAAATGGAGAATTTCAGGATTTGAACCTAAATAAACCAGTTATTAGGAAGTCTTTATGCCTTATAATATACTATATCACCTTTATACTAATTTCTTTATGTTACATTTTATGATTTCTTATTAAATTCATAATAATCAACTTATTGATTTCCTCTATATTTCCAATTTGGAAATTCATTTAAAATAAAATTTTGCAATTCTTCTTTTTGTTTAAGTTTAAATTCCAATATTTTATTAAGATTTTCTATATCTATGTTTAACTGATTAAGTTCATCTTCAAAATAAATCTTATCTAAACATTTATTACAATAATAAGTACGTTCATTATCTATATTACTCAATGTTACTTTATAATCTTTTGATATATTGGTGTCATCATATTCTACCATATTTCTTTGAGCTGAACGTCTATAATAAATAGACTTCACTCTACATTTAACAAACCTATATTTTTTAATATAATTATTAGGTGATAACACTAAATATACTTCTGTACCAATTTCCAATCTTCTATTCATCTTTAATTATTTCCCAACTATATTTATTATATGGAATTGTTATTTCTTTATTAGATTTTATATCTAATAACACAAAATCAACACTAACTATTGTTTTTTTATCAGCTGAATATGTGTGTAATATATCTAAAATTTTATACTTACTATCTGTATTTTCTATTTTTATAATATCATCTATCATATATGGAACAAATAATTCATATGCTTGTATTTCCATTTAATATCTCTCCTTTAAAATGTTATTCTGATTTTACTGGTCCTACATTTAATTCTATTACGTCTAAATCAGTCCAATACATACCCTTTCTTGTAGACGCTAATTGATTTAATGTATTTGTTGCATATGCCAGTGCTGTTTTTGAACTAGTACACTCATAATCTCTATACCATTCTTTGAAAACACCATAGCCACCACCAGATATTTTGCAAGACACTCTAAATACCTTCAATGCTCGTCTCATTTTAGAATTTAACTGGCTTGTAGGTGGTGTTTTTTCTGGTACACCTATTCTAGTTACAGGTCTACCGTTATTATCTGATTTTGTAAATGTCATAGGATTATAGTGTATAATAGATATATTTGATTTATTTGAGGACAAATCCATTGATTTTGCCCAATCATATTTATCTACCATTGTTGTATCAACAAGTGGTTTAAATACAGGTTTATCTATATATGTTTTATTTTTCTTTAATGCGTCTAAAACCTTTTGCATTGTATCTATATCTAATAACTCTAAAAATGGTTTTAATATTGAAACATTTTTATAATCACTTTCATAATATCTTCGATACTTTCTCAAAATGTGCATTTTATCACTTAAATAAGTATTGCCATCTTCTAATATAGCATTTTCTACTTCGTGAAGTGCGTCACTTTGATATGCGTTCATAATATTTTGTTGACTTCTTCTATTTTTTATAATAGTATCTCTATTAGATTTTAAATATATTAACATTTCTATCATATTAATATAATCATCAGTAGTATAATCTTTTTCTATACTACAATTCATTCTTCTAAATTTAATATTTAATAAATTATCTATTTCTTCTCTTACTGGTTTAAATCTCTCTGGTTCATCACATTGTAACTGACTAGTTTGTTTAGTTATTTCTAATGTGTCAATATTTGAATTTGATACCTCATCTTCTTGATTACATTTAATCTCATTATTTTCAAGATTATCTAATTGTGTATCATCTTCTAACTCTATTTCATTATCTAAATTTAACTCATTGTCAGCATTACTATCTACAATATTTTTAGCCTTTCTACCTCTTGCAGATGAATGTACTATATTATGCCTATTTATTATATTGTTTAAATTAGAACTTGTTAAATTAAGTTCTGGGTGTAATCCTTTTAATATACCCAATAACTGTGAAGGTGTAATATTTTCATTAGCAATGGTCTTAATTTCCTCAATAATTTCCGGAGTATATATTGATTTTCTACCCGCTTTATTTTTCTCATTATTACTACCATTTAATACTTCCATTTTTGATACCTCTTTTATACTACTTTTTTTAGATTTCCTTTTAGCATAACTACTTTTCTTTACAGCTCTTTGGTGTGTAATTCTTGCTTTTTCGTCATCTGGTAAATCTTTAAACATAACATATTTATAACCATTTGCATTTGCCACAGTTTCCCTACGATAACAAGACATACATTTACCAAAATTAGCAAATCTTGTTTCAGAAATATAGTCTACTAAACAATCAGGACAAAGAATATCTTTCTTTTCCATAACCATACTCCTCTCTTTAATATTAAATTAGCATTAATATATCACAAATTTAAACACTTGTAAATAATTTTTATAAAAAATTTAATTATTTTTATATAATGTCTATATCATATTAATTAATCTATTTTGAACAATATCAAGCATTTCATCAAAAGTTAGTTGTATATTAGGAAAACTAACTTTAATTTGTTCATACATATTATCATAATCAAAATGTAACTTTAACATATTATCTATTATTATATATAGTTTATCTGGGTATTTATTCATATCATATCACCCCTACTTAAATTTCTCCTTATATTGTTCTATTTCATCTTTATTATTTTCTGCATATGCTATATCATATTCATCAAAAGATAAATCTTTTTTACTCACATAATAATGTGTATTATTCCATATAACTTCACACCAATTACCATACAAATTCACATAATTTTCATTGATAACTTCTACGATAGAATTAACTGGAATATTTGAATACCCCCTAGCTAATTGTGTTTTCCAATCTTGGTCTGCTAATGTTGTTAATGCAACCGCCTTTTTCATTTCATCAACTCCTTAACATTAGTGTATATAATATTACCCACATAGTTTTTATCATCTTGCAATTCTATAATAGATTTAATTATATCTTGAAATCTAACATTTAAACTCTCATCTTCTTTTAAATCATCACTTGTTATATCATCACACATAATATCAACTTCATACACATTTAATGATATATGATTAAACCATCTATCATCAAATTTCTCCAATTTAATCCAGTCTTTATTATATTGTTTTGTATTAATTTCCTTATTGCGTCTCATATATATTGATAATCTAGGTGTCCAACTAGAACCTCTATCTTCAACAATATATTGAAATGATTTTAAACTTCTTACAAAATGTTTGGTAACTAATTTGTGTACTTTACAACTAATCCCATATTTAAGTTCATATTTCCAATGATAGTACCAATCCTTTACCCATTGAAAAAATATATTAAATCCACTTCTACTATCTTCCCAAATATATTTTAATTCTGCTCCTGCATATTCAGCACTCCTAATTGGGTGCTTTTTCATAAACTCTAATATTTTCTGTAATTCAAAATCACGCCAGTCCTCAACAATTTTAATATGTTCACTATCAGGACCTTCTTCCCATACTTCTCTATATAATCCAGTAACAAATCCACTTCTACTAGGCTTAAATTTATCTAAATCTCTTTCATATTGAGTAAAAAATACAAGTTCTGAAAAAGGACTAATCTCTAAACTATCTGCCCAAGTATGTCCTACTCCATTATGTTTTAATTGATATTCAATACTATCAAATCTACTAATATGCCATAATCCAAATAAAAATCCTGGAATTTCTTTTATATGAAAATGACATATACTATTATCATCACCCTCAAATAAAAAATAACAGTTTCCAAACTTTTTATCTTTAATATGATAACCATAACTTTCAATTTTACTTAATAGGCTTTCCATTAGTTCCAAATTAGTTTTTTTACTCACTTTCATTACCATAATTTTTTCTCACCTCTGCTATGTGATTTAATTCCTCTATTGCTTCCTTATAATGTTCATCATCTGGTCTAATTACTATTTCAAATCCAAGTGGTTCATCTATACCTATAACATAATCATCTTTATCATTATTAAGTGCTAAACATATGTCAGTTTCTAATCCATACAATTCCTTTTCCTCATCACTACACTTTTGTACCACCCAATAGTCACCAATACCTTTTGCATTTAAAACAATATCTCCAATTTTATATTCCACACCATTACTATCTTTATATGACATAATATTACTCCTTATCTAAATTAGAAAAATCTTGTTCAGTTATTTCAACTAGTTCTTTTAATGTTTCTGTTTTAGTATTTTCTCTCAAAAGTTTTACTAATTCAACAATACATTTATTTCTTTCTTTTGCTTGTTTCCAAGTTTTATCGTGTATATGATTACTAATCAATACAACAATAAGTAATATTGTTGTTATTATACTTAATGAAATACCTATACGCACATTAAATATTAAAGCAATAAAACTAGCCATTACACATAACCACTGTATTAAAATTATAATAAAATTTAATTTATAACAACTGTTACTATGTTGCTCATATACTGTGTCACTTAATTCTAACTCTATCATCATATTAATTGTATCTGTATCTAAACTTGGTCCATATTTTTCTATATAATCATTTAATTTTTCTATATATAATGCTTCTGCTTTATCTGTTTTCATTTTTATATTTCCACCTTTCCTGTATAATGTATATTCCAACTTAATAATTTATATAATGGGTATAATTGTGTGAATATATCAATAATAGTTTTTACTATATTATCTTTATTAATTCTTTCATCATATCTAGGAAAATGTACTAGCATTGAAGAATAACACCCATCTCTATCATTTTTGTTATACCAAGTTAAGAAATCTTCTGTATTTTCTATATCAAACTTATATATTTTTTCTGGGTAATTTATACCACCAAAATTAGGTAGTTCTGTTCCCTCTAAATTAGTGTCCCAAATATTCCATTCAAACCCATACCCCTTTAAGTTTTGTATTTCATTTACTATTTGATTTAATAATTCCGTATCATTTTTATTGATATGTTCGTGTAAGTATAATCTATCAACTGCACCATCAGGAACTGCGTGAAATATACCAATATCAATACCACTATAACCAACATTTACTTGCATACAGGCGTGTTTTTGAAAAGTATATTTAGGGTCCTTATCATCTCTATATGTTTTGTGACCAAATGTCATTCTCTTATTCAAATCTTTAATATCAGCAGGGTGCTTACCGTATCTCACACCAAGCCAATTTACTTTACCTCTATTGTAGCAACAAGGAAAAATCAATGAAGTTATATTTGAAGGATTTGCGTGATTAAATAATTGCAACTTATTATTTTTAATTTCCTCCAAAATAGACATATTCAACTCTAATAATTTTTCTTGTATCTCTTTTCTAACACTTTCAAGATATTGAGTTCTTTGATTTTGATATTTTTCTGCAAATATATCAAACTCCTCATCTGTAATAAACAAATTAGTACTTTTATTTATCATAACTACTACTCCTTTATTCAACAATTCTTTTATCATAATAATCATCTAACTCATATAAATGTCTAATATTGTAATTTTTACATATGCCTAGAATTATTGCCACTAAATTACTATATTGAACTTTATCTGATTTATAAATTTTGTATAGTTTATATGGTTCAATAGCTATTAAATCTTTAAACCTTATTATGTTATATCTTTTTAATACTTTATTTGTTTTATAAATAAATGGTTCAGCATATTCTAATTTTCGTAATAAATCTTCAATAGTTGTATCTAATATTATGAGTTGTTTATTTTCATTAGAACTAGTTTCTATACTCCTATTATTAATAGCATTATCTTGATATATAATTTCCTCACCTGATAAATACTTATGTCTTACCATATATCTTTCCATTTGACTTTCTTTATATGTTCTAATTTCACTAAAATATCTAACATATACGTCGTGAGTAATTTCATTATCTAATGAACACCAGTCCTTAACAATAACACCAATTAAATTATCTTCTACTATTACAATATCACCAAAACAAAATTTCATATGAATACACCTTTCCATAATAATCTAGCATAATTTTATCATAGATTTTGACTTTTGTAAAGTGTTTTTATAGAATAAAAAATGGTAACTTTTAAGCCACCATTTCCCAAAATCTAAATTCGCTTAATTTAAAAATACATTCCATTAACTCTTTCCAATAACTACCTATCATACTATTTCCAGCTAATCTATATAATTCTTCATCATCAAAACCAGCTTCACGCAAACAATAGTAATAACCATCTACCAGACCCATACACCTAAATATTTCTAATGGTGTTAATAATCTCCACTTACCTGTTTTATCTCTTATAATTGGGCTATACCCTCTATGATAACCGTAATTTGCAGTAATAGTACGCATTAAAGTATTGTTGTTTTCAATAAATATATTTGTTGCCGACGTATGTTTTATATCTTCATAATAGCCATTTTCATAATATAATCTACCACCATCTTTACTTTGTGCTAATTTTACTTTTTCTATTTGTTTATCAGTTAAATAATATTTATCATCTACCTTATCAAGTAATATATCATTTATAGTTTTACGTGTTTCTACACCTTTTGGAAATTCAAATTTATCAACTAAATTTAAACATTTTAAAAAACCAACAACACATAATCTAGTTCTATCTTGTGGTGTATTAAAATTTTTTGCATTATATTCATCTATTTTTATAGCATACCCTAAATCTTGTAAACTGCCTAAATAATCTGATATATTATCTATTTGTTGTACTTTACTTTGTTGTAGTGTATAATCAATTATAAAACATTTTGGTTTTTTAAATTCTACAAACTTATAAACACCCATAGGCATATTATAATTACGTAATATAAAATTTTCTAACATTGGTTTTTTATAATTTCTATTACTAAAAGTATTGGAAGGAAAACTTATAGTAACCAAATCTATATTATCACATATAGTAGAAAAATCTAGTGTAACTATATCACTTTTATCAAAATTTGTTTTATGAAAATAATTATACGCATACATACAACCCTCATTTTTGTACTCATTATCTATACAACCAACAATATTAACATTTGAACACCCAGCTGTTATAAGACAAGCCTGCGTACCAACACCTATACCAGCACCAATTTCCATAAAATTTAATCTTCTATTCATAACCTTTACCAGCTTTCTTTATTAAATTCATCAATGTTTAAAATAGTTTCTTTTGTTGTAATTTATAATGCTTATCTAGTTTAACACCATATATATCGGCAATAAGTGCTTCTAACACATTAACTACAATAGAATTTCCTGCTTGTTTATAAAGTTGTGATTTTTGACATACTTTTGCTGCTTTTTCATAATCCTCGTCATCAAATCCCATAAGTCTCCAACACTCTTTTGCTGTTAATATTCTATAACCTTCTTTACATTTTATCTTCCCACTATTCCCACTTACTTTTCCGTAACTTGCTGTTATTGTAGGGTAAATATTATCTCTTACTACAAACCCACCAAATGAATATGGTGCTCCAAAATCCTTTACCATTGTTAAATCATTTGCAGTTAAAACTACCTCATCTAAATCATAAGTATCTTCCAAATAATCAAAATATGTTGTATCTAAAACCTGTTCTCTTGGAAATTCAAACTCTATATCATCTAAAATACTAATAGTAAATATTCTATTTCTACTTTGTGGTATGCCATAATCACTAGAATTTAAAACTCTATAAAAATTATTATAACCAAATGACTTTAATGTATCTAAATATTTTTCATAATTATGATAGTGTCTATCACTAATAAGATTTTCTACATTTTCCCATATAACTACATTAGGGTGTAATTTATTAATAATTCTTATACTTTCATACATTAAACTAGACCTTGTATTACTATCTTTATCTCCACCCTTTTGTAATCCAGCCAAGCTAAAATCTTGACAAGGTGAGCCGTGCATTATAAAGTCTACTTCCATATTTTTATTCCATTGAGTAATATCTTGTGGCTTAAAATTAGTTCCATTTATAGCATTGTATGATTTAACTGAATATTCATTTAGTTCTACATAATCAACTACATTAAATGGTATTCCCACCTTTTTAAATGCCTTAGTACAAGCACCAATACCACCAAAAAGTTCTAATACTTTAATCATTATCTACAACCTCTACATTATCAATAATTAAGTTTTTTGTATTCTCAATAGCTAATTCAACTACTTCTTGTGGTATTGTAATTGGGTAAACATTCCCACTTCTAGCTAATCCTGCACAAGTACAATCAATTACCATTTCCATAATATCTAATAAATTTACGTCATCTGGAACACTGTCATTTAAGTGGTGTCTTTCCATCATATGTCTATTCTTAAACCAATTCATTTCTTTAAAGTTTCTAGTACCATCATCAATTTTTTCATTGAAATCATTATAAAATTCATCTAAATAATCTAATTTAGTATGGTCGTGTTCTACTAATTGATTTTTTAATTTATCTGCTAACCAATAACCAACATTTTGTACGTCATTTATGTGACTTAATGTATCGTGTTCTAATTGTTCCTTTGTAACTTTGCCATTAGCACTTCTAGTGTCAGCATTACTTGATTTATTTATTATTATATCTTTCATTTATCTTCCTCCATCACTTTTTTTATAAATTTTTCAGCAGTATATGCGGCTGAAATTGTATCTAAAACGTCTATTATTTCAGTTAGACACTTTTTGTCCCAAATAGTTCCTATTCCTTCTGGGTATAGACAAAATTTTCGCCAAGCACTATACCACCTAATTTGTGCTATACAAACCGCATTATTATCAAATATAAAATAAATTGGTGTTTTTCTATTTTCATAGTTCTCTCTTGTAACAAAAAAGTATTCACCCTTATACACTATACTATCTACTAAACTTTTATTTTCCATTTTGTTTTCTCTCCCTAATAATTTCCTGTTGTGATATATATGTTAATTTATCTATATTCCAATATGCTGACCTAAACCCTCTTGCCATATCAATTAGATATAATTTATCAGTTTCTGCAACATACATAAAATCTATTGACCATATACCCTTTAATTGGTCATCAAATTTAAGTGTATGTATATCATTCCATATTCTATCTTTCAAAGTATTTAATAATTCTCTATGTTGTACTTTTCTTGTTTTTACTTTATTATGAAACCAATCAAATATAATTTGGTCTGACTTTTTAGAAATATTTGGTCTACAATATTTATATTTCCAATAATCTTCAACATATTCTAGTATATCTCTGTCCATATTATAAAATACTCTAATTTCTTCTCTTAAAGGCATACCATTATATATAGTTGGTATTTCATTTAGATTTGCAGGAATTAACTCTCTTACAACTAATTCTGTTGTACCACCAGTACCATACATTGTAGACATATAATTTATTTCCCACAATTTTCTTGCTAAATCAGATTTAGTGGCTAAACAGGTATCAAAATCAAATTTATTAGAAAAACAACCATTTTTAATATTATATACTTTATGATTTTTCATTTTTGCAAGTGTTGGTTCTAATATTTTTTCTATACTATTCCAATCAACTTTTTCATAGTCATCTGTTGCTTCTAAAATTTGTGTTTCCTCAAATGTAAATATTTGATTTGCTATAATATCAGCGTGTTCAAATTTACCAAAATCTAAAATATGATTATACCAATTAGAGAAATTTTCTGGGTATTTTCTATCATCTTCATATGACTTTTTTGCTAACTGCAACATATATTCAGGTGTAATTCTACTACTCATATCATCAGCAATTTTTTTAAAAATATCAAATGTAGTAGAACACATTTCTTGTGATACTTTTATTCTATCTTCTACTGTATCTAACTTAATATTTGGGTCTGGTATCTTTTCTATATTACTTTCCATTTCCATTCTCCTTCCAAACTACCTACACTAAAATAATACTCTTTATTGCATTTAGGACAAACATATATATCACTAGCAGGCATTGTTAAAACTTGTGTATTTGTATTTCTCAGTTGCACATTACAGTCATCACAGTATGGTATTTTTGCAACATAACACTCTGGAAATAAATAATGTTTCTTAATCAATTTTTATCATCTCCTAAACTTAATATATAATTTAAAGCATTTATAGCTTCCATATAATCCTTTTCATAACTAACTGATGACCATACAGGGTATGCTTCACATATGGCTGTCATTAATATTTGTTCAGCAATATCTTTATTCATCTTTATACTCCCAATAATCTTTTAACAATGTCACTCATCAACTTACCATCAGCTCTA
Source organism: uncultured Bacilli bacterium (assembly GCA_944332505.1). The sequence goes on from CALVKC010000002.1 coordinate 174,963, forward strand.
TTACCTAATTTAGATTTTGCAGTTCCCATTACTTGACCAAATTTACTTTTATCTGCTTGTAATTCATCAATTATTTTTACTAATTCACTTTCCAATTCTATCTCTGATAATAATTGTGGTAAGTATCTATTAATACAAGCCAACTCTTTATATGTTTTTTCCATTAAATCTTTTCGATTACCCTTCTCAAATAATGCTAATGCTTCATATCTCTTTTTTCTTTCTTGCATTATAATATTCTCTATTTCTGTATCAGTTAAATCTATTTGTTTATCTTTTTTTGCTTTTAATATTTGTGCACGTATATATTGTATAGTATTCTTTTCTATATCATTTCCATTTTTCATTGCTATCTTTAAATCTTCTAATAATTTATCTTCCATTTAATTATTCCCCCTATAAATTTCATTATATAATAATGTATAATACTCACTTAATGCGTCTATATTTAACCAAATCTCATTATATTCATCTTCTAAGTATTTAGTTTTTTTCTCTAATTCCTCTACTTTCATTTCTAAAATGGCTAATCTACTAAATACACTAATAACACCATAAATTAGAATAATCAATATTATAATCACATATACCACTGGACTTATTTTTATTTTTTTCATTTAATATTACTCCTTTATAAATACCTTTTTCTCTACTTTAATTAATATTGTAGGTTCAAAAGAATATGGCTCATTACTATTAATTGATATATCAATACCATTTAATATATCTCTAACAATATCATTTCTTTTATATTCTAGTTTATTGTTTAAATCTTCTAAACACTTATTTTTATATTCTGTATATTCTTCATTTATAGTTTTTTCTAAATGTGCTTTAATATTATTTATTAATGCGTCTATATACTCATAATTATTCATCTTTCTTACCCCCAAATTTTATTGGTTTATTTAAAAAATCTGAAATATGGTCAATTACAAAATTACCACCTAATTTTTCCAATAATAACCACATAATTAAATATGCAACCATAATTACAAAAGTTAGTGGAAAAAATATAATACCTAAAAATATGTCCTTTACTGTAATGGCATACTGACCACACTTACGTCTTTCATCTATAACCCCATATATTAATATTACAACAAAACTAAAAATAAACCACAAACCAAAAAACAATAATAAAAATATACCTTGCTCACTTGATAATTCCATACTTAATTCTCCTTTTTATACCAATACTCATCTAAATATGTCATAAATAGCATATTTAATTTTTGTCTATATGTAGTATCAGTAAGAAAATCATCTAATTTTGATTTATATTGATTAACATTTGACCTATAAAAAGTTGTTACTGCTAATTTAACATACTTAACTGTATTATCTAATATAAATGTTTTAGTAATATCAGGTTTATTTCTTAAAGTATCGTCTAATAACCATTTAAAATTTGCTATATACATTTTCTGTATTTCTTCTTCACTATATACTGGAACCATATCAGGAAATTGTAATATAAACTTTCTAATATCATCTTTATTATTTTCTAGTGTATATATATTCAACTTATTCATTTTACAAAATGTTTCAATATCTTTCTTAACCAATTCTCTTTTAACATTATCTTTACACGTAAATTCTATTGTAATACCGTCATATTTTAGAATTTCATCAAAATATTTAGATTTACTCTTTATGACTGAAATTATATTTTCCATATTATTTAATTCTTTAACTTGTGTTTTAGTACTTTTTCTAGGCATATCTATTCCCCCTTCTTATTTATTATATCACCTTATAACTTAAAAGATAGTACCCATATAATATAGATACTATCTTTTTACTTTATTTATTATATTCAGATTTTAGATAATCAGGAATTTCATTACCATTGTTATCTACAACATTTGCTTGTGGTATTGTATTATTTATTTTAGCAATTTCTTCTGGTGTTAATCCAGCTGCTGTTTTTTCTTGTTTTGTTTTAGTTGTATTTGTGGTAACCTTTGACTTTGTTTCTTTTTTTGGTGTATTTGTAGTATCTATTGATTTTGAATTTGTATTACTAGTAGTTGCATTATTATTTTCATCAGGTACTTTTGAAAACTTTTCTAACTGTCTATATAAAGCAGTGTAAGCACCTCTAATTTGTTCTTTACTATCTTCAAGTTGTGCTTTTCTAACTGTATAATTTTGTTCTAGTGTTGTTAATTCACTAATAACTTGATTAAATTCCTTTTCTTTAATTTCCATTTCCTCTTTAATTGATTTTAAAATTTCATTTTCTCCCATTACAATTACCTCCTAAAATTTTTACATTATTGATAATAGCCTTTGTTGTAATTCTGTAATTACTTGCTTTATTGTTTGTTTTGGTACAAAATCTATCATACGTGTATTTAATTTATTATCTTGTGTACTTTCTATATATACAAGATATATTAATTTTGTAACACTACTATTTAATTTATAATCATTAGCAATATCTTCTAGTATATAAATTATATCTTCACTTAATTCTTTTACATTATTATTCTCAATAATATCATCTTCTACATTATTATCTTCATCAACTAATACGTCTGATAAACTAATATCATCAGTAACACAATTATCTTCTAAATTAAACAATATATCTGGTTGACGTTTTTGCTGTCTATCATAATCAATAAAATCCCTATTTATGATATTATAAGCCAATGTTGATAATCTATACTTATCAGGGTCCCATATTAAACAGGCTTTCCATAATCCCATACGAGCTATTTGTAATGCTTCATCAAATTCCCAATATTTAGTCTTATAATATTTTTGTGCTATTCTATTGGCCAAATTTATATTATCATTAAATAATTGTGTTATACGTTCAGCTTCTTCTGGTGTCTTATTCCTTAATGATATTTTTTCATAGTATGTAGACTTATGTGGCATAAATTATCAACTCCTTTCATTAATTTGCTATAAATCCTGTTGTTGCTAAATATTCTCCTATTTCTAATCTTGCTGATTTTAAATCCAAATCAGTATTAACAACATTTAATATAGACTTTAAAGTTATTTTTGTTTTCTTTGCTTTAAACTTTTTATCATCTAATTTTTTCCAATCTATTTTATCATTACTATCTAGTGTATCAAGCAATTCAATTAATTTACTTCTATCAATTAAATCACTATTTAATAGTATCTTTTTAAATTCTAGTTCAAATGAGTTAATGCCACCAATAATGAAACCTGCTAGTATTAGTATTTCTCTAACTTCTCTATTCTTAATACTTAATACTGCATTTAAACAATCACTTTCTTCTTTCTCAATATCTTTTGCTACAATAGTATCATATACAGTCTGACTACTATTAGAACTAACTGTATCATCTAATGACTGTCCACTCCAATATTTTTGTCTACGCATATTATCTCTACATATACTCATTGCATTAGTAACTAATCCAGCCTTTAAATGTTTATGATTTTTAAAAGTATTTAATTTAATAGACGTATTAATAAATAATGTTGACGCTAATTCTTCTGGTGTGCATATTTGTGCAAAATTACCATTATACATTTGTCTAACAGTTGCACAACACATTTTATAATGTTCAATAGGGGTTAGCCATTCAGGGTAACATTTACCTAAATCTGGATTATCAAATTTCATTCGTAATTCCTCAACTGTTAATACCATATTATCTTCCTTAACTATTCGTCTAGCTTCTTCCTCTGATAAACCGTATTTCTCTATACAAGTATTTATTCTGTCTGTTTCTGTAATCATACCATATACCCCCTATTTAATTTTAAAATTTTATTTATATTTTATTTTAGTTTTTTCACAACTGGTGTTAGTATATAATAAAATTTAAAAATTGTAAATAGCTTATATGGTTTTTAACATAATTCCAAAAATCCAGTATTTTCAATGGTTTCAAAGCATTTTACATAACACAAATTTGCCCAAAAGTATTGATAAATAAGGATTTTAATTTTTTCAAATTTTTTTCAAATTTTTTAAATTTTTTTAATCTTATACAATATCACTGAAAAAATAATCTATTACTTTGTCCTTTTCAATTTGACCTATTTTTATATTTGTATCTATACACGCAACTTTATATGCACACTCTAATAAATATTCATACTCATATGGTATTTGTTTTTCAAATACTCTTATGTCCTTTATTCTTGACCAAGGTAAACCATATTCATAAGCAATACTACTACCACCCTTTTCTTTTATACTTTTACCATCTTTATCTTTTACATTTTTATCAAACGCACCATATTTTTTAATTAAAGCAGCAATCAAAAAATCATTAAATATTGCAATAAGTGAACCAAAAAACTTATCTGTATCATTTTTAATTACCTGATACCAATATGCAAAATTTTGATTTTGCTGTAATAATATATCAATCATAAATTCACTAACATTGAACTTATCAATTTTTTCCAGAAGTTGATTTTTTAAATTCAAAATTTCATATGAATTTTGCTCTGAAATTTGTTTAGCATTAGCATAAGTTTTAATCTTATTGCTTTCTAACAATATATTATTATAATTATTTTCACAATTATATGCCAAAGATTTAGTATCATCTTCTAGTAATTTTAACTCACTTTTAACAAATTCTTGTGCAATATTATCTTGAACTACTGGAAAATATGTTATATAACTATCAAACTCTTTAAATAATGTAGAATTTTCTATTGGTTCTTCATACTCAAAGATACAAGTATAATCACGTAAATTATCTATAAACTTTTGAATTTCTTTACTAGGTTGTTTTGCAAAATTTTCATCATTATAAACAACAACTAAACTTTTTGTATCTCCAAATAATGACTTTGTTTTACCTGATATTTTAATACTATTAAAATCATTAATATATTTTGGTTTAGAGGTAAAATATGTACTTATTTTATTTATATAATGCTTTCTAATTCCAAAGTCTTCTCCATAAAACACATAAAATTTGTTTACTTTATTATCTAATAATTCCTTTTTTAAATCTTCTAATTTTTTCATTGATTTCCTTTCATCATCTGACTAATTGTATATAATACTCTATACAATACAAATCTTCTATTTAAAGTGTAATCTTTTTCTAAACTTTCCTTTGCAGCAATTAATGCGTTTAGAATATCATAATAATCATAATAAGGTTTTGTATGAAATTGATATTCTATAATATGAATTAGCATATCTAAAAATAAAATACTAGCGTCTACATTTTCATACTTTATATCAAATTGCATTACTGCTGGAATATAATAATCTTCATTAAGATATGTTATCTTATCAAACATTTTATATGCAAAATCTAATAGAGGTATAATAGCCTCATATTTGGAATACTTGTCTATTTTTGAAGGTGTATTTAATCCAGCCATATATAACTTTTTTTGTATGTCATAACTCTCATAATACTTTTGCATATAGCTTATCATTTCTTCTAAACTATATGCACTCATTACCAACTTTCTAGCTCTACTCTCTAATGTTTTTATTTGGGTATTTCCTGTAATAACTATATAATTTCCTACAATAGGTTCTTCTGTTATTTTTAGAAGTGCATTTTTAGCTTGTATAGACGCCTTATCAAAATCTTTAAAATGGTATATTGTATTAGAATTAGGTGTCATATATTTAATTAATTGTCTAACGTCATTTACACCATTTTTCATCTTAACATACTTTAAGTCAAAATGTTCACACATATAAAGTACCATTGTAGTTTTACCTGTATTTCTATCACCTTGAATAATAGTAAATGGTGGCATAGTTTCCCAAGAATTGATTAACTCTAAATTATGTTTTTGACCTACAATTTGCATACTTTTACTAACCAACTTTCTATAATTATTTTTAAATCTTCTGAACTATAATTGGTTCTTATTACTAACAAACTATCTAATAAATAATTCATTTTTTCATAATATTGTTTAACCTGATTTAACCAATTTAATGTATTATCTGATAAAATAGTTATATCAGGTACATTTGTTATTAAATATTTTGAGCAATTTTGTATAAATTCAATATATAGTTTTAAAAATAATGAAATATCAATACCACTCATATAAATATCATTAAAATACAGTATGGCTGATTTTGTATCTTTATTTAATATATATTGAGTAAGTTGTAACATTGCTTCTTCTGTAACACCACCACTTGTTACCTTTATTACATTTTCAACTGTTAAATTATCATTATAATCCAAACATTTTTCTAATGTTGTAATACTATCTCTCATACCACCTTTTGCTAATCTTGCAATATATTTTAATGCGTCATCTTGATATAATATTTTTTGAAATCCAGTATTTTTTATAGCCTCATTATTCTCATTTTCAATTATATATTTTAATCTATTATATATTCCTTCCACACTTATTCTTTGAAAATTAAATCTTTGCACACGTGATAATACTGTTTGAATTATTTTTTGTGGGTCAGTAGTACAAAATAGAAATATAACATATGCTGGTGGTTCTTCTAATATTTTTAATAGTGAGTTCCAGGCTTGTACTGTCAACATATGACATTCATCCAGCACAAAAATCTTATACTTACTCTCTATTGGTTTTGTTTTACACTCCTCTATAATCATACGCATATCATCAACACCATTATTACTAGCACAATCTAGTTCTATTGGTTTACCCCTATGCTCATTCATCATATTTGCAATAATTCTGGCACTGGTCGTTTTACCTGTGCCCGCTCCTCCACAGAATAAATATGCGTGTTTTAAATTATTATTTTTCATTTGATTTAATAATATAGTTTTTATACTATCTTGTTCTACAACGTCATCAAATGTCTTTGGTCTATATTTATTTGCAAGTGACACCTTTTTCTCTACCATTTTTACAACTCCTATTCCATATCTAGCATATCAATTATATTTTTAAATGTTTGTTCATCTAAAATATAATATCTATCTTTTTCATCTCCAAAATCAAAACACAATGAACTATACATTTTACTTGTGGCATATTGTTCTTCTTTTAATTTTATTAACCAATCTTTTTTAATAGAAAAAGACTTTTTTGGTTGCATACAAGTTTTTGCTTCAATTAACCAATTACCTGCAACTATATCTCCCTTATCAAACTTTGTAGCACCACTATTAGGTGTTCTTTTACCACCTATTATTTTTGCAATATTCTTTTCTTGTTTAGAACTTACACCTCTTGTAGTTTGCATATCTACTACCCCCTAGTTACTTGATTTACTTTTATTCCACACAATATCAACACCATTCATTGTATCTAAATTTCTAATATAAGTAGTAAAATGTTCTTCATCTAACTCACTAACATAATCATTATCATTGATTTCAATTCCAGCTAATTTCATTCTCCCCACATATGCTGTTCCAAATTTCTGAATTTCAGGTAAGGATTGAATATGCTGTGATAATAAATAAGTTATTCTTTCTGGTAATTCAACTATATCTTCATCTTTTTCTAATACCCACTCTATCATTTCTGCATTAAATAATTCTCCATTTTTAGCTCTATATAATTCATATTTTATATACATTTATCGTCACTCCTTTTCCCTATACTATATTATATCACCTAAATTAAAAATAGCCACATATTAGTGACTATTTATTATTTTAAAGTGCAGAATTTGCACTTTAATCTTCTTTACTATTTGCTACTTGTTGATTAGCCTGTGCTAATGTCTCCTCGTCAACAATTTCACTTACTTCCTTACCATCTATAATTGTGTCTATTAATTGTAACCAATCTGTATGTTCCTCTAATAATTTCCTAAGTGCAACTTTTCCTTGTATTTTTGTATCATTTAATAATTCACCTGTTTGTGGGTCTACTATATCAAAATAAGCACCCCTTTGATTAATCACACCCACTTGTAACCCAACTTCTATATAATCATTTAATAAATCAGGACCTGATACATATTTAATTGTATAATAACCTACACGTCTAGTGCTAGGGAATACTTTTGATTTTAATACAACCACATTAACTAAATTTCCAGCTGGATTTTCAGCATTACTTGTAAGTTCTTTATTATTATCATCTATAAATTTTCCCTTTCTAAACTCTAATCTTACAGAACAAGCGTGTTTAAAACCTCTACCACCTGGTGTTGTTGTACCACCAAACATACTATTCAAATTATCTCTTACTTGATTAATACAAATAACCATAGAATTATTTTCAACTAAATATCTCTTTACTTGATTTGTGAAATTTTGTAAAGGTAATGCTATACCACCATAAATTTTATCTCCAACACTTCTATCTGCTAATTGGTCAGCAGGCATTGCAGCAATACTATCTAATACTGCTAAACCTACTTCTGGTGATTTCATTGTTTCTAAAAGAGCATTTAGAACTTCACTAGCTGGCCAACCAGCCATTTTTAATCTTATTATTTTACTAGTATCAACACCAAATTTATTAGCCCAAGCATAATCAAATGTACCTTCAACGTCCATAAACACAACTTTACGTTCTTCTACACCATTTTCTTCTGCTTCTAATTTGAATTTATGTTGTGCATTTTTAATTATATCAAATGCAGTACTAGTTTTACCACTACCTTCTGGACCACTAAATTCCATTACGTGCCCTAATGGTAAACCACCAAATGTCATATAGTTTAATCTAGGTGAACTAAATGGTATTCTATCATAGTCATTTTTCTCAACACCAGTTTCTACCACACTATCTCCATATTTTTTTGTTATTCCCTGTAAAATTACGTCTAACTGTGACATTTTATTACTCCTTTCTACCATACATTGAATGGGTCTTACAAAATATAGCTTTCTCAAATTATTTAAAATCTAGCACTAAATTTACCAAAATCATAACGTTGTTGTCTTGACGCTTGTACTTTTTTTACTGCATTTAATGTTTCTTTTGCCATATCAACTTTCTGTTTAATAATCTTATATGACCTATCATATATAAAACTATCTAATTTATTCTCTAATGAATTAAGTTCTGCAACAGAAGTTTTGTCAGCAATAGTACCTCTTGCTACTTTATATGCTTCATTGTATGCTTCTTTATATATTTGACTTGCTAAATCTGATTGTAACCCTACAACTTCTTGGTCATCAGTAATTTCGTATAATAATATTGGCAACTGCAACATAATGTCATCTATCTCTAAATCAGTTAATTGGTCAGTATCATCTTTTAATAATTCTCTTATCTTAAATATAACTTTATCTAATTCACCAGTATGATTAGTAACTATATTATTAACAGCAGTAACTAATGGGTCACTTTTTTTATCTACTCTCTCTATATGACCATTTTCTTTTATCTCCATTAATATTCTCCTATCTATAAATCATTATGTTTTTCTAACCAAAATCTATAAATTTCAACCCAATCTTCAAATAACATTGTTGCTTTCCAAGGCTTTCTATTTTTTCTATGAAATACTACGGGTATTCTTTTCTCTTTTTTTGTCTTTAAATCTCTTATAGCTTGTTCTAATGCTTCATCTATATTTAATTTCTCTACTCGCTTAACTTCTATGTGTATGCCTGGTAAACCTTCACAGTCAGCCAATGACTGTTCCAACTTTCCATTTGTTTGTGCAGTTCTATGAACTTTATTAAATCCATATTTCTCACACTCGTGTGCAAATTCTAATTCTCCAACTTTACCCTTTTTCTTACTATTTATTCTACCCATAGTATCTCACACCACCTTTATTATTGATTATCTCCGGCTTCTCCCATAATCCACTTATATTCATCAGCAATTATTCCTAAAACACCGTCATATCTTTCATCAAATGCTATTGCTATTTTATCAGATTTTATTGAACTTAAAATAGTTTCAAATCTAGTTAATGGTAGTTGAATATTACCTGAATATGTTGTATCATTACTTTCTACTAAAAGATTTTCTTTAATATCTGGTCTTTCTAGTGTCATCTTTATTGAATTACCAGCAATATCAAAATTAACAAAATCTTGTTTAGCATTTTGATTAAATAATCTTAATCTCTTAATAGCAAATGTTAATTTCTTTGTTGAAATTACAATAGTATGTGCAAATTGTGCGTTCCAGAAGTTAGTACATATTTCCTCATCAATAGGTGAATTTGGGTTTACATTACCACATATAGTTAATTTACTGTCAGATAATGTAATAGCTCTTATATCATTATTACTATCTGTTGTAAATCCAATTCTAAATTTATCTTTATTAAAATTCAATTTTGATATTAAATCACATAATTCATCTCCAATAAAGAATTTTTGTGTTTTTAATATTGCTTGATTATCTTGAACATATATAATGTGTCTATCTGATGATAATACTAAATTAGAAAAATATGTTCCAGAAAATGCTTCATCTAATTTTGGTATATCTCTAACTGGTTTAGATTGATTAATATTTTCAACTAATTTTTCTAAATCTAATTCAATCATATCTTCATATTTCATTGCAAATGTTAAATTTAATTCAATAGGTTCTTGTGTTTGCAAATCTACTCTTTCTGCTAAAATAAACTCACTACCCTCTGGCATTGTAACTACTAAATCCTTATTAACTTTATTTAACTTAATAGTTTCACAGTCTAAATTATTTAACAAATCACCAAATTTTTGTATATCAACAGTTGCTTTAAATGATTTATTATACTTAACATTTGTATCAACACACTCGTAATCTATATTACCATTACTTGCATTTACTTTAATACCAAAATCACCTAATTCTATACCAATAACTTGTGATACAGTTCTAATTACATTATAATCACCAACTTTTCTAGCATTTGATACAAGATTTTTTAATATTGATACTGGAACTATTGTATCTTCATATACAATAGGTTGATTATTATTTGTAACTTCTGTTGTTGTACTTGTTACTGTTGTATTTTGAGTATTTGTCATATCAATACTCATATTTGCATTATCTAAATTACCTATAACTTGTGAGTGCATATTTTGTACCACACCAACTGGTTGACTTTTTCTTTGTATTGTTATATTTTCATTTGTGCCAGTTGTACTTGTTTGATATACAGGTGCAACTACTGGTTCAGCATTTACATTACCACCAGTTACTACATTTCCTAAGTTCATACTTTCATTAAAATTGTTTTCCATAAAAATTATTCCTCCTTTATTTTTCCCTTTATTTTAAGAGCATATGCTCTGGGATTAACTTTTTCAGGTAATCTTTTAGACCCTGTAAGTTCATACTTAAATTTTTTTAATTCTTGTATCATTATTATACTATCACCTAAACTCATATTTTTTAAATGACATTTATCTTCTGAAACATTTAAACGTCTACTTATAATACCTAATAACTCTAATCTTGTTACTCCTAACCATTTCATTAAGAATATTCGGTATCTTGAAATTATAGGTAATAAAAAGTCTCGTTTTTCATCATCACTTTTAAACTCTTTCATTGTTATTCCACCATTTCTTCAAATGTTGCTTCTTCTTGTTTATCGTTTCTTATAGTTACCTTATAACAAGGTATTACCTGTTCATAAATAAATTTTGCTAATCTTTCTAATGTTGGCTGACAATTTAATATATCATTTAAACATTGATTATCTAAAATATTTCTTAATGCTTTTTCCATATTTGGCATATCTATAACACAACCATCAGCATTTAATGACTTACTTTTACAATATACTGTAATTTGTATATAAAAATATTTTTCTACTATTTTAGTTGCATTATTAAATCTAACCATTACAGTTGTTGAAAATGTTTTATTGCAATAATACATTTGAACTTTTCCTTTCTTATATGTTAAATCTTGACCAAATAATTGTATATACATAGGTCTTAATATCTTTATAGCTTGTTTACACTGTTCTCTATTAAATTTTGAAACGTGTGTATCATCTACACTTAAATTCATTCTATTAGATAATAAACGATACATAGTTGTTCTTGCCTTTCGTTTATTAGAAGCCTCACCCCATATTGCGTCTAAATATCTATGAACAGTATGCCTATAATGTTGTAAATTTTTATAGGCCATAACATATTCACTCCTTATTTATCAAATTTAGTGAGATTATTTATTAATGTTACTTCTGAAAAATTTAATACTTTTCCTATGTATTCATCTATATCTGATTTTAATTTTTTATCATATATAGCAAATTCACCAAAACATACGTCAACATTAAAATGAAATCCTATTATTTTAAATCTATTTTTATCTAATCTTTCTAATACAATACCACCTCTTGTAGCTCCGAGGGTATCTAAATGCTATTTGTAATAAAGAGTTTGTAGAAAATACTTCTAAATCGTTATACAAGTAAGTACACATATATTCAGACCTTTTACTAAATAATAGATAATTATCTATAAATTCAGTCAAAGAACATACTAAATCTCCTGACTTTTTATCATTACTCCACTTATATCTAACTATTATATCTTCCATACAAACTCCTTTATCACTAATATTGTTCTCTATCTTTATATATTCCTGTTGTTACATAATCATTATATTGTTTCATTGTTATTTCATCATCTTCATTTGAAACGTCTGGACCATACCAATAAAAGAAACATTCTACGTCACATTTCATTGGAACAGATACTTTTTCTGAACCAGCTTTTATCATTAATTGGCTCATTAATTCTCCACACCTTTTTCTATTTTCAAATGGACATTCTGCTATTATTTCGTCGTGGACGGGGAATAACATTTTAAAACCTAATGATTTTAATTCTTCATTTTGACCTATTAAAATCATTGCTCTCTTACTCATATCTGCTGCTGAACCTTGAATTACACTATTCAAACATTGTCTTAATGCTTCTGCAATAAAACTTTGATTATTATAAATAGTAATTCCATTTTCTCTTGCTTTATCAATGATTTTTGTTCGCCAATATGAATTTTTTGCTTTTTCTAATTTATCTATATATTCATCTTTTATCTCTTGTGGAACCTCTTGATTTATTGAACCAGTATATGTAAATAATGGATTAAAATCTACCTGTCTTTTATCATTATACTTAAATTCATAAGGTTCATCTTGTATGTGTTTTAAATATCTTCTTCTACCCCAAGCAGTTGTAGTAAAACCATCTCTTTTTGCATTATTCTGAACTAACTCTGTATATTGTTTTATTGTTGGGTAAGCATTATAAAAATCATCTACTATTTTTTGTGCTTCTTCTGTTGTACTATGGATTTGTTCTGCTATGGAAGGTACTCCCCTACCATACATAATTCCTAATAAAATAGATTTTGTTGCACTTCTTCTTTTCTTTCCTTCTGGATTTGTTTTATCTGTTTTCTTACCATTTTCATCTAAATAAAATTCCATACAATCTGCATAAGGTAATTTATATATATCAGAAGCCATTGTTGCATATAAATCTTTTCCAGTCATATATGCCTCTATCATCTTTTGGTCATTTGCCAAACTTGCTAATGTTCTTGGTTCTTGCTGACTAAAATCTGAACTCATTAATATATTTCCCTTACCTGCACCAAATATTCTTCTTAACTCTTTTGCCTCACCTCTACTAGGTATTTGCTGTAAATTTGGATTACTTGAACTAAATCTACCTGTTGCTGCTCCATATTGATTTAAACTTGTATGTATTTTATCATCATATGGGTCTATTCTTTTTGGCAATGCTACTAGAAATGCGTCTATTAATTTTTCCATTTTTCTAAAATCTAACAAAGCATTGGTTAATGGTGTATTAATTTCTTGTAATTCATTTACACCAGTACCTTTTCCAGATTTAGTTTTATACCCTAATATCTGGTAAAATAGTACACTTAATTGTGCTGGACTTGATAAATTAATAGGATTGTCTAACTTTATATCATAATGTTCTCGCCTAAACCTTGTTATTTCATCACTATATTTTTCTAATTCAGCATTAACTCTTGTTCGTGCTTCTTCCAACTTTATTGAATATTTTTCATATAAATCATTTAACATACCTTGATTTATATTAACACCAGTTCTTTGCATATCTTCTAGTATTGGAAGTAGTGGCATTTCTATATTTTCAAACACATATTTTATTTCTTTAAATTCTAATTTGTTCATTTTCTCATATTGATAATTATATAACTCTAATGTCATATAAGCGTCCTTACCTGCATATATTGTGGCTACGTCTAATGGCACATAGTCAAAGGTAATTCCGTGAAATAAAGTATCAAACCTATTTACACCCTCATCTTCTACTGCTATATATTTATTATATTGAAACTTTAAGCTGTGTTCCTCATCTTGGTCGAATAAATATGCAGCTAACATTGTGTCCCAATAAGGGTCAGGTAACTTATACCCAAAAAAAGTTCTTAATACAGCCAAGTCGAACTTGGCATTATGGTAAATCCATCTAAATTTTCTGTTCTTAAAAACATTTCCAAATATTTCTTTAATTTTATCTGGACTTATTTGGCTTTTTAATCTTCCAGTTATAGTTGAAATATGGTTAATAGGTATATACAGAGCCTCCACACCATTACATACAGATATACCAACTAATGTGTCTGTAAAAGTGTTCAAACCTGTTGTTTCAGTATCTATACCTATTATTCCATTTTCAGGTGTTTCATCAAAAAATCTAATTAAATCTTTTTCATCTAAAACACATTTACTAGTATCTTTATACTTTCCTAGTTTTTCTTCAACTAATTTTCGTGCTGCAAGTATTAAAGTATCTAATGTTTCACCCTTTTTTAATTTAAAATTTACTTCTTTTGGTTTTTCAGTTACTTTATTTTTTTCTTTTTGCTCAACATATGCTTTGGGTATCTCAAATAATGCCATTTAAGATTGCCTCCTTTTACTAAAACATATCTGTTGTTCTTCTAGTACTTGTAAATGCTTGATTTCCAAATCCATTTGGAGTTCCAAAATTACCTTGATTTTGATTGCTAAATTGTTGATTTCCAAATCCATTTTGGTTATTAGCAAAATTATTGTTATTAGTTGCAGTAACAGTATAGTTACCTGGTTTTATCATTTTTAATTCATCATTAGTTTTTAATTCCCCAAAACTTTCTCTTGTTCTACCATCATTATTACCACTTCTAATTAATTCATAATCAGTACTTGTACCACTACCAGTTCTAATAATTTTAAATACTTGACCTGCTATTGGTGCTTTACCATTAAAATCTTCTGTATGTGCTGATAATTTTTCTTCAAATCTACCTGTTCTTACCCAATATTGAATTTCTTGTTTATCTTCATTGTATATAGGTATAATATACCTTGCTACTAATTTTTCCCCTTTTGCACAATAGATACAATCACTTAATGGTGACTCTTCGGTTTCTCTTGCACATAATATATTTTGTGGGTATTGACTATCTGGTAATTGAACACTATGGCATATTACTGGTTCCATATCTTCCATTGTGTTGTATAAAAATCTCACCATAGCTGATTTACCTTCTTCTAATTTGAAAAATGAACTACCTCCCCCACTTAAATTTCTTGCTTGGTCTCTTGTCAACTTCATAACCAAATTCCTCCTTTAAATTTTTAATTTTAGCAATTTCACTGCTATATTGAATATATTGTTTAAGCAATTTCACTGCTATAATATAATATATCACCTTTATATTAAAATTATAAAAGTGATATACTAATATTTTATTTAATTATTTTTATAAAGTTGAACCCAATTTTCATAAGGTATAACTTCCATTTGTTTAAACTGCTCATAAGACATATCATTAATATCGTGATTATTTGGAACACAAGCAACATATACTTTTTTTCTGTTATTAAATAAAAAACTTCCCAATTTTTTAGTACCTAAATGACCCGCATTATCACCATCTAGTGCTAAAACATAATCATTACACTTGACTGTTAATAATTGTTTATATTGATACTGTGTACCTGTTCCCAATAAGGCTACTCCCGACTTATGATATTCATATAATGACCATAAATTAAATGGACCCTCTACTACCCATAGATGATTTATAAATAATGGTAATTCATAAATACCATATAGAGGTTTAACAAATTCAAGTGGGTATATATACTGTTTTTCTTTTATAGCACGTCTACCTATACCCAAACAATTATTATATATATCTTTAATAGGAAATGTAATATGGTCATTAATATTATCATAACCTATATCATATACTTCTGCTGTATTTTTAGATATTTTTCTATTCTCTAAATATCTATGATAGGTTCTATACTGACTTAAATCATCATATGTTATATTATTTTGTTTAGTAGGTATTTTAAAAGATATAACTGGACTTTTAATTTCTTGTATAGCAGTTTCTCTAACTAATGCTAATTTTAATCCAAATCTTGCTTCTACTTCATCTTCATTATATTTATCACCTAATACATACTTAACCATATCAGCTAAATTAGTAGTTATATGACAAGTAAAACAATTCACTGTTCCTGCATTACTCTTTTCATCACTTACCTTTTTTATACCACAACTAGGTTTTCTTTCTTGTCCTTCCTTATGGTATGGACAACTAACCATAATATTCTTTCCAACAGTTTTTATTCTACTAAAATATCTTTTACCTGTTTTTAATAATATATAATTACTTAAATCTTGAATTAATTGTTCATCTATAACCATATTAATTACCTTCTTTAAAACTGCATACCACGTCTAAACATACTAGAACTACTATTTCTAGTTGGTGTTCTATTTACCATTTGTGGTCCAATTTCCTGAATTGGTTTGTATTTATTTTTACCATAATCAACGTCATATCTCTGTACCAAATTACCATTACCATATCTATTTTTTAATATATTTAAGGTAAGTACACCATTTTCATTTTTCATTGATATTACTCTTGTAGCATTTTGTGCAACTGCGTCACTTTCAGCAATATTTTCTAGGGCTGGTCCATTTTTGTTTTCTCCACCTTGCCTATTACTTTGTACTAATAAAATAATTGGTAATGAATACTTTGATGATAAAGAAAACAAATCCATACTTATATTACCATATTGTTGACGAAGTGGTGTACCTGGCTTACAAGTGGTATCTTCCATTAAAGATAACTGGTCTATAATCACTAATGTTAATTTATTTTCAACTATAAATCTTTCTATATCAGCAACACTTGCTCTACCCCTTAGTTCTTTCTGTGTTAAAATTTTTATTGATAGGTTATGTTCACGTATAAATGATATAGCTTCCTCTTTTGTAGAAGTATATGTTGGTTTTGCACAACATATTATTCTTTCTTGTAATTGTTCTTTACTCATTTCACCTGAATATATGCCTACATTTTCTCCTGACAATGCTGCTGCCATTGCAAATTTTAATCCTAACCAAGATTTACCTTGTCCAGTTCTACCCATAAATACAACTAATTCTTCACCACGCTGCCAACCCTTTAATTTATCATTAAGCTCTTTAAAACCAGTACTAATTGTTTCTTTTTCATTTCCTAATTGTTGTTCTATGTTATCAAATAAATCCACTGCTTGTGTATGATGACTTAATAACACAGTATCATTATACACATTACCAATTCGCTCTATATAACTATCTGGATTAGTCATCATTTCATCTTGATACTCATTTAATTCAGATATTCTATGTATTAAATATTCTTGTTTATATGTATCTACTAAATATTTACAAGCACTTTCATAATCAGAAAAATTTAAACAATCTTGTAGTTCTTGGTCTGATATATTAAATCTTGCTTGTAATATAGCTAATTCTGGGTATTTACCTACATTATATTCATCTTCTATAAACTGGTATAGTTGGTGATTAGCAAAAGTAAAAAACTTTTTTTGCATATGATTTAATATCATTATATTCCAATTTTGGTTCTTTACAACCCCCAACAACAATGCTTTTTCTATATAATCTCTACTAGCCATTATTATCTCACTTTCTTAAACTAAAATTTTCACTTTGATAATCATATATATGATTATCGCAATTCATTACATTTACAAATTCCTCATCTATACCTTCCATTATTTCTTTCATACTATTACCACTTACAAAAAAACAATTACCTAAACAATTTAAGTATCGACTAGTTAATACTTCATATAATTTTGATATTGTATAATCTGTTTTATTATAGTTAAATTTGTCCCAAAATATAAAGTCTGCGTCTAATAATTGATTATATATAAAATCCAAACTATAATGTAATCTTGGTCTTAATTCATTACTTTGTGAAAGTGTTATTAATTTTCTAAAATCGTCAATTAATAAATTTGTATCTACAAATGCAATAGATTTTATATGTTCATCACTACGCAATTTATTATATAAATATTGCTCGAATATATATGTTCCTACATAACTACTATATCTAAATGTATCAGTACGAACCATAAAATTTTCATTTGTATCTATTAAATTTAAAAATGTACCCAAATCTCTCTTTATACCACTAGATGAGTTATTTATATCAATTCCATTTTGTAAATAACGTTCTGGTAATTTAGAATACATAATAGCATTTTCTAATCTAGTTTGAACTAAATCTAAAAATTCGGGATTATTGTTATCAAGACTTATACAATACAATATTCTATCAGCCAAATACATATTATTCATTTTCTATTTCCATCTTTCCTCCCCAAAATATCTATCTAATTCATCATCAGTCATTCCTCTACTAAACTGTTTTCTTTTAGGTACATTATTTTTCACATATTTTCGTAAATCTATTTCTTTATTTTTACTCATATACAAACTATGCTTATATAATGTTCGTTTATCATTTCTATGACGTCTTAATGCCCATTTTAATTGAAATACAATTTCATCTATATTTAATTCTGTATCTTTGGGAACAATATCTATAAATTCTTTATAACAGCAATTCTTTAATAAATCCTTTATCATATACTTAAAATATTCTAATGATAGTCCAGTTCTCCCAAAAACACTTAATCTGGTTCTTAGATATAAATAAATTGCCAATTTTGTTTTATCAGAAATATTATCTAAACTCTGACACCAAGCAAATAAATCTTGTGTATTAAAATATTTTCCACCTTTTTGTTTACTATTATCTAATTGACTTAAAGAAAATGCCATTATATACACCTCTTAATCTTCTAACTCTTTTTCTATTGTTAATACCTGTGCCTTGTCAGTGTTGTTTGTATCATATAATTTATACATTATATCACCTAAAACCTCTACTGTAATCTTTGCACCTTCATATGTTAAATACTCCTTAGATAATATATCTAAAATGTCCAATATTGTTAATTTATTATATCTAAATGTCTTTCTAAAATCACTTAATTTCATTAAATCTACTACATTTTCACCTGTAACAAATCTAAACTTATTATAAAAATCTTGAACTCTTTGATTATTATGTTCATCTGAAAGTTTATCTATTGGACATATTTGTTCTTCATTATGTGGTTTTATATCATAACCAACTCTTTTTAATAGTGTGGTCAATTCTCTAACACTAATCTCAATAGGATTTTTCTGAAATCCTAAATATGCCTCATATAATTCTGCTGCTTTTTCTTTGGAATGATTTAACATATCTTCCATATCAAAATGTAGTATAAAATCATATAATCTATCACAATCTAAATCACAACTTAAAGAAGGTAATAATGTAAATGTTTTATATATTAAAACACCTGTATATACCTTATATGTTGATTTTTGATGGTTTAATTCCACTAATAATATTGGTACATAATCATCATTAGCAAAATCTGTATTTTTATCATAAAATATATATTTAATTAATCCATTTTTACCATCTTGATACCATTTTCTTGCTGAATTATCAGTAGTAAAGTCTATAACAAATTTTTGGTGTTTATCTTTAAAATCCTCTACACTACTTTCATATCTAAAATCTTGAATATCAACAATTTCACCTTGTGATAATGCTAAATATACAACAGTTGGTTTTGTTAATGAGAATTTTTCTTCATCTCTAACCTTATCTAAACATTTTTCTAACTGTCTATCTTTTAATTGTTTCCATATATCTTCTGACTTTTTGTATAATTCCTTACTTGTTGGTAATTTAATGTCAATTTGTTTGTGCAAATACTCTACTGCACCTTTCAATAACTCATATGACATAGTTGTATCATTTCCTAAATCTAAATCTAATCTATTTGGTGCTTTCCAAACCACACTTTTTGGTGTAACAATACTAGTAACAGCATTACCAAATAATCCTACTCTACTTTCGTCTGTCATTATAATTCCTCCTTATTATATAAAATATCTTCACTAAATAGCATATCTTCTGGTGGGTGTTTATATTTTATTTGATTATAGTGCTTTGCTATTTTTAAAGCAAGTACTCTATCAACAAACTTACCATTTGCAGTAACAAATCCCTGCTTTGCATTTACTAACTCACCTTTTGGTCTTTGTATAAAACAGTCTGCGTGAGTAAGTCCCTTATAAATAACATTATTTTTTAAAAGTGCTGCACTAACTATTTTACCATAGCGCTTATCATACCATAAATCCACAAAAAACATATATTTACCACCTTATTAGATATAACAATTTTGTCATAATAAAAATAGTAGGACATATTCTATTAGTCCTACTATATTATATCACCTTAATTCATCTAATTATTTAACATATTTAAAAATTCTTGTTCTGTTATTATTTCAATACCATACTTTTGTGCGTCTTTATTTTTACTTGAACCACTATCAGGAGTATTTGTTATCAAATATTTACATTTTTTAATACTACTACTTAATTCATAACCATATTTAGCTATATATTTTTCAAAATCTTTACGTTTCATAGAATATAATGCACCAGTAACTGCCACATATGTTATATCAGTAGTTGGTCTAGTATATATTATTCTTGTATTAGAATAGTCTTCATTAAATAAATATCTTAATACACTAAATTTATGTATATTACATAAAATAGTTTCAGTTGTAGCCTCTTTTACTAGTTCTAATAATCTCAATTCTACCCAATCATTATCACTACCAAATATGGTAGGTTTATTATTCTCACCTAATTTAACAGTCACACCACTATATATTGGCATTATACTTAATAGCAATAATTGATACACCAAATCAAAGTGTGCAGACAAGATTTTTGCTGTTTTCTCACCTAATCTAGGTATATTTAATCCAACAAGTGCATTTTCCATAGAAACTTGTTTAAAATACAAGGCTTCAAAAAAATCTTTAACTTTATGTTCTGTTATTGATAATTTTCTTGTATTCAAATCTTGCCACACAAAATCCTGTTTAGCATACAAAGTATCTATATCATTAATTCCATACATATCTAAATACTGTTTCATTAATGTCCATTGTAATCCGTCAGTTTTACCCACATTCTCACACCACTGCTGTAAATCACTTAATTTAATATTGGCACAATTTGAATTATTACATTTTAAATCTACACCTTCCCACACTAAATCTTGTCCACACATAGGGCATTTAGTTGGTAATGATACTTCATAAGGCTGTAATACACTTAAAATTTGTGGTATTACCTCATTACTACGACATATCTCAATTTCAGCACCCTTTCCTAATTCCATATCTTGAACCCATTTAGCATTATTACAAGTAGCTCTTTCTACAATAGCACCACTTAATTCAACTGGTTCTATCACTGCAACAGGAACTAATCTTTGAGTTCTTGATAATTCCCACTCTATATTCTTTATAACAGTTGTAGTACTCTCTGCTGGAAATTTAAACGCAATCTCATCAAAAATATACCCATTTGATATATTATCATATACAATATCAGGACTAGTTAAAACTAAACCATCTAAACCATACCCCAACTTTTTAAAATCATTAAATGTAGATAAATGATATGTTTCCCAAGATGATTTATTTAACACAGGGTAATAATATATTGGAATACAATGTTTAAAATTTGCTTTTAACCACTGTAACATATCTTCTCGTTTTGTAAAAAAGGTTTGTTTATTTTCTTGACCAACAACCTTATATACTACCATATCTACATATTGTATATCATCATCAAGGTCTTTCCTATTAATAATACCAGCTGCAAAATTTCTTGGTGCTATTAAATTATTATATTTTTGTTGTAATATTTTCCAATTACTTTCATTAATAATTAATTCCCCTCTTACTGCACCAGTAAATGTTTTATCAAAAATCTGATTATCTAATATGTTTAACAATTTATTAGTTATATCTTTCCCATATTCACCATTACCTCTTGTAATACCTCTAACTAATATTCCATTTTCATAATAAGCTACTGCTGATAATCCATCTAATTTAGGTGATATATAGATAGTTCGATTAATAAATCTTTCTGGTATATCTTCATATGATTTAGTTTTATCAAGACTTCCTATATGTGAATATTTATGTTTAACTTTATCTCCATTAACTTCAAAACCCCAACCAGTTTGTAATACTTTTGATTTTGGGTCTAATAACCTTAATTTATCTACCAACATATCAAATTGTTCATCAGATATTTCTGGATTTCCTTCATAATACTTTGTTGAATAATATAAAATTTGAGCTTCTAATTCTTCTTTATTCATAATTACACCTCATTCTCATCTAATATTAAATAATAGCAACTTATTAAATCTGCTATATACCCATATATTTCATCATAATCCTTTGTTTCAAGTACCAATTTCTTTAAACTTTCTAATGATGATACATAATTAGAATAGTCCTTATTATATAATACTTGTGACCAATTTAACCATACTAAATATTCATAAATTTCAGATAGTACTAAATCATTATTTGATATATTTATAGATGACCTAATGTGTTTTAATAGTTCTATAAACAATAAATTTGTCATAATACACCACTACTCCCATATATTATAATATCACCTAATGAAAAATGAGAGTTTTTATAAACTCTCATCTTCATATATATTTTTATTTCTATACTTTAAATATTTAATTGCTAGTATCTTTTCTTCACGTTGTGTCCAATTTAAACCCTCAAATAAATCATTAAATTTATCTCTATCTTTAACAGGCATAGCATAATCATCTATACGTAAATTACATAAATATGATAATGGGTAAGATACTTCAATGCTTTTATTATTATACTTAAATCCAATAATAACATTTTTCATTTCCCAGTGCTCTTTTGCAACACTTACAATAGATTTTAATTTTTTTAATTGCGAAGAATTATCATATTTATCATTATCTATATCATTACAAATATCTTGTATTTTATCTTTTTCAATTAGTCTAAATCCTATATATTCTTTTAAAGAACATTTAATATCAGGAATACCACTATAATTACTACATACTCTATATTCTTTTTCATAATTTAATTTAAAATTTATAATATTAGTTATATATTGTTCTTTATCAATTATATAATTACAAATATCATCTAAATTAGTAGTGACTGTGTCAATAGTAAACTTTATATCATCTCCAAGTGCCACATTACCTATATAAAAATCTTTTGCTTTCTCATAAAGACTTATTATATTATTATCATAACTATAAAATTGTTCAGCAATATTCTTTGCCCAACCCTTTAAATATTCAGCATAGTCCTCTATATACTTATTATATGCTTTATTTATGTCAGTTTGTATAGTATTTTTTAAGTCAGAAAGTAAGACCTTTTTATAATTGCTATTAGTATATAAAACATTATAGTAATCAGATACAACATATAATACTTCCTCTTTTGTGTCAAACATACCTACAAATCTAAATGTATAATTACTTATTAAATCTGTTGTAGGTGAAATATCTCCCTCATATATTAAATGAAATCTTGATAGATACGTATATGAAACTAATCCATAAGTATGATTATACTTCTCATATGAAAAATCTCTAAAACAACCCTTTAAAAATAAATCCAAACCTTCCATATATAAATTCCCCCTATTTATTATATAAATTTTGTAATATTTCCTGAATATGATTACTTAAATCTGCTTTATCAAGACTAATTTTAACCCCATTACCTACTACTTTAAATTGTTTTGCAAATTTATATTTTGCAGTACTAATAGCGTCTTGTATAGTTTTAGCTCGAATATCATAATGTTTTATATATAAATTAGACCTAACAATAAGTTTATATACTTGCATTTCAACTGGCATAATAATAACCCCCATAATATAATCTACTATAATTATATCATAGATTTTAAAATATGTAAATAGTTTTTATACAACAAAAAATGCTAGTTCCTATACTAGCATTACTAATTACATTATTCACTTTGTAACATTTCATACAAACTTTTAATTACTCTTGCGTCATATAAAGAATTGTGCTTTTGACCACTTATTGATATATTATGACCTTCAAGTAATAATTCTCTACTATAATCAAAAGCATTTTTTTCACTTAAATTATATATTCTAGCAATATCTTGATTTATATCGTGACAACTAGCATTTACATTTTGAGGTAAGTCAAATGCAGTACCAAATAAATCTATAAATAAAACCATATCATAATGACATACGTCTGAAACTAACTGAATATCATTAAATTGCATTAACCATTCCCTTAAATAATTAGCAATATCTTGTTTTGTACCAACATAGTAATCATTTTCAGAACTACAAATATCTAATACATTTACATTTCCATACTCAACTGTATTTAATAAAACATTTTCCTTAATCCATTCATCTATATTCTTATTATTAAAGTCAGTAATTTCTGCATAAAATTCTCTATTATCTTCACTTACTAGACCAATACTAATAAGTTGTGTATCTTTATACAATCCTGTAAATTCAGTATCAAAAAATATTTTCATAACATACCTACCTATCTATTTCAACAACTTCAACTACATTAGGATTTAACACTAAAATACTATCAACGTCCCAACCATATAATTCCCAATATAATGTATTATCTGCACTAATATCTACCTCTATTGCGTCATAATTTTCTTTTAATTGCTCAAAATCCAAAATTGTAAAAGGTTTAGCAATTTCAAATATATTATCTTCTACTTGTGGTAATGATTTTAATATGTCCACATTATTAATATAAAGTAATCTAGCACTATCACATAATTTAAAATAAAACCTATCATTACCATATTTATCAAAACCTAATGTATTATTAAAATTATTATCTTTTACCCAATTTTCCCAACCATAAGAACTGTTTATAGGTGAACCCCATAAACCACCCATTGGTTTTACAAAATTTTCAATATTTTTTATATCTCTAAATAGTGATTTATCATAATTATTACTACCTATATGAACATATATTTTATGTTCCATTTTATAACCCCTTTATTTTTTTCTTAAATTCATCAAATTCAGATTTTTTAATTACAATTTCACTTAATAAATATTCTTTACCTCTTAACATTTTCCAAGCTAGTTTTAGTCTATGACCTATTGTTCTAAATATACCTTTTTGTTTAGCACTAAATTCTCCTGTTAATATAGATAAATAATATTCTTCATCTTCTTGAACTTCTTTATCAAATGTGTATTTTTTAATTGCTATGGCTTCATCACAACCACAATTACAATTAACAATTACCATTTTTAATTCATCATCTTTATTTGAAAATATCATTTTTCGTATACCCCCACATTTTAACTAAAAAATTATTGGTAGCCCGTAGCAGAATTGAACTGCTGACTTTGCCGTGAAAGGGCAATGACTTAACCTCTTGTCCAACGGGCCATATACGTGGAGGTTTTGATTTACCTATTTAAAACAAAACTCTACCTTAAAAACAAAAGCCTTCGCATAGACACCATATAATAACCATTTTACATTAAAACAGCTCTATATTTAGCCTACCTAAGTCTGTTTATTACGTATGTTTATCAGACCTCGTAGTGCAAATTGTAGTACCACTTTACACCGCACTCTTTCACTACAAAAGAGCCAAACTCATATGAGCGTCCATTATTTCAAATAGACACATTGTAGGTTTTATAGTGAACCTCTAACTATAAACTCACTTATGGCTAGTTTTCAACCAACATATGTGTACAGCAGATATGTCAGCCGCTTGGTTGCGAAGTTGGGACTTGAACCCAAAGCATTGGGGTATGAACCCAATATGTTAGCCATTACACCACCTCGCTATATAAAAAGTATCAATAAAGATAGTTACTAGTATAACAATATTTTTATTGATACTATCACTACATAATCTATATAAACTTGGCAATAGGTTGTATTATATAAAATCACATAGTGAAAAAGAAGTTTTTTATAGCTATTGTTTTAAAACAAAAAGCTAATGGAGCTCACTCTCGGATTTGAACCGAGGACCTACGGTTTACAAGACCGTTGCTCTGGCCAACTGAGCTAAGCGAGCATATATTGGGGTAATATTATCTTAATATAGTAGGTGATTTCTATACATATACCTTTACCCCAGATTTGTGCTTTGTTTTCTCAAAGTGGTTTTTAAAGCTGTCCTGCTTATATAAATTATAATTCCTCATCAATAACTCTATCTAACAATTCAGCAATTTCATATTCTTCCAAATCTTCGATATTCATATTGAAATGTTCACAAATTGTTTGTGCTTGGTCACGAGTAATGTGAAATAAGATAGTATCTTGCTCTGGTACACTATTTTCCATATGACACCTCCTGCTTATATTTTTATATAGTATTTATCTAAACTAGAATGGAAGACCATCACCATAAGGTGAATAAACTTTAACTTTTTTACCCTCATAAGGTACTTCTATTATTTTTTCATCATCTACAATAGCAGTTGCTGGTGCCAATTCATACTCTGTGCCTAATATCTTTATAACTTGTTTTTCAGGTTTATTCAATATTGCTAAACTTTCTACAATATTTTTACCTTTAAGTTTATCTATATATCTTTGTGGTCCATCATAACTTTCCATAACCATTGTAGCCTCTATATCAGCACAATGCAAAACTATTGACTGAGGACATATTCTAAATAACTTACTAACACGTCTTTCATCATCATTTGCTGTAAAACCCATATGATTAACAATCATTGCTCTTTCAACTTTTGATAATTGAACACCATATTCATTTATCAACATTACACTTTTTGCACCGTGACCTAATGGTTCTTGTTCATTCCAAGTGTAATAAGGAACAGTTACCCATTGACCATCTACTTTTGTATTTCTAGTTGAAACTTCATAACAATTAACTTTACAAATATCGTGTAAAAGTGCTGTTATCTTGATAGTATCATCATCTAATTCAAAGAAATCCAACCAATGTTTAAAATCATACATAGCATTATAAACATTTAATGAATGTTGTAACAATCCACCTCTAAAACTATTATGATACTGTGTAGAAGCTGGTGCATATTTAAAGTCACTTTCATCTAACCACTGTATTAAATTTTCTATATTTGGACGCTTTGTACTTAATAATAATTCTTTGTATAAATTCCATTGTTCTTGAATTTGATTATCTTCCATATTCATATCTACCTCTCAATTATATCTTAATTAATTTAATTTGTAAAGTAAATTTTAAAATTTGTATATATTTTTTATATTATTAGCACCCTCCATAATTCATTTTCAAATATTCTATAATAAGAAATATCTTGTTTTTGTATAATTAATTGTTGTGCTTTGTATTTATCATATGTTTTTTGTGTCATACAAAATATACGATTAACTTTTTCTGATTTTGATAATTCATCACACATATTTATTATATTTGATAAATTTATATTAAAGGTTTGTGGTTTAACTAGACTAACAGATATTGATTTACCTGTTCGAGTTAAATAACTTTTACCATTTGGCATTAATAGTCCATATAAAATATACTCATTAAGTTCATTTTCATCACATACTATGGTATCTACACTATTTAATTCTTTTAGTTTATCTGTTAATTCTTTACCCTTCAATTTAGTTCCCTTTCTTAAACCAAAATTCATCATAAACTTTTTTAACATTAGGATTTGTTTGATTATAATACCATATAGATAATTCATCATATGTAAAACTAGTTCTATCTAATTGTAACTCTCCACATACACATTTATTATCTATTTGAACAATATCTTTTTTAAAATTAAATTCAACTGGTTTACCACATACTGAACAATATGACGCTTTCCATTTCTTTATATTATTATTTTTTACATAATCTCTAAAATAATTCCCTTTATATCTTTGAAATTTCAATAAATCATCAACCATACGTTTATCATTAATTTGCTTTAATAACATAGTATTTTTTCTATTTGCGTCATTAAAGTAATCAACAGGAATAGTAATAGATATACCATTTGAAAAGTTTAATATTGCATTATATAATCCAACCTGTAAAGATTTTAATGTTTGTGCTACTATTGTTTTTTTACCTTCATCTATACCTACTAATATTGGTACCTCATAATCATAGTGTTGAACACACGCAACCTCATAATAATATAATAAAGTGCAATCTTCTTGATAATATGTAATAAACTCATTACAATTTTCCCAATCTTTTTTTACCTTGATTTTTGGTCTATTTAAAAAAAGTTTTCTATATATTCTATATAATAACTTTTGTTTTTTCACATATATTATATCACCTTGTTGCATATTATTTACTTGATATTGACTAGGTTGTGGTATTGCCATCACTATTTTCCTTTCCATCTTCAAATACAGTGTTAGGGTCTATTACTTTATCATATTGACCAGCTGTAAAATAATCTGCATTATCTAAAACAATTTCAGCAGCTTTACGTATTTTTTCACGTTTATCTATATCAACACGATTATCTGTTATATTTATAATATTACTATTATCTATAATGAAAAAATTTTGTATTTTTTCATTTGTTATCAATGACATTATAAATTGATTTGTTTCACTTAATGCTTTTGCTATATAATCAGTCGTATACATTAAACTTGGTGTATCAGTAGTTTCAAGACTTTGGTCTATTCTATCTACTAATTCATCATACAATTTATCTAAAACATTACATAACTTTAACACTGTATTTAATCTCGACTTAGCTTGTAATAACATTGCTACTTTAAATTTATTTGTTGTAGACTTTAAATCTCTAATATCAGCCTCTGTTATATCTACGTCGTGTTCAATTAATTCCTGTAATGTTAAATTTTTCTTATCAATAGCTGGTGGTGTTTCCTCTACCTTATTATCTACTACTTCCATACTTTGTGTATCTAATTTTACCCAATCAAATTTACAACTTAAAAATTGTTCTAGTGTTTCATTAACCTTTAATACCACATTATCGTGTTTTGTAGCTAGTCCTTTAAATAATGTATATTCTTGTTTATCATTTATTCTTTGTGTATCTAATTCTGTGGGGTAAACAACTAAATAATTAATTGATAGAGTATCTAAACACAACACTATCTCATTTACATAAGGAATTATTACAATGTCATATTGTGCAATTTTTTCTTTTATATTTTCAATATATTCAATTAAACTTTCATTTGTTATATTATTTGTATCAAACTGCAATATAACTATATTATTAGGGTATTTTTCTACTAATAACTTATCAATAATACCACTAAATCCTACAATAAGCATAATATCTTACTCCTTTATTAATGACAATATTCCTTTGGTTAGTGCATTTGTAACTTTTGATACAGAATACATAACCTTTGCAATACTTTCAATAGGTAAGTCTGTAAAATTGCACCTTCTTATTATAAAATTCAATATTTTATCTATTCTATGATTATATTCATCATTTAACTTATTAAGGCGGTCATTGACACATATCATAAAATATGTGTCTTTATTTGATATTCTATTTAATGAGAAATCTGCTATAATATAATCTATGGTAGATTTACTTGTTCTAAAATGTCTTCTAACTCTCATATAACCACCCCTATTTTAATTTAGATAGCCTTTTTAATTGTTTTAATGTTATTGCACCGTCCTTTTCTAAATATTTATAAAACTTATCTATCTCATTTCTACAATATTCCTTTGTTAGACCTAATTCATATAATTTTAAATTATCATAACCTGTGTCAAAATCAACCTTATCTATTTTTACTTTTTGAAATAAATCCAGTAATCGTAATGATTGTTTTAGTTCTTTATATGTTGGTACCTCAATAGTCTGACCCTCATAATATTTTATAAATTGTTTAAAACCCTTATAGTTATCAAATAGAAAAATTAATTCAGATAAATTATGGTACTTTTCATCATTATTCATATGTACCAATAGAATTAGACTTAATAGGAATGTTTCTTTCTCATTTAAAATTTTGTTTATACGCTTTCCTAAATCATCTCTTTTCAATTTTATCTTAACTCCTTTGCAATATATCTATATTGTGTAAGAAACATTATTTATTTACTTGATATTTTTTATTTAAGAATTTTGTATATAAAACGCTTTCACTTAAACATAATGTTTCAAAATAATTATTGCTATCACACTGTTCCCAAAATTCATTAGTTAAATCCTGACGTAACTTAATGTGATTTTTGTATAAATCTATTGCATAATCAACTTTACTATTTAAAATTTCTCTTTTCCATTCATATCTTGGTATTTCTAAAATATACTTTACTCTTTCCCAATAATTATCTTCCAGCATAACTTGTATGCTAAATCCTAATTGTATATTTCTTAATACATAGGGGTCTGGGTATCGTTCAATTTTATCTATAAATAGTTGATTTTGTTCTATTAAAATTGTATCTACACCATATTTATCAATAAGTTCATTTATCACAAATCTTAGTCTTTTACGAATAGTGTAATAATCTGTACCTATTCTATCTATATGTGTAGCTGTTAAAACATTTCCTGTATTATCTGTAACAATAACTGGTATATTTCTAATATTATT
This sequence comes from uncultured Bacilli bacterium, assembly GCA_944332505.1. The sequence goes on from CALVKC010000002.1 coordinate 205,753, forward strand.
TGTGGTCAAAGTTATTATAATATTTGGTTCTATTTTAGTTTTAGCCATTTTATTCATTTTCTCCTTGCTATTAAAATTGCAGAAAATGAATTGGTCATTGTTGCATATTGCATTTCAATCTCATAAGTATCTATATAAGTATTATAAAACATTTCTAATTCCTTTTCAAATAAATCCATATCATTCTTTTTAATTACTTTTACAATGACCTTATTCATTTATCTATCACCACTTAAACATTATTTATTCCTTATTATTTGAACCTAATTTTAAATAATAATCTTGTATTATATCACCTAATTTACGTAAGGTAGTAAATGGATTACCACCTTCTGTATAATTTCTAAAATGATACTCTATCATTGACATTTTATTTTTATAATAATTATACATATCTTTTTGAGCATAATATTCGTCTTTATAATGTTTATACTTTACATATAAATTACATATTATTATCAACAAAATCACTATAATTATAATATATACTAACATAGTCTTATCTCCTTATTTAATAATATCTTTATTAAATTGCATACTAAATAAATCTTTTTGTACTAATTTATTTTCTTCTAAATATCTTTTATAGCAAATAGTACCATAACCACGTAACTGTGCTTCTTCTGTTTTTAATGGTCTATTGCACTTTTTACACCTAATATATTTAGTATCTTTTTTCATATCATTCTACCTCTTAGTTATAATTAATTGACAATAAATTATCTAAGTCCTAATGGTGCTTGTAGTTGTAAGACATTTTGTTCAGGTTCATTTTCTTCAACAATACTACCACCCATTGTAATTACTGTTGAAGCTACACTAGTTGCATTTAACAAACTATATCTATCAACTTTTACAGAATTTATTACACCTGTCTCTATTAAGTTTTCATATAGACCAGATATTGCATTATACCCCAACTTTTTATTTACACACTCACTAACAACATTATCACCATTTAATCCACTATTTTCAGCAATTTGTCTAGTTACAGCTAATAAAGAATTATAAACTATACGTTCACCCAATGTAACTTCTTTATTCATACAATTCATATATGCTTGTAAGAAACTATAACCACCACCTGCAACAATTCCTTCTTCTATTGCTGCTTGAACAGAATTTATAGCGTCCTCTATTCTTAATTTCTTATCTTTTATCTCAATTTCAGAATTACCACCAATTTCTAATACTGAAACCCCACTTATCAAATTAGATATTCTTCTATTATATTGTTCAATTTGGTCATTACCTACATTATGAGATTGTTCTTTTAATTCTGCAACACGTTCTTGTCTAGCACCTAATAGATTTTTACCAGTAGAGGTTATATCTTTAAATTTTAAAATAGTATCATCATTTGTAATTATTGCTTGTTCTACTTCACCTAAATAATCCACTTCAAAATCTCTTAAAGTTCTACCCAAATCTCTACCCATTAATGTTGCACCTGTTGCAATACAAATATCTTCAATTAAACTTTCTCTTAGTTCCCCAAATCCTGGTAATCTTATTATACCAATATTAGATATTCTACCTTGTGCTCTATTTCCTAATACCATATTTAAAGGTTCAAATTCTATATCTTCACAAATAATTAATAATTTTTTACCTAATGGAACACATTTATCTAAAACACCAAATAAGTCTGTAACACTATCAATTTTATCTTTTGTTATTAATACACTCATATCAACTATATCTGATTTTAAATTAACTCTATCATTTAATAAATATGGTGTAACACTACCATTAGTTAATTTCATTCCTTGTATAGATACTAAATTATCATTACCTGTTTTACTATCTTCTACAATTACACTTCCATATTCACCAGCTTGTTCAAATGCTTGTGCTATTAATTTTCCTATATCTGCATTGCCACTTGAAATTGTGGCAACTCTTTCTATACCTGCATTATCTTCTACTGGTACAGAAATTGATAATAAAAATTGATTAATGTCATCACTAGCTTTTAACATTTCTTTTTGTGTTTGTACCACATTTATATCATCTAAATTTTCATCAAAGAATTTATGTATCATTTCTTGTGCTAAAATTGTAGTTGTAGTTGTTCCATCTCCTGCAACAATGTTTGTTTTATTTGCTGCTTGAATAATTAATTGTGCACCTGCGTCTTCGGTATTATCTTTTAGTTCAATAGCTTTTGCTATTGTAACACCATCATTAGTGATAATTGGAGCACTAATATTATTTCTAATTAATACATTTCTACCCTTTGGACCTACTGTTGTTTTAACAATATCTGCAACCTTATCAATACCACTAATAATATTATCTCTTGCTTCTGCACCAACTTTTATATCTTTACTCATTAATATTGTCCCCCTTTATATCATTATCATAAACTTTATAAACTTCACTTTCTAAATACTCTCTAAATTCTTTATTTGATGGGTGAACTAAATCTGTATATGTATTTACTTCTGAATATTCACCATTTTCCATAACATATTTTTTTGTTTTCTTATTTGGGAAACTTAATAATCGTTTTCCATTTGT
>CALVKC010000003.1 GCA_944332505.1 uncultured Bacilli bacterium
TCGATGAGCGGATTCGTCTGTTTTTCGATAAAATGAAGCATGAAGCCGCTGACACTTCAGTTCAGCGGTAGTTCACATTAGCAACAAATTAATAAAAAATTTGATTATTATTAAATATATTTAACAATTGCTATATGAAATTTTATTAGCAATAATATTTTTAATTTCTTTTGATACGTTGTTGTTAATATACTCCAATACTTTAGGACAATTAACTTCAATAATAAGATTAATTAATTTATCTTTGTTTTTAGAAGAATTAATAAACGTTCTAGCTTTTGGAATAAATTTCATCATTAATAATAATATGGATTCATGCATATTATTTATTCTAGGACCATCTAAGAGTATGTTCAAAACATCAATGCCAAAAATATCACAATTGGATTCATTTTCGCAAATTAATTTAAGCGCCATAGAATATCCAATCAATTTTAGTTTATTAGAATCGGTAATTCTACCACTATGTAATAATGAAAATTCTTCTTCAGTTGGAAAATGATAATTATAAGCACTCGCAATAGACAATGATTCATATATCAAACTAGCTAATATTTTATTAACTTGTTTAACGCCCATGATATCTAATAAAGTAACATTATTATCATATATTGTCAAAAGAATATCCAAAGTATTGATGTCAAATAATGATTCTATAATTATTGAATTTAGATTTCCATTTTTTCTTAATTCATTAAGAACAGTTTCATCTTTCAAATACTTATTTAACAAATTGATGTTATATGAATAAAACGCATCAATTGTTTTTTGATATTTGTCATCAATTCTACATATTGTATCATACGGTAAATCGTATTCTTCAAGCATTGAATTAAATGAAAGACCCAATCCACATAACCCATTCAAATTACATAATTGAGTTGGTTTTTCCTCATGTGCTGAAAGTTTAAATATACCAGAAAACAAGATTCTATTTTCATCATAGCTATTTTTATTAAAGTCAAGAAAAATAATAGTTTTCTCGATATGTGAATGTATCAAATATGATGCTGCATAACCTAACACTGGTTTCAATTCAGATGGATTTTTAGTATAGATAATTACCGCTAACTTATTATTTTCATCATAAATGATATCATAATTATCAATATAATAGTCATTTAACGTTTCTATAAAGCTTTCTTTATCCCATTTATAACTCAATTTATAATTGTCATTAAACTGATGGATTGGAATATTATTAGCCCTCAGAACGTTGAAAATATTTGGTCTTGAAATAATAAATTGATTGATATAGTTAACTTTAGATTTATTACCCATCAAATTATTATTCGTAAAACTATGTGCATAGGTAATACCTTTTCCCTCAATAGTTGTAAAGCCAATAATTGACAATTCATCATCTTCTTTCTTTGAGAAATCAAACATTACAAATTGATTAGCTTTTGTGCCTTTTTTCTCAACATAATCGTTCCAATAACGTTTATTTTTAGAAATGCACCAATTAGTTGTCTTTGCAAGAAACTTTATTGTTTCATAATCTAATGCTTTTAAAATAAGAATGCTTTCATTGTCATAAACAATTTCACAATTAATATTTTCAGCATTATTAATATAATATAATAGTGAATCCTTTGACCAATCAAAATGTGTTTTCGTTAAAAGTGACATTTGTTTTAAAATTTCATCAGCATCAGTAATTGTTGACATTTTACGGATAAAATTATGTTTTTTAGTGTCACTTAACAGATAAAATTTTCCAAGAATATCAGTATCTTTGGATGTTAGTTCTTTACTCTTCAAAAGTCTTTTTTGTTGAGTATTAAACATATTAATAACATCATTAATACGTTTATTCTTTCTAATGTTTACAAGTTCATTTTGTAATTCTAATATTTGGTTTTTATTATTATATGCTGTAATAGTTCCTTTTGATAAATTCTTAACCAACTGTGGATAATTATTACACCAGTTGATACAATGTCTAATTAATTGGATAGGCATATAATTTTTATATATATTATTAATTGCCCATACAAAATAATTAGGTGAGCCTTCAGTTAGTGCGTAAATATATTTAGGAATTGAATCCATTTGATTACATAATCTTGAGAAAATATTTTCTAGTATTTTCTTATTGTTATTGATGAAAGCCTCATATTGTGCATTAAAATCTTTTGGCAATAAGATGATTTCATCACCAAGTTGGTTCAATATCTCATCATCATAAATAACTTGACAATATTGATACTTATAGCGTAATGATTGACATCTGTCAATATCGTTATCATCAATTATTTCTGGTAAACTTCGTTCACCATAAAAATTTTGAAAGAACAATAGTTTAGTATGACTTGATGATGATTGGTTCACAATAATAGCATCACCAATAACTATAGTATTACATTTACACATTAAAATAGTCACTTGTTTCTGGTTTTCGACATTTCTATAGAAATGTCGAAAACCTCTAATGTATTTTCCTATCATATTAAAATTTGATTTCGTTTTTGAAAAGTTCTGCAAAATTAGTAAAATCAACACTTAATTCTTTACATTTAGCTTCAATATTATCTTTAAGTGTCTTTATATACAATTCATATTTATCGGAAATATATTTAACTGTTTCTATTTTAACCTTTTCATCGTCATCATCATTATTTGTTTTGCTTTTAGATGATGATGTATTTGATTGATTATAATATCCAGAATTATAATTATAACCGCCATAACCATTGTACCCACCATAATTATATTGAGTTTTAGGTCTTAATGAGTTAAAGAAGTCTTCATCTTTATCATCTTTAGCTGTATATCTAGTACCATTAATCCAAGTAGTGCTATCAGTATGCTCTAGTTCATAACGTTTAAGTCCTAAATGATTGATTAGGTCATGACCCATACGACAAGCAGTATCCATATCTTCAATAATACAATACTCATTTGGCGTATGCGCATTATAATAACCACTACCAAAGTTCATACAAATAATATTTGTTTTTTCACGTATGATTTTCACATCAGTAAACGGTTCAGCTCTAAAATCTGTTAATCCATGTTTTTTGCAAATTTCTTGCATATGAGTCTTGAAAAAATCTGCATTAAACAATTTAGTTCCGCTACAAGACCAAGCTGCTCGATTTAAATCTGGTGAGTCATAACCTAAAACATAACCAACATTATCGAACCATTCAACTTTTAATTTATTAGAGCCTTTACAACTAGTTTCTTCTTCAAGAAAGAAACAAGCTTTTAATTTATCGACATGCGAGAACATTGATAAGCCTATCAATACACCAGCTTTATCATCGCCACCAATTCCCATTCCATCAACATATATTTCATGCTTATTTGAAACAATACGAGTTTTAACCTCTAAATCTTGTCCCGCTTGTGCATATAATTTATGTTTAGTCTGTACAGAATCAAGATGCGCTGTTACGCATGGATAATATTCACCTTCATTAATAGTACCTTTTGTTAAATATAAATTACCATATGTATCAAATTCATACTTGATGTTATTACGTCTAGCCCACAATATAATAAATGTAAGCATGCGATATTCAGAACCAGAATGCGTTGGAACTTTCATTAACTCATAAACAAAATCTTTATTTAGGTGAGTCAACGACAATTCAGACTTATTTTCAGCACTTGTTGTAGTTGTATTCTGTTCAGACTTATTTTCAGTACTTGTTGTAGTTGTATTCTGTTCAGACTTATTTTCAGTACTTGTTGTAGTTGTGTTCTGTTCAGACTTGCTTTCAGTACTTGTTGTAGTTGTGTTCTGTTCAGACTTATTTTCAGTATTTGTAGTTACAGTCTGTTCAGATTTGTTTTCATTTTCACCATTATTGGCAAAATAACCATTTTTGTCAAGTGTTTCATCTAAGTTATTCATATAATTTTTTTTAAAATATACTAATACCATTTATATAATTCTTCTCACCATTCTTATCAAAAAAGATGTCAATATCTTTTATCTCATTGATATCACTATTAAACATATTAATTAACGTATTTAATAATTCATCTTTTTTTATATTTATTTCATTTTTAGTACTATTTTTATTCGTTATTACTATAGTCAATGTATCAACATTCTTTAAATCATTTTTTTTATTTTCAAAGAACACATCAACTAAAGCTGATAAATTTATTAAATTTTCTACAACCATTTAGTAAAATATTTTTTATTAAATATTATAAATCTTGATATACCTATAATTTTAATTTTTGGGGTTATTTGTATCACAATATTACCATTTTTAGTAATTGTAATATGCTTAACATTATCAATTTTATTATTAAATATTACTATATTATAACCTAATTGTTTCAGTAAATCAACTCTAATTTCTGTATTTTGTATATGGTCAATCATATAGCATATATCTATATAATCTTGACTTTTTTTAAAAACATCAATTAAATTATATTTCATATTGCAAATATATAACATTTTCTTTAAATAAAAAAATGTATTATAATTTATTATATTTTTTTATTATTTATTTGCATTTTATAACAACACATTGATTCCATTTGTCAACATAATATTCTGGACTGTCTGTACCTTTAACAATCATACTTATTCGTTCAGAATCAATGTTATATGTGTGCATTAAATATAATTTAGTTTCTTGACATCTATTTGCTGCTAATTGTTTGTTATACATGTATGAGCCATGCCTCTTACTAGCATATCCATATATGTTTATGTTAGCTGATGGATTATCATATAAGAATTTAGCAACATTATCTAATGTAACTTTATTATATTCTTTATTTATTTCATATCTATCTTCTTTAAACCAAATTGTTTGTTTCCACATTTGGTCATACGATATTTTATTATCATCCTCAAATTGAACATTTAAAATATCATCATACTCATCAGTATATTTTATACTTTCATTTTTTTGTGAATAAATGATATTTGGTTCAGTTTCTTCTTCAAGAACTACAATTTTAGGATGGTTTTTCACTGTAACATAAACTGGTACCTCACGATGTACAACGATTCTACGTGGATATGCTATATATCTACGACAATAATATTGACTATACATAGGTAAAGTCAAAATAAATAATAATGTTGTGATAAGAAAAAGACGTTTCATATTTATATTCATTTTATTTTTCAGCAAAAATAACTAAAAAAAATGAAATATCCAAATTTTTAATTAGATTTTTTTGAAATCTAAAAAATAATACTCTAAATTATTATCAGATGATATCATTTTTTCACTTTTATGACACATTTGCCAATTATCACAATTAAATACATCTGGAAATTTAGTTATTGATTCATCATTTCTATTAACTAGTGTTAAATTAATTTCATCAACAACATTTAAATCAAAGAATGATTTATAAATTTGACCACCACCAATAACAAATAAATCTAGATTTGAATATTTATTTCGATATAGTTCAATTGCTTCAGCCACTGATGCAACTACTTCACAATCTTTGGCTGCATACTGTTTATTACTGCTAATAACAATGTTAATACGATTTGGTAATGGCTTAATTGGCAATGATTCATATGTTTTCCTACCCATTACAACAACATTGTTTTTAGTTTTATTTTTAAAATTAATTAAATCATCTTTAATTCTATACAATAATTTACCATTATCACCTAATGATAATGTGTTATTTACACAAGCAATCATTTTTATTTTATTCATATTCAAAAATATTAGAAAAAAATGGCGAGGATTATTACTGTCCTCGCCATATATTATTAATTATAATTTGTCGATACTAAGTGATGTGAGGCACTAAATGTATGATTAAGTCCACATCACAATAATTTTATTTCAAATTAACGGTATCAACTGAAACGCTATCAACTGAATCTACTACCACACTATCAATAGTAACACTATCAGTATTAACAGTTTCAGAATTTGATTTATTGCCACATGAAATAAAACCCATTGTTGCGATTAACGCAAATACTAAAATTAACTTTTTCATTTTTTTTTCTTTTTTTTATTTTAAATTATTATTCTGTTACAAAAATTACAACTCTATTTGCACCATTTTCGTCAAATAATTGTTCAGTAGCACCTTTACCGACTACATTTATATTATCAGGATTTATGCCTAATTTTATAAGTTCGTTCGCAACTGAATTAGCTCTTGCTTCACTAAGTTCCATATTACGCTCGTGAGTACCAGTATTTTTATCGGCATATCCAACAATTGTGATATTACTATCAGATTCTTTTAATTTATTAGCCAAAATAATCATATTTGGTCTTTGTGTTGTTGGAATTTTATCACTACCAATTTCAAATCCAATAGTTGTAGGTATTGTTACTGTAGTTTTGTTTACTGTTTCTTTTCTATTTTTAAGATGTGCATTTTCATCCATTAGAGATTTAATTTGCATATCTTTTTGCTTAAGAGTTTTTTCTTGACTATTCACTAATTCTCGTTGCTGATTAACTTGATTCATTAAGTCATCAATGTCATTTTGCGTATATAAATATGGCGAAATTACAAAATTATGAGTTCCCTTACTATTTTTGAATTTATATGTGAAACCAATTTGCAAATTAACATATGAACGACAAACATCAAATCTAGGTTGTCTAGTAGGGAAATTGTCAAAACCATTATCAGTCATAATATAATTCATCGTAGGGATTATGTTAAATTGCCATGCTTTCTTTTCACCCAAATTGAAATTAATTTGCATACCAACCTTAGATGCGATATTATTTGTTATTGTGCCATATGTATGATGCCATCCAATACCAAACAGTGGTACGAATTCAACTTTATCTGGTTCACCTCTATATGGGTGAAAAATATGGTTGAAGTTAAATAATGTGTTCCAACTTACAAATGTATGGTCTACAAATGTTGTAAAGTGACCCATACCAACTTCACCCTCGATTTCGAACCCTAAAACTGGAGTAACCATTTTGCCTAGTCTTAAACTAGCATCACCTCTGATTGATTTGCCAAAATTTTCAAAACCATTACATTCTGGATGTGAAAAACCAAAAGCCCCACCATTAACACCAATATAAGTGTTATCGAACAACTTTGATTTTTCAATAGTTTGACCATAAGTAACTGTTGTGGCTAGAATTGCCAACATAAAAATAATAAACTTCTTCATTTTAATTGTTTTATATAATTAGTTTAAATTTAATTTTTCTACCATTGAATCAATTAAATTTCCATGATTAAATGCCCACAAATAATTGTCTTTATTTTTTAGTGGAATCCAAGCAATATCATCAACTTCTTTATCCTCGGAATTAGATGAATTTAAATCATAATCTGTGCATGGCTTTGTTAAAACCGAAGCGTACCTTAAAGTAACATTTTGTCTATTACTTTTAGGTGAAGTATTGACACTAATAAACTTAATGTCATCTTTTTTTATATATATATTAGTTTCTTCAAATGTTTCTCTTTGCGCAGCTTCTTCACCACTTTCATCAAAGTCTAAATAACCACATGGGCAATTCCAATAACCGTTATAATCTGGTGTTCCATCACCTCGTTTATTGGCCAAAACACACCATTCATTGTCTTCATTTTTAGCAAAAACAAAATGTACTACGGCAACAGCTCGACTATACCAAAATTCTTTTCCTTTATGTATAAAAGGGAAATTTTTAAGAGGTTTTTTTTGCCAATTTACATTTTGAATATGCCTAATAGCAATGATTGCACAAATTATAACAAATATAAAAATAAATGCATAAGTAACCATATTAAATACAATTTTTTACAAATTCTTTAACTCTTTTTTCAACATCACTATCATCTAATTCAATATCAACTAATTGACCTAGATATTTTCCCGTTTCATTTTCATAAACCGTTGCATAATGATGGCTATTATAGCCATACATAAAAATACACTTGTATTGTGTACCGTCAATCACAAATATTTTTTCACCATCCATAATAAATATACTTTTTATTATTAATACGTTGCAAAGTTATATATAATTTTTTAAAAAACAAAATTTAAACTATTATTTTAACATATTTTTAATTATATCATTAATGGTTAAATAATATTCCTTTTTATTATTTATCTTATTATTATAAGATAAACAATTAAAAATCTTATTAAATGGAGATGATTTATATGATGCTAATCTATCTGCAATATTGTTTTGGTAATAATTTTTATGTGCAGATATATGATAAATTTTTATTCGTTTTAAAATATCATTGTTAAATGGTAAAAATTTACTTAATATCATGAAATAAAAGCCATAACGTCGGCTTTTTGTAACATCACCGCCATTTAATTTAATTTGAATATATGTGTTGACTAATTTCATAGTAATAGAATCGTCAACATAAAATCTTATATTTATATCATCGTAAATGTACTTAGATATCTTATCTAATCCATCTTTAAATGCAATGCATTCAATTAATGTTGAAGTAATATTATTTGTTGATATAGTAATCCCAATACTTTGGAGCATGTTGATTATATCTGAACTAGAATATCTATTAGCTGTATATTCTTCATTCTCAAGTTCAATATTTGGATTATATGAAAATATTCTTGTTACTATTCCAGTTCCACAACATACATCATCATTTAACGCTTTACGATTAAATGAACCATCAGTATATACTTCTATTGTTAATTTTTTAGTCATATATTATGTGTATAATTGGCAATATCTTGTTTAAATACATTACGAACGCCACATGGTAAACCACCATCACCTTCATATCTAGGAATTATATGTATATGTAAATGTGGTATTGTTTGTCCAGCATATGACCCATCATTAATTCCTATATTATAGGCTAATGGTTTAAATTTTTTATCTAATACTTTTTTGGTGTTTCTAATGATTTTAAAAAGTGAAAAAAATTGATAAATAGTTAAATCAAAAAAAGAAGATATATGCCTTTTTGGTATAATTAAGGTATGTCCTTTACTAACTGGATAACCATCATAAACAGCTCTCCAATGATTATTTTCTAGTATAATATTTTTTTCAGTATAAAAATCATCCTTACAAAATAAACAATCTATCATTTCAACCAAGATATATTAAATTTGTGACCAATTAGAGATAGTATCCACAATATTACGCCAAAAAATATTATAATACCAAACATCCAACTAATAATCGTAATTATTGGCGAAAAAATTATCGCAACTAAAACGCTTAATATTATTGCTAATATATATTTTAAATAATCTTTCATATAAATTTATTTATTTAGTGCAAATATATATATTTTTATTTTAAAAATAAAATTTTTCAACAAAAAAAAAAGGAAATTGGTTTTACCAATTACCTAATAACAAACATCTACTAAATAGATTTGACTTCATCGTCATTTTTTAACATTAAATATTTCATCGGTACAGTACAACTAGGAATGCAAACATCATATTTGGCTACTTGTAATAAGTACCATGAAATAGCTTTTTTAAGTGTTTTCATCATAATTGATTGTTTTTATTTATTATTAAATGTTATGTTCTTTTGAGCCTTCTGTGGGACTCGAACCCACAACCTCAAGATTACAAATCATGTGCTCTACCAATTGAGCTAAAAAGGCAAAATTAGTCACACTATCGCAGGACTATAAGCTCCGAAGAACTGAAAATATTCAAATATATTCATTAATGAATACATCTACTTTCACTGCCTTTTATAAGGTCTCCTCGAAACGATAATAGTACTTCTTTCACCTTTTCCTTATTTAGTCTCTTTGGCTCATAAGCACCATTATCCATTTGTTTTAAGAGCTTGTTGCGAAGCACGGCTTCGCAAACTCTATTTTTTATATTTATTGCTGCATTGATGTCAGCATTGCTTTCAAACCCACATTCAACACAACTAAATTCTTCTTGACTTGTTCTATTTTCATCATCAATACAACCACATATAGGACACATTTTACTTGTATAATAGCTTTGTACCGTTGATACTGCTATATCATATTTTCTTGCAATATGTTCAATCTCATCCTTTAAACTACTTATTTTCAAAAATTTAACAACTCTATTAAAATTAATATCATTATTATTTTTATCCTTAACAAAGGATTTACCAAATCCATTATCAAGGTTTTCCATTACTATATGTGTAAGATTATTATTGTGTAATGACTTACACATACTTGATATTAATTGTTGGTTAGATTTAACTATTTTTTCTCTAAGTTTATCCAATTTAAATTGATAACGTTTTCCAACTTTATATTCTTTTCCTTGTTTTTCCTTTACATTATCAAGATAAGTGGATAATTTGCAGAAATCAGAAACTAATTTCCGATTATAATCATAAGTTAAACCGTTAGATAACGAGAATAAATTATGTTTTACATTAACATCAATTCCAACTATGTTTGAATTATTATCAACGGTAGGTATATATCTTTCACCATCTTTACAAATATGAATATTGATTTGTTTTTGTTTTTCATTAAATGTTATCGTATATTCATAACTTCTTTTATCATTATGATAATCTTTCATATTCCCAAACCAATCTTTATTGAATTTTATTGGAATATCAAATGATTTTCTATTTAATCCACTTAATGAAACAAAACTATTAATAATGGAATTGTAATTTTTATTATAGCTAATAATATCAGTTTTTCTACATCTACCACTGAATGTTAATGATTTAAATTCAATTACATTTTCTTGATAATGTTTAATAATTCTATTTCTTTTAGACAAAGATAATGATAATAATCTACTTAATCCAAATTTATTAATATAATGTAATATATTATTATAAAACTGTTTTTTATTATCATCAACATTATCTTTTTGAGAATTAATATAATTAATGATATTATCATTTCCGTATCTTGCAAGATATGATAAACATATTGATAAAGATGTTTTTTCTCTGGTTAAAATTACTTTTTTAAAGTCACCTTTTTTATGATTTTTACAATTACGTTTATAATATTCAAAACCAACAAAAGTTATTTTTTCAAATGTAAGTTTTTTTTGTATTGTTTTGAATTTATTTTGATAACAAGTAAATACTTGTTCATACAATTGTTTATCAAATGAGCTTGGAATTAATCCTTTATATTTATTTCTCATTTCTTTCAAAAATGAGAACATATTATAATCAAGATATTTAAATAGATTTTTGTTTACATATTCAGAAACAATGTTCTTATGGTTACGGATAGACACAGCAAATGCTCTTAACTCATTATATTTTAAATAAGTTAAGTCGTTTGAATGGAATATTTTAGTATATTTGCTATCCGTTAACATGTTTATTATTATTTAATAATAAATATCCAAAAATTTATATGTTTTAAACATAAATAAATATTTTTGAATATGTTTTTTATTAACTGTTGGCATCCCAAGCGCCTAATAAAAAATATATGCGCAGCAATTTGTTTGCATTTCTTAACATATACTAAACCTCTTAGAAGGTTTTAGCTAGCAACAACCTTGGTTTAATAATAAATATCATTTATATAAAAAAATAAGCTTCCCTAACAGTGCTCATATAATAAATATATGTAAAGCTATTACCAAAATAAAAAAATATTGGCTCAAGGGTTCTGGTTTGGAAGCAACTACTACTACCCTTTTTTCGTAATTAAAGTTAACTTGAATGATAGAACCTTTTATGTGCATAATTCACCAACATAGCACATCACGTCTTTATTTCTATCTCACTCGGATTTGTTGGCGTTTCCAAATCAAATTAATTTTGTAGATGGAGTGGGACTCGAACCCACAACCCACAGCTTAGAAGGCTGTTGCTCTATCCAGTTGAGCTATCCATCCATAAATAATATTAACTAGTCAACCACTCGCATCCCACCAATTTGTTGAATCATATAATATAGTGCTAGCGAAATTAATCTCCTATAAATATATTAATTCTCAATTGCCAAAGCCTTGTCCGTTGCGTTAATATTATTTTTTTTTTTGATATTATAGTGCGCATATTAGGATTTGAACCTAAGGCCCCTACATTATCAGTGTAGTGCTCTAACCTCTGAGCTATATGCGCAAGTTAATAAATTTACTTGCAGAAACAGATGGATTCGAACCACCATCTACAGTTTTGGAGACTGTTATTCTACCATTGAACTATGTTCCTATATAGTTGTGTACCCACTGGGACTCGAACCCAGGACCCCGACATTAAAAGTGTCGTGCTCTAACCAACTGAGCTATGGGTACAATACCTATCCTACGGCTTGTGCTAGCTCGTATTCAAGATTTATATCAATATTGTTTTCATTTGCAAATATACTATTTTTTTCTATAATATCCAAATTTTCTTTTATTTTTTTCAATAATTCTTGATTATTACTTACCCAATCATGCATTATATTAGCTAATTCTTTGTCACATTCACGATTCATGAAACCTCTTATTTGGTCAACATAAAATACTAAATTATTATCTGACCCTTGTCGGTATGAAATACCTAACGTAGCTCTGCCATATACTTTATCATCAATTGAAACTGCAATATATCTTAAATTAGAAATAACGTCCCAATAATTAGTATAAATACAATTTTTCATTTTCGTACCTTCCATAAAACAAAGTTTTTCATTGTTAATGAAACGGCATCTAATATTTTTAGGTAGGTATCTATTATAAATATCACTAAAAATTAATTTATTATCTTTTTTATCAATTTCTAACCCCATTAGAACGTTTGAAAGTTTACTATGTTCTTCTAACATACGTTTCAATGACCATTTAGCAACATTACTTCTAATTTGTAGGGCAGTTATTTGATAAAGATAGTCACGATAGTCATGTAAATGTTTATTCATCTCATGAGTTGGTATTGATGTAATTTTATCTATAAATAGATTGGGATTTATTACCCATTTATCAATATATTTTAAATTATCAAACTCATCCCAAAAATAATGGTCGTTCATATTTAAGAATTTTCTTACTCTAGTCCAACTAATGTTTTTTAGTCGCAAAATCTTTTTAGAGTAAGCTTTAATTAAATCTTCTGGATTAGTTATTTTTTTACCCCAAACTAAACTTAAAATTGTTTTATTGTAAAATTTATTAAATGAAATATTTTTATAATTTTCGCTTTTTTTTAAATTAGTAAACCATTCTACACCAAGTATCTTATTGATTACGCTAATCATATCACTTGTTATGCTAGAAAGCGGCATATTATATGTCTGAATCTTTTTAGTCTTTTTATTAAATGAAAATGATTTAACTCTGTTGGTTTTTAAATATGGAATGAAGTTTTCACTTAAAAAAACATTATAAATTGCATGATAATATCTGACTTTTTCGTCATCATATGCAATAAATCTTTGAATAAATTCAAAGTGACGACTAATAGAACGCACACGTAAATTAGCATCAGTTTTTATTTTTTCCTTAAAATCTAAATATTCAGACATATTATCACCAGATAATATTATTTTAGTTTCATCCATGTATAAATATATTTAAAATTAGAGTAGAGTATCGGATTCGAACCGATGATTAATGGTTTTGCAGACCACCGCCTTAGACCACTCAGCCAACTCTACTTATGATTAAATAAAATTCTTTCCAATAAAACGTTTATTATTAATAATAATGGGTTTTTCACCATATATGTTTTCAGTACCAAATAAATGAGCTAGTAAACTCATGCAATAACTAGGAAAATAGCATTCTTCACCATCACTTGTTTTTATAGGTTTGTTTTCGCTTACAATATCATCAATGTCCGAATTAAACATTAATTTTATTTCATTCTTAGTTAATTTAGGCAAACGCTTCCAAGCTTTTGCACGGTCCTCATCTGTTCTATCAATTGTATAATTCATATTATATTGTTTTAATAGCCATATTAGTTACTCAATTTCTTCAATTAATAATTCAGATGGTCCACATCCGCACATGCAAAAATTCCGATATTCAAATGCAGCACGTCTATCTTCAATCGTATCTAAGCAATAGCTAATATTAGCATCACCAAATCTAATTAAAGTATCTACAGCATCATCACGTGAATCAAAAACACCAAGAGTTTCTTCACTTTTTAAATCTCTTTTATAAATCGCTTTATATTTCATATGCTATTATATATTTGATTAATTATTAATTATTTAATGATTTGGCGAACATTTCATGTTCTTTTAATATTTGATGACTATCATCAATAAATGACCGTACATGAAATTTTACGAAAATATATGATTTAGGCATATTTCACTTCTTGCTTCAGCCTATCATTACTTTTTAGTTCATTATCTTACGATAATCAGTCATCCATAAGAGGATAGTCCACAAGCGTAAATTCGGTACTACGGATACCTACTGTATTTCTTATTAAGTATTTAACCTCATTATTCTTTCTTTTAATAATCTACTTAAAATTTTAAGCTCTATATTAGTATTCATAGTTTATTAAAAATAAGGGTATGTGATGGGATTTGAACCCACATCCGCCAGAGCCACAATCTGAAACTTTAACCATTTAAGCTACACACACCATATTAACTAGTGTACCTACTGGGACTCGAACCCAAGACCCCAACATTAAAAGTGTTGTGCTCTAACCAACTGAGCTATGGGTACGTTGCAAAGATACATATAAAAAATAAAAAAAAACAATTTTTCATATTGATTTTTTATTAATTTTAACTATATTTTATATAATTAATTATTTATTTTATTATGAACAAAAAATTGAACAATGGATATATATATTTAATCGGTGAACAGAATAACCCTAATCATTATAAGATAGGATTTACTCGAAATTCTGATGTTGAATACCGTTTAAAAAAATTACAAACAGGTAATTCTAATCAATTATACATCAAACATACATTTTTTTCAAATAGAGTAAATAAATTAGAAAAAATGCTACATATGCATTACCGTAAAAATCATACAATTAATGAATGGTTTGAATTAAATGATAATGAAATTAATGATTTTTTAAATATTTGCGAAAAATATCAAAATATAATCGATTCATTAAAAGATAATCCATTTTTCTAGAAAAATAAAAAGCTATTGTTTGTTAATAAACAATAGCTTTTTATATTATTTTAATATAAATGTTTATTAACAATATAATTACAGCTCGTCGCATGTTTTAACTGTGACGATTTTATATATATATTAATATGTAATTGTTTATTATTCATTTTTTTTCTATCATTAAATTGTTATCAATTGAATTTTTTTGTTTCATAAAATAAAATTCTTGATGTGGGGTTAAATTTCTCACCCACTCATTAAAGTATTTATGATATTTTTTATGATTATCTCGATAAAATATAAATTTTAACCAATCATATAATTCACTTGTCATTTACAATTCTTCATTTAAAAGTTTAAAAATAGTATACCAATCTTCATTTGGATTAAATCCAAATTTATCATCAATTCCAATATCATAAAAAAATTTAGAATCAAAGCATGCAAATGAATTGTTATTGATTTCTGGGTTCTCATTTACAAAATCAAAATTTATTCCTTTTGATTTAAAATGATTTAAATACATATCAATATTATTTGGATATGTAGATGTCCACATAATTAATTTAACATGCTCATTATCACTTAACAGTTTTAAAGTTTCTTCAGCATATGGATAATACATATATGTTTCAGCTTTATCAAAACATGGAACTAATACTGTATTATGTATATCCACCAATATATAAATAAATTCAAATTTATTATTTTTTTGTAGCTTAAAAACTTTTTCTATGTATTTAAAAAGACTCATTATTTCCTTTTTAATGTAAATCTATAGCTATGACTATTAGTTGCGGTATCCCTAGAATAACTAGTTAAACTAAAAACCCAACCGTCTCTTGAAAACGCTCTTTCAATAGGTTTAATAAAATAATACGAGTATTCATAATCATTTGTGTTAATTGTAATATACTCAGTTTTAAATGAACATACATCGAACTTATTTTTTTCTAATTCTTCTTTAATTTTTTTTACAAAAAATAAAGATGCTTGTGGTATTGTTGACATATTATATTTTTTTTATATTAGTTTTTTTTGAGCGAGCAGTGAGAATCGAACTCACGCCAAAAGATTGGAAATCTCTTATACTAACCACTATACGATGCTCGCAAATTATTAAAAAATGACTCATGTTCACTCCATCTAACATCTTGTTTTAACTCTGTATCACCATTAACATAAGTATATATTAATTGTGCATAATATTCACGATATTTACAATACCCAGTAAAAGTATAATTAGATAGTATTAACAATTTAATGTAATCTAGTTGTAAAAAATACCAATAACTATATCCTTCATTTGTGCTACTCCAACAAAAAATTTTGTCAAAAAAACACATATCTACTATATGTTTTAAACAGTAACAACGTTTTTGTTTTTTAACATTAGCCAAAATTTTATTAAAAAGATTTTTTTCTTTTATAAATCTAATTAATATTCGACGTTCTATATTAGATTCCATTATATAATAAACAAATAATTCATTTAATAGTTAATACTACTTTAAACATGTGGAGCTAGTGGGACTCGAACCCACGACCTTTTGCGTGCAAAGCAGACGTTCTAGCCAACTGAACTATAGCCCCAAATACTAACCAAGATACATATAGTTTGTCAGGTTTTATTTTTCAACTTGGTTAACACTTAGCATAGTTTCAAGGTACTATAGTTCTTAATTTCACTTAAAAACATTGAAACTAATTCTTAATCGTAATGATTAATGGGTGAACTACAACACCCTCTATCCCATCAACGTATGTGTTTTTGAGACTACTTTTAAATTAAAAATGCGGTGATTTTCGCTTTTAACAATTACTAAATTGTTAAATCTACTTCTCTTTTGCTAAGACCTTTTTAGGTTTTACGTGTCAAAGGATGAAAAAAATTTATGACACAACCATATACCAATACATCAAATAACTATTATTATATATAATAATATATAAAAAATTTAATAAATAAAGAAAATATTCTTTATTTTTCATTTTTTTATATTAAAAATTATAATTAATTATAATACCGTATAAATAGTATTGAGCCTTCTGTGGGAATCGAACCCACAACCTCAAGATTACAAATCATGTGCTCTACCAATTGAGCTAAAAAGGCATAAGTACTCTTGGAGAGATTCGAACTCTCATGATTAAAATCAATAGATTCTTAGTCTATCGTGTCTACCATTCCACCACAAGAGTACATTATGAACCATTTGTGGAGATTCGTGGAGTCGAGCCAACGGCCTAGGGTTTTTCAGACCGTATATGAAATTATACGAAAATCTATGATTTTGTATATTTCACTTCTTGCTTCATCCTATCATTACTTTTTAGTACATTATCCTTAGATAATCAGTCATCCATAAGAGGATAGTCCACAAGCGTATATTCGGTGCTACGGACACCTATTGTACTCATATATAATATATCATTAACTTTGCAAAAATACAAAAAATTAGTCATAAAAACAAATAATTTTTCGTATATTTTCTTAAAACTCTATTTAACAGCTATTTACCCTCGTGCAATAACCACCTACACCAAATCTCCTTATATCGTGCTTAACAGATAAAGCACTTACAAATATTAACTTAGTTTTTCTTGTTTTTACCTTGAAAACTACGTTACCGATTGCTTCCCCTCTTTCCTAAAAGTCATTATCAGTGATAACGTTAACTTCACCTAGCCATTAATGTCGTAATTAGCTTCCGAACAATTGTTAAGTTTACATTTAAAATTGTGAAACTATATGGTTCTCTGTTAAATTTTTAATAAATAAATAAAGCTTGAGAGCTTCAGCTTTAAAATTGGTATTCCAACATCATTGGGAATGTCTACTCACAGTCTATATTACTATAAACTAACCAATTATCAGTCAATAATTTTGAGAAAATTACTAAAAAACTTACTCATAATCATCATAGGATTCATTTCATTACCAACTTCTTTCGGATTCACAAGGCGACCCCTGTTAGCTAAATAACTAATCTTACTACCTCAATACTTTCCTTGCGGTACTCATATCGCCTACATATTTCAGTAGGATAAGACTGCTTTAAATTATGAGTGTCGTACACTTTTGCATCATTATATTTTTTTTTCACATAAAAAATATCGGCAATTTATGTTCAACGTGGTACGACCCAAAGCATCTGTAACTTTTGATTACAGCCCACTTTAACGTTAAACTGAAATAAAATACCATATTTTATCTCTATAATAATTAAAACAGACTAATCTGTCCACCTTTTATATTTCTATACTATAGAGCCACCTATAGTAAGGTTTTTGGCAAAACCTTAAAAGGTTAAAATTATTACTAATAATAAGGCTTTTATTTGGCTTATAATCACCTCATTATTCATACTTTTCATATTGTGTTATTAATTCCACTCACTAAACACTTCCGTATTTAGATAATTATTCTATCACGCCTGCCCGTTGTTACACTGAATAATTACTTACTAAGTATGCCTTTCAATGGAATGAATTCACTAGATTCATCGCACTCACACATCGCCAATGTAAGTACTTTATGACATCACTGCTTTATCCTAAAAATCGTGAAGGCCGACAATGCTCTCCGAGTAGGACTTGAACCTACGACTCGCACGTTAACAGCGTGCAGCTCTAACCAACTGAGCTATCGGAGAATTTATTTATTTAAATAATGCAATTCTCTATGACAATTAGCACATACAAGAATACATTTATCTAGTTCCTCTTTTATTTTTTTAAAAGAACGAGTATAACCTTTTGCTGATATGCCAAAATCTTTATCATTGTTAATATGATGAAATTCTAATGCTTCTATACATTTATTATACCGTATATAAAATTCTAAGAAAATCTATGATTTAACTTATATTTTATTTCTTGTTTCAACCTATCATTACTTTTTAGTTCATTATCTTTTAAATAATCAGTCATCCATAAGAGGATAGTCCACAAGCGTAAATTCGGTAGTACGGCTACCTACTGTATATATTTTATTTTATTCTGCTACTAACATTCGTTGTCCTTCCAACAATATATTAGTAGCAGCATTTATATCTCTATCATGTTGTGTTCCACAAACAGGACAAACCCATTCTCTGTCACTTAACCTTAAATCTCGTTTCTTATAACCACAAACCGAACAAGTCTTGCTTGACGGATAAAATCTATCAACAAATATAACTTGTTTATCATTAACAAGTGCCTTGTTAATCAATGTTTCCTTGAATTTATAGAAACCAACCTCTTGAATTGCTTTTGCAAGATGATGATTCCTTAACATTCCGCTAACATTCAAGTCTTCCATAAAGATGGTATCAAAGTAAGTTAATAATTCATTTATTACATAATGGATATAAGCATTTTTCTTGTTCGTTATCCTTTCAAATAACTTTGCAATATGAATTTGTACTTTCTTCCTATTATTAGAACCATTAACTTTCTTTGATAATTGTCTTTGGAGTTTCTTTATTTGTTTCTCTTCCTTCTTGAAGAAATGTTTGTTTTCAAATACTTCTCCATCGGATGTAATGACAAAATCTTTCACTCCAAGGTCAATACCAACTTGTTCATTTGTATGTTCAAATCTTTTTAATTCAGTGTCATCCATTTCAATAAGAATAGATAAGAAGAAATTACCACTCTTGGTTTTCGATAAGGTAGCACTCCTTATATTCTTATTATACTTCTGTAATCTACTAAAATATAAATCTGAACAACGGAATTTAATGTTCTTTAATGGTGTTGTTAAACTGATATGTCTTGTTTCAAATGTATTGTGTTTTGAAATAGCTTCATAAGGAAATAATGCTGACTGTTTATCCTTCTTTGTTTTGAATTTTGGGAAACCATTATGCTGTTTAAAGAACTTTTGATAAGCACCATCCATTTGTCTGATAGCTTGTTTCATTACTTTTGTATTTTGTTCTTTCAACCAAGTGTATTGTTCATCCTTCAACAATGTTCCATGAAACCACTTTGACAAGTCAGTTACCTTTAGATTTGTCTTATTTGTTTTATAAGCATTTTGTTTATGAGCAAGCATTTGATTATAAACAAAACGATAGCAACCTAAAACCTTGTTTAGTTTCAGTTCTTGTTCCTTGTTTGGATATAACCTTATCTTTACTGCTCTTAACATTTACCCAATCATCATTTTCACAAAATTAATTATTTTCTTACTATAGAAATATGAATAAAACTTCATAAACTGATACCATTTTGGCTTAAAACAGAAATCATATGTTCTGAAATCACTTTCTATTGCAAACAAGTTAACACCAATTTGTTTAATCTTCTTAAATGGGAAAGTTCCGTCTCCACATTCAAATGTATTAAACCATAAATGTATGTCTATATTTTCATTTATTTTCTTTTCGATGGTAGGCAAACCAGAATTTGCATATTCCATCATAATTCTATTTACTTTCATTTCTTAATCACTGTTAAATAAAAGAATTTTCCTCTAACTTCTATATTACCTACTGGCGTAAAACCATTTCTTTTTAGCATTTCCATAAGTTCTGCGCGTTGTGTTTCATCATAGGACTTTGTTGGTTCTGCAATATATATTAGCCCATCATAGTTAAGCAACCTATATGCCTCTTTGAAATAGTCTTCATAATTGCTTCCCCATAGTGCCAATGAAAACACAGCAATGTCAATGCTTTCGTCTTCAAGTGGTGTATGTGCCATATCACAAGCAATCACACTCTCATCAATCGCAACGTGGTCAAATGAATAAACCTTATTATGTGGTATACAATTCTTCATTAGATTTTCTCCACAGCCGAAATCAGCGACAATACGACTTTTGTTCTTAATCTTCGATGAAATATACTCATATGGGATTTCAGCCCAAGTCTTCATACTTTCACGTCTTGCTTTATGATATTCAAACCATTCAGTAGGATTCTGAACAATATCCTTATGGAATCGGTGAGAATTTGTTACTTTTCCCCTACGGTTAAATTCACTAATAAGGGATTGTTTTCTATGCCATTCTGGTGTGTCAAACTCCCCAACTTCAAATTCAACATCTTTCCTTGCAACTTCGGTCATTTCATATTTACCTTTAAGTTTTTCAATGACCTCATTAATTAATTTTTCCTTTTCAATATCAGATATTTCTTCAAGATGTCCTCCTTTGGTAATGTCATCTTTTGACTTTCTATACATAGCAATCTGCCATCTTCTCTTGTCAAATGATGTTGTTTTTCCATCTTCAAGATAGAAAACAACCATTGGAACAAATATATCAACACGGTCAAAGTTAGAACCTTGTCTGTCAAATCTACCAATAAGTTGGCGCATTACTGACCACACAGATGGGATTGTATGTAAAATAACTCTGTTTGATACTTTCTGTAAACCATCAACTCCTTCGCACATTGATTTAGTGCCAATAAGAACGTCTTTACCCCCATTAACAAATTCATCAATTGAATGACTACCATCATCGGTTTCTTTGCAGTCACCGCTATATATGCAAGCAGATAGGTGTAGTGTGTCCTCAACCAAATCTTTTAAATCCATAAGGATTTTATCGCCATAAGTATATTCGGTATAAATAACAGTGCCTTTTTTTATAAGGTGTTTGTATGCTTTAAATTTAAGATACAAATGCAAATCTTCTATTTTACACCTGTTATGCCTATACTGAATACATTCTTCTTCAATTATTGAACCGTCAATGTTTGCTAATTCTGTTTCAAAAATGCCTTTTCCAAACTTTCCTTTTGCAAACAACTCATTACTGTTTACTCCATTAAAATAAACATCCATTTTACTTTTTGGAAAGTAGCCAAAACCAGATGTTTCAAGAATTTTATTGGCATTAATTAACTTATTAGCCAAATTGCCCATAGTCAATTCGTCAGCACGTTTACCAGATAATATTTCGTAAATGCCTTGTAAGTCTGCATTACTCGTTGTTATTGGTGTTGCAGTTGCTCCAAGAAATTTAATGTTCGGATTTAATTTTCTTAAAACATAAATCAATTTAAATATCTGCTTATAGGTGCTTGCATCCTTATTTTTCAGTCTATGAATCTCGTCAAATACAACCAAATCATACCTCTTAGAATCAATAATTGCTTTTGCACGTCCGTTAGCACGTCCATCGGTGTTGAACTTATCATAGTTGAAAATTTCAAATGTGAAATCACTTTCAGAAAACACACTCAGAATACCATCAACTACAACGTTATCGCCATTAACAAAGTTTGCTTCAACAATCTGTCTTTTCCAAGTGGACTTTACGCTGTTGGGGCAAAATATCAAGACGTGTTTAGCATTAAGATAATAACTTGCAGATATAGCAGCCTTTGTTTTGCCAGCACCAGTGTCACTATAATTTAAAAAGAAATCTCTTTCTTTCAATGTTTTTATAGTTAACTTTTGTTGGTCATTCAAGGTGTGCTTGAATATTTCAGGACCATTGGCTTCCATTTGCTCAATATCCTTTACTGTATCTTTAAATCGCTTGTTAAGTTCGTCTAAAAATCCCATAATTCAATCACATTTAGTCATTCTTTGATGCTTCACGATTAGCCATCCAATCTCTCAGTTTATCATTCAAAAACTTTTCCATAATGTATTCCCTATCCTCTGGTGTTAACATATGTTCAATCTTTGAAATAACTTCAAGTTCTTTCTCTGTATTTTTAACAACGTCTTCAATTGTCGGTTCAGTATTGGTATCTTCCTCTTCTTCGGCATCCTCGTTCCCAATTACATCGTTTACAGCGTTTTCGTCATCCAAATCAACGTTTGTTATATCAATGGTTGTTGTTTCTTCCTCTTTCTTATCGGTAGAAGTTTCCTCAATCTCTTCTTTATCATCCTTTGTATATTTCTCTTCCAATGCTTGGATTGGGTCTTTTAAATCAACATTCTTTAAAGCCTTTTCAATATCACCTTTAATTGGTTCAAACTTTGGTTCAATGTTTCGAAGAATAACATAGATAATATTAACATCATTGTTTTCCAAGAATGCACGTAATTCATATTCACTTTCAAATTCTTGAAGTAAGTTGAATTTGTACTGTTTCATACCCTTACCAACGCATAGCGGACACCCAACCCCATTTAAATGGTGGGATGCCTTTTGCCAAAACTCTCCGTGTTCTGGGCATATTATACAAACTGGTGTCTTAGCACCAACATATTCAACTTTTGAATAATCGTATTTATCACCGTGAACGGATTTCGCCTTTTTTTTCCATTCTTCTGTTGTATATTTATAATTACCAGCACATTTTGGACATCCGTGACTAGATAAATGAGATTGTGCTATCTGCCAAAACTCTCCGTGTTCTGGACATATTATACAAACTGGTGTATTATTACCAACATATTCAACTTTTGAATAGTCATATTTATCACCGTGAACTTCACAAGCCTTCCTAATAAACTCTTTTGTTGTTAAACGTAATCTTTCACTTGTTTTTTCAAAAGCACATTCGGGACAGCCATTACCATTCAAATGTTGATACGGACCTTGCCAAAACTCTCCGTGTTCTGGGCATATTATACAAACTTTTGTTGCATTATTAACAAAAATTGTTTTTGAATAATCATATTTGTTATTATGAACCTTTTTTGCTAGTTCAATAAATTCTTGTGTTGTTTTATACTTGCCACTGCACTTTGGACACCCTTTTCCTCGCAAATGGTTATTTGGTGTAACCCAAAACTCTCCGTGTTCTGGACATATTATGCAAACCTTTGTTTGAGAATTAATATATTTTACTTTTGAATAATCATATTTGTTATTATGAACCTTTTTTGCTAGTTCAATAAATTCTTGTGTTGTTTTATACTTGCCACTGCACTTTGGACATCCATTACCTCTAAGATGTGCGTTAGGAACTTGTAAAAATTCACCGTGTTCTGGACAAATGATACACACTTTTGTTTGAGCATTCACATATTCTACTTTTGAATAATCGTATTTATCACAGTGAATGGATTTTGCCTTTGAGATAAAATCTTCTTTTGATAAACGCTGTGTATCACCACAATGCTCAATTGCACATTTTGGACATCCGTGACTAGATAAATGAGATTGTGCTATCTGCCAAAACTCTCCGTGTTCTGGACATATTATACAAATTTTTTCTTTTTTTGATTTATAATCTACTTTTGAATAATCGTACTTATCACCGTGAACTTTATGTGCTTCAATAATATATTCTTCACTTGACAAACTCTTACCATTACATTTTGGGCATCCATTACCCATTAAATGATTTGATGGTTTTTGCCAAAATTCACCGTGTTCTGGGCAAATGATACACACTTTTGTTGAATTATTTAGATATTCTACTTTTGAATAATCGTACTTATCACCGTGAACGGTTTTTGCTTTCTCAACGAACTCTTCTGTTGTTAATTTTCTCATCAGTGAATCTTGAATAGTGAAAAATTATTTTTTATCAATTTTAGTGAATCTCATATTGTTTTTACCATTCCTATTAATATTTTTTGGAATGTTCACTGGTTTGGTACTAACTTGTTTAGTGTTCCCATTACTTTTATTGTTTGTATTTTTACTCATTGCAGTAATCTATTTTATTAAACATACGTTAATTCAAAAATTGTCTTTAATTTTGATGCAAAGATACGAAATTATTCTGATTCAAGCAAAAAATTATAGTTAATTTTGGTTAATCTCTTCAATTTTCTTCTTTTTTCTCCTTTCAGCACTTCTTTTACCATAGAACTTCCCTGAGAAGGATGCCAACAATGACATCATATCAGCAGCCAATTCCTCAGTATCAGAAACGTCCATACCATTTATTACAATAACCTCACAACCATAACTCTCAAACATCTTCTTGATGAACTTGAATTGAAAGCGTGTAAGTCTATCCTTATGTTCAATAACCAACTTATTAACCTTCTGTTTAATGATTAAGTCAGTAAGTTTAACAAACCCACTTCTGTTATCATTCAAACCACTGCCCACATCTTTTATAATATGTTTGACATACAAATTATGTTTTGCACAATATTCAGATAATCGTTGTGACTGTCTATCTAAATCACCTTTTTGCTTTTGCTCGTTAGATGAAACTCTTGCATAGGTTGCACAAACAATAGATGTTTTTTCTTCCTCTTTTTGTCTTAAACCAATAAATTCATCAAGTATGTCAATATCATATCTACGGTGTCCACCTACAGTCTTTAAAGGTTTTAACTTGTCCGCTTTATCCCATTTTCTTAAAGTATCTTGAGAAACATTGAGATAATAGGCTGTGTCTTTTATACTCAGTAATCTTCCCATTATACTTCATCATTTTCGATTTTATTTAAAGTTTTGGCAATAATGTTCTTTGCATTATCCAACAGTGATTGAAATTCATCTACTGTTATATTTTCATCTATATCAAAGGTATGTTCGTAAACATCACCATTGTCAAGAGTGTAATCTGTTTTTGTGACTTTAACTACTTTTGGTTGCATATCTAACAACGTTTTCTTTAACTTATTTATTTTTGTATTCATATATAAATATTATTAATTTTGAAAAAATAACAAAAATTTATCATAAAAACAAATAATTTTTCGTAGATTTTCTTAATTTTTTATTTAACAGTTATCAACCCACATATTTCACATTTTCCACCTTTATAATC
This sequence comes from uncultured Bacilli bacterium, assembly GCA_944332505.1. Next base: position 25,597 of record CALVKC010000003.1, read on the forward strand.
AATGGCATCTTTTTTTATTTTTTCTCTTCTTTTTTTAACAGCTTCAGTTTGACATTTTAAACATCTCCAACGATTATCGTTTCTTTTGACAAATCTAGTTAATCCGTGTTTTTTACACTCTAACATTTTAATTTCATAAGCCATAGGTCACACATTCATTTTTTTTTGAGCGAATAGTGGGAATCGAACCCACCCCAAAAGAATGGAAATCTCTTATACTAACCGATATACGATATTCGCATTAAAATATCAGTAGATGCACATCTTTAAGCTAAACTTTCTAAGCATTCTTTTATTGAGGTCTGCTTCCTCACGTACTTTAACTTTACTGATATTTTGTACTCCCAATGGGATTCGAACCCATGACTCCACCGTGAAAAGGTGATGACTTAACCACTTGTCGATAGGAGCATTAGTTACGGTGGGTAGGATTCGAACCTACTACCTCTAGGTTATGAGCCTAGCGAGCTACCACTGCTCCACCCGTGATATTAAAAGTAGTTGTAATAGCTGTTATATTTTACAATAACAATTTAAATGCGTAGGATTTCTGCTATATTTCATACAGTATACATTTGTCGCAACCTCACTTACCTCACATACTATTACTAGCGATTGCACCTGACTATTTACTACTTATTTCTTTTAAACCGTATTTCTTAAGAGTTTCATATAATTCTTTTGGAGATTTATTTTCAAAATAAAAATCTATTTTCTCCTTTAATTTTTTTGTTAATTTCATATAAAACTATTTAATTGGTTTTTAAGCTCTCCGAGTAGGACTCGAACCTACGACCCATAGATTAACAGTCTATTGCTACTGACCAACTGAGCTATCGGAGAATTTAATTCTACAATGCAAATATACAAATTAAATTTAAATAATCCAAATTTTATATCGTTTTTTTTTATTCTGTTACGAGAGTGGGATTCGAACCCACGACCCCAAGGATATGAGCCTTGTGAGCTACCACTGCTCCATCTCGTAATATAATGTACCAAAGGTGGGAATCGAACCCACAATGATTTCTCCATAGCATCCTAAGTGCTACCGCTATACCAAATTCGCGTACTTTGGCATTTTAATTAAGAATTGGAGCGAATTGTGAGAGTCGAACTCACCTCTTCTGCATGGCAAGCAGATGCATTACCGATATGCTAAACTCGCAAAAAAATTATAATCGTATTAGCTCATTATTTTCATTTGCACGTCTAATCCAACGCATTAATGTAATAGCTTTATCGTAAAACGGCATAAAACTAGCACTTTCTCCAACATCATGTTTATCACTCACATCAATGGATAGTTGATATCTATTACCATTTATATCTGTAACAATGTATTCAATAATACCACCACTAATTACTTTTTGTAATTCAGCTGTACCTTTTACAATATCCTTTATATCATTTACAACCATAATATTAATTTTTATGCGGTGCATACGAGATTCGAACTCGTGACCTCTGCCGTGACAGGGCAGCATTCTAACCAACTGAACTAATACACCATCGATAAACCAAAAGTTTAATACATCACAAAGATACAAATATTATTTAATAAAACCAAATATTTTTCTTATAATTAACTTTATTTGTTGGGTTAATAGGACTCGAACCTATTCTAAAACATCCAAAATGTCTTGTGCTGCCATTACACCATAACCCAATTTTAATAAACAGAATTAAAGTAAATCTGTAATAATATTGCAATTAGCCATTAAAATTCTACAACCAATTTTAATGTTTCCGAATCGTACCTCTCTTAATATCATTAATATATTTTTCAACGTCTAATATACGTTTTTTAACTATATAAGAAATAGTTCCTTTACTTTTTATACCATATTTACTCATAAGTTCACTATAATTTAACCCATTTCTATAGTCTAAACGTATTTGCTTTACAATATCATCATTAAATTTTACCTTTTTACGACTTGCTAAATAAGCAGCTTTAGTTCTAACTTCAAGTAATTTATCAAGATTATTTTCTTGTTGACTTCCAATTTCAATATTATTCCAAGAATTGTCTAGTGGATTTCCATTTAAATGCCTAACAACAACATCATTTTTATATATTTCATCACCAAACTTAAAATATGCTTGAAATCTATGCACACCTATTTTAATTGTATAAATTTTTTTATATTTAACGCTAAAAATTAAATACCCTCTTAAGTCAATACGTCCTTTTACCTTCCCCCCTTTAGGGTTTGTTACATTACCATCTTTATCAATAGTAAACCCAAGTTTAAATGCCTTTTCTTCATTTCTACTATACTCCATATTAGGAAATGCAATAATACACTTTTTATTGTTAGTAAACTTTTTTTTATAAGCTGAGGCGACAGGATTCGAACCTGCGAACCGAATAACGGTTGCCGACTTAGCAAATCGGTAGTTTCAGCCACTCACTCACACCTCAATATTAAATATACAACTCATCACAAGATTTTTCCGTTTGGACTAGAACGAAACCATCTACTGTAGACTCATAGTTTCTCTCTTGTGCTGTAACACTCACTAGTTAATAATAATTATCATACGTATCTTATTATCCTTATTGCACCAAAGCACCTCTAAAGTTCCCTATTACCTTATTTACAGCTAATAACTAGCGAACTCAAATAAGTTGTATATTAGCGGAGGTTAATAGATTCGAACTATTGGTACATTACTGTACGGTAGTTTTCAAAACTACTGGAATAAGCCACTCTCCCAAACCTCCAGATTTTAAAAAATGCTGAGAATTTGACATTTTTATACTTATATTACATCAGCGTTGGAACTGATTATTCACACAATAACTTACATTATTGTAATAAGCATACGCAATAGTTTTGCGAAAACTACTAAAAAACTTACTTAATAGTATCATAGATTTCATTTTTTCACCATGCTCTTGCGGATTAAGAAGTTGCCACCTCTTACATAGATGAATACTCTTACTTTCTTTATGCTTTCCTTGCGGTACTAACATAATCTTCATATTACAGAAGAATAAGCGTATTTTAACCATTAAGTGTCACGCACTTTTGCTAACTAAATAACTTCAGTAATGAAGGATTCGAACCTTCGGCACATTGATTAAGATTCAATTGCTCTACCGTTGAGCTAATTACTAATAAATTTTTAATATAGTACATTAAGAGATGTGGCGTGACTTCGGAAATTCGTAACTTTTGGTTACGACCCATCCAACACCTCTTTATAAACATTTCACCCATTCAAATGTTTATTATCAATAACTTTTCTTATTATTTAATAAGAAAGAACCATATATTTCTATATAAGACACCACTCTTACAATCTCTTTGGTAAGAGATTATGGTTCAATATTACAAATTGTAATATAGTTAATTGATTGGTAACAACACGAATACTAGGAATATTTTGCATCATTACCCTTGTAAAATCTATTGCATTACTGCTCAACAGAGTTGTATATCTCTTCCCTATCATTAACCCTTAAATTACACCGACTAGCTCTCATTTATCCGAGTTAATGGTTTTACAAGTCTTTCAGTGGAAAACCTTTAAAAGATTTCGGTAGTGTCGTTACTTACTACCTTTATCACATCACTGTTTTATCCTCAGTGCTACGAAGACTAGCACAATAGCTATATAGCTATTTGTTGAAGAGGACGGATTCGAACCGCCGAAGGCATAAGCCAGCAGATTTACAGTCTGCCCCATTTGTCCACTCTGGTACTCTTCAGTAAATCACTTTGCAAATATATAAACTTTTTTTGAAATATGCAAGTTTTCAAAGAACTTTTTTTTATTTTTTATTGGAGAGGATGGATTCCAACCATCGCAGCCATCAATATGACAAACTATAACTAATAGTTTCCGCTTGTTTAATTCATTGTTACTTACAATGTTTTTCCCCACGGTACTCTCCAATTTATTATCTGCTTTGCAAAGATACAAATAAAAATTGTACTATCCAAATTTTCAAAGAACTTTTTTTTATTCAGCCAACACCGTATATGAAATTATACGAAAATCTATGATTTTGTATATTTCACTTCTTGCTTCAACCTATCATTACTTTTTAGTACATTATCCTTAGATAATCAGTCATCCATAAGAGGATAGTCCACAAGCGTAAATTCGGTGCTACGGACACCTATTGTATTCATATATAATATATCATTAACTCTGCAAAAATACAAAAAATTTATCATAAAAACAAATAATTTTTCGTAGATTTTATTAAAAGTTTATTTAACAGCTATTAACCCCATTTCTAGATAACTTAAATTATAAGTTATTGTACTAATAGAAATAAACATTTTATATATCGTTCTACGCATTAACTTTATACTTTGCAAATATAGTATTTTTTTATTAAAAAACCAAATTTTTAAACTAATAAAATTAATTAAATATTATCTAATTCATCATTTATTAACTGCTTTGCTTCTTGTTTAAGATAATTACGGACTAATTTACTTCCAAAATACCTATCTTTTTTCATTCTATCAGTTTCACCATGTCTTTTTATGTAAAACGTATGGTAAGATGATTTTTTATCATATTTTTTGTAACCATTTATGACTTTTATCCGCTTTGCTTTGAAATGTTTTTCATTACATGGTAAAAACAAACAGTTATTAGACCAAGCAATAGCTTTTTTTCTTCTATTAGAGATATTAAACTGTTGCTTATCTCTTAAAACTAAATTATGCAATAATCTTTCACTAATCATAAGCAATCAATTTTAGTTAAGTAATTACATTGCAAATGTATAAAATTATTTTGGAATATCCAAATTTTTAGTTTAATTTTTTATTTTAAATTATTTAAATCTTTCATCAATATTTCTTCACTATCAGATAATAAACTCAAATATTTACCTTTATCTTTAATTAAAGAATCATTTACTGCTAATTTCATTGATTTAACAATATCTAATCTAGCTTCAATATTTTCCTTAGTAAGTAAATTATCTGAACTAATTTGTGAAACAATAAAGAATTCAAATAAACCTTCATTTACTAACTTTTCAATGAATTCAGTATTAATTCTTTTCATATTATTTCCAAATATATCCTCCAGCAGTTTTACAATGACCTCTTACACAATCTGAAATAGCCCCTTGTGATATATTAGTATCTTTACTTGCTTCTGTTTGTGAACAGTATTCTTTTATAAATTTGCCATCTAAATCATACATAGAAACACGCTTCCTTAATTTCATTCCAATTTTCACATGTCTATCATTATAAGTAAGATTATAAGAACGATTACACCACTCTAAGTTAGTAAAATGATTATTTTTCTTATTTTCATCTTTATGATTAACTTCAAGAAAATTGTTAGGATTTTCCAAAAAATGTTCTGCCACTAACCTATGAATTTTTTTATGTATTTTAATTCCAGGTTTTCTAAGGCACACCTCTAAATATCCACTTCGGCTTTCAAATTGTTTCAATATAATATTTCTTTTCAAGCTTCTAACCCTACCAAAATTACTTATCTCATAATATTCTTCAAATCCATTTATAGGACTCCATATTTCTATTGGTATATATAGTCCACAACAGCACTTATTATGTACAACATAACTTGTACATGGGCAAAGTCTATCTTCATGTGTTTCACCTGGATTATGGCAAGGGCATTCACCATTATTAAGTTCGCACCTTTTCATAATTGCATTAACAATTTTATCATTTGGGTTTAATATCCATCCATTTTTTCGTAATATTTGTATCATATTTTCATTAAAAACTAGAGCGAATTGTGAGAGTCGAACTCACCTCTTCTGCATGGCAAGCAGATGCATTACCGATATGCTAAACTCGCAAAAATGTTAGGTTATTATAAATATCACTATCAATTAAAAAATAACAAAAAATATTATTTTTTTGTTATTGATAATTACCACTTAATAAATCAGAGGAATGGTCATGAGAAAAACGATTATCATCTGATTTTATCCAATGATGTATAAAGATTAATTCTTATAGAATAACCGAACAAAATAATAGTCCATCTAATAAGATATGGACTATTTTGGTCACCTAATTTTTCTCGCCATCTGATTTGAAATAACTTGAATTTTTTTTAAGTTAGAACTTCCAGTCAATACCATATACTAACCAAAAAATTGGACATAAGGTTCAACTTCAACATTTGTATCACATTCTTCCACTGTTATCGTGTCAGTAATTATTGTACTCTCCCAAATAAAATCCATAATCTACAATATTATATTATTAATCATTAATTTCTAAAAACGAATCATATTTTAAAGGTTTTTCACAAATGTTAGTACCTTTAGCAATGGCATATACATCACTAGTCCAACCAAACACATTTAAATCAGTACTACTAATTAAAAAGTATGGTTTTTCAAAGTTTGAGTTAGATATTGCTAAAACCATATGTGTCATTAAAAAGCCATTAACTTTACAAAATACAGCATCACCAACTTTGATTTCATCCAAACTTTTAAGTGGTGTTAATATACAATACTCACCATCTTTTAAAATTGGCTGCATACTATCACCATATTCAAATCTAGCAACAGTTTCACCGTTTTTTAAATGATTAACAGCTTCATCTGCATTATTTACTACATTAATACCCTCAATTTTTTCTGGTTTATGTACGTATTTAATATTTAATATTTCCATTGATATCTAAGATTAAAAAATTTTATAAGCATGAAATCCACCAAGAGAATATGGTAAACGTCTACAATATTTATACATAAATTCTTGCATTCTTAAATTAGCAGCATCATATTGTGTAGGAAACCATGTTTCTTCTGTAATATTTTCCAATGGTTCATTTTTAATATTATTTTTTGAATATTCAATATTAAAAACTTCATTAAATGACATATTACTAAATAATGTTGGCTGAATACCTACTAGTCTACCTTTTATTCTTTGTTCTAAACAGATTTCAATATAGATATTGCCACACCTATCAATTTCATTATTTATGACGGATGGTCTTGATATAATATGAGTAATTACACGATATGGAACTTGAGTGTTAGTTGCCCAAAATGGATTATCGAAATCATGAATAACCCCAATATTTTTTTTAACCTTAACTTTAAACACATCACTGAATGTACACTCTCTCTTAATGCCATTACTAGTAAAAATCATATCATCTAGTACTTGCCCATTAGGTAATATGAGATTTCCATTATGTGTCATATTAAATGATGATAATTTAATAGTCATGAAATGGATTGTTTTATCAAGATAATCAACTGGATATGTTGACATATCTTCTGGATTAAATGTCATATTATTAACATTATTCGATACTGTTTCATCTATAACTCTTTCCCAATTCATATTTTTAGGGAACAATTGTAACTTATCATCAAATGTTATACCTAAATTATGACAATCGGCTTTAGTCAATGAAAAAATAGTTGAAGAACCACCATCAATTTCTTTCATGATTACCGAATCAATGTTGATTCCATCAACTTCAGTAATGGAATCAACATATTTATATTTTTTTATAGGCATTTTAAAGCCATCACATTCAGTACTTGTTAATTTATATATTGCACCTTTTTCAAATTTTTTATTTTCGGATATATTTGATTCCGATTTATATTCTAATTTTTTTGAAAAAAACGGTATAATATATCTTTCATCAAGTATTATTTTACTCATAATAGCTAATTTTTCAACAAATTATAGTTATTGTTTGATGTAATTTGAACCATACTATTATCTAATTCGCTTTCAATTTTTCTAATTTCTTCTTCAGCAGCTTGACGTTTAGCCTTAGCTTCTTCATGAATTTGTTTCACTTCCATAATAGTATCAATAAGAGATTTGGTAGTGTCTCTTAGTGTTTCAATATCGACAACACTTCTTTCATTTTCACGAGCGACATTAATACTATTTTGATGAAGCATTTCAGCATTTTTTCTTAGAATAGTATTTGTAGTGTCAGTTATTTTTCTATGTGCTTCAATTCGTTCTTGCTGGTTATGCAATGCAACGGCTATTGATAATTGATTTTTCCAAATTGGAATTGTAGTAGCAATTATTGATTGAGCTTTATCTGCAATTGCAATATTATTATATTGAACGGTTCTAATTTGAGGTAATGATTGCTTAATAACATATCTCAATGTCATCATATCAGTCAATCTACGTTCAAGATTATGAGCAAATTCTTGCAAGTCTTGAATTTGATGAGGTTCGTATTCATTTTGATTAGCCATCATTTTTTCAATTTCGGCTTTTACCTCTTCAAGCTTAAGTTTACCAGCAATAATCAAATCCTCAATTTGCTTACCATATACTATGTTATTATCAAACATAGTTTGTAATGCATTATTATCACGCAAAGATGTCAATCTAGTTGCAGCAATTTTTCTTGAGATAGAGTCCACATTCTTCGAAATAGAATCATATTTATTCAAGATACTATTTACACTAGTAACCAATTTTTTCAATACTGGAATCTTTCGAATAACTTTCTTAAATGTTGATGGTTCTTTCAATTCATCAACATCAATATAACCAAGTTCATTCAACAAGTCGGTTATTAAATTGCCAATTTCTCCACTTTGACTAGAACGAACAGCAGTCAAAAACTCATTGCTATATTTAGTCATTGTGTTTTGCAAATCAGAGCCATAGTTAGATATTGAATTAATATCTGTTACAACAAGATTTTTATTAAGTTGCTGATATTTTTTCTTATCTTCTTCACTCATAAGTGCAATATTGACATTTCCAGACTCATCAATTAATTGTATTTCTTTTTTAATATTAAACGTTGGTTTGTTGTCGATAACAATTGTTTCAGCTTCTAAAGTTGGCGCAGATTCTATAATTTTACTATTCATATTTGTTATTATTTATTTGTTACGCTACAAAGATAATACATTTTTTTGTAATAACAAAATTTTTAACATTATTTTAGAATGGTAAATCATCATCACCGTCATAAACCAAATTGTTCAAATCTTTAGATACCTTTGGCACATCAACTATTGGTTCTCGTTTTTTAAACGTTCCACAGTTAGGTTCATCTTCTGCTTGCTTATCTTCAGATTTAACACTAGCTGTATTACCACTACTACTTGAATTTACAAAATCAACTCTATCTGACATAATATCTCGGCTGATACCAATTTCACCACTTTTAGTAGTGTACGTACCAACTGTTTCAATACCATGTATACTAATTAATGAACCTTTTTTTAGGTATGCTGACATTTTATATGTCTTTTCGCTATAGTCAACAACATTTAGCCATGCAGTTTCAACTTTACCATTTTTAAACTCATCTGTTGCGACTCTAAACGTCACAAAAGGTTTTCCATTCGAATTTGTTCTAACTTCGCAATCAGCACCTAATCTACCTATTACATTTACATTTACTGCCATATTATTATATTTTTTTGATTATATTTTTATTTTCATTATCAATTTCCCAATCAGCATTTCGAATAGTTAATAATTCATCTGTTGTTATTTCAGATAATAACAAATCAGTTATTTTGCCTTTATAAACATATTCATTTTTATCTGTCATTATTAAATCAATTTTAATATATTTATTTAGCAATTTTAAACTATTAATTAAACTTGTGCTATGATTAGATTCTAAATTAAATACTTTATCAAATACATATCTATTCATAACTGAACATTATTTTAATGTATTGCAAAAATACACTAAATAATATTAAAAAACAAAAAAAGATAAGAAAAAATCTTATCTTTTTTTTATTTCTAGTGAGCTATAATTAATTTATAATTCTTTTTACCTTGTTGTACTAGAATAAACTTATTATTTAGCAATGAAGTCTCATTAATAATTTCATCTCCATTTAATTTAAGCTTATTTATTGTTATACCACCATTTGAAATTAATTTTCTAAGTTCACCTTTAGATTTAAACATGTTAAGTTTCTCAACGGCTAAATCAGTGAACTTAATTCCTTTATTTAAAGTTTCAACCGAAATATTAAATTTAGGAACACCATCAAAAACTTTTAAAATAGTGGTATCATCTAATTTTGTTAATGTTTCGTGAGTAGATTTACCAAACAATATATTTGATGCTTCAATTGCTAATTCGCACTCTTCTTTAGAATGTACAAATGTTGTAACTTCCTCAGCAAGTTTCTTTTGCAATATCCTTATATGTGGCGCTTTGTCATGTTCAGCGATTAATGCCTCAATTTCATCTTTAGGCAATAAAGTAAACATTTTAATAAATCGTTTAGCATCATCATCAGTTTGGTTAAGCCAAAATTGATAAAATTCATATGGGCTAGTAATTCTAGCATCTAGAAATACTGCTTTACCATTTTCAGATTTACCAAATTTATTACCATTTGAATCACAAATCAATGGAATAAATAAGCCACACATATCATTAATTCCACTTCGTTTACGCCCATATTCCAAACCAATTGATGCATTACCAATTTGGTCACATCCAGCTAGCTGAATTTTACAATTAAATTTATCATATAGATGGACAAAATCATATGCTTGCACAAGCATATATGACATTTCTAGGTGACTAATACCACATCCTTCTCTTTCAAATCGTCTTTTAACCGATTCTTTAGCCATCATGTAATTCACAGTGATTAGTTTACCGATTTCTCGTTCAAAATCAATAAATGACATTTTACTAATCCAATCATTGTTATTTACCATAATAGCAGCATTGTTTTTACCACTATTAAAATCAATCAACTTCATAAGTTGCTGACGAATGCATTCGATATTGTTATTGATTTCATCATCGGACAACAAAGCTCGTTCACTAGTTTTACCACTAGGGTCACCCATTCTAGCAGTTGCACCACCAACGAGAATAATAGGCTTTAAACCTCTTTCTTGTAGCAATCTAGCACACATAAATGCTGCTAAATGTCCGCAATGCAATGAACTAGTTACTTCTGGAAAATTAGGATTTCTATTTTCTGGTTTAATTGATGTTGGGTCAGTACCAATATAAAACACTTCACCACTTTTCAAATGTGATTCACAATTTCCCATTGTATCACCAAAAAAACCTCGCCATTTAAGCTCTTCAATCAATGTCATATTACTTATTATTAATTAATGTTTTAACAATATTTGAAATTACCTTTTTATTAGCCGTTGGATATGTCATACGAACTGATGTGATGATTGTTGACATATCTTTAAGAGTTACTTCTTTTTGAGTTTTCAATAAACCATCTATAACTTTTTTAGTTTCTTCATTAATCTCATCATCAGTTGCAATTTTAGGCAAATATGTTTTAATCATACTCGCCTCATACAACTCTTGTTCAGCCAAATCAAATCTATTAGCAGATTCATATGTTTTAGCTGAATCTTCCCTTTGTGCGACCATTTTAAGCAAAATGTCAATCTCTTTATCATCTGTCAAAGTTATATTATTTTTGACAGCATTAACCAATTCAGTTTTAATGAGGCGTAAGATAGCTAACTTACGACTATCTTTCTCTTTAATTGCATTTGATATTAATGCATCTATTTTTTCACTAATCATAATTATTGTTTATAAATGTTGATACAATACCGTTATAATTATTATTTAATTTTATTTTGGAGCATAAAGCTTCCATTTCATCATTAGTTAATCCACAATTAGGTTTGTTAGATTTTAAAATGATAAATTTATTCTTATTCTTATTTTTTCTTCGCTTACGACTCATATTAAAAAATAATAGTAATGCAAAGATATATAAAATTACTCAAGTATACAACAATTTAATAATTTTTAACTATTAAATAACAACTTTAAGTAAAATTTCTTGACTAAGCATTTTATTAATAAAATTTGCTAATTCTATACGTTTTGCACGTGAATCTAAATGATGTGTTTGTATATTAAATTTTAAATGGTTATATTTTTCAATTCTTTCAGTAATATAGTCATTTAATTTTGGTAACTTATTATCTTGATTAGATACTGATTGAAGAACTTTTAATGGTACTCGTTCCCAATTAATTCTGTCAAATTCTTTATTACATATATTTTTTTGAAAATCATGAGCAACGCCAGTAGATTTAATTTTATTATATTCTTTAATTGACCATTGCATATAATTAGCAAATTCAATAGCCAACTTATTCGATATTTTTAACCAATTTGTTTTAAGTTTAGATGTGGTTTTTATTCTAGGCATATATTTTTTTATCAACTCCCTTTGTTCATCAAATTGATATCCTTGTTTTAGTAACTCAAACATTATATCATGATTAATAACATTAGTTCCTAATGTTATATCATAATACATTAACATCCAAATATCTTTCCATGAACCAACTAATGGTAATAGCCAAACATTTTTATAAAAAACACTTGGATGAAATGTTGCCAACCATATAAGTCTTTTATATGATTCGTCTCGTAATCCTCGACCATATTGAGTTTTTTCAGTATGGTTGGCGTTATTTATATGAATAGTTCTATTCACCATTCTTAAATAAAATATAAACCGTACTGAAAGCATCTTATCATTATTCCATAAGAATGCCTGGTCTTCACATACCGTACTATAATCTCTATTAAAATACGTTGGTATCATATTAAACGCTACATTATAGATACTATTCTCTGTAATGTTACTATTCTCACCATTAGGTGTTGTGTAATTTAATTTGAAAGGTTTAAATGTTATCATTTCATTATTTTTTATGCAAAAATAAAAATAAAATTTATAATATACAAAATAATTAACACAATTTAACTATTTATATATAAAATAATTAATATTATGAGAGTTAAGTCAATTATAAGAGAGGAATTATTAAAATTTATGAAAAATAATTCTATTCGTGAAGCTAGTGAAGATAATAAATATACCAAGCAACAAGAAAAAGCTAAAATGAGAGATGGTAGAAATGTATCATCTGGTGATGAAGCCCAAATCAGACATGACGTTAACAATGCTGATTTAATAAACATTGCTGCATTGGCTAGAGAAGTTTATCCTGACCATACGCCAGAAGGTGCTCAGTCACAATTACGTAAAAAACTTAAAGGTTTAAAAAATGATAATGGTTCAGAATATCATATTAAACAACGTGAAGCTGGTGCAATTAGAAAAGCATTAAATGATATCTAAAATATAAAGGCAAGTTATTTACTTGCCTTTATATTTTTGAGACTGTCTTTTTATATTCTTGTTTTAATTTATTCATAATCGTAAACTTAAGTTGTCTAACTCGTTCAGTAGTTAAATTAACTTTTTTTGCAACTTCTTGTAGTTCATACTCCCTATCATACCCAATACCAAATATTAGTTTAATAATTTCTTGTTCTCGACTTGATAATTTATTTAACATAGTATCAATTAACTCTTTATTAAACTCTTTATCACTGTCTTTTTCGAAACTATTTTCATATGCACTGTTAGTTTTAAACTCCATAACATCTTTAAAATTTTGATTATCAGATGCATTATTATAGTCGTTATCTATGGATACAACTCTAGTTTCTAGAACATCAATAACATCTTTTATATCAATGTTATATTCATTTACAATAATGTCTCTAAGTTCCTCTAATGTTGGCTGTCTTAGTTCACGTTGTATAAATTTATTAGTTGCTTGTGATATAACATGATATGTTTTTGATATGTTACTTTTAGTAACAAGAGCACCATGATTAATATTATATGTATTGACAGCTCGTCTAATATACCAAACGGCAAATGTGGAAAATCTAACACCTTTAGTATAATCAAACCTATCAACAGCTTCCATTAAACCAATATTACCTTCAGATATTAAATCCAAAATATTGTCATTTGTACCAAATTTTTTTGCAATAGCAACTACAAATCGTTGGTTAGAATTAATTATTGTTTCTCTAGCCTTTTGCTTATCACTACTACTACCGTTTTTTAATAGTTGAAATAATTTAATTTCATCTTCTTGTGATAACAAACCATATTTTCGGATATCGTCGTAATATCTAATTAGAGTTTCTGTACGTTCAAAATAATCAGATGTACCACTTTTTAAATTTACTATCATTATTTTTTCTTTTTTAGTATTACAATAGTTTTGTTAGATTCATCTTTGAATGACTCGACTGAAGCTGCTGAATCAGTAAGAGCTAAAAACTCGAAAAGTGACTTTTTACTATCATCTCGTCTTGTTAATTCTCTACCTCGCATAGTTAATACTACCTTTACTTTATGTCCTTTTTCAATAAACCCAATAGCTTGTTTAGCTTTAATTTCAATGTCGTGAAAAGCAATGTTAACACTTAATTGAATTTCTTTTAAAGGCAGATTTACTTGTTTATTTTTTTTGTCTAATCGTTTAATTTCATATAGCAATTTTTCATAATTACATATTTTAAGCAACGGTGGATTAATATTGCTGTTATATTCAACCAAATCTAATTGCATTTCATTAGCTATTGATTTAGCTTCTTCTAATGATACAACTCGGCTATTAATATTTTCACCAATAATTCTAACTTGTTCAAAACCAACAATTTCATCATTAATTTTGAATCCAACATTTTTTAATTTTTGCTTTGCCATTAATTTTTTATTTTTATGCAAAAGTAATATTTTAATTTGAATTATACAACTGTAATAACTATTTTTAAGATACTTTTTCCCAAATCAATTCATTATCTAATGATTTATAAGTACCTGGCGTAATACCACCCTTACAAACAAATTGATGTATAATAGTTTCTATATCAAACAAATTTTCAATGATATAGTTATATAAACTGAGTAGGTATTTTTCAGTTTCATCATCAAAAGCTCTCCCATCAGCATCATAGGCTGTATTAGGTATTACCTTATCCATCATATTTAATATCATAGCCATATCTTCTAACAAATGGCTACCTAAATTAAACAATTGTTCTTTAGTTACTCCAATCTCATTATCACCAAATTCTTGTATAAAGAAAAATGGTATTAACTTAATATGGTCTTCAGTTAATGTTATTTTTTTTATCATATTTTTATTTTTTTTTAATATCTAGCAAAACCATTACGTTTATATCTTTTTTCAGCTTCTTCTTTTCTATGTTTAACAGCTTCATGATATAAATCATAGCTTACTTCTTTTAATTTTAATTCATTAGTTCTTATTTCTTTTAATTTTTCACTCCTACTTTTTTGATAATAATCATAAACGGTAACATTAACATCAGTCAATGTTTTTTCCATAATTTCCATTACTTTATTTTTATCACCATTGCCATCAAACCGACTACAACCTAAAAATGTTGTACCAATATTTAAATTAGCGTATTTTTTATTTACTTTAATTAGACATTTTTCCAAAGAGTGATAATCTAAATAATCTTCATCCATTTGCTTCCTGTATGGATAACCTCGATAGCTATATAATAACACAATCAATGGTTCATTATCACGCTTACATTCTAATAATGTTCCTAATTTAGACACATCACCATATTTACCTAAATTTAAATTGTCTTCTCTAACATATGGATAATTCAAAGCAATTTCACGTTGAATACCTTGTGACATTGTGCAATACACATTAGTTGCGATTAAAATAACATCATGGTTACATATATTATCCATTAAATCAATATCTTTAACAACGTTAATCATTTTTTATATTAAAAATTTCTTCTTCTAACATTTTAAAAATACCAAGATAACAACTCATTCCTTTTTCCACGAGTTCATCATATGTCATCCAAGCATAACTTTTTATTTCATTGTGTTCTATCACTTTGCCATGATAAATAGTTTTACATAAATTAGATGTGCAATTATCAGTATTTTCACCTTCATATTCTTTAGCAAAAACAGCTACTTTTTTATTTTTATTTTGCTTAACATGGCCTAAAAATTTATATTCATAATTTTTATTTAGCAAAATTGAAGTTTCTTCATAAAACTCCCTAATAGCGGCATCTAATTCAGTTTCACCATTTTCAATATGTCCTTTAGGAAAATTCCATAATTCACGATGATACCAATAAGGACCATCTGGCGTACAAACAAAAAATAATAAATTATGTTTATTTTTTTTATATAAAATAATACCACTAGAATATTCCATTATTTAAAATTATTTTTGCTTTGAAGTTCTTTTAATTTTTCAATATCCGAATCTGACAGACTAGTTGGCATTTTTAATTTAACAACAGCATACATATCACCAAATTTACTATTATGTTCATAATAAGGTAGACCACAATTTGCAAATCTAATTTTAGTTCCATCAGTAATACCTTGTTGTATTTTTGTGGTAAGTTTCTTACCATCAATGGTTTCGATAACTTTATCACAGCCTAAAATAGCATCAATCACTGGTAATTCTAGAATAAAGTACAAATCATTACGTTGTCTAATAAATTTACTATGTTCTTTAGTTCTAATAGCAACTATCAAATTACCATCAATTCCATTAGGTATAGAATTACCTTTGCCATTTATAATAAGCTGATTATCGTCATTAACGCCTTTAGGTATTGTAATATCAACTATTTCAACTGATTCTATTAATCCATGACCATTACATTTTTTACATGGATTCTTTATTATATACCCATTACCTTTACAATAAGGGCATGTCTCTATGGTTTGCCAACCATTTGATTGTCTATATGTTTGTCCCGTACCACCACAATGCTGACACGTTTCTTTCTTAGAATTAGATGCCATACCACTACCATTACAATCTGGACATATTTTATGACGTTTATATTTAATTTGTTTAGTTGTACCATTAAAAATTTCTTCCAAATCTAATGCTAGTGTTATTCTTATACTTTGACCCATTTTAACTTGGTTACTCTTTTGTGTATTAAAACCAAAGCCAAAATTACGCATAAAGCTTTCCAAATCTTGACCAAATCCGCCACCAAAATTAGAACCAAAAGCACTATCAAAATCAAAGTTCATGCCACCACTTACTGGATTATCATATTGCGCTTTTTTATCTTCATCCGATAACACACTATATGCCTCACTAATATTTTTAAAATGCTCTTCAGCTTCTTTCTTTTCATTTTCGCTTTTGCCTTGTTGTTTATCTGGATGATATTTAAGTGCCAATTTTCTATATTGTTGTTTTAATTTTTTAGAAAATTCACTAAAAGGTAATTTTTTATCACTATCTGATAGTTCAAGAATTTTATAATAGTCTATTTTAGCCATTTTATTATTTTTTTACATACTATACATTATATTGCAAATATAATAATTTTTTTTTATATATACAAATTTTGCATACAAAAAAAGTGGCCAATAGACCACTTTTTTTCAATATGAATGAATTTAGAATTATTTAACTTCTTCAAAGTTAGCATCTGTTACATTTTCAGAACTTGTATTGTTTTGATTCGTATCACTTGCATTGGCTGTTTGTTGAGAATAAATTCGAGTTGAAACTTCATTCCATGTTTCATTAATCAACTTTTCAGTTTCATTGATTAATGCTGTATCTTTAGCATCAACCGCACTTTGCATTTTAGCTACAAGTTCATTAATTTTATTTTTTTCATCATCAGTCATCTTCTCCGACATATCCTTAATTAATTTATTTGTCGAGAAAATAATACTGTCACCTTTATTAATCGTATCAGCCTTTTCTTTTTCCTTTTTATCAGATTCAGCGAATTGTTCAGCTTCACGTTTAATACGTTCAATTTCATCTTGGCTCAATGAACCTTTGGATTCAATCACAATTGATTGTTCTTTATTAGTAGCCTTATCAGTTGCTGAAACTTTTAATATACCATTAGCATCGATATCAAAAGTAACTTCAATCTGAGGTATACCTCTTGGTGCTGGCATAATGCTATCTAATCTAAATAAGCCAATTTCCTTATTATCCTTAGCCATCGGTCTTTCGCCTTGCAAAACTTTAATATCTACAGTAGTTTGATTATCAACCGCAGTACTGAATATTTCTGTTTTACGACATGGAATTGTAGTATTGGCTTCAATAAGTTTTGTAAATACTCCACCTAAAGTTTCAATACCCATTGAAATCGGTGTAACATCTAGCAATAAGATATCTTTAGACCCTTCACCACCAACAATAATGTTAGCTTGAACAGCAGCACCTAATGCAACAGCTTCATCTGGATTCACTGACATATTCAATTCAATATTAAACGTATTTTTCAATGCTTCTCTAATTGCCAATGAACGTGATTGACCACCAACCATGAGTATACAATTAATGTCACTTGTATTAACTTTAGCTGCTTCAACAGCTTCTTTTGCACATGCAACAACTCTATCAACCAAATTAGAAGTTAAATTTTCCATAGTCGCTCTAGTCAATGATGTTACAAAATGAATTGGAGCGCCATTATGGAGTGTCAAATACGGCAAGTTAATATCGGTTGATGTACTACTGCTCAAATCAATTTTTGCAGATTCAGAAGCCTCTAAAATTCGCTGCATAGCTTGAACATCGTTAGTTATGTCAACACCATATTCACTTTTAAGTTTATCAACAATCCAATTTGAAATTGCGTTATCAAAATCACTACCACCTAAAAATACATCACCCTTAGAAGCTAAAACTTCTACCATACCATCAGATATTTCACACACTGAAAAATCAGTTGTACCCGCACCAATATCAGCAACTAATACAATTTTAGAGCCATCATCTGTCTTAATATCAGATGCTAAAATGGCAGCAGTAGGCTCATTAATAATTCTATGAACTTTTAGACCAGCCATTTCACCTGCTAATTTTGTAGCTTCTCTAGCATTATTATCAAACCATGCTGGACATGTAATTACAGCATCAGTAATTGTTTCACCACAATATTCTTCAGCCGAGGACTTCATCTTAGCTAAAATCATAGATGATAATTCCTCTGGCGAATATTCTTTGCCATCAATTGATACACGTGGTTTATTATTAACATTTTTTACATCATATGTAATGTGTTTCAATATGTCAGAACATTTGTCATAATCAACACCCATGAAACGTTTAATCAAAGAAACTGTTTCTTTAGGGTTAACAACTCTCTGTCTTTTTGCGGATTCACCTACTTTACGTTCTCCATCTTTCAATCCGATTACTGATGGTGTTGTTCTATGACCTTCAGAATTAATAATAATAGTTGGTTTACCAGATTCAATTGTTGCAACAGCTGAATTACCTGTTCCTAAATCAATACCAATAACTTTTTTACTCATATTCTATATTTTTAATTAGTTTATTTTTTTTTTCATTTGCAAAGATATATAAAAAAAATATAAAACCAAAATAATTAATATTTTTTAATTTCTTTATATTTATTTGCCATATATAGATATAGCAAAAAGTGTGCCAAAAAAAAGGTGACACAATTGTGTCACCTTTTTATGTTATCTAATAAATTTATCAATATTATCCATAACATGTTTCAATTCACCAAATAATATTAGTTTAATTTGGTCATCACATAATGATGTTTTAAATTTGGTTGTTAACTCACCTAGTGGTCTAGTCTTTAACCTTTTCTTGGCTAATTTTACACCCAAATTTTCATCATAATTTGATAAATCATCAGTATGACAAATTGAAATTGCGTATCTCAATGTTCTAATAGTATTCTTAAGCGGTATAAAAGCCATACAACCATCAATACCATTAACTTGGCATTCTTGAGATACTAGTGTTTCATCCTTACTTTTAGTGAACTCACCAACAATTGTAACAATATGTTCTAAACCATCTGAATCAATGGCTTTACCAAACATTTTATAAACTTTACTTTTCATATTATAACTTTTTTTTATATTATTTTATTCCTAATGTAATTAAAATGGCAAAATCATATCCTTTAACTGTTAATAACTCATTCATCTTATATATAATTTATTTGTGTTAGTTTTAACATCAGAATATCTTAAAGGATTTTCACCATTTAATTTTTTTAAATAAATCTCATAAACTTGTTTCAGCGAAAATAATGTATAATTGCATAAAGGGTTGTCCAAACCTACATTCAAGCATAAATCATCAGTATCATCTATCCATAATGCATTAGCATGTACATGACCATATAATTGCATACTACCTCTACATTTATTAGGCCAACTTTTCATTGGATAGTGTGATAACACAACATTAAAATCTTGTTCAATAAAATCAAAATTATCTTTTTTAAATGTAACTGATTTTATTTCATCAATTGATTCAAACATATTAAACATTTTTTTTATTGATTTATCATGATTACCAACAATCAAATGTATTATACATCCGTTAGATTTAAGTTCATTTAAAATTCTTATGCAACCTTGTTGATTCAACATAATAAAATCACCTAATACATATATATGGTCATTACGTTTAGTTATGTTTTTCCACATGTTAATTATATAATTATCATGTCCAATAATATCATCTGAATCAACTAGCCCCATTTTTTCAATCCTTTCAATTTGATGCTTTAGAATATTTTTATGGCCTAAATGTAAATCAGCCGTGAACCAAATATTATAGTTAATCATATATTAATTAAATCTTATTAGGTATTATTTCAGTTTCTATTAGATATTCACTTTTAAGTTTATTATCATTTATAATATTTAAAATCATACTATTATATACTGGGTGTAAAAGTCCACCATTCATATAAACATTTCCTCTAAACAATATTATCTCACTACCTTCTGGAATTACGCCTTCTTTAGTTTTAAATGGTTTAATAAATATAAACTTTTTACGCATATCAATTTAATTATAAATTATTATTTAATTTTTCAAGTATTGGTTCAAATTGCTTGCATACCTCATCCCAATCCACCATATGACGTTTATTGCTATCATATTTAATAGGGCATCCAATATTTCGGTCATCAATAGAAAACAACGCATATGCCTTCGTACTATTAGTCCATTTATGTTGACTTGGGTGCTGACCCACACCAGTTAAAGGTATATTTCTATCAGAAAACCAATCAATTGCTTGTTTCAATAATATACCACCTCTCATTGTGTCTAAAATAAGTTCAACATTATAAAGACTTATCCATTTTTTTAATATTTCTGAACAATTGCCATTTTCTTTACCAATATAAGGATAATTATGTTCAACAACTGTACCATCAAAGTCTATTGCAATAGATATTTTACGTTTATTTGTGCCAATATCATTTATTTCATTTACTAATGATTTAATTGTATTATCGTTCATATTAATGCTTCTTTTAATTCATTAGATACATCACTTACACTAATTTTTTCATATGTTCCATCATCCTTAAGCCATATAATTTTTCTATCAGCAATTTCATAACCCAATTGGGATATACCTAACTGATATGCAGATAATTGAATTGTATATATTGATTTACTTTCATCTACTAAATGATTAAAAGGTGATATTAAACATTTACCATTTAATTGATTATATCCATTTTCTAATGATATGTTAGTTTTCCAATCAAATATGCCTAATTTCCATTTATCTTTTAATTTATATGCAAATAGCATATCAAATGTTCCACTATAATTAGTGGATAATTTTAATTTATCATTTACACCTGTATAAATTTGAGCCTCAGCCATTACTGGATATAAGTTCTGTATTTTAAATATATCTTCGTAAAATTTAACAACAGCTTCCTCTTTTTTACCATATGGGATTAAATAACCATCTTGATACTGTGTTTCTAAAATAGATTTAGGCATTAACTCTGGTTTACCCCTAAAAAAATACATATACGCTTCAGCAAATAAATGAGTTTTAGTACCATTAGATGTGCTTTTTAAATTGTTTTCTTTCCATTCTCTTTTTAAATCAGCCACATCAATACCCATTTTTTTAGCTTTATTATTTGCAATTTCATCCCAATTTACCTCAGTTTGAAATTTATGGCAAATTTGAGATACACTAGGCAATTCTACTTTAGACCCATCATCATTATGCAAATAATATTTATGCCCTTCTTCCACAAACTCTAATTTCGAAAAACTATCAATTACATTTTTTCTAACCTCTTTAACAAAATCTGGTTCTGGATTTATTTTTAATCTTTCATTAATATCAGTAATATTTAACATTATATTTAAAATTTATGTAAATATACATAAAAAAATCTAAAAAAACAATAATTAATTACTTTTTTAATAGTTCTTGTCTTTTTTCTAATATTAATTTTTTCTGTAATTCTTCTACTAAAATATCTCCATGACATTTGAGAGGTTTACAAAAACATTGTAAATATAAATCTTCACCATTTTTATATTTTTCATAAATTGTATCAAACGCTAATTTAAATTCAGCATCTTGTTCATACATTAATTTAAAATATAATCTATATGCATCTAACGCTTCATCTCTAGTTTTAAATGATTTAGTTGCTAATTTAGATTTTTTTCCATTATAAGTAAACGGATTGCCAAAAATTGTTCCTCTATATATAGGAATGTTATTTTTATGTGAAGTATAATCTTCTACGTTTGAGTTATAAACATATACCATAATTATAAGTCTTCAGTTAATTCGTTTTCAATATTTTTTAACCCTATTAAAAGTTCTATTAAATGTGTTTTACTAAGATAAATCTCATTTAAATAGTGATAATTTTTATCAAAAATAGACAATCTATAATTGCCATTATCTGAATTATCCACGTAATCTAAACTTATATGTTCATCATTAATTAATTCTTCCATATTAATACATTTTTTTAATTTATTATTTATTATAGTATAAATATATGATTTAAAAAAAAAATGTAAACTGCAATAACTGTAGTTTACATTTTTATAAAAATATTAAAACAATCATTGCATTTAATATTTTCAAATATACAAATAATTGTTAAAAAAACAAAACAAAAAAATAGATTAATTATCTAATATCACGTTTAATGATACGTTTTGTATTATTTTTAATGATTTGTGTATGTCCATTAGATGATGAACTATACTTTCTAATTGGTGTTTTAGTTACACCAACATTTTTTTTACCCTTACATGAACACGCCATAATATGAAATAATTTATGAAATTATATATTTATATATAAATATATTTTTGTATGAAAAAAATAATAGAAGAAGAAATATTTAATTATTTAAACCATAATACCATAAAATTAAATGAATTTTTAGATAAAGAACATGGTTTACCACTTAAAAAATATTTATCAATGGGTCAAAGAGAGAAAAATATAATATTATTAAAAAAATACCCAAATCTAATAAATGTCTATTTTAAAGATTTATTGGATAAAAATATCATTGATAACAAAACTTTCTCAGATGTAAATAACAATAATATTGAATCAATTATAAATAAATTAACTAAAGGTAAATTAAAGAAATATCTTAACAATTTAATGGGATTTATTCGTAACAACGTAAAGTATTCTCAAGATATTCCAGCAAATGAAACTTTTACTGAAACATCATTAGTAAAAAATCAATGGTTAATACATTTCACTAACGATGCAATTAGTATTGCTGAAAATGGATTTAAATATGGTACTAATAATTTAGAAACTTTAAATTTTACTAATGCAATGACAACAGATGGTAAAGGCGAAGGTTACAACTTTGCTTATTTATTAAGTGATTATAAAAAATACTATCAAGTATATAAAGGTTTAAATAAATATGGTAACGAAGCTGTTATTTTTCAAGCTAGTGGAGTAAGAGTTTGGCATACAATCGACGAAGAACATCAAGTAATTTTTTGGGGTGACAGTGCTAAAAATATAATACCAATAATACAAGTAGACAAAAGTAAATGGTCTATATTATCAAGTAAAACTAACAAGCCATTAATTACTATGGATTCACTTGACGATATAATAAAATGGGCGGTTAATAACATTTATCAATATAGAAAACATATAAATTATAAAAGGAAATAACATATGTTATTTCCTTTTATAATTTTATCAAACTATCGGTCAAATTCATCATAATCTAAATCTGACTCATCATTATAATCATCCCAATTAAACTCAACATTATCCTCTACAAAATTTTTTATAGATTCATTATGTAAAATGTCACTTGGTAATTCAACCCAACTATTTTCTTCTTCATTAAAATAAGCAACACTTATTAATGTAATAGTTTCATCAGTTTCTGGACTTTCAGGTGGATTAAAATAGTCACCACTTGAACCAGGATTACTCATTACTCCATTAACAGTAAATTGAATTCTATAATCTACCCCATCTTTACCCTTTACATAAATTTCATCATCAACATCTCTATTATCTTTAAATGTTACAATAGTATCTTCAACTTCAATTGGATTTAATATATTGTTAACATGATAATCTAGAGAACCTTCTTGCATTTCACGAATAACTCGTTTAACTGTATTATTTACAATATTATGCAAATCTTCTTCTGTTAATCTAATTATTTGTTTTTTCATTGTATGTATATAATTTATATATAAATATTATTTATAATGAATATTAATAAAATTATTAATAATTTTTTTACTATAAATGATATTATCCAAATCCTCAAACTCACCATTATATTTCCTTGGCATAATAGATTGAATAATATCTACTTTAACGCCATCTACCATATAACTAACTGTGCCATTAAGTCTTTCTTTATGAGATATTTCACGAATTTCATATGGTAATTTCAAATCATTTATTGTGTTGACTATTATATCAATATCATTTACAGTTTCACACACGCCATAATGATACAACGCTAATGAACCGCCTATTTTAGGTAAATAATTAATATCTAAGCCATTAATTTCATCTATTATTTTTAAAGCTATTTTAATTTTATCTTCCATAATTATAAATGTAATTTATCTAGTATTGGTGGGATATTATTTTTCATTTTTATCGCCATATCATTTGATATTTTACCATTTTCTACCTTTTTAGTTAAATGAACTTTTTTCTTCTTGATTAAACATATCTTATTTAATTAAAACTTTATCAGCAATTCCTAATTTAACGGCTTCTTCACCAATAAACCAATTATCTCTATCGCATAAAGCCTCAATTTCAGAAAAGTCTTTATTTAAATTATTCGCCAAAATATTATAGATATCATTTTTGCAACGTTCAGCTTGCTCTAATTCAATCTTCATATCCGATACACTACCTCTCATACCACTCGATACTTGATGTATCATAACTCGGCTATGAGGTAATACAAAACGACTACCTTTTTCGCCACAACTAAGTAATACTGCCCCCATACTAGCTGCCATTCCTATACATGTGGTAGATACTGGACTATTTATAAAATTCATCGTATCAATAACACCTAACCCATCTACAACTGAACCGCCACCACTATTTATATATATCATAATTTCTCTTTCGTCTAATGAATTTAGATATAATAACTGAGCAATAGCTAAATTGCATGTTTCTGAAGTAAATTGCTCACCAAAATACAAAATTCTATCATATAGCAATCTAGAATATATATCCATTCCAACCACATTCATTTTTCTTTCTTCTAAAACAACTGGTGTTAAAGCGTTAACTGTGGATTTGGTAACTTGGTCAAAAACAGAAGTTGAAACCCCTTTATCTTTAGCAAATAATCTAAAATCTTTAATTATATTATCCATTATTTATCAATTTTTTTTTTAAATTTCATCACAAATTATCTTTTACCGAATCATCTTTATTTACCTAGCATCTCGGCTTCTTCCTTAGTTTGAAGTCTACCAGATTGAACGTAAGATATACTTCTCTCAATAAAGAAATCTAAATTATTAAATTTATTACATTGTTCAACAATTAATTACTTAAATGGCTCGCTATTTTCCTTATCATATAATACTAGCATCACTAGTATCAACGCCTAAAACAGTTAAATATTCCATTTGTTCTTCTGTTAAATATCTCTTTTCCATCTATATTCTAACCACCTCTATTTTTAGGATACGAATAAATTTTATTATGTTCCTCAAAAATTTTTCTTAGTTTTTTGGTTTCAGTTTTATTTCTACCTAAAACAAAAGCATACTTATGCTTACTAGGAAACGTAATCTTTTCAGCTTTAGCATACATTTCTTTTGAGTAATCTCTTAATTTTTTTTCAATATCATCTGGTATGTTATCCCATAATATTGATTGGGTGGTGTTCCAATTCTTTTGCCATTCAATACCTAAATCTTTAGCATATCTTTTATAAAAAGACCTTGCTCTAAAAGCTCTATCTGTTATAAGAGTATTCGGATTATATGGATTAATACATCTAATTGTAGTACCACTACCTTGTCCTAAATAATAAAAATTTAACGCTTGATAAATTGTACCAATCTCTTTAGCTTGTGGGTCACTATAACAAGTAAACAATCTATATTGTGTATTATTTACCATCCACTTAATACACCACATTAAAAATTTAGTAGCCAAATTTTTAGGACACCAAGAAGCACTAGCGCCACGAGCAATTAAACGTTCAATTTCTTTTGTGTTAGCACCCATTAATTTAGAAAATGCATTTGGCATTCCCATTATAATAACGCCACCTAAAATCCCATTATATCTAGCTGTAAACCAATGAGTTGGGTATGAACCAGTTGTACCTAACCATTCATATCTTTTTATGAAATCAGAGCATTCTTTTTTTTCTTCTTTAGATTCAACATATGAAAATTCAAAATCCGATAACTTTATATTAGCTATAAACTCGTCATCCCAATTAAATTTCTTCTTATCATCTTCTAAAGTTAAAAGCCTCATTTCATATTGATAACAATGCTCTTTATTATAATTTTTAATTTTATTTAATAAACTAATATCACTCATAATTTTTAATTATTGGTGAGCAACCTAAATATGCATGTACTCTGACAAGTTTTCTATCATCGCCTTTTAATCTATTGGATATTATGTGCATATTAATTATCTTATCCATAACTTCGCCATCAATGGTATAGTTATCATAAGGTATTATTTTTCTACCTTTATCATCACATTCAGCACTTTCTACCAACATATCAAAATCAACAGATGGGTCACTATACTTATATAAATCACGATATATGTTCAATAAAACATTATCTAGTTTCTTTTTTTTCATCATAATTTAATGTTATTTTCTGTCTCATACTTATTAGTGATATCTAATGCTTGGTCTGATAACCAATCCATAGTAGCTCGTGCTTCATTTACAGTTTTAGCTAATCTTAACTTAGTAGTTGCCGAATTTATCACTTCATAATGATTATTAATTTCGCTTTTGTTAGAAAAAGCTGAGATTTTAATGCCTAATTTATCAGCATCTTCTTTTGAGGTCAAATCCACACCCATATAAATAAATGTCCAATTATATTTTTCCTCTTGATGTTTTATCATTTCTTTAACTCTTGGGAACGAGTATTCTTTTGAGGCATTCTCTAAGCCATCAGTCATGATAACAACAATATTCTTAGAAGGTCGTTCACTCTCATCCATATCAGATAACCATTTTCCAACCTCATCAATTGCGCCCCCAATACCATCATTCATTGCAGTCATGCCATTAGGTGAATAATCAATATCGTCAATGTCATTGACGTTTTTACCAATAAAAACTTTATTTACCTCACTGTTGAATTTAAACAGAGATACTACACATTCACCATCTTTAACAGACTTTTGTTCATCTATAACTTTTTTAAAACCACCTTTTACATCACTTACTGATTGATACATACTACCACTCTCATCAATAATAAAACAAACATGTATAAAATTATCTTTCATAACTAATTACTATTTTTATTCATTTTTTTATTTTCTTTTTCAGCTAATTTACGTTCTTTTTCTTCTTCCTCAATCGTATCTATGGTAATAGATGTTAATTCAATAGAATCTAGTATATCATTACCAAATTTCTGTCTCATTGCAATTACTTGTTTAAATGGGTTATTCTCGATAATAATTTTATCTTTATCAACATCATAAGAAATGTTTGATAACGCCATTTCTACCATCATGTCTTTAACTTTATCAGTTAATCTATCAAACGCTGCTTCATATACAAATACTTGTATTATACCATCTTTTTTAGTTAAAAATTCTGTTGCAGCCGATGCTTTACTAACTTTTAAAAGTTCTTTAGATTTCTTAACCGACATAATTTTAAGAGTTAGCCCATAACTAGCTAAACCAGTTTCATTAAATTTGTTTTCAATGACTTCTACTATGTCATCACTTGTTGTAAATAATTTTCCCATAATTTAATATTTTTTTATATTGCAAAAATACATTAAATATGTTTAAAAAACAAATAATGATATATATATTTTAATAAAATACATAAATAATGAAAAATAAATATCAAATTATTTTAACAAGGAATAATAAACAAGTTGAATTTATAGGTTTCTTTAGAACTGAAAAAAATGCTAATATCAAATTTAAAAAATTAATAGATGAATCCAATAATGTTAAATTTCCAGTTAGATATATAAATAGAGGGCGTTCAATTCAAGAAGCTAAATATGAATTAGTGTTAATCAAATTTAAAGAAGAAAATGACACTGATACTACGTTACTAAAGAATGAATATGGTGAATATGTTGAACATATAACTAATAATAGTAATTGGATTGTGTATGATAAAGCAGCTTATTATAAAGAAGAAACATTTTGGGTGTATGGTTTTCACCCTTTGATACAAAGAAAAGATTTTAATTATATTTTTGATAACTTAATTAAACCAAGTGCCTCTAAAAAAAGCACCTTTTTAAATGTTATGGTATATCGTAATAAATTATTATTAGAGTCTACTAATAAATTAGATTTAATAATATGTAAAAATCAATCAGATGCTATTAGATTATATAATACTATACAAGAGGAATGTGAAAACCATAAATTAAAATATATATTATTTAATGGTGACTGGAACTCAACCAAAGAAAAAAGAGAGTATTCAGTTGAACAAATAAAAAAATTAACAAATTGGAATGATTTAAAAATAAAAAGATACACAACTAGACCATAAAAATAAAAAGCACAATATTAACATTGTGCTTTTTATTTTATAATAATAATATCTAGATTAGGGAATATTATATGTATATTTGTACTCGATGGTACGAAATCTTTTCCGTCTGGATTATTTCTATAATATAAATCTTCATCAATTTTTTTAAATGAGTGTTCATCAACGGTTAAATAAAGCTCATTTTTAGATTGTAATTTATTTTTTGCTAATTTTTCAGATAAATCAAAACCTATTTCATATAATTCTTTAGCTGTTAGAGTTATCATATTATAACGTATTAAAAATTTTATTTAAAATAAATTTAACTTTATATTTTAATTTTTCAAAATAAGACATTTTAACAGCCACCTTACCATTAATGACATCATCAATATCTTTTCCCATGTCATTTAATAAAAGTGATGCGATTCTCATTTTTTCATTTTCCAATTCATGTTTACCTCTATCTTGGTCAAGTTTTAATTGACTTAATTCACGTTCAATTTCAATATTATAATTACTCATGATTATTTTTACTTGTTATGCTTTCTAATGATTCTTGTAACGTATGTATTAACCAAACTGCACCACTTGTAATAAATGCATCAAATGGTATGATTAAATACCATAAAGAAATATCATTAAATATTAAATTAAATGGTGTTAATGGTATATTAGGTATTAATAATATATTTAATAATGAAATAATCCATCCAACATTGGTAGATGTACACATCATACACTCTAACATTTGTCCAAATGTATATGATATTTTACTAGATAATTCTCTAAACTTAACTAAAATATCAAAAGGTCCAGACCCATATACGAGCAAATTTGAAAGTCCATATGACATTAATATATAACACACAATAATTATACTACTGTTCATCTACATTATTTTTTATTTCTTCATTATTTTTAGCATCAACTATCATATTTTCAGTATGCTTTTTGTTTTTTTTTCTATTTGAAATAACAAATTTCAATGTTTGCAAACGGTCTAAACTTTCTGTTGCAAATAATTCTTTTAACTCATCAAATTTCTTTGTAAGTAATTCCAATTTAGCAGCCGCTGATAAATTCATTTCAATTGTATTGTCTATTAAATCAAAAATATCATCAACACTTACTTCATCTGCTTTGCCATAATAAAACCAAACATCATCACTATCTTCAGATTTAGCTACTTTGATTTTTCCATCTTCCGATGGAAATACCCCCCATTTATGTTCATACATAACTTTAATAATTAAAGTATTATTCGTTAACTCAATACTTTTAAAATATTTAGAGATTTTATCAATTCTTTTTTGTAACATATCATTTTATTTAAAAACCAATTATTATCGTTGTTAACACATATGATATTGATAACGTTAGCATTACTTTACTTGTCATATCAATATCAAACTTACCGCTATGCATATATAAAACTTTAGTTATACAATAAATATTTTTAATAATCACTAAACATGCAATTATAAAAATAAACACCTCAACCCATAATAAAAAATTACATATCATATTATATTTATATTTTAATATATTAAAATATAAAATAAAATAGCTAATAGTAAACACTATTAGCTATTTTATTTTTTAAAATCTATTTTATATGTTACCGCTATACCAACATTAACACCAAAATTTCGATTTATCACATCATATCCAACATTAACTGATGGTCCTATAGCGATATTATCAAAGAAATTATTCTTTTTAGGCTTAAATACAGTAACATCACTAATTTCAGATTTATCGGATGGCAATATAGTTGTCTCATTAATACCATTATCTCTTTTATTAACAATAGTAAATTCATTTGAAACATCAAGTTTTAAATGATACCAATTAGGTTCTACAGAACTACCAATCTTTAATTCATAATTTAATGTATCATTTTTATTATTTGAATATTCAAACACTTTTATATCATCTTTATTATTAGTAGTATCTATATATATGGTATCAAATATATATTCTTTTTTAGCTTTAAATTTAACTAGATAGTCTACTTTATCTTTATACATTTTAATGGAATCATATAACTCTTTATTTGCATGCTCTAAAGATGCTATTTTTTGGTCATGAAATATTACTGTATACCTACCATTATTTTTATCATAATTATGTATTTGTTCAACTTGATAATCGGTTTGTTTATTAAGTTTATAAACTTTAACGGCTAAAAAAGTTGTGATTACTAATAATAATATTATTATTATCCAATCTTTATCTATTTTCATAATAAAATACTATTTATATTCTAATTGTTTAGCATAATCTAAATATGAACCAATTTCTTGAACATAATAACTTAATTCAGCCAAAATATCATTATCTGATAATGTTGGCTTATGTAAAAAAGATATCATTAAAAATCCAATATCTATATTAGTTCTTAATAATATAATACCACAATATTCAACTCCATTAGCTTCTAATCTTAAAGCTAATTTCTTATCAATAGAATAAATTTTATCTATATCGCCTATAAAATACCTATGCTTGTATAGATATTCTGGAAAAGTATATTTAGACATGTTTAAATCAACATATTCTTCAGAAATATATGAAACACTATCTTTTGTCTCTTCATAAGTCATATCACAATATATGAATGGTAGCGAGGTAGGATTTTCTTTACCGTTATGCATTTCTAATACACAAACCCTATCAGCATTCATTTTATATAACAACTTAGTCATAGACTTAGTTACTTTAGGATTTACCTCTTTTCGAATATTATTACCGATAACATGTTCTTGTTCTTTTCCAACAAGCCATTTTTCAATTATTTGCTGGTTATCCACTGCATGTGCAAACATAATTAAAGCAATGAACGCAGCTACTGTTAAAAATGTAAAACATATAGTTTTCATACCATATTTATGTACAATTCTAACAACACTTTCAAACCACCCAACAATCTTATCTCCACTATCTGTGTCTATAGCTCGTCTAGGATATGGCGATGAATGCATTCGTTCTTTAAGTTCTATTAATTCTTCATCTTCATTTTCCTCTTTCATAACACACTGTAAATTATTTAATGTTTTAATTCATAAGTTTTCTTGCTTTATCTAACATATCATTTACTTTATTTTCTTCAACTATGCGGCTTTCACATGATGTGCTAGATTTATTACTCTTATAATTAAATAATTCTTTAATTCTATGTTGTTCTTCATTAATCTTAGTTAAATTCATAATTGATGGTTTTTCATGCCATTCTACCATAAATTCATTATTTAACTTATCTTTCATATAGAATTTTTTACCTTCTAACTTATATTCATCAGGTATCTTAGAAATAACTTGATTTTCAGTTAAGAAAACTGTATTTTTAAATTTCAAGACTACTGATTTGTTAGATTCAAATACACTATGTGTTAGGTTTTGAAAATCTTTTTTATCAATTTCTCGACTAGTTAAACCTATTTCTTTACCAATTTCTTTGCCTTTTCTGAATTTTTTATTTTTTTCATCCATTCCTTCTATTTCATCAAAAGTCGCATTTCCAAACTCATCATTTTTATGCTTTTTTTCACTATCTGACGAAACATAACCTTTTAATTGTGATTTTACTCTATCTTGAAATGGCTTATTAATATTATCATAATTCAAATCTTGCATACCTTTATTATCATCATCTGGTATACTAACTTTTCTTGGTGATTCTTTTTTTAAACCGCCATCATAAGATTTAACTTTGTCATTAACTTCTTTGTATGCCTTATCGTTAATTTTTTTATTATCGTTTTCAACATTTTTACCTAACACTGGTTTAAATTCAGTTGAACTTTCCGCAATAATTCGTTTTAATTCTCGCACACTATATTGTCTAATACCCATAATAATTTAATTATTTATTTAAACATTATATTTTGTAGATAAAGACCAGCCATTAATTGTGAAAACATTAATTTGGTTACTTTATCTTTATCCACAATTTGCTTATTATTTTCATCATTTATTTTATCAGCGATATTTTTAATATTGTCGATTATCTCGCTTTCATAGAATCTATCAGTTATTCTATTCATAAAATTAATTTATTGATATTGATTTATTTTTCGAATCATTATTTCTTTTTAGTGCTGGACTCCAAAATTTTCTTCGTTGACCACTTTTAAAGGGTACATCATATTGACCAGCAGAAGGGTTTGTACCACCGTCTTGCATAACACTACCACAAGACGTTGCACCATCTTCAGAAACTAATTCCTCTTTATCGCTAGATATTAATTCATCATATAATTTTTTTAATTTATTTTTAAAATTAGCTTTTGGTATTTTATATGTTATATATCTTTTAGCAACTTTTTTCTCATTCATCGGCACTTCATCAATTCGTTCATTAGATTTAATCATGCCAATATCTTTCATTTTATCAATTAAATCATTCTTTTTTATTCCAGAATTTGATAATATATCATTTAATTTGGCTTCAGATGGTTTTTTCAATAAATCTTTAAGAAACTGTTTTACACTAATAACAAATTCATAAAAAGTAACCTCTTTATTTGATTCATCTTTCAATAGATTTAATTGATTTTCTGTTATATATATATTCTTCATCTTTTTACAGTATTTTTCCATAATGAATCTCTCTGCCATAATATTTTAAATAAATCACTTATAACAGATGTTGCAATCTCTTTAACTTTTTTTTCAAATTCTTTAGATGATATACTACTATCAATTTTATTACTTATCATTGAAGATATTTCAGATTTACTAATTTCTTCAGTAATAAGTTTCTGTAAAACTTTATTTATATCCATAATTATATTATTTTAATACTAATATATCTTAATAATAAATATTATTTAATATCGAAATATAATGCACATATTAATAAAAAAATCCACTAATATTAGTGGATTTTTTTATTAATATGTGATAAATTAAATCAACCGTTTAATGTGATTGAGATGAAAATTGACTCAATTTCTCAATCAAATCACCGTCTTGAATTAATGAATTTTTCCAGTTAATAAACGCATCTCTTATTTTACCAATTGTGCGATTATTAGTGTCTGTTAACTGTAATGCATTAGCCCATAAATAACACCCATCACCACTAGGGTCATTATAACGAAATTGGAACGCAATATTTAAAGCGTTTATTTTACCAGTTAATACCATATCTTTGTTTTCTGGATAAAACATTAATGCATTTTCGTCAAATTCAACATTTTCACCTAATGTTTTAATTATACTCTGTATTTGTGAGTCTCTAACATCAGCAAACTGTGTATTTTGTTTAGTTATTGGAAAACCAGATTTACCACTAACAGATGAATTAGTCGTACTAACTTCCTCAGATATTAAAGTTTTATCACAATAATTAGATTCACGAATAACAGATAACATCTTTCTTGTTATTATATCATCTTTCATAATTAATCAAATTCTTGTCCATTCCAAATATAACCAAACATAATAGGTTTCTTTGTTATTTTAGCAGTATCTTTAGAAGGTTTAGGTTCATTAACCTTTATCTCTTCAACAATATCATCAACAACAGAATCAATTTCTACAGCTGGTTCTTTATCATCAATGACTTGTATCTCGTCAACCACGTCTACTGTAGCATTAACTTTAACTAACTCATCATTTAAATTATCTTGTATTTTCTTTCGTTTAGCCATAATTATTCCTTTTATTTATATAAATATCTAATAATTTATTTTTATATGAATAAATCACTAAATTCATCATTTAAAATTAGTTCACTTCTTAATATTCTTAAATTTTTTTCTTTTATTTTTCGGACTCTCTCCCTACTCAAATTAAGTTTTTTACCAATTTCTTCAAGTGTTTGTCCATCATCACTATCGAATCCATAATACGCTTTAATTATAAATTGCGCCCTAGAATCTAACTTACCAAGCAATTTATTTAAAATAATTCTTTGTTTAGATGATAATTGTGTGTTTGTTTCATCGTTATATATTAACTTATTTAATAAACTATTAGATTCATTATCTTTAAAGTCATCATCATCTTTTAATTTATCACTATTTGTATTATTATCATCGTCTAACGTTTCAAAATTATCTTTAATTTGCTCTTTTTTTATAAATTCTTGTATTGACTGACGAATCCACCAAACAGCATATGATATAAATTTAACATCTTTATTCGTATCAAATTTATCTATTGCTTTAACTAAACCTAAATTTCCCTCAGATATTAAATCTTCAATTGCGACACCATTACCTTTATATCGTTTTGCAACATCAAAAACAAAGCGTAAATTAGCTGTGAGTAATTTATTTTTAGCGTTTAAGTTATTATTTTTAGCCTTTTTTATTAAATCTATCTCATCTTGTCTTGAAATTGGTTTATATTTTCTCAATTCTTTATAATATGTTTGAACTGTTGGCGTGAAATCATTTACATATTTATTCATATATTTAACATTTATTACGAGTTATTTTTACATACAGCAATTCGTGATATGTTATTTTCTTTTTTTATTGTAATGATAGTATTATGCCAATCTTTAATTTCTTCTAGATGTGATATTTGCATAATACAGTCGAAATTTTCTAATATTTTTTCATAAAGTAATCTCATATTATCATAATTTTCTTTCGCAACTCTACCTAAAATTTCATCAACAACAAAAATATTACTTTTAGGTAAAGTAGAAATATTACCTAATACTGCTCTAATTGCTAAAGCTGCTGCTGTTTTTTCAAAACCACTACCGCTTAATATATCAGATTTAACATTATCTTTAACAATATAAAACATAACATCATTTTTATCAGTAATTTCAATTATAACATCAAAATCACACACACCATTTAAAAGTCTAGCTATTTGTGCGTTTATGATAGGCAATGTTTTTCTTAAAACCATTTTAGATATACCATTTTTACCTATCATATCCAAATATATACGCCAATTTTTTTCGATTTTCTGTTCATTTTTTATATCATTAATAATAGCCAATCTATTAGATATGTTTTCGTTATTAACAGATATTTTATTTTTATTATTATTAATAAAAGATAAATTAGTTTCTTTAGTGTTACGATTATTTGAAATTTTTACTTGAATATTATTTATTTCAATATCTAATTTATTATTTTTGTCAATTGCATCTTTATTTTTTTGATATTCATCTAATTTATTAGTTAATTCTCTATATTCATTTCTTAAATTTGAAATCGTAACATCTAATGTTGGTATCAATGCTTCTAATTTGGAACGTTCTTTAAACTTTTCAGATTTAGAATTCATATCTAAAATAATTTTATCTAGTTTATCAATTTCTTCTGATAACTTAATACCCTTATTAGATAATTCTTTATTTAAAGATTCTAATTCAGCGATTTTAGCTGAATTATCTTTATTTTCAAATTTTCGACCACATGTAGGGCAATATTCATCATTTTTTAATGACTGAATATGTTCCTTGTTATGTTTGTAATCATTTCTTAATGTTGATAATTCAATATTTTTATTATTTCTTTCAGTTATTAATTTATTATATTCGTTTATCGAAAAATCAACATCACCTAAATTATTTAGTTTTTCAATAGCCAATTCCTTCTCAGCCTTCTTTTGAATTCCTTTATTTTTACAATTTTCAATAGAATTGTTTAATGTTGTTATATCGACACGCAATAAATTAGAATCAACTACAGATTTTTCTAATAAAAATTGATTTTTAGATTCTTCTAATAGTATATAATTTTTATCTAATAAATCATTTTCTGCTGTATATTTACCAACTTCTTCTTGTAATACTTTATTAGCTAACTCTAAGGTATTTATTTCTTCTTGTAAATCTTGCGAATTATAAATATTAGATTTAAAAGTTTTTTTAACGGCTGTGTTATAAAAATCTCTAGCAATAGCATCTTTTTGTTCTAAAGGTAATAGACCTATCCATCTACTGATTAATCTACCTCTTTCAGTTTCTTTTTTCTCAATTAAATCATCTAAATTTGCACTTGTTGTACAAATTATCATATCAAAATCTTCTTCATTACCGATTATTTCTTTAATAGCCTTATTAGTCTTTATATTATTTTCTTCTTGTTGATTATCAATATATTCTTCTAATTCTTCTTCAACACCACCAACAATTTTATAATATTCAACTTTTTGTATAGTTTTACTTTTAATACTTCTTTTTACTAAAGAAGGGCGTAATAAACGTCTTTTTATAATATAATCCTCACCATCTATATTAAGGCAGCCTTCAACAATGACTTCAGTTTTTTCTGGTAAGTGTTTATTAAATATTTTTTCTTGTGTTGCTGCTTTTGTTGTTTTACCAAATAATAAAAAGTGTAATAAATCTATTGCGAATGTTGTTTTACCACTCTGATTTGCTGGTTCACCATTTAACAACACTAATCCTTTTAAATTAGAAAAATCAAAATAGTTATCTTCACCGTAAGATAAAAAATTATTCCATTTTATCCATTTAATAGTATATCGTCTATATTTATCATAGATATCATAATTTATTCTTCCATTTATTTCAGAATCAATTTTTGTAATGAATTCAAAATCAAAATCTTGTATATTATTTTCCAATAAATAAGATTTAAATAATTCTTTCTGAAATTCTGGATTTTGAATATTATTTATAACATTATGCGAAACTGATACATTTTCACCCTTATCATTCAGCATAATGAATTCAGGCAATACTTTTATATTGTCTTTAGGTAAAGAGTATTTTTTACTTAATTTAGCTTGTATTAATTTAATTTTTTCTTGTGAAAAATCATATGGAGATACTTTCCAATTTACTTTAATCTTAGCATTTTTGCCTATATCTATCATATTACTTATTTTTTATAATTCTAATATTTTTTTTTGGTTGTTCAAAATTCTGTTCAGTTTTTACAATAGTTTGTTCAAGTTGTTGTTTTATCTTATCATGTGGAGATGACCCAAACCTAATAATGTTAAAACCAATTTGTAATAATTCATTTAGTACATCATCTAAAATTAAATCATTTAAATTACAATATTCAGCTATATCATCAATTAATTTTTTATCAAAATTCATAATTAACATTATTTAACTTATTACAAATATATAAAAAATTAATAAAAAAAACAAATTTATGTTAAAATATATTAATTATATATTTATATTTAATAATATTAATATATATATTATATATAATATATAATAATTTATATGATACAAGATAATACTATTATAATGGGCTTAGACATTAGTACTACATGCATTGGTATATGTCTTTTAGAATTTAATGAAAATTACCCAAATGGTAAAATATTAGAACTTACACATGTAAGTCCTAAAGTACCGAAATCTATTAAAAGTATAGAATCACTCTTTTTAAAAAAGAAAATATTTGAAGACGAATTTTTATCTAAATGGAAAAATAAAGGTATTAAACGAGTTGTAATTGAAAGTCCTCTATTACAAAGTAATAATGTTAATACTGTTGGTACGTTATTACAGTTTAATGGCATGGTTTCTGATTCTGTATATACAGTATTAGGTATTGTTCCAGAATATATATCATCATATGATGCTAGAAAATTTTCGTTTCCAGAACTAATGTCAATACGTAAATTTGGAAAGGATGGCTCAGAGTATACTAAAACAAAAATAGTTAACTCTATTAAAAAAAATCAATTTGTATTATTTGGTGGATATGTTTGGGATATTGATAAAAAAAGTGTGATACAGTCAAAAGTATCTAATATGTTTCCAGATATAAATTGGTTATTAAATAAAAATGGAGAATTAAAAAAAGAAAATTTTGATGCTTGTGATGCTTATGTTGCTTGTATTGGTTTAATAAATATGGAAAAATATGGTGATATCAACATGACTGCATCAAATATTAAAGTATCAGATAATAAGATAGAATATGATGTTAGTTATTGGGATAAAACTGAGACAAGATACATTTATTTAAATGAAAATAAAGATGGGAATAATTAATTCC
Source organism: uncultured Bacilli bacterium (assembly GCA_944332505.1). The sequence goes on from CALVKC010000003.1 coordinate 64,468, forward strand.
CATCTTTATTTTTTATAGCCTCAATAATTTCATTTTTAATGTTTTTAACGTCTAATCCATCATATTCACTATATGCCCCAAATGTATAAAACTCAGTTGTTAACTTTGAGCACATCTCATTTAATAAGTCAGAATCTGTTATTTTATTATCCATATTCAAATTTAATTTATTATTAATAAATATTTGTATTTTTGTTAAAATATATATATATTTGCTCATGATAAATAAATTAATATGATACCACAAGAAGTTTACAGATTGAAGTCTTTATTGGAGTCATTTTTAGGTAAAAGTAAAAAAGATATAGATGAATCATATCAGTTACAATTTGCTTGTCCTAGATGTATGGAAACTAAAGGTGAAAAAGAAAGACATAAATATAACTTAGAAGTTAATTTACGAAAATGTTTATTTAATTGTTGGTCATGCGGTCAATATGACGATGAAATGCATGGCACAATTTATAAACTAATTAAATTATATGGAAACGATTCTATATTAAACGATTATAAATCAACAACAAAATCACTAGTTGCTAGTAAATTATATCAGTTGAAATTTGATACCAATGATTTTAATATAGAAACTAAACTACAAGAGGTAAATGGTATTATGTTACCAGATACGTTTACTTATTTTAATAGTGATGATTATTATTCAATTAAACCGTTAAAATATCTTCATGAAAGAGGAATAACTGATAATATAATAAAGAAATTTAAAATTGGATATACTAAATTTGATGAAAATAACAAAATACTTTCGTCAAGGATTATTATACCTTCATTTAATAAATTTGGTGAATTAAATTATTGGACTGGAAGAGATTTTACTAACTTTGAAAGACGACAGAAATATTATAATCCTCTTGTTGAACGTAAAGATTTAATCTTTAATGAAGGGTTAGTTGAATGGGATGCTGATATCAATTTAGTCGAAGGACCGTTTGACCATATTGTTGTACCTAATTCGATACCATTGCTAGGTAAAATAATAAAAATGGACTTTAAAATATATCAAGAATTACTGTTAAAAGCTAATGCTAACATAAATATATTTTTAGATGGTGATGCATTTTCAGATGTTAAGAAGATATACAAATTACTGAATCATGATAGACTTTATGGAAAAATAAGATTTATTCCAGTAAATGAAAATGATGACCCTTCGAGCATATTTACAAAATATGGCTCGAAAGGAATCATAGAGCATTTAAAAAATGCCAAAAAAATAAATGAAGTATATTTAGACTAGTTATATTTAGAGACTATCTTTATCTGTATTTTCTCATTTTTTTTGTTGGTTGGTATTAAATAGTCATTCATTAAACTTTCAAAAGCTTTTTGTGAGTCAATTACTTTACCTTTAACTTTATTGTAACCAACTATAATACAACCACATGAAGAGTCTTCATCAACACCTTTATGCATTAAAATACCATCGAAACCTTTAACGTTTAATAATCTAGGTAAATAACCGTTACAAAAATTTTTATAATACGTTTTTTTACTAAATGATGGCGATTTTACGTTCATAGTTATTATATATTCACCTGTTGGTATTGCAGTCTTACAATATACTTTTTTATTCTTTATTTCAGTTAAACTCATTGAGTCATCAAGACCTCTATCAGCATCTTCTATTGTATCAAATAAGTATTTTTTAACACCATTTTCCATTAAATAAAGATGACCTATGGTATAGTCTTTGTTTGTATAAATTCTTTCTAATAATAAGTCCATAATGTATATTTTATTAATAAATATTTTGTTTTTGTTAAAAAAAATATATATATTTGTTTTAAAAGTAAAAAATATGGCAATAAAAAAAATAATAACTTGTGGTGACATCCATATCCGAAATTTTATGAGACAAGATGAATATGCTAACCAATTAACTAAGTTTATTAACAAATGCAAAGAAATAGCTTCTGAATATAATTCAGAAGAAATTAGAATTGTGATTGTTGGTGACATACTTCATCAAAAAAATAATATAAGCCCAGATTTAATAACTATTGTTAGCGCTTTTATAAGAGAATTAGAAAAAATAGCAAAAGTTATTTTAATCGCTGGTAATCATGATTTAGTGGAAAATAATACTAGTCGTAAAGATGCAATAAGTAGTATATTTGATACGGCTAGATTTACTAATTCATATTTACTAGATTATGAATTAGATTATCAAAGTGGAATAGTTGTCGATGATAACATATCTTGGTGTCTATATTCAATATATGATAATTATGTTAAACCAGACATTAGTGTAGCTAGGCAACGGAAGCCAAACAATAAATTTATTGGTCTATATCATGGCATGATTGTTGGGGCTTCATTAAATAATGGTTCTGTTGTTGATAATGGTGTAGATAGGGATATTTTTAGTGGCTGCGATTGTGTAATGGCTGGACATATTCATAAAAGGCAAGAACTAAGAAGAGGTGACACTCCAATAGTTTATTGCGGTTCACTTATACAACAAACATATGGCGAGACTGTTACTCAACATGGTTTTTCATTATGGGATGTTGAAACTATGTCGCATAAATTCATAGATTTAGATACTGATTATGGCCTTTACGATATCGAATTAAATGATATTAATGATATTGATAATGATAAAGAAATTATAATTAATTATTAAATAATAAAAACACCAAGTAATCAACTACTTGGTGTTTTATTATCATATATTATTTTAACAATTGTATTAGGCGGTATCATTTGAGAAACATAATTTAATACTACGTCATCAACATATTTAACATAATCATTAATATCAGTGTTTTGAACTTTAAATGTTATATCAACACGTTTAATATTAATTATTTGTTCCTCATAAGCAATACTATCTCCACTAACATAGCTAGTTAAACCACTGTATTCTTTTATATCTCGTATATTATAATATTTAACATTATCTATATCAGTATTTTTTTTACCATTATTAAATATATGTGTGGTTATAGTGTCATCATTACGTTTATATATGTTACAAAATGAATCAATCTTCAATGACTCAATATTATCAATACTATTAAATCCAATGTTATTTATTTGCTGTAATACATTATCCATTAATTGACCGTAATAGCACCTAGGATTAAATTGGTTATTCTCAACAGCATATTTAAATAAATGTTTAAAGTAGTCTAAATATTCTGACCCATCATCATATATATTATTACCTAAATGTGGGTTATTACCACTAAAATAATTCTCACTATTACCAATAGACTTAAAATCTTCACTATCTAATTTTAATTGAACCCATCCAGTACTATCATCATCATTAGATATTTCATTTTTATGGTTTCTATCAACAATCTTAAAATAATTGCTATAAATTTCTTTATCATGTCTAAAGATGAAAGCATTTAAAAAACTAATGTCATTAATAAATGAGTTCCTAATACTGCATTTACCATCTATTAAATAAATTCTAATTAAATTACCATTTTTGTAGTCAGAAAGTACATGAAGAAGTTCTTTATTAATTATATCACCATATTCATCAATAACATCAATTCCATATGGTGATGAAACAACAACATCATCTATATAAATTTGTTGACCAACTTTAACACTATTATTGTATACTTGTACATTAAAATAATAATATATTTCATTATTGATGTAATCACTTAATAATTCATATGCAACACCATCGATTATAGCATAATCAGTATTTAAGTCAGAAACTAAATAAATATTACCATTTTTTAAATTAGTATATGGCACGGCTAATAATTCAATTAAATTATTTACTGATGGTACATATTTTATAGTCTCAGTATATGCAGTTTCAACTATATTGTCATTATAATTAAATTGTTTAGTTTTCCATAACCATCCACCATTCATTTGGTAATATGGGTTACCATCTATAATGCCATCTTTATCAAAAAACGGTAATAGATATCTTGTATAATTTCCGTTATCATCTTCATATACATCATCATAGATTACTGGCAATCCTTGATATGGTACATAATAGCCGTTACGATATGTATCTGTATCATATGCAATTGTTTTAGTTTGATTATACCAATCTATTATATGCACACCATTATGAACCTCATCTTCAATTGGTTTGGTAAATGCTACATATTCTTTTATTTCATAATCGTAATCATACTCTGTACTTCCATCACATTCAGCATATAAACTATATGGACTGAAAATACGTTGGCAATTTTTATTTTTTAATTTTCTATCATACCATCTTTTACTCCTAAATCCAAATAAAGCTAAAATCATTTCAACACCTTCAATAGTTCCTTTATGTCTTAGTATTTGCCTAGAATTAAGTCTTAGTATTTTCATGAATTGATTATTAATTTCACTTGCTGAATATGATTTATCATTATAATATTGTATAATTTTTGTTTGTAATTTATTTGAATTTATTTTATATAATTCAGTAGGATTTTCATTTTTGATATATGATGCATCATATTTACAATTTTCTTTACTTGTAAAATTTATAAAATATCCATTTGGTAAACAAACATTTTCATTCGAATATGGTGTTACCAAATAATCGACATCTTTAATATATTTATCATTCACTAATTTAAAAGGGTTTACATTAATAACATCCCACCCGTCGTTTATTAATGTATTAACTAACCCACTAGTATCCATATTATTAGTGTTATCATATGATAAATTGTTCACATTACTTATGCCATCTATTTGATGTTTCAATTCATCAAATTCTCTACCAAATAAATGTAATAAATTTTGCATTCTTGTTCCACCAAATACATATTCACTTTCATTGCCAGATGGATATTCTCTACTGTATGACCAATCAAAATTTTTTATCGCTTCATGTGTCAATACTCTATAAAGATTATCACTAAAAACTTCATCATAGAATGCAGCGATATCACTTAGTTCATTTAGATATACAGCATATGCCGAATCGTTAACAGCTAAATTATAATTTCCAAATGTAGTAGGAAATGTAAATCTTTTTATTTCATTATAATAACCATAACTATTTTCTTTAATGATTTTAAATAATGATGAATATTTTGGTTTTGAATTAACGTTTAATAATATAGATTGAAAATTGTCTAATGTGTCTAAAAATGAAGTTAAAAAATATTTTTTAGGCCTAATATGATAACCTAATCCATTTTTATTTGTAAGATATATAATATTACCATTATCACCTAACATGGCATATATCGTAATATTTTTTATTTTACTTGATATTTCAATCTTACTTAAAACTTTATATGTATTATCATTCTCATCATCTGAAATATTAGGCAAACCTTTTCCACAATCATATGAAGTAACTTGCCAACTTGTTATAGTGTCATTATCCTCATCAAATACATCTGTATTACTTAACATATAATTACTATAACCACAATTGGCGAAAAATTTTAGTTTATTTGATTCAACACTACATTCTTTAGAATGAATATCAATATTAAATGGATTATCAAATAAATAACAATATTCTCCATATGATAATTCAATCGAATCTTCTTCTTGAACATTCTTATCCGCTACATAATATACCTTTATACCAACATTATCCTCAATAATCGGTGCATATAATTCACCAGGAAACCTATCAACAATATCAGTAATTGAAGCCCTGATAAGCTCAGAACAAGAACCATAATATGCAAAATCTAACAAATCATAATATGTTTGATTTAAATCATTCATTTGTGTTGATGACTGATTAGTAATGCCAGATAAATTATCTAGTGTCCAAACATTATCATTATTATCACTATTAAACCATTTATTATTTGTATAATCTTTATTTTGTGGTATTTCATCATTAACTGTAATTATGAAATTACTACTTTTATAAATAGGTGTTTGACCTTTAGCGAACTGATTCAGACCGCCAATTGTCGTAATATCACGTTCATAAATTATACCATTATCGAGCGTTTGATGATGTTTCTTTATAACATAATTGCTATGTGATTTTACATATCCCATATTTTATTCTAATTTATCGTCTAATGTTTGTGAAAAATCAATTGAGTTTTCTTTATTTTTTTTGACTTCATATACTGGTTTTCCAGTATATTCATCTTTTAATGTATAGTGTTCATGTTGTGAGTAAATTTCATTATCTGAATTAAATGTTGTCACTAATCCATTGTCCAAATCTCTTAATTGAGAACCTTCTAACATAGTACTTATAGTATCTATATCATGGTCAACCATTTCTATTTCAATCATAACTGGTTCAAATTTGGTATTTATTATACCTATTTTTTGTGTAGATGAACCAATATATGGTGTTGAATTAGGTTTAAAAGTAGTTGATACTGATGGGGTTACTGTAATAAACGAAAGTGTTGAGTTATCGTTATATCGATATCTAACAGCTTTTTGATTAACATCTGATATATTTTGAATTACTGGTTCACATTTATTGTTACTAGTAACTATTCTATAATAGCTTTCACGTTCACCATTATTTTTATAATATATTATTCGATACCCAACTAATCCATTATTTTCAGTTAACAACGGGCTTAAATCACTATCTAATGTAGATATGTCTAATATAATGCCTTTAACATCTGGATATGATGATAAAACACCAACATCAGATATTGTGGCTTGATATTCTTTAGGTTTAATGTAAATTGTATAAAAACCTTTTTGGTTAAAATATTCTAAAGGTAACCTTAAATTATATAAACCCTCTATTATAACATTACTAGATTCACCTTCAACTGTTGGCTTGCTAAGTAAACCACTATCTAATTTTTTAAATTGAGCACTGCTAACATCATCGTAATCTCTACTTTGAGTATATGAATAATATATTTCGATATCAGATGGATTAATGTTAGCACCTATATTTGTTCCATAAACACCACTTGTTGACATATATTAATATTTTATTAATTATTTATTATATTAAAATATCCGTTACCATATTGTTCTAAACTTTCTAGTGAATTAACTTCTAATAATTTTAAGTGATTATCAAAAGCTCTTGATACACCTCTGTCTATATAAATATCAGATTTAACATTTTCTAATGATGAAGAACCTAATTTATATTCTTCCCTAAAAACTGGAAAATCTACCCAACCATTACAAATAAAGTTATCATCCTTAGTATAACGAGTTATATTAAATGAAATAATAGCTTTAGGTACTGATGAATTAAAATTATATGTATCGTTATGATAATAAATCATATCATGTACAATATCATAATATTGTAGATAATAAAGTGTATAATCATCTAAGAAATATTTACATTTTTTCTTTTCTAGTTTTGTTATATCAGTATATTTAATGCCTTCATCCAATAAAGTAATAACATTGTTTTGGTTTATGATGGTGCAACCCATGTAGTAAGTGAATTCACATTTTAAACCCTCTATAGGTATACTTACACCATCATTAAATTTCTCTATCACAGCATTTAATTCATCATCTAATTGATTGATAATTTCGCTTAATGTTGTGGTATCTGTCACTGAATGTTTACTAGTTAATGCGTTACCGTTATTATCTGAATAATATAATTCAATTGATTTTAAATAATCTCCCCAAAATGTATTTGGTACAATATCACCATTATTATCGGTAATTTGGGATAAATGAATAACTGTATCTGGCTTATACATTAAATCTAACAATGTGTTTTCAGTAATAATATTACCATTATTTAATGTTAAAGTACCAGGTAATTTATTACCTAAATTATCATGTACAACATCAGTTGTGGTTACAAATGATGATAATTTTGATTCGGTATATGCTGTTATTTTAGTGCCATCATATATTCTAAATGGTAGTATTATGTATATTAATTTAGGTTTTTGATTAGTATCATCTTCAATTATTGCATATCCATATTCACTTTCATTTACTTTATTTAAATCCTTTTTCTGACCAAATATTCTATCATCTCTAACTAAAACTAGTACATTGTCATCATTAATTTGCAGTGATGAAACTTCATCATTATCATTTAAAAAATAATATTCTCCACTAAATATGAAATATTTTTTTATCTTTTTTATTTTTTTTGAACCAATTGTTAATATATCATTATTTTCAATAAATAATTTACCCATAAAAATAATACCATTACCATTCCTAGCGTAATATTTTTTACCATTTATTATGAATAAAAATTTACTTTCATCTTCGTCAAATATTGCATTATATCGATTATTGCCAATTATTACAAAAGGGTTCTCTTCAGTATCATAATATAACTCATAATTAACATTAATAAATGTTAAATAATCATAATTTGAAACTTCATATATTTCGTCTTTTACATAATAAAAACCTAATTCACTAGTAATTATTTCTGATGAACAATAAATTTGTTCAAGAGTTTTAATTGTTAGTGGTTTAGTAAAATTTATTTTTTCGTTTTTGTAATTAAAAGTGTAACAGTCGCCATCATTAACCATACGATTAAAATCAAATCCATCGTATTCGTTATTATTCATTATTTCATTATATCTGCGCTCTATTAATCTTTCAAATTGATTTTCTTTATTTGATTCTTTTTGACTATTTTGATTATATTTATTTCTTTCATCTATAGTCATACCATTAACATTGCCAAAATAATGGTCTTTGAACTCATTACTATAAATGTAACCGTCACCATTATTTAATACCCAATCTTGATAATTATATGAAACAATCGCACCATTAGTTATTTTTAAACCGTCTATATTTTTACCTTCACTAACAGAATAATTAATTCCACCTTCCCAATTATCATTAAGTACTGAAAATTCGCCTAAATCATCAATACTAGTTGATAATGAAATATTTATTGAAAAATATGGTTTAGAATAATTTCCTTCGATTGGAAAATAGGTTAAATTGTTAATAAACATTTTAAGATTATTTAACATTTCATACCCACCTAAGTTAAAGAATCTTTCACATTCACAACAGTTCTCTTTATTTGGACAATCACTAATGGTTGCATTCTCACCTATTATATCTACAATATTACTAAACCAATTAATCCAATAATTAACTTCATTTATTGATAATGATTTTTTATTCCAATTTTTTTGCAACTCTTTATCATTTATTTTAAATAATGGAAAATATTTTTCTATCATATATTCATATGTTTCTTTAGCTGCTTCGAATAATGAAGAACCATCATTTCCACAAATCTCTTTAATTTTATTATCCATTTCAACAGCCTCATTAGCTGAATACTCGGTATCTTCATATTTAATTGCTTCTTCGGCTGAGATATAAGCTATTTCTAAGCACCCATTACTAGTTAATAAATTTAAGTAATTTTCAATAAAATGAAACCACTTTGACATGTTATGATATGAAATAGTTTTATCTTTATAAATACCTTTACCCCATAAAACGCTAAATGGTATTAAATTATAGTTGGTATATGGTATAATATTACCATTACTATCCACATTATCCTTACCATTAAACTCATAAAAATCACCATTTTTATAAAAGGCTGGAATAGTACTAGGCATTCTAGACTTAAATTGCTCTAATGATATTTTTTTCTGTATTCGTTTCATTTTTATAATTTAGATTCGTCACTTAATTTTAATTCATATAAGTTAAATATCATTTCTGATGTATTAACTGTATCAGTTTCATCTATTTTATTATTTTCAGTAAGCCAATCTGGTAAATAATAATAAAATTTTTTATTGTTGAAATCGTATTTAACATGTATTTTAATAAAAATATTATTATACATATCTTGCAATTTGCAGCCAGATTTAAGAATATTCATGTCTTTTTCATCTGATAGATTAAGCATTTTATAATTTCCATCGCTATCAATACTATAAGGCTGTGTAAATGTAATGGTTCGACCAACACCAGCATGATTGAATTCAACTTTTAAATAAATATCTCTTTCATATAATCCATTACTATATTCTCTAAATAAATAGAGATAAAAACCTTCAGATGATTCTGTTGAATTAAACATATCTTTTACAGTAAAAGATGCTGATAAACGTTTAGCTTCATCCATAGTTAATGTCCCATTACTTAATATTGGCTCTAAATTAACACCACTGTTTTCACTTTTAAATATATCTGAGCTATCACCTAGACTATTTACCGATATGAATAATCCATCATTATTTTGATTATTAATATACTTCTTATACAATTCACCTTCATTCATGAATATGGTCGCAGTATGTAATAAACTCTGAACTCTAGGGTCTGGTGAATCATAATAGGATAATCTTAAAAAAGATTTACCTATTTTATCTTTTTGATAAAAGACATCATCATTGGTAAAATTTAAAAAATATAATAAATCAGCTGGCTGATAAAATTTATATTTCGATAAATCCAAATTAGGCTTATTAGTAGTACTATCATTATTTGTGTTGTAATAATCTAATATATTCCAATTGCAATCTGAATTAATATCATAGTTATTATTTATTGACCAATCATTTAAATTCCTTGTTCTAAAATGTAAATTAAATTTAATTGTATTTATGTCAGCAAAAATTTTAGTTTTAGAATCATAATAGGCTGGGCTATATATATCACGTTCCATATCTATAATCCTATTTATTGCCAATTCTTTATTAACATTAATGAAATCATTTTCACAAACATAATCTTGATGTAAATTAATACCATTATTAGTTAATAAATTAATGTGTAAATTGATATTATCTATTGATTTGTAAATAGTGTATGAATTATCTTTATAAGATTTTAGATATGACGGTGTGTTGGAAATTAAGCTATTATCAAATAAACTATTTTCTAATTCAAATATATAGCTTTTTGGTGAAGTTACGATTGGTGACAACACATTACTTGTGTTAACATCATCACCTTCTACAGCACATCTTAATTGGTTACTACTTGTAACATTTGAAACTGTCAATGTAATTTTATTCACGTCAGTATAATTAATTACCTCATACATATTACTATATGTAATAGGTTGACCATTATCATCTAAAGACGTTTTCACTGTAACTTGGTTAGTTATTAAATATTTAGTATCTTTTATGATTATATATTGATACGTTTTGACTTCATACTCAACATTACCAACAGATTGATTCATTTCATCAGTATCAATTACTCTAGTGGCTTTTGAATGGTCAGCATTGCTATATTTAATTAGAAGTGGTATATTATCAATTAATACATAATTTAATTCAGATTCACCTATTTCACCATCACTGTTTTTAACTTGATATTTTTTATTGAATATTTCATATTCAGTGCCATAATAAATTAAATATTTTAACTCCGATTTTTCTGCGTAATATTTTTGACCATGAATTGACACATATTTATTTCCATCTTTATCCAACATTACATTATACTCGCTAAATGTAGCATCTCTTTGAGTAACAATTATTTTTTGTCCTTCAAAAAAAGAATAGTCTGAATCGTTTAAATATAAATGAATATGATTTCCACTATTTGTGTTTTGCCATGCTGTATAAATATAATATTCAGTATTATTATATTTTAACGTATCAATCGAGATATTAGGATTATAATTGTCAATAGTTAATGGTATTTCAATATTATTAGTATAATCATTCAAATAATATTTCTTATCATTAGTGGATGTATATTTGGTTGTTAAGTATAATTTTTTATTAATTATGTTAGTTTTGATATTTGCATTATAATCTTTTAAATTATATGTGTTACCTGATATGATGTAACTATAAGGTTTGGTAAATGATACAGTGTCAACTGTAACTAAGTAATTCTGTTTTTTAAAAATTATGAATTTAACAACATTTTTTATATCTTTTTTGCCATAATTTTTTAAATCTAATTTAACATTGTTAATTAATGTTATACTAGGTATATCATCATCATAATCAACCTCATAATTCATGTTTCCGATAGTTATTATCCCATCATATGCATAATATTTAGTATCTATTGTGACTGTTTCTAAATCATTAATATTATCGATTACAATTTCATTATCTGGCAGAAAGCTTGATGTAATTGATAATTTGCCATCTTCATTTGCAATATATTTATTACCATCAGCAAATATAATACCTTTAAATTCTTTTTTATTATAATTAAATGTTATAACTGGATATTTTTGTTCATAATAAATTACATAACCACGTCTTATACTGTTATGTATATTAATTGGATATTCTTTATAGTTATCTGAGTCACTTTCTTTTATAAAAATATTTTGACCATTAATTAAACCATAAATAGGACTAGTAATACCAGATATAAATGTTAAGTCTAGTGACATATATAGTACATCACATAAAATTTCTTGAACATTATTTAAATTCTTACGTAGTTTAAATTTATATTTTAACATTGTATATCCTCTTCTTGATAATAATTATTTTCTTCAGTTTTATTTAAAATATTTGAGTCTTTATCATATGGATAAGTGTTTGATTGTAGCCCACCATATCCATTAGGGTCTTGACGTTTAACAAATAAATTAATATGTTTATTAACATATAATGCACCATTTGTAAATGGGTATGTCTCAACTTTATTTTCAGAATCATATCCATTAGGAATTACTTCTCTCCACATATAATAACAACTGCCATCAGTAGATAGTGTAGCATATTCTGGAATATCATCACCACCTTTAACTATTTTACCATATTTCATTATTGTATCTCTATCTAATGTAACTTCGTCAATAGTTTTAAATTTAAACCTTCTGTAATCTATTATTTCAGTAACTTCGCAATAAATATAATCAGTTTTATTAGTTTCATTATTAATTATTCTGATAATAAATTTGTCATAAAGATTAAAATTATGCTTACTTAATGTATAAATTTCATCTAAACTATCATTAATATCTTTAATTGATATATAATAAGGCTTTTGAATGGAAATTGTATCACTAAATGTTCTTATTGGTATTTTATAATGTGGCTCATATATATATCCTTCTTTTCTTTGGCAAACATTATTAATATCATATGTTGTTATTTCAAATTTACTATTAGATATATTATCATAATCATCTTGCGTTATTTCATCATAATATATTCTTCTAAAAGTTTCATATGATTTATCGGTGTCAATTAATTCTCTCTGTGCTGTGTTAAATCTAAAATTAATTGGTTGGATAACATACTCATCTAATAATTTAGTTGAGTAACAGCATAAATCACCGTAAAATAAGACATCACCGTTATAATCATTAAGTTTATTATATTGTATTTCATCAATATCAATAGGTAAATTAGTTATATTATTAAGATTAGGTAACCCTAATTTTTTATCAATTCTATTTATTGATAATAAATTTTTAATATTATCATCCCACAATGATTCTTTAGATAGTTTAAAAGCACAATTTAATTTACCAAAACAGTGTGAATATTCAATATCCGATTCATTAGTTATTGGTTTGATGTTATCGTTTTCAATTACCTCAGACATGGTGTTAGTTATACCATACCATTTACGATATCCTTGATTATTTTTTATTATGGTTAAATATATATCAGTTAACGGTCTACCTAAATTATCTTTTAAATTAGATATATCTATATCGTCCGTAAACACAATTTCACTAATATCGTCATTGTATATGTTTTTTGCAAACGCTAATTTAGACATATGATTTTCAAATTCTGTATTTATTGTTTGATTTTTAAATATTAAATCTGAATTAGATTTATATAATTCTGACTTTGTTGGCTTGATGTTAGAATATTTCCAATTAGGTAATCTTGAAAATATTCTAACATAATACATAACTTCTTCTCCGCTAACAACTTTTTTATAAGATAAGTCTAATGATGATTTATCTAAATTAATTTTATAATTTGGAAGTATAGGAAATTTAGTATTACTAATATCACCATCAATTGTTGCAAATTTATATGTATCACCGTGAAGTATATAATTGATTGAATTGTTTGTAAATTTACCATTTCTTAATTCATCAACACTTAAAATTATACTATTATTTGATAATTTATACTCGTTAGTATAGATACTAAATATATATTCATTATCTATTGTCGAAACGATGGCATTTCTTAATAACACAGTATCACCATTATATAAATTTATAACATCACCTTCAGATAATCCATGTTTACATATACTGTATATGCGCATACCAGAAGTACCGTTACTATTTATGAAATCATCATCAAACATTGTTATTTTTAATGAGTTAGTTTTAGCTCTAATAAAATCCACATCAGTTGTTTGTGAAGATGGATATGTCAAACAATAGTGCCAATTTTTCTCAAGTCTTTGCCTATGCTGGTTATATTTAGGTGTAAAATACCACAAATCTCTAGATGGATACATGTCAATGAAATCACATGATTTTTTGCTATTAATGACTTTATAAATATCATACATCGAATTATCGTTATTATATGTTCCAAATTTACCTATATTAATAAAACCTAGCCACCCATTTTTATCAATTAATCTACTAGCCACACAATCTTTAAATGATAGTATATCGTCAGATAAATATAAGTGTAGTTTTATATCTGGTGTAGCTGTACCTTCATATATATCACTATAGCCACTAATTGACTCCCCATCAACACTACGCATATAATCTTCAATTGTGTTAAAATATTGATTAGTTGCCCCACTACTAGATAATTTACAAACTGTTTTAAAAGTATTACTTCTTAAAATATGGTTATTAAATATATCTAAACCACAATGATATATAAAACCATTCTTTTCACTAGATAATTGTGTATCCCTGATAGCATCTAACTCAGTTTTAAAATTATTAACAGTTTTATGCAATAGCTTTGTATTTGTAATTTCACTTAATTCAACAAAATTCAACGATTTACAATCATCAGACCCTTCATTTTTAACTATTTCTGTTATATTATTAAATAATACATTACTGCATATTGGGTTTATTATACATGTTAATCTAACAATGTTTGAATTTATTCTTTCTGAATCATATAAATTATTTTCATTAATTGATGATACAATACTATCTAATGGTAATAATCTGTTTCTACCTAATAAATGTATAGAAACAGATTTATTATCATTAGTTGATTTCTTACTATGATATTTATCTAAAAAAATTTTCATATTAATCCACAAATTATTAAAATATTAATTACCTTGGGTATTATAAATACCATATTTATTTAAATTAAAATTAAAAACATATGTATAACCATTTTGTGATTTCACACATAATGTGCTATAATGAAATTCTTCTTGAAGAAAGGTATTTGCTAAGTTACCATCCCATTTAACGGTTATCACTAGTACTTGTCTAGATTTATCTATGTCACACGTTACCGAGTTTTGATTTGGTTTTGAATAATCATATTCAAATGAAGCCAATATACTAGAAGCATTATCAACTCTAAATTGGCTTAAAGTAATATAAAATTCAGTATACTGTGTAGATATTCCATTAATATTTTTTATTTCACCTTTAAAGCCTAATTTTAAACTAATTGGTATTAAATCACCTATATTAAACGTTAATAAATCTCTACATAAATTAGAATCAATATTGTTAAAATAACGTCTTAAATAATAAATCATTAATATATGATTCCTTACTTGGTCAGTTAAGTTTAAATCATCTAATTTTATATTGAAAATAATATTCGAAAAGGAACTATCATTACAAAATAAAATAGATGAATCAGTTTTATATGCTAAATATGAAGAATTATTAACACCAAATATATCATTTTCAATTTTTGTATTAGATAAATCTATTTCATTAGGTAATGAAATATTATTACGATTAAGTTGCATAGAATTAGTGAATTGATTATTCAGCACATCGTTAACTAAATTATCTAATCCATTTGTTAATAAAACATTATCTTTTATTGCTGATAATTTGTTAATTATGTTAATATCACTATTTATATATACATATGGTATGTATATAAAATTATTGTGAGTTTGATTTGTTTTATCATCATTTATTTTAAATGACATATTTATTTTTCTAGCATAAAAAGAAGCTTCACTAGAATTCATTTTAGTTTCAAGAATAATATCCCCATTTATAGATGATGCGTTATTAAAATCTTTTTCAATAACTGATATCATATTATTACCACCAATACTAAATGTAAGTTCTTCACCCTCAAAAATTGTTGCGGCATATTTATACGCTTCTCCCTCGGTATTATATATTTCAAGTGATGTATCATAATTACAACTGATAAGCGAATAAGTGTATCTATTATTATGCTTAAAATTATATATATCCAATCCACGAATTGTTGGATAATTTTCTATTGAAAATGAATCATTTACACTATAAAATGTGGATTTACTATAATCATTAAGCATTAATCCAGATGTATTATCTACATATCCGCTTTTATTAGTTGCCCAAAAGCAATTATTAATATCATAACTTTTATCAGCTTTAAATTTACACGAATAAAACTTTTTATTCTTATTATTGGTGTTATGGTAAATTAATAATTTTTCATCATTAGAAAAACATGAAATAATATTATCATTATCATCACTAGTATATATTTTAGGTAAATAATATTCATAATCATCGCCATAAATATAACTATTAGTTTTTTCATCCCAAGTACCAATACCTATAATATTGTGGTTAGAGTCATAACACATTTCAACACCATTATATTGATAACCAACCAATCTACCATTCTGCCAAACATCATTATCAGTATTTAAATTTAGCATAGAATTATATATTGGCATAATAGCAAAATAAGCATAATCTGGTCTTCTATCAATTGTTAATGTCCTAAAATATGCGTTATATTGTGTATCACCATAAACTGAATCAAATTCAGGTGAACTGAAATTACCTTCTATACTATCACCTGGGTCAATATAATTTACTTTTGGGTCAGTATTTGAAGGACTAGCTTTATATTTTAAATCTTCGTTTTTAACCCAAGTTCCATCGACATTTTCGTATCCAGCATTTGATGTAAAGGCTGCGAAATAGTTACCTAAATATGTATTATCGCTAAATAATGGGTTATATAGTGGTTTTAAAAAATTTTTCTTATCATAAAAGCTAACCCACGCATCATTATTATTGTCATATTTAGCATATGTCGCAGTAACAATATTTGGAATGCTCGGTATACATGTTATACTCGCATCACTATCATATAAAACAGTGTTAAATGGAATATCCTCATTATTAAATTTATTATATTCTGGATATAATCCCCTATATAATATGGGCGATTTACCACCAGTACTTTTAAAAACTAAATCTTTTTCATTATTGTCTATCATATAATGATTGTTGGACATATCCATCAAACAATTAAATTTATAGTTAAGAATATTAAGTTTTGTCGATGAATCGATGTCTATTTTGTTACCATTATTATCAGTTATAAATCTAACATTAACAAAATCTTGCCAAATAATGATACTACTCTCAGAAGAAACATCTTCAAAATCATATACGTTTTCTTTAAACGGATATGTATTAGTTGTAATATACTCAGAATCTAGATTAAACCAACTCTTATTAGTATATATATCATGGTTAATTTTTGGACTATAAAAATTACTATTACCAATAATAAATTTTAAAGGCGTTTCATTTATATATGTTATAAAAGGTGTACCATTTGGAATATTGACAGTATTTGTTGATAAATTATCATTCAATTTACCATTACAATACTGATTTACAGTTAATTTATAATCGCCAGGAACCCATATACTAATATGTAGTTTTCCATCACTTGATAAAGAAGTTTCATATTTAGAATCGTGACATGTGCAATCATCAAAAAATAATTCATCTAATTGTGGTTCAATTGATAGTAACACAATAAAGGTTCGTTTTATTTCACCTATATTAGTGACTATTTCAGTATATTCGCATGTTAAATCATATGTATTGTTATTTTTAGTAATTTTTGTTATTTTATAATCTTTACCATCAATTACTATACTATTAATAATAATTTCTCCATAATTACCTTCATCATTACATAAATCCGACTCAATTGTTGTACCACTATAATATTTATCACCCAAACCATAGGAAGTAATATCTAAATCAATTTGAGACTGTGTAATTGAAATTGTTTGAGTAATTGAGGCCCCATTAGCATCAACAACTTTTAATTTATACACACCATTATCTAATAAATAAGCATATTGATTATTATTATTGTCAAATGCTACAATATCCCCATTAGTATATCTTAAAATCCCATACTTAGTTATACCATCATCACTATAACCAAATTTTAACGTTGTGGCATAGATATTATTTTCAGACATAATTTCAGTATTATATTCATCTAATAATACATAACTATATGGCAAACTAATACTTTTTAAATCAATTTGAATTGTTGCATAATCGGTATATAAATATGTAACTTTATCTATATCACTAATTAATAATGGATTATCAATATTATCATACTCTTTACACCATTTAGCAGGTGTTGTGCTATATGACATAGTAAAAGGATATTTATAATTCTTAAAACATTGTGAATAAAATAGATTATTGAATTTATCTATTGCTGTGTTACCCTCATTTAATCCAAAATAAAAGTAAAATGAGTTATTAAATAATGGCATTTGACCTTTTGATGGTAAATAAAAATGACGTTTACCTTTACTATCAGTCACACCAAATCTGTAATCTATATATGAAATATCTTTATTATCATATGTTTTTACTTTCATGTTTGCAGTGTATGCTATTGCATACTTATTCATATGACCATCAAAATCAGTTGAATAATTATAAATTAATTTATATGTATTATAACCAGTATTATTATTTTTCACTTTTTCTTGGAGACCATTATGATTTAATGATGCAAACATAGCTCTAGTTTCAGGGTCAACTAATTCATATCTAGTTATTAGACCATCAGCTGGTCTTTCATTATCATATTTAAGTACCCCATCAATAGAAATAGCGTCATAATATCTAGTATCTAACGTTACCCCAAGTTCACTCATTCTAACCAAATTAATACACGTTTTCGGTTTGGTTTGAACATTTCTACAGCTTAAATCCATTAATAAACCAGCATTGTATTCGGTATTCGTCAACCAATCCATTCCAGTAACTTCTATAGCACCAGTATCATTAGATGTACCACCTTGTTCAGTTCCATTGTCAGTAGCATTATCCCTTAATGTACTAAAATATGGTATATTTGCAGTAGTACTCGGTAAATTAATAAATGGTTGTGGCAAATTATCTAAATCGCATGAATTTAAGCTTCCTAATAATATGATTTCAGTTGAATATAAACGAGTATATGGTACAGTTTCGTCAGTAGTATCTCTATAATCATTTGTAGAAGGCACTCCAGGCGCATAATAATATATTTTTAAACCATCTTTATTTTCAATTTCTTTAATTATACCATGACTAACTATTTTTGGTGTGTCTGGATATTGGTCATGAAATCTATCACTTTTATCAGAGTCGATTGGAGAATAATTAGTATCTGTATGTAGTGAACAATTTTCAGTTATGCGTAATTTATGATAATTACTATCACAATTACAATAACGATTTATAGCTTTTTTGGTAAAAAGCCCAAACAGAAATTTTTTCTTTTTAGTCTTTTTCCAAAACCATAATGGCATATATAAACATCCATTCACCCAATCATTATAAAAATCTAAATTAACAGTATCATATTCTTGTGCCAATGATTGCTGCATTAAGTTTTTCATATTACCAACATCAGTGTTTTTAATACAGCCTGGGTTTTCGCTGCTACATTTCATGCATTTATCAGCTTCACAACATGGAAAAAATTCAGTATTATCCTCATCATCTAATAAACCAGCAGTTATAGATTGGCATGGTAAAACTCTACATACCCAACCAAATGGACATATACCAAGAAAACATGTATCGGCTAGACTAGATACGAATCTATTAAGCCCACAAACAAAATTAATAACAAAATCCATTAATAAACATATCACTCTATAACTAAAATAGAGTTTAAATCTAGCATGATTAAATGGAAATGGATTTAAATTACCACTACTATTAACTGTTCTAATTGCAGTATATTTTTGAGTATTTTTAGCCCCACCAAGTTGTAATCTAGGTATATAGTTTTTAACACTATATACCTTATTCCAGTATAAGTCTCTGAAAAATTCATCTGGTGTTGCACTTCCAAATTCATAACATTGGTCATATTTATTAGGTTCTTCTATTGTAACATCATAATTTTTATCTGAAATTTTATGAATGTTAGGTACTAAATATTTAGCACGATGTCTAGAGACACCTTCACTACTACTTTCTTGCATACTTATTCTGAATCTAACTGATGTTCGTGTTGGAATACCCTTGTTTGGATTATCAACTGGAACTATATTACCAAACTCATCAGTACCTACATAATCTAAATTCATTGGAATCTGATAGCACCAAACGCCATTACCATCTATTAAACGATTACCTTGAATTTGAAATTCTTCAATCAACCCATCAACCGTTTTTCTTATCATTTCAATAGTGCCTTCACCAGCCACAAGATTTCTATTGAACCCTACTGTTTCACTAAAATTACATTTATCACCTATACTAGTACTAAAATTATCAGACACAATTGAACCAAAAAATACACATGTTGGTTCAAATTTATATTGTACTTGCAAATCACAACGTGTAATTGCAATTTCACCCATATCCTTATCTCCCCAGAAAGGATATACGTGTACTGAACTAGTTTGAGATAATAATTGTGATAAATTATCTAAATTAGTAGATTCTTTAAATTGATTAGCATTATCAAATTGTGATATATTATATCCCTTATATAAAAAATCTCTAGGCTTTTGAGATAACACACCAATGTCGGACAAATCTACATCGACATGAACTTCATGGTTACCAGTTGGTACACCAAAAATCATATAATCACCTGATTTATTGGTGACAGTTGTATATTTCCAATATTTTTCAAATATTTCTATTTCAGTTTCATTATCTAATGTTAAACGTTTATTTGGAAATGTACCAACAACACGATAACACTCATCATTAGATTCGTCTGGTAATAAGTTGTATCGTATATTATTTTTGTCTTTAGATTGTATATCTGTAAATGGATAAATATTTGTTATTTCACTGTTTGATTCGTCTGTTTCTGTAAGTGGTATGAATACAGAAACTTTTGCATTTGGTATACCAAATGCATCATTAGCCAAAACTCTACCTATAATAATACCATAATTAGATGTATGCAATTTATATGTATCCTCTTGTTTTATTTTAAGTGATAAAACTTCTAAAAAATCCACATCTTGTGAAAGTTTTGTTCTAATAACTTGGTCTTTAGATATTTTAGTTCGGATTCTATAATGTTTTTCCATAATAAGTAATTTGTTTTATTTATTCTTCAAATAAGCATTAAACCATTTTTTAGGCACTGGCAAAGAAAATTTACCACTATAAAATAATTTAAAACTAATTAAAATAAACATTATCGGCATTAGCAATAATAACATTAACATAATAAAAATGTTTTTTATTAGTTTATTTAATATATTTAACAAGTTAAATAAATATTTGTTAATACCATTTCTTTCATTTTTTAAATTATTAGCATTCGGTACAATTTCTTGCATTCTTTTTACTTTTTTACAATCGCAACTCATATCTATCTTAATTTAACTTTAATTTGAATATCTTTATTTGGTTTAAGTATTTCATACATTGAATCGTAATCTGAATATAGTACACTATCAGTTGAATTTAAATCAATTTGTTCAACTGATGCATTGTCTATTTTAAAAGATGAATTAATTACAGCGCAATTGCTAGTGTAATTAACTGTAGGTAATGGACATGGTGTTTTACTGTAGTCACCATTCCATATTTTATAAACCTTTAAGTCTATTAAACTTATCACACCATCTAAAGTATTTAATTCACGTTCTAAGTCACCTATAAAAATATCTTCTCCCATATCATGTTTTTCAACAGAAAAATATTCAGTTATCTTATTTATAATTGATAAGATAACATCTGATGTTGTGTAATTTTTATTTATAAAAACATCTACTTCAAACCCTATATTATATATTTTTCCACTTTTAAATTCCACATAATCTGTTATATTTTTATAATTGCTGAGATATTCAATTAGATTAGATACTAACACATCTGGTAGCGTATTGTCTAATGTTTTTTCAGATGTTAAACCAAGTAATGGAATTACAATTTTATTATTTTCTTCTAGTACATTACACCTAAATGGACACCCATATTTAGGTGGCATGAGCATAATTCTAGATTTATAATCCTTTAATGTTACGCATCTTTCTTGTGATGGAATAGTATATTTAACTAAATATTTCATTTCTTCAGTAGATGGCGCATCTTTTCCAGCAACTGATGGTGTTATATTCGTAACAGTCAATGAATTTATTATATTATTTTGTATAGTGTTAACATTTTTTGTTGTATCTAGATTAGGAAAAGATACATCTAAATTCATAATAGTGTTAATTGCCCCAACACCTAAATTAGTTTCTAATCCACCGCCTACTCTATATAAAACAAACATTGTCCAACCAGCTCTAGGTAATAAACCTAACATTCTATTATTAATAATTCTAGACATTACAGCTTTACCATATGTAGTACTATTTATTGGAGTGTCAACAGTATCTGTACCATTACCAAATATTATTTTTAAATAACCATTATCAGTATATTCTGTTATAAATTTTTGAGTTATTGGTTTCCATTCACCTTCATAATATCTAGCAATATTATTAAAATCAACATACACCTCTGGGTTAGAATCATCAACAGTTAATGTTGTGCTATCTAAATTAGTTTTAGTGCCGAATCTATATTGGTCAGCTAATGAATTAACTTCAAAATAACGATATGTTGAAATTGATTCATCTTTAACTTTATACTCTTCTTCATCAATAAAAAATTCGTAATTTTCTGGGTCAACTGAAAAATTAGCAGTTTCTTTAAATATTATGGATTCTATATTCATAATATTTTGTTCTGGTAAAATAATTTCCATAAATGGAGTTAAATCCTCTTCAGAGATTACTTTTTTGTATATTTTACTTTTGCCACCAACCACTATAGTACTTTTAGTTATTTTATATCCAGTAATATTACCATTAGTGTTTTTAATTGGTTCAATTTTTCTATTTGAATATCCATCACTATTAAATTGTTCAGCAAAATTAACATCTTCAGTTAATTCAAATGTAAAATTAGAATTACCTACAACACCACCACGCTTAATGCTCGGTGCTTCTGTATAATCTGGCTGTGAAATTGTTTCAGGACTAACGTCTAATGTACATGACAATTCTACTTCACAAACACTAGATTTAGGACCAGGTATTTTTATTCCATTCATTCTAGCGTTGTTTAATATAGTATTTTTGGAACTAGCACTATCAATGTTAGTTTCTTGATACATTCTATCGGTATGATATGATAAATCATCCCCAACAGCGCTCATTAAATCTATTAGCCATGCCCCAACGCTAGCATCATCAAAGCTATCGCTCAATTCTGGATAATATTTTTTACTAAAAGATAAAAGTTCACTTTTTATATCTTCAAAATTACGAGCTAAATATGATATCTTCTTTTCCATTATTATATTTCGGTTATTAAACTATCAGTTATTCTTTTTATTCCATCATTAATTGTATAATCAATTCTAACATATATTTGATGTGAGTCATTTTCACTTTCTAACATACTAATATCATTTATTGTTACGCCATTAACGTATTTCTTCACAACAGTAGAAACTTCATTTTTCACACTTTCCCAACTATCATTATCATTAGGTTCAAAAATAAATTTTATTAAATTAGTGCCAAATTCTGGGTCTCTTAATTTTTGCCCTTTTGGTGTGAAAATAACATGCATCAAAAGACTCTTAACTTTATCTTTACTGTTATTATTAAGATTTATAAAATAATTTTCTACATTATCACAGATAAATGGATATTTAATTCCATAATATTGTTGATTTGCCATATTCTATTTGTATTTATTATAAATATCTGAATTTATATTTATTAAAATATATTTAATATAATTAATAAATAAATAAAAAAAAGTGTGATTATGTAATCACACTTTTTATTTTTTAATCCAAAACTTATTAGTTATGTCTTCTCTATGATAGAATAATTTTTGATTTGTTGTTTCTTTAGAAAGAGGACCTTTATCTGCTTGGTATGAACCAATTTTAACAAAATCAAACGCATCAAATAATTCATCTTCAACAGCATCTCTTCCGCTATAAATTGCAGTTTCGATATTATATTTGTCTTTAATATGTTTGCTTAATTTTATTAAAGATGCTAAATCATTCCCCTCGCCTAAAAATAACACGCAATTACAATATCTTAAGTCATCACTAAAATTGTTATCAATAACATCTTCAGTTAGTATATTACCAATATCTTTTCTTAAATGAGCTGAATGACAGCCTTTGCACTTATTTTGGCAATTAGAAATACTAAATGCTAATGTTATTCTATCTGGTATTTCTTCAAATACAATTTCTTTATCTACATATTTAATCATAACAAAATAATTTTTTTAAATATACGCCCTATCATGTTCTTCTTGTTGTCTAGCTTCGTTAAATGAACTTACTCTTTTTAAGTAACCGATTATTCTTGTAAGATAATCTAAATTTGTAGATTTACAATGAGGGCATACATCTAATGTGTGTTTAGATATGTAACCACAATCATTACAAACAGTATTTTTTATATTAAAAGTAAAATAATTACATCCTAATTGTGATGCTATTTTTAATAATTCTCTATTTTGTTCATAAGATAAATGCTCTTTCAAATTTATATGGCAAGCTTGTCCACCATCTAAAAATTTAACATAATCATTTCCATGTAGTTTCATCTTATCGATTACAGATAATGATTCATCTTCTGGATTAAAGAAATAACTACTATACATAATATGTTTATTACTAACAAAATATCCATCTTTTTTATCCCATTGATAGTTTTTGTTACTTAAGTTTTCACCTGGAACAAATTCTGTATTGTATGAACATTCCTTAGTTTTATCTTTTTTATTCGATATGTTAATAGTTTCAAGTATTAAATTAACAAATTCTTTATATTCATCATTAACATTAGTTTCTATATCTAGAAATTCAGCAGCATCGGTTAAACCATTAACACCAACTGTTAGGTATTGTTTACGCATATCAATAAATCCAGCACTATATACATCTAACATATTAGCTTCATAAAAATCTTTAACAATTTCATTAAATGCTCGCTGATATTTATGTACTCGCTCTGTTATTTCTTTTAATTCGTTAGCTATATAAGAATATAATAAGTCTTTATTACGTTTTGATTCTTTTGATAGTTTTTCTCCAAATTTTAATGTGTATTCTTCATTATCAGAAATATATTTACGAGTAGCATCTTGAACAATTCTATTTAAATTTATTGTCATAACTGATTTAGAACCAGTAGCAACTGAAGCTGTCCCCATTGAAAATTGGTGTGTTGTATGGTTATGCTCTGAATCTACATCATTGTCTTTAAGAGAATTACGAAGGCGGCAACAAGATGATAAGCTATCTGGTGAATCACTTAAATATGTGAAAAATGAATGACCGTCAGCATACATTTTTGCAGTAAATTCAGCATATTCTTTATCTACAATATCATGTCCATCAGTTAACATTGCCATAGTTTCTACTGGAAATGTTAAAACATATTTTTCTCTTTCTTTATTGAACCATGTCATAAATTTTTTCTGTAACCAAGATAATGTTTCCCATTTTGGTGCGCTTCCATCTGGAAATCTAAATTCGCCAAATACACCTTTAAAATAATTTTCGTCAAAATATCCAATATTCCAAAATACTGTTTGGTATCCTCTATTACCAGCTGGCATATTCATTGAATGGACAACTTGTTGAAAACAATTCTCAATAACTTGTGTCAATGTTCTTTTTTTTCTAGAATTTTCAACAACTTCGTCTAATCTTGCCAAATAATCATCTCCATAATCTAATCTAATAAAATAATCCATATACATTAAAAATTCTGGAGTTGCTACCGCACCCATAAATTGAGATGATACCGAGTAAACTAAATTTATAAATTCTCCGCAATACGACTTTAAATCAGTTGGTGCTGTTGATTGTCCACCTAATTTAGTTAAGCCATCAATTAAAAATGGGTACATTGTTATTGCAACACAATTATGAACTAAAATATTATTCAACGCAAAACTTCTTGTATCTGTTGTTATGTCATATATATAATTATTCAACTCTAAAAATGAATCCTCATTACAAATAGGAACAACTTTTGTTATGGTTGTTTCACCATCCTTATTATATTTTAAAGATGATTCACTTATTCTTACTTTTTTAAACTTATCACACATTCTAATTTCAATAGAGTCATGTCTAACAGAGCAATTAACACCCCAAAGAGTATAATTAGTTTTATAAGAATCATTATTAGAAAATGGCAAATTTTGCATTATATTTCCAACACCATATCCAAAATGCCTTAACAAAGCTGTAGTTTGTAGTATTCCAGCTCTAGATGATAATCTAACCATTAACTGGCAATCATTCACAGAACCATCTGCATCAATTAGCCCGCCTAATAACCCATTGGCAAAATCTTCATTATATTCTAATAAATTATATGGTAATATTTTATTTTCAGACTTATCTTGTATTTTAAACACATATGATAATAACCACCATACCACATTATTAGATATTGTTAGATTATAACAATTATATTTATCTCTTTTATATCTAATAGTTCCAATAATTCCTAATTTTTTAAATAATATGTTATTTAATTGGACTAATTTATTTCTGTCTTTTTGTGTAAAAACAATACTTCCATTATTTTTACCTATATTATAATTGCCATCACCAACAAAAAAACCAACTAAATACCCTAATTCTTCATCAACAGATAAAAATCTTTTAAAAGGTTGATTTAAATAATTAACACAATATTCATCTGATACTTCTTGAATATCTGGACATTGACTCATATCTATAACAGATATACCATCAAAATCAAGTTTTTCATCTATTTTAAATTGTTTATACCCTTCCGAATTAATAGCTTCAATTGTTTTATTTACATCATCTTTATCAATAATCATAGGGTGATTATCAGTAACAATAACATCTTCCCCAAATGCAGTTTTCACTCTAACTAAATCCCTTTTACGCAATTTTTTTGTTACTGCACTTACATGAGTAAAAGTATTGTCTCTATCTTTTACATATAAATTATTTGGATATTTTTGCCAAACATCATCTACTTCATTAACTAAAACGGGGTCTTCATCTAATACTTCCCATAATAAGTCAAATGGTAAAAATAAATGCCTATCATTATATTTAACTTCAATAGTTTCTTTAGCCGAATACGTATAAGGCATCCCAGGTGTTCCAGATTCATCATGTTTATACAAAACATGTCTTTCTAAATCTTTAATATATTGGTCTGCTAATTTCTTACTATACAACGATTTAATTTTATTATGCATAATATATCTATTATATGCTATATTTTTACCTTTTGGTAACTCTTGGCCTAATGTAACAATATTCTTTTTTTCCACATTAGCATTAGAATCATATTTAGAACCAGTAGAGGCGTTAGATGCATTTATATAATTTAGAATGAAATCTTGTTGTTTTTTCATTTCTTTTGCATCTCCAATTATCTTTTCAAATTTAGTTATATACGCTTTAGCAACTTTTTTATTAACCGACATTAAACATTCTTCAACTTGCCTTCTTATTTCAGAAGTTTTAATATTATCATATACATATAAATTTTTAACTAATGAGTCTATTAATCCTTCTGGGCAATCTTCACCAACACTAGTATATGCTTCACATATACCCCTACTTATTTTACCAATATTAAATTCTTCAATCGAATTGTCACTTTTTCTAACGTTCATTGATATATCTATTGTTTTTTTTGTGTTATTATTTTTTTAATTAAAACGTTTTAATCTATGTTAATATAAATAGTCTATTAATTAATAAAAAATTAGATTAAAATGTTCAAAAAATGGTTACCACTTTATAACTTAGTGATAACCATTGATATAAACAATTATAAAAATTATTTTTTCTTTGATGATTGAGTCATCTCAAAAATTTTACTCACTAATTCATCTCTTTGCTTCTGAGAATTTTTATTATACTCAATCATATTATCAAATTCATCCACATGGTCAGTACTAATTCGACATGTTCCATTATTAAATTCAACATTATTAAACACTTTTCCACTTTTTCCAGCTCTATTTTTTAATAAAGCAATCGTAGCCCTATTAGCATCAATATCTTCCATACTTCTAGCAATTGACATAACAATATGTGCTATTTGTATTTTTTTGAAAGAACCACCTGCTTTATCCATAGTAACTAATTCTAAGTTTACGCTTTCTTTAGTTCCTTGTGTCGGTATCCATAAGGCCATATCGAATTCTCCAGCCATAGATTCCAATTTTCTCATAGTCTTACCCTCTTTTTCATATTCGTTAGAGGTACTAGCATCACCTATATGTGAAAGGCATTCGAAATAATCTACAATAGTCATATCTGGTTTAAAACCGCTATTTATTAGCTTTTTAATAAACCTACGTAAATGATTCGCAGTTAATTCGCCAGATGGAAATCTTACAATTTTTAAATTTTTATTTAATAAATCATAATCTTCATAATTAGATATTTGTTTCTTTACTTCATCAATTTTGTCTTTTTTAGACAAATCTTTTGCCTCAACACCAGTTATACGACCAATATGTTTTCTTTGAATTTGCTTAATTCTATCCTCAAAGACGATTTGAAGTACTTTATATCCGCTATAATTATTCTGTTCACATTTATATGTTGCAGCATATGATGCCATTGCTGTTGTCATTGATGTATTGTGAGTTACAATAAAATTATCAGTAATATACAAATGTTCATCAGAATTAACCATAATACATTGTGCATAATCATCCCTAACGTATTCAACTGAAACAATATATAATGAGTCTTTTAACTTAGTTCTATATTTCACCCTTTCTTGTTTTCGTTTTAACCTAAACAATTTAATAGTTTCATCACAAAGTGAAATTGTTACTCTATATCTAAGCCCACAATCTACATATTTATTATACTTTTTTGAATAATAACCGCTATTATGTTTCACAATAGATGCCCATCCACCTAAAGACTCAACAATCCACTTAACTTGTTCAGCTAACGTCTTACTTTTTGACGAAAATTCGCAACTACCATTTTTATTTGCGTATCCATCAGAATCCATTAGTCCTTGAAGTAGTGCTATTCTTATTTCTTTTGTGTTATAAAGAAATACATCATCAATTTTCTTATCATATGCCATGCATTCGCCAAATATTTCCCTAATCAAATTTCTAGTATTGCCTTTAATTTGAAAATTCCATATTTTTCGTTTATGATTATATTGAACTGATAAATCCTCTTTAATTATTTGTTTTAATTCTCCTTCAATAAAATCTTTATCTAATGTACCGACAGTGATATTTTCTCTTTTTGCGTATCCATCTCCAATAAAATAGCCATATAAGTATGGGTCAATTGGAACATTTCTTTCGTTAAATGAAATTACCCCCATTTTAGGTATTTTAAAATTATAATACTTTGTTTTACCATTATATTTTACAATACCTTTATCTATAATTTCACGTAAAGTCATAGTTTTATATGTCAAATCAGGAATATATAATTTATCATTCTTATTTTTAGAAATTCCTTTAACATATTTTTTCCCTCTTCTTTGGTAAAAAGAATTAACATTCCATAAATGTTCGATGTCACATTCACATACAGCACCGTTTGATAATTTTACTTTATAAATAGGTCTAATTCCTTGAGGATATACACCCACCACTTCATGATAAGCTCCGTCCCTTCCAATAACTTTATCCCCAACTTTCATATCACCCATTAATTTCCATCCATTTGGGGTTAATATTTTACTTGTTAGAGGTTGAGCCTTACCAAAACTAGAAGAACCAATAATAACACCTAATTCACCTTTTCCCAATCCACCTTCCAAGGCTTCGTCTACCTTACCAATACCAGTAGGTATTGCAACACGATAATCATCAGATAATGTCTCCCCAATATCGTCAAAAACACTATAACCTAAAACTTCTCTATTGCCTTGATTAAGAGCATCATTCAATAATTCAACACATTTTTCATATTTAGATGTATCACCATCACCAGCAATTCTCAATATTTCATTAGCAGTTTTAACAATATTTTGTTGTTTAAAGAATTTTTCAGCCAATTCTCTGACATATTCAACTCCATCAGTCTCAGTTTCTTTAATTTTATTTAAAACGGATAAAAAAGTTTCTCTCTCAATATCGTTATGAGCCTTTTCATTTAACGATATCTCCATCATTGTGTATGACGGTACTGATTCTTCTCGTTCATAATAATCTTTCATGACACCGACAAACACTTTTAACGATGGGTTTGTAAACATATTTTGGTCTACAATAGTATTTAAATCTTTGAAGAATTCTTTATCTTCCATAAACGTATGGATTAACTTATATTGAAATTCTTCACCCAAATAACCTAAATTTTGTCTATCGTTTTTAGCCATGTTAAATATTAGTATAATGTAGAAAAATATTTTTTTGTTTTATCACGTAAAATTTTATTCCAATTTGAAATAACTTTTTTATTCCATTCATGTGTCGGATAGTTATATGCCTTATTCTTAAGTTCTTCCACATCAGAATTACTATCACTAGTATAAACTTGATTTAACATATAATTACTTGTTGTTTGGAATGACCCTTCTCTTGGAGAACATGTTTCACATATTTTTTTAGTTATTGCAATCAACAAATCTGGTTTATCCATGATTTGTGCCTTTAAAACATAAAGTTCTGGCGATAATCTGTCCTTATTAGACTCAAAATAACTCTCTTTATCATAAACAAAAGTTTTACCATCTTTATTAGTTATTTTGACTGTCTTATTAGCTATATCGACTTTTTCTCTAATAGATTTAGGATAACCATATCCATCCCATATTTTAGTTATCACTGGAATCTTATTATCAGTTACAACAAATTTAAATGTACATTCCCAAGGTTTCAACAATGGTTCTTTAAATTCATCATCTATATTGTTTTCGTCGAAATAATACCATGTATATACTCTGCTTTTAGATTTTAAATCAGAATTAATCATTTCTACTATTTCATCAATAGTATCTTTAAAATTAAACGATTGCATACTACCATCAATATAATTATTGATTTTAAAATTTCTTTTACAGATTAAATTGTTATTTACATAAAGTGCAAATTCAAATCTTTCTTCACGAAATTCTTTAGTTTCTGTTTTTTCCATATTTTTTAAATTTTAAAATTAAACAATAAAATTAACATTAATTAACATTGCAAAAATATATATATTTTTTTAAAAAAACAAATTAATCATTTATATTCTGAGAATATTTTTTTTCATTATTAATTAAACCGTAAAAACTGGCAAAAAAATTACTGAATTTTTCCTCATCTAATAATTCTATAATATTATTTTCACATATTATAGAATATAAATTTTTAAAATTACGATTATCAATATCTAATGGCGCATACATAATATTAGTCATCTCTTTTACAGCCTCATCTGTTAATAATGGATGCTTTAGATTTATTAGCGCATCATTTATTTCTAATATTTTGTCACCTTGAGAACCAGTAGTCACTTTATTTATGATATTTTCCATAACTGCCAATGGTTTTTTACCAGATGATTTCCTAGCTTCAATTAAATCATTAGTTTTGCATAAAATATCATCAATCGTGTATTTATTGGTTCTAGCATCTGGAAATAATTCGAAAAATGTTTTTTCACCCATACCTTTAATACCTTTTATATTATCCGACACATCGCCACATAATATTTTCTTTATTAACACATTTTCATGTGTATAACCAATATATTTAATATGATTATTTGGTGTAATATATCTTTTTAATTGTGTTACATAAACACAAACATCATCAGATATTAATTGTGTCAAATCTCTATCACCACTAACTATCACAATTTTTTCATTAGGCTTCTTGTGGTTGACATAATATGCTATTAAATCATCACCTTCGATTTCATCACATATAACATTACGGCAATATAATTCTTCGAGGCAAGTAAATATTATATTTCGTTGCCTTTCAAATGATTCATCGTCAGTTTCATTACGCTTATGTGTAACGTTTTTTTTACCATTGTGATAGTCTATAACTTTTTTACAATATTCATTTATTTTTTTATCGTAATCACTAACGCCACCAATCAATTCATAATGTTTATCTCTATTTGATTTATATTCGTTGTATATATGATATCTTAATAATCCAGAATTATCACCATCATATAATGCATAAACAAAGTTAAAATCTTTTTTTTCTAATTGCTTTTTTATTTGTAATAAAGTTTGATACACCATCCCATATTCTTGTCCATTAGAATTAATTCTTTTATCTACCAAAGACATTTTCATTATAGAATTCATATCTAATAATAATGTATATATAGTAGGTTCATCAGTTATGCCATATGTTTCTTTAATTGTATTTTTAATAACTTGCTTCATTTAGACAATACGTTTATAATATAATTAATTATTATATAGTTTATATTTAATGTTAAAATCGCTGATTTTTTTTAAATCCTCTCTACTAATTAATATATTAATTGGTTTTTCAATTAATTTAGTGGAATATGAAAATTTACATTTATCAATGTATAAATTACCTAAATATTCTGTTTTAGTATATATTATATTTTCACATTTCTTTAATAATTTTTCTTTATTCCAACCTAGATTATCTAAAAAATCTATTATTCTATTTTTGCAAACCAATGCTATTTCAATTTCTTTAATATCTTTTTCAGATTGTAAAATATCATTATCAGCCTTATCTATCCAAATAAATAAGAATGAATTATTTATCTTTTTATCGTCTAAAAGCCAACCATAAGTTAATTTATTACTACTATTAACAAAAAACAATTCTAAAGAAAATGTATTTAATTTCTTGTTAACATATCTAATAGCAGCCTTTTCATCGCATAAATATGTTTTATCACCTATTTTAAAAATAGTATCAATACCTTTAACTTGTCTATCTAAATCAAAAACCCTTTCAAAATCATCAGTTAAATTATAAAACATTTTATCTAGTAAAGATGAAACAATATTAGAACATCTTTCATCTTCATTTCTTAATTTACTTCTCATAAAAGTGTTAATTTTTGTGTAAAAATATATAAAAAATACTAAAAAACAAAATATTATTTGATAATATAGTAATATTTTATTATATTTGTATAAAAATATAAAGAATGAAAATATTATTTTTGGATATTGATGGGGTATTAAATCATGAAAAATTTTATCAAAATATAAGTAAACTAGAACTAGTTCATAATAACTATCCTTATACTGAATTTGACCCAACGTCTGTTTCATATTTAAATAAAATATTAGATGAAACAGATGCTAAATTAGTTGTAAGCAGTTCTTGGAGATTAGATTCTAATCTAAAAAAAATATTCAAAGAAGTTGGTATAAAACATAAAATATATGATGTAACCCCTTGGTTAATTGGTTATGATGTGCATAGAGGGGACGAAATTAACGAATATCTAAAAAAACATAGTAACATTAAACAATATTGTATTTTAGATGATATTGATGATTTCTATGATTATCAAAAACCTTTTTTTGTTAAATGTGACGCACATAAAGATGGATTAAATGAAAATAAAGCCAATAAAACTATTGAGATACTTAATTCATAATAATAAAAATTGTTAAAAAATAAAATTATATTTGGTAATATTAAATTATTATATTATCTTTGTAAAAAATAAAAATCAGTGCTATGTTAGAAAATGTTTGTAAAATTGTGGCTTATACGATAGTGTTTCCACATAACTTCGTTAAAGGTTTTATAAAAGGATGGACTAATAAAAAAAGGGAAGAATAATCTCCCCTTTTTTTTGTTTTTTATTAATAATTTGATTGATAAGCCTTTAAAAATTTCTCAATTCCTGCAACTCTACTATTTAATTGTGGGTTAATTTGTCCGCCACTTTGTCTGAATTTTTCTAACGCAGCCTTAAAATTATTAAATGCTTTTAACATATCACTCATAGAACCATCTCTTTTTGCACCTTGCCATGTGTTTTGAACATCTTGTTTCATGTTATTATACCCTTGTTTCATGTTAGCACTAGCATTTTGGACATTCTGTTTTACATTATCATAACCTTGTCTCATTTTAGTTCCCATTTTATTACCAAAATTCTGTGCTGTTGTTGCACCTTTTTTAGCATATTGTCCACCAAAACTTTTTAAACTATTCCAAAAGCCTTCATTTTCTTCATTTTCAGTTATAATTCTATTTACAGTTGATTCTATAATTTTAGTTAAATCTTCTTCAGTTAATCTGATTAGTTGTTTTTTCATAAATCATTCAATATTTGGTTTATTATTTAATAATAAATATTAAATTATATAAAAAAAAGCCCTAAATAGGGCTTTTTTTTATATAATTTCCATTTCTTCAGTTTCATTAAAAGTTACATCATTCTCATTTACTGAAAATTCAGTGTTATCAGTCTGTTGTGTTATACCATCTAAGATGTCTTTAATGTAAACTTTCTTATATTCGTCTATTTTCTCTGGACAGCATAATCCGTTATGAACGCATGCAATTTCACCTTCATAAGTAACGTTAAAAGGTGTTGGTAATTGATTTTTAGTAACTTTAATCTTACTAACAATACCATAATTATATGTTTGTCCTTTAGCGGTTGCTGATAATTTTTTAGTTGCTGCTTTAGCAACGCCACCTAAATGCATGATTAATCTAGCACCATAAAAGAATGTTTTACCACCTTTTAATTCAATTGATGGTAACCCCATAGCAGAATTCATTGAATCGTTCCATATTTTATTAACACACACAAAAGTATTAAAATATGGCTCACTGACCTTTCTAGACATCGGTATTCGTGAATTAAGTAACCCGTTAAATGCCACTGAAATAGCACCAGCATCGAACATATTATTACCTAATTTAGACACTAAAGATTTATATGAACCTATTGACCCAATTGAATCCCATATAAAACAAATAGGCTGTTGTATGTCACCTCTTTCTTGCATGTCTAATATGTCATTCATAGCATATGCAATATCCTCAATTACGGCTGTTTTACGCTTTGTTTTAGTTTTCTTACCACTTGAATAATCATTATCTCCATATTGGGCACATAATTGTTTAGTATCAAAATAAAGAAACTCACCAACATAATTAATTATTCTAGTCTCTTTTTTCAATGTTATTTCACCAGTTTCTTCATCCACATACTCAACATCAACCTCTCCATATATAGGGGATGCTTTCACACCACAGTTAATTGCATATTTAAAATCAAAGTTACTTTCAGTTTCAAAAATAACTGGTAATATACCATTATTAATACATGAAGCAATTAAACAATTCTTTATTGTTGATTTACCCGTATTTGACCAACCAGTTATTATTGTAGTATAACCTTGTGGTATACCAGGCAATTTTACGGCATTAGAAAATGCTTCTGGCAATGGTATAAAGTCCATTGGCTTATCAGCATTGGACATTTCTAAATTATTTTCATCTACTGTCATGCCCATTTTTGCCATAATGTCAGCAACACATGGTTTTTTCAAAATTTCTTTTTTCTTTATTGCTTGTTTCATAACTATTTAATATGTTAAATTTATGTTAAGAGTTTAATTTGGATAATTCCATCCAGCATTTACGACATAATGGTTTATATAAATCATTACCACCAATCATTATTTGATTACCATCTAAAATTAGATTCCCTAACGAATCAAATCTAGCATTTATAGAAGTCTTTCTTCCACAACTACATCTAGATTTAACTTCTTCTATTGTATCAGCCAATTCAAAAAGCCGTTTAGACCCAGGAAACAACTTAGATTGAAAATCTGTTCGCAATCCAAAACACATAACATTTATATTCAAATTATCAACTATTTTAGCCAATTGATTAACTTGTTCTTCAGTCAAAAACTGACACTCATCAATCAATATCCACTCTAATTTAGATAATGTAGATAATAAAATATTGTTATAACATTCTACTGCTCTATATATATCTTCATTATCAGATATCATAACACAATTACGTTCAATCCCAATTCTAGACCTAATAATTCCATCACCATCCCTAGTATCAGTTTTAGGCTTTAAAACCATAAAAGGTATACCATTTTCCTCAAAATTATATGCCGTGGTTAATAATCTTAAAGTTTTACTTGAACCCATAGTTCCATAATAAAAATACAATTTACTTTGATTCATATAATTAATTTAATTATAAATTATTTTAGAATGGCAAATCATCGTCATCATCTACAATATTCGTAGATGTGTTCTCCATATTATTTTTTATCAATGAAACTTCTTCGTGTTCTGGAATGTCCGAAGATTCAGTTTCTTTTACTGTATGTTCATTAGTTTCATATTTATCAACATACTTTTGTTGAACTTTATCAAAAACTGGTACACCACCACGAATAATAATTGACATATATTCATATGGTTTAACTTTATAAACATCTGTCCATGATTTACTATCGTTTATCCATGATAAACCTAAATCATAGTTATCAGTTAATGGTGTTAATTCATCTTCATCAGTAATTGTTATTCTAGTTTTACCAGTAGAATCTTTAGTCAAAGATAAACATAAATCCTTGCCTTCATTCACATCAAAAATATTTTTACCCTTTTCTAAACGTTTTTTAAAGATTGCATATATTTTATCATATACACCATCTTTTTGTTTACTGTCTGAAAATAACCAAAAT
This sequence comes from uncultured Bacilli bacterium, assembly GCA_944332505.1. Next base: position 101,458 of record CALVKC010000003.1, read on the forward strand.
TTAACACCATCTTCTTCATGACCTCTTTCAATGCATCTAACCAACCACATTGGTTTAGCATAACTAGCTATTTCAGCCTCTTCAAAACGTTTTCTATCTACATCAGATGTAGCATTCTTTTTTAATGTTTTAGCTAATTCAGCCGTTTCGCAAAAAGGACATGGTTCAGAAATGTGATTTTTTGACGGGCATGGAAAACGTTTCCAACCACTAGGGGAAACTTCTTTACTTACTTTGACTTGGTGCATATAAACCTTATAAAAGGGGCTGCCACCTTCTGGACTAAAAGGTAATAATCTAATGGTAATGTCTTTACTATCCTCATTATCACCAAGTCTAGCTTGCAAATAATTATTCACATTAAATGTGTTTTGTAAAACTTTAGTTGTTTCTTTTTCTCTTTGATTTAAAATGTCATCAACATTAATATTAACTTTAAAATTACTCATAAAAAAAATAAAATAAAAAATTAAAAAAATTATTAAACGTATATTAAAATTTATATTACAAATATATATAAAAAATGTTAAAAAAACAAAAATACAGGTATTATATTATACCTGTATTTCATATTAATATGATTTAGGTTTTAAATATTTAACCCAATTAAATAGTTTTCTATTATGAATATAATCTAAATTATCATCATTTATGTAAGCTTCCTCTTCTAATGATATATCATGATACCCTTCATTTTGTGTTTTATGAAAACATTGAACAATGAGATATTCAACCCCATACCATACATAAAATGATAACACTCCCAATAATGCATACAATGTTGATATTTTAGCAATTAAACATATTATCAACAATAATGCGATACCAACAACGCCTAATTCTAACATTTGTAAACTATGAATTTTTTCATGATTTTTATCTTTATCCGATAAATTTTTACTTTTAGAAAAAACTATAGAAAAAAGATTAAATAACTTATAATTTCCAAATGGCAAAAGTTTATTATATACTATTATCATAATCCAAATATTTTTTTAATATCTTGATTTAATTCATCTTCTATTGCAAAAGAATCTTCAATTTCTCTTTCGTTGAAATTGTCAACATCATTATTAGTTATTTCATACTCTGAAGTAGTGCTTTCATCATTATCACTATATCCACTGTAATTACTATTAGGGTCAATGCCTTTCTTTTCCCAATAATCTTTAGGGCTAACATTAAATGGATAAGAATCTAATGACCTTAAATTTAATTTTTCAGTTTGTGTTGGATTTCTTTTTTCAAACTCTTGTTTAAAATTGGCAATTTCTTGATTATTATTATCAATCATTTGTTCCATTTTATCCAACGACTTCAATAATGCTTCTATTTTAGCATCCACATGACCAAGTTCAGTACCAACATGATTAACCTTTGTATTCATTTTTTCTTGAGCGTTGGTAATGTCATCAACATCAATAACATCATCTTCTTCTTGTGGCTCATTATCACCAAAAGGCATTTCATCTTGTTGTGGCATATCCATATTTTCACCATCTTGTGGTGGTTGCATACTTATGTCGTCTTGCTGTGGCAAATCCATATTATTACCATCTTGCGATTGCCCCATATTCATATCAGAATTGCCATCACCTTGTTGTGGCTGCATACTCATGTCACCATTATCTTGTGACATTGCATCATCCTCATTAGTATCATCATCTTCTTCTAAATTAGTAGGCACATATGACCATTCGCATAATTTCATAAATTGCTTATGAGCCTCTAATAATTTTTTATCTTTTAAATATTTTTTATCCATCATTAATCTCTTAGCAATTCTTTATTATCTTCAGTTATTATCGTTTTAGAACTTTCAGTACGTTCTATAATGCTCTTATCTTTTTTTAATTTTTTAACTTTATGCTGGTCATTATTTAAAATTTCAGCCGCTAACTTTATTTTTTCTTTAGTTTCCATAGTCGATTTATTTAATGATTCATTAGTTACACAATTTGATTTTTCATCGAATAAATTTACAGTATTTATTCTTTTTTGTAATTTCTTATTCTTTACCCTTTTAATTATAAAACGTTTCATATGACTTTTTAATATAAATATCTAATTATTGGAAAATAACAGTGCATTTATCTTCTATTAATTGGATTTCATGTATATTTAATTGTCCATTTATTAACATGATAAGTTTATTTTTATATTCTTCCCAATTTAACCTATAATCGTGACTAACTATACCATTTTTATCTTCAATTAACTTATTTAAAGCATTTATTGAAAATAAACAATTATTTTTTGAATGTAATATTGTACATCCATGAATATTTTTGAGATAAATTTCTTTATTTTTAACTTGTATTGTAATTAAGTATTCATTTTCGTCATCATTAATCGAATAAATTCTAATTTTATTCAAATTAACGCCAAAAGATTCTTTTAATATTGATAATATGTTAATTATTTTTCTTTTAGAAGTAAAGATTCCTATTAATGTGTTATTATGTTTCATGTTTTCATATCTTGTAAATATATAAAATATGGTGTTGCATATTTTTTATTATTAATTATTCTCTTTATCATCAAATCTAAAAAAGAGTCATTTTCATATATTATTGCATTATTACAATTAGTTATCTTAGATAATACTTTTTGTTTGCTGACATTAACCCAATCAAACATCTCTAAATATAACCCAATAACGTAATTATCATAATATATATATACCATTTTATTATTTATATAAATATATTTCTTATTAGCATTATTCAAAATATTAATTAACTTTTTTATTTTACTGTATTTAATTGTTAATATATTAATATAGTAATATTTTAATTGATTAACACTAATGTTAATGACATATTCATAAAATTTCTTAATATCATGTTCGTATTCATCCCTTTTCTCAGTCTTACCATATGTCCAAAATAAATTTTCTTTAATTTTTTTATCTAATATGGAAATTCTAGGAAAGAGTTTTTTTGCTTCATAATACCCGATAATTAGTATTGGCTTTGTTAAATCGTCAACAACAGACATGTCATTAACAACATTAACAAAACCAATCTTATTTTTTATTTTCTTATTTGTTATAATAGTACCTAACATAAAATTATATTTTATTCAAAAATACAATTATTTTATAAATAAAACAAATTTTAACAATTAATTTTTATTAGGATACCTAAAAACCATATATGGCCTGCCTGGTGAATTATAACACCATATATCAGATTCAGCATAATCAGAATACCATAAATTCGTATTAGCATCATACATTTGTATATGACCATGACTATTACTATTATTACCAGATACACCAGCAATAACAACGATATCACCAGTCTCTGGCTTATAATTTTTATCTGATATAGGTTCTTTTGATACACCTCTATATACACATTTGAAACCCCAACTAGGTAAGTGTTTAGCATAACAACAAGCTGAATATGGATATACTTTAATATCAACAAAATTACCACCATTAGGTGACATCAGAGCTTCCCTAACATATGCCGCACATTGTCCTGGTTCATCAGCATTATTTTTAACTTTATTTTTGATATATTCAACAGCCTTTAAAATGTTAGGATTATAAATTACAACTGTTTGTGGTAATTGTTTATTCTGAGGTACATCAACACCATTCCAGCTATATTTACTATTATTCAATTTATCAGCTATCCAAGCTACTGCACCACCAATAACTGCACCCATAGGACCACCAGCAGCTAATCCAATACGTGCTCCAGATAAAATGTTGTTAGAATCATCAGTTTTATTACCATTAGGACAAGGTAAAACCTCACCATTTAATAAGCCTTTAACTTCAGTTTCCCAATTTTCTTTAGAGGTAATACTTGTAAAATTTCTACATTCAATTTTAAATAATTGACTAGTTACTGATAAATCACCGTATCTTTTATGTAAAGATAAATAAAACAATTCATTTAACCCATTATACTGATTAATTACTGATACTTGATTTGATGTTGATTTATCGTAAACGCCTACTGCTATTATCTTATCTGCGTTTTCACATGCCTTCACTTGTATATATTTAGGTAATTCACTTCCACTTTTGTCAACAACCCAATATAGTTCAGAAAAATGGTCATAATAAGTATTTAAAATAACATCAAAAATTTGAGCCATGCCATTATCTGATGAACAAGTTATCTTAAATGAATCTATATTATTTTTATCAAGTCCACTCATTGATATATTACTAATTTTAATATTATCTGAATACTCTATCGTTTTTTTGATGCTGTCAAATAAGTTATTAGCTAATACAGACGGATATTCATCATTAGATGTTACATATTTATTTTGCTGTGGTTGCCAATGTTCAGTTCCTGGTTTTGATGATTGCCATCCACTAGCAACAATAACATGTCCATTTCTTTCTTTACCATCGTGTTGGAATAAATATTCACTTTTATGCCAAAAACCATCTTTCGGCTCTAGTGGTTCATCAGGATTTTTAGTCCTATTATAATTTGTATCATATCCATTTGTTGTACAATAAGCATCCATTGATTTAACATCATGTTCATTAATTGTTTTAACTGATGAATATGTATTAGTATTTACACCATTATTCCAAATCGGTATTTTTTTTAAAATATGTGTTGTTTCCCCAACCATCTGATATGGCGTATTTATACAAATCTCATCAATTAACGCTTCATATCTACTTTTTAAATTTTCTGGACAATTTTTTGAAGTTTCATGTTGCGCACTATTATACAATACTTTGCAAAAATTATTACCAGCTGATTTGTAACGATTAAACAATACCCCGACAATAATCTTTAAAGATAAGTCATCTAATCCACCAGCCTCGCCAAACATAATATCAGCAATTAATTCTTTCATAGTTTTACCATACTTGCTTGATAAATCAAACGACCACCCATCATATTGACCATTACCATACGTTAACCCATATTCTTTTACTGTCATATTAAGCACATTTTCTGATATGCCATTATCAATAGATGAATATAAAGGATTAAAATATTTATATTCACAATCATTATATATATTAGCTTCTTTCCATTCTTGATACATAACATTATCTTCATCACCACCACTTTGGAAACTACTATTACTCAATAATCCATTTTCAACAAACGGTGTAGATAAACTAGACATTCTAGTGCCAGTAAATACAGTTTCCATATTTCCAGGACTAATCGAATGTGTAACTTTTTGAATTAAATACGTTCCTTTAAACATAGGAATATTATTTAATTGAAAGTACATTAGTGGTTGAACCCAAGCACAACCCATCATTTTAACAGTACAAGTAAATGATTGATTTGAATAAATGGTAAACAAATCTTGCCCTACCGCAATAGCATCATTCGTATCCAATTTTTTAACTATTTCAAATTGGGCTTGTAACGATTGGTCAGTCACTTGTGGATTTTCCATTCCAACTTGTATATCTTTAAAATAACTTTGATATTGCCCACCAAAAGTCACACCAAATGCTGGTATTTTATACCCTTTCTCATTGTTTTTACCAATTTCTTTAGTTAAAATAGCTTGAGGTAGTTGTGATTCTTCGCCACCTATCATATAACTATCATTTTTATATTTAGACCCAGGTATATCTAATTTTGATGATGGTTCGTTAGTGTACATAACTATAAAATCTGGCAATGATTTAACCATAGATGTTGTAATTGAATTATATGGAATAGGCTTAAACATATCCCTCATTAATTCATCATTTATTAAGCTAGCAAAATTTTGAACACATAATAGTAAATATCTACTTCTAGCATATGTAGATGACATAACAGATAATGCACTGCAACCAATAGTATCATAGGCATTAACAATATCTTTAACAAAATCAATAATATTAATTGTTGCTTTATCGGTTAATTTGTTGTAATATGAATCTAAATAATGCCAACGTTCTTTTAATTTATCCAAATCCCATATTGTTGTTTTACCACCCTCTTTAGGATTACCACTCAACCATCTATCCCAAATAATTTTTAAATAGTTATATAATGCAATTTTAATTTGTTCGTTTGTTTGTGTTGACACAATATTTGATGCCGTTGAGGTATCAGTATTAATTATGTCATTACCATATTGTTTTAGACCTTCAACAAACCCTTCAATATATTTAGCAAATGGATTATATAATATCTCATTTATATTCAACATGTTTGATTTTTTAATAGGATTACCAATACAATTAATTACAATACATGGAGTGAAAAATAAATTAGTTAACTTAGATATATAATCAGATGTTTCACGATTAATTAATTTAAACATTTGTTTAATAACTTTTCCATAAAAAGTAGTATCCTCATAATATTGTATTATAGAATAATTCTCAAAAAAATTATCTTGTAACTTATCTCTTAAAAAATCAATTATATTTCTAGCTGAATTATCTGTACCTTTGCATTTAGTGAATAACTCAGAGAAAAAATTATTTACTGTATAATTACTACTCTTTGTATGGATTGATAATTGGTTATTAATCTCATCAAATTCATTTCTAAACCATTCTTCAAACATGAATATCAATTCTATCTTAATTTCATCAGCTAATTCTTCATATAACTCAGACATATCTAGCCATTCAATATCTGTTATATTGCTGAATTCTTTTTCATTGTCTATTTTATAAAAATAACCACCTAATGTAATTAATACTAAATATGGACAATAAAAAACATTATTAGTTATTAAATCATGTTTAAAAATGTCATAATTCAAATTAAAACTACTTAAAAACATTAACGCTGCGGCTTTTTTGTTAGTCGCAAGCAGATTATAATAATCTAATTGTCCAAAAATACTGAAATTTTCATTAACTTCACCATCATAAAAGCCACATAAATAATTAATAGTATAATTATTCACATCAGTTAATTTATTTTGATAAATACTTTTAATATCGTCTTTAGTTATTGTTTCTAATTCATATTTAATTTCATTATCATTTTCATCATATGAAATTATTTCAATTGTATCATCATTACTATCTAATATACACTTCTTATCAGAATATTTACTATTATCTAGTAAAGTTAATGGTATTACAGTAGGAAATTTCTTATTATCATATAATTGAATCGTTTGATATTCCATAGTTAATTTGGGACCAACCATTGAGTTAATGTCATATATATTACTGTAATAGGAACAAATATTCCCATTTGTAATATCAAATTTAAATTTATTATTTAAAGCATTCAAACCTTCAATTGTTGGTGGTGTATAGTTACTATACATCTCCCAATCTTTAGAAACAAAAAATCTATTGGCATTTCTACTAGCAAAACCTTGAGTATAATATGCGTCACTATTATCAATAGTGTTTGTTATTGACATTGAAACAGCTAATCGTAATTTTTCCCAATTAAAATCATTTACTGGTATCAAACATTTTCCGTTTTTATTATTTTTTATATAATCACAAATTATTTTGTTATCGTTTGAAGCTAAATTCTCAAACTTATATAAATGATTAATCCAAGGAATATTATTCCCACTCCTTAAAACACTTTCGCCACCTAATAATAAGTTAATAATATTATGTGTAGTAAATGTACCATTATCATCAATAGCTTTACGAATAAACTCATATGTAGGCGTGTTATTCTTATAGAAATTTTTTGCATCAGCTACACCAATATCGTGCATTAAGCCATCTTGTGTTATGTTAACAACTGAGCTATTAATAAGTAATGCCCTCATAAGAATCTTACCACAAATATCATAATTATCACTTAACACTATATTGGTATATGGATTAGTATTACCAACAAAATCACATGGTGTAACAGGAATTTCCACATTCAATGGTAAATTAAATACTTCATTATTTTCTGTTAAATTATTTTCTATTCTTTTAGTTTCTTCACTTATTTGTTTAGTCGCATTTAATAAACTTTCCACCAATTGTGCTTCTGGTGCTGACAAATCGAAACTACCAATCCACGCCTTCTCAGTTTTTGTTATTCCGTTTTCAGTAACTGCTGAAGTAACTGTTGGGAATGCATAAAATGCATCTTTATCACCATTTTCATTTTTAGTTCTAAATTCAATGTTACTATTTTTTGGTAATTTAATTACACTTTCAGCACATGCATACAATTCATGAATAAATGTTTCAACATGAGCTAATATTAATTCAGTTATATTTTGCACTGAAGGTTTAAACCCTAAAATTTCTTCTAATTTATTGTTTTTAGTCTTTTCAACTTCTGATTGTCTATTTTTAATATTTGTATTTAAAGAATTTTTATTTTTTGCTATTAATTTTAATAAGTCAGACCCATCATATATATAACATGAATTACCACCACTAAGACTTTCTTCAAAGTATTTAATAATATCGCCATCACTACATCCATAATAATTGAGTGCCTTCAAATCTTTCAATGTTAATGTATTATCACCAAATTTAGGTGGTAATATTAACCCACTATACACATTAGCATGTTGACATAATTCTTCATAAATCTCATTAAGATTTTGAATATCTTTATTATTAGTTATATTAGTAATTGAGGCAATACGATAATTTTCATTATCAATAATACAATTATCATTATTTGACTCAGTTAATATTGAAGATAACTTTGTAAAATAACTATTATGTGCGGTCCAAACTGCGTTCAGCCTATTTAATTGTTCATTTAGTTTATTTAACTCATCATCAGATTCAAGTTTAGTTAATTCACTAGCCATAGACTCAACGTCTTTCATTAATTCTAATATTGGCCTCATTTGTTTACCATTAGAATATATAAATCTATCTTGGTTATTCTCCCAATATTTTTTCCCAAAATATTCAGAATATGGCGAGGCTAATAATGAGGTTATTGTCAAATCATTAAGTACTGAAAAAGAATAACCCACAAATTTAGCTGTTGCCCCAAAATTACCTGTAGATGAATCAAAATTAGCTCTGAAATCTGCACAAGTTAATTCATAAGATACTGGATTACCATAAAAGCCTTTTACTGTAATATTGAATTTAGGATATGGAAAAGTAAAAAAACATTTAAAAAATGACCCAGCAATTTCATCATTTACTGAATATTTTATACCTTCATCTGACGTAACATTATGTCTTAAATCTTCTGCACCAAAAAGTGATAACCCTCTTATATCAGTAAATTGTATTGTTACAACTGGAACCATATATGTTTGATATTCAATTGTGATAGAATTAATACCAAACATTTCAGCCGTATTTCCACTATCACTACTAATATCATAAAATGTTCCCATTTCAAAGGGTTCGGTAGTTAAGTAATAATCATCTGAACCTGGATATTTTCTACCTTGATTAAAAGATACTTTAGCCTTTCCATCAATTGATGATGTGTATCTAACATGTAATATTTTATCTCCAGTTTTTACTTGTCCATATAGTGGCCTAACAGGAACTTCAACTGCCAAATCAACAACAACGCAATAGTCTTCCATTGGTGGTGCTAATTGTACAATATCATTAGCACCATTACCAGTAGCTATTAAGCCACTAGAATAATTTGGTTCGTAATATAAAACATTTGAATTTGATTTTGCCATAATATAAATTAACTATTTGTACCATATAATTGTTTATACTTTTCAATATTTTTAACATAAATAGACAATGCTGTATCTAATGGATATGGAATTCTAATCAAAGAATTATTTGGAATTTTAAATTCTAAAGAACCATATTCTGGATTTGCTTGCATAATTAACCAACCATAGTTAGAATCATTATAATATTCATATGATAACACATCTAATCTAGTTTTACCTTGTTCATAATATGTATAATAATCAGTTGGTTGTTTGTCTATTTCTATAAATGGTATTTTTTCTATTTTACCATTATTAATAAATTTAGTATATCTATTATATGACATAATTATCTATTCTTTTTTAAACTTATTATTTGTCCTTTATCATCATATTCAACTAATTCAGACCTATCTTCATATACTGTTGTATTTGCATAATAATTAAACGACACAGCATTTTGTAATCTAGTAATAGGACCAGATAAGTCACTACCGCCTAAGAATTTAAAACTAATATTTATATTAGCTATCATTGGCATAACCCCTATACCTTCATCATTTAAATCCCAAGTTATATCTTCATAATCAATTTGTAATGATTCTATAATTATCTTAGTATTATAAAAATCACCAATCCTTAATACACAAATTGGTGGCGCACCAAAAGATAAATTAGAACTTGTTCTACCTTTGCCAAAATCACTAGCTGATTTTGTACTACCTTGTCTAGTACATTGATGTAAAAACGTTAATCTAGCGTTAAATCCTTCTGGTGTAATAGAATGGTATGCTGGGTCAAAATATTTAATTTTATCCACAACTTTATTATGTAAAAATGGACTATTCTTTTCTAAACTAGAAAAGAATTTATATTCATCACCATATCCATCATTATAATTTGTTGCACTAGATGAACTACTATTGTTATTAGCTTGTAATAAATCATCTTCAGCATTATTGTTAGCGTTTTCAATTGCCGATTCAGTACTAATTTTACCAACATTTGTTAATTCATCATTAGTTTCGTTTGATGTTTGTTGTTGTTCAACTAATTCTTCTTTTTCTAAATTTATAACAACTCTTACGCATCGCCATACTTTAGCATCAATTGATGTAGCATTATTATGTGATAATTTATTACCAATTCCTGTTTTAACCACCTTACATTTACTTTTAGTAAATTTAGTAGGATTACATTTGTTTAACCAATCTAAAACAGTTTTAGCCCTATTTTCATTTAATTCATTGTTATTTTTCACATAACCATGAGATGATGCATATCCATTTGCTTCAACAGACACAACATCATATTCATCAATTAACTCAGATATTATTTTAGCTCTGTCTTCATCATATATTGAATCATCTAATAAGTTTTTGACATTAGGTTCTAATGCATATGCGACATCAATAAAACTAAATAATGTCCCCAATGAATCTTTGTCAACATCAGTATGATAATTCAACAATTTTAAATAACTTTTTCCATTTAATCCAAAATCTGTTGTGTCATAATAACTTTTTGGGTTTCTAAATACCTCATTCTTATATTTACTATCTACTCTATATCCCCAATTATTTTTTTTACCAGTCTTATTATTAACGTTATATGTTGTTATTTTAACATTATTTGATAAAGTAACTTCCTTATTATCAGCATCTAACCCACAGCTTATTCCAGTATCTATATTTCTACCTAATTCATAACCACCGCATCTATTACCATTTTGTAAACTATATTTATTAGATAAATTTGTACCTAAATCAGTATTATTATTCTTTTGACAGCCAATACCATTAATTAAATACTCAATAGGTTTGACTAGTCCATTTGCGGCATCATCAACACCGCTATAATCATTCGGAAAAAAAACATAAAACACTATTGTGTTTGTACTTCTGCGTTGAACAAAAATAGGTCGAGGTTTAGGTGTTTCTGGTATTACTCGTTTAATCGGTACTTCAGGCTCTTTTTGTTTTGGCGGTTTTTCACTAGTTAATATTTCACAACCAGCGAAAAATCTTAATATTTTCTGTTCATTACTATCAACATCATCAACTGAACCATTCACACTATCATTTGTTTCATATCTCCAAGCATTTAATAATGATGGATGGTCAATTAAAACTTTAAACGACAATGAGCCACTTCGTTCAGTATTAGTATAGGTATATATACTTTCACCTCGACCAATAAATTGAGTCGGATTCCAATTTACATTAACACTTTCTGAGAATGATAAGCCATAAGGGGGAAACCACATGATTCGCCCACCTAATGGTCCTTTTTGGTCATCATGTCCTATAAAGCCATTTTGCTCATATTTCCAAGCTAAATTTTCAATAGAGAACATACAATTTTTTATATCATTTACTTTTGTAGGTGCTATTTTTACTAACCTATTACTCTTATCTCTAACCCCATATTTCTCCAATCTATCTCGGTTAAATTGATATTTAGATATAACGGTTTCAGATATATTATCAGAATTACCATATAGTGGTCTTATTAAATTTGTTAATTTATGATATTGCTTATGGAATGTCCATACTCTACAATATGGGTCCGAATATCCATTAGTATCAGAATCCTCTAAATGATTCTTTCTTAATAAATTTCTACCATGAGACATACCATATTGGCTTATAGCTGATGATAACATATCTCTAGATTTTATAGCTTCTGCTGGACTACCATATTCATTTGTGTGAAATCTAGCAATTAAAGTATCAAATTTACCATCTCTAAAACATGCATTTGTATATGATATTATGTCTTTTTTATCATCTGTTAAAACTAAATGGTACGGCTGATAATTATTATATTCAATACCTTCATTAAATGAACCACCATTTAGCTTATTATTAACTACATTACCTTCTTTTTCGGCATACACATATAATTCTCTACTAGTCGTACTATGTCCATTGCCAACTTGTTGTAATTTATATCTAATTACATTTCCATTGATTGAATCATTGCCAACATTATCAGTCATTACTGATATATATGTTTTATATTTTTTAGGATAATATTTTTGCTCACTTAAATTATAATCATCCCAATCAATATCATAACCATAATCATATAGTAAATCTTTACCTAAAAGTGACTTATATATAAATTGTCTAGTTTTGTATGATGTGGCATTAATTATTTCATCAGATTGTGATAAATTATCATAAAACCCAAATTCACTATTAATTGGTGTTTGTTCGAATAAATCGTCGGTTAAATCATTCTGAGATAAAACAGTACCATTAATAATTGTAAAATCACTATTAATCATGCCTTTATCACCAATAAACCAAAATTTATCATAAGCATTTAGTGTGATATTTGATATATTAGTGTTATCGTGATAATAAGCTGAATTTTGTAATGTAGTATTAAGATAAAAATTATTGATTATACCAGTTCTAGTATCAGTAAATCCATTTGGGTTAGATTGTCCATTATTAGCTGTTAATGTTGTTGCTGCCAAGGTATCATATATGTTATAACTTCTTACCACACCAACATTATTATTTTCTAGTTTAATTGTTCTATAATCAAAAAAACTAGTTTTTTCTTCTTGCGTTAAAAAGTTTAATGGTGACATATAACCATTAAAATACATACTATTTACATAATTCAAGTATGTATCATAATTATTTTTATCTATATCAGCAATAAACCAAGGAACATAATTTAAGTTTAATTCTGGGTCACCTAATGAACTGATTGGACCCCCAAAACCATCATATGTAAAAAATCCATTACCAATATTTGAATATAATGTATTTTTTATAAAATCATAATTTTTGCCAACAATACCAATAGGTCTTGCCATTAAACCACCATGTCCATATAAAACACGATTAAGCCTTCTAAATATTCGACTTAAGCCTACTTCAGTACATATAGAATTTACTGCGTTTCTTGTATTATCAATTATTTCACCAATACTTGCCATAATTAAAATATATTAATTAAACTTAATAAATAAATATTTTAGATTGAATTTAATTGTTTTGGTGAATAGAATCCACCTATAATTGCTTGTGTTGTGTCTAAACTTCTAGTTTGGACAATATTACCATTTTTAGCAAAACCTTCGTTAATTTTACTTATAATCATTCTCTGAAATTCTGGTGACTGAAACACTTCAGTTAAATCCAAATCTTGAGTTTTACCGACACCTTGAATTTTTATTGTTCCATTTATATTTACGTCTATTTTATTGTTAGAATTATTCTGAGAATACATATTTGACACTTGTGTAGGTACATATTCTCTAATATAAGTTTTAGTATCATATTGATTTTTAGGTACAATATGACTTACAGTATCATAATCTTTTCCAGTAATTCCAATTCTTATATCTTTAACATCATTATGTATCATTGATAATAAATCTCTATTACTAACTTCTTTATTCTTGATTGTATCGTTATTCATTATACTATCAACTTCAGTATTGTTTAATGTTTTAGGTTTGGCTTTATCAGATAAACTATCTACTAATTCTTTATTAGTTGATGGTGATGCTAAATTAATACTTCCTAATTCAGCTGAACCTACGATTAATGTATTTGTCATAATTTTTTCCTTAGCTTTTTCATCTTCTGAAACTTTAGGTTTAGCTTTCTCATCATCCTCTTCTTTTGTTACTGCTTCCCCAATTGCATTACCACTTAATTTACCAACACCCCAACCTATTAAACCACCTATAGCTGCACCTATTGGACCACCAACTGCCATACCAATACCCATACCTACTAACGTACCACTCGTTCCACCAATTGCACCACCAAGACCTTTATTTTTTTCTTTTCTCGATTCATATAGTGCTTTTTTCTTTTCTTCTTTACTTAACGTAGTATCTGCTTCAATACGCTTAACTCTTTCTTTATGTTGTGAAATTGCTTGATAACCATCATAAACACCTTCACCTACAGCTAATACAGTCCCAGCTATAGGTACGGCTTTACTAGCTGCCTTTAATCCGCCTTTACCAAATAGTTTTAATCCAGTTCTAGTTAACCCTCTTTTAAAACCATGTTTCATTATTGATGAACCACCTTTAGCAACACCACCACCAATTTTAGCCTTAGCTGATTTACGCCTACCCATTCTACCCAACGAATTACTAATTTCAGAAACACCGTTTTTGGTAAGAAATCTTAGTATTCTCCAAACTAAACCACCAATAACAAATAACTCTGCTGACATTGCATTTAATGCCCCTTTTGCTGGCATCATAACAGGGTCTAAAAATGATGCAATATTAATAGACAACCTTTCTTTTTGTCCCTTAAAAGCTTCTTCAAATGTTTTAGTTTCTCCAACTGTCTGACCTAAATAACTATCTAATTTATTCCTAATCGAATGAACATCACCTTGTATCGATTTATCGACATCACTTTGCTTTTGTATTTCTTCCAATTGCTTATCTGTCAGTTCGGTAATATCAACAGATTTTTGTTCACCCTCTGAATTCATATACTGTACTGTCCAAGCATTAGTTTTAGTATCATATTGTGCAGTATTTGTCAAAAATAATCTTTGGTCTTCGTTAAATTTACTGTTTAAGATATTATCGATTTCTCGTCTTTTAGCACTTTGAGATGCCATACCCCATAATTCATTATAGTCAATATTTAAATTTTTAGAGGCTTCACGAAGTTTAGCTTTTTCGATTGGTGACATGTTAATCATACCAGTTTGTTTATCAAAATAAGCATTCTGTGATACAGTATCAACTATTCTTTGCGTAAAACCTTCGGCATCTAACAATGCTTCCCCCATAACTTGCATTGGGTTAGAGAAATTGGCTGCATATGCTCCCCCTAAAACTTGTAAATTGGCTGATGTTGATATTGCACCCTCAATAGTACTAAATTTATCGATACTATTTGCAATAGACTCCATATTAAACTTAAGACGTTGTGATAAAAGTGTCATTTTAGAAATGCCATCAACACCTTTGCTAAATGTTAATCTACTAGCTAATGATATGTTCTTCGCAAACTTTTCACTAGTTTCTTGCAAATTCAAACCTTGGTTGGCAGCTCTAGCCATATTTAACGTTAAATAATCAATAGCTGTTTGTGATGACGCACCAAAATCATCCATATTTTTTGACATATCAGCAATAGCAGTCTCACCAACCATTTTTGACAACCCAGCTAAAGACTCTACTTGTTTATTAGTTAAAACTACAGAACGCCCAACAGATTTTTGATAACCTTCTTGAAATTTAAATATTTCTTCGAAGGTCATACCTAATCTATTCGCCATTTCGCCATAATTCTCAAGTATATTTTTTTGCATACCTCTCATTTGAGAAGCAGTCATACCCATTTGTCTGCCAGTAGTATAGACATGTTTATCAATTTCTATCCATTTGTCAATACCTTTTTTACCATAAGTAGTCACTAAATCAACAGACCCATCAAATACTGATTTAGCTAAATTCCCTTTGTTATACCATTTGTTATTTTTTCTTTCACGGCTTACGTCATCATCACTATCATCATCATCATCATGTTTCTTCTTACTTGGTGAAGTACCAGCAAACACAGTAGCGCCACTACTAAATGCATTATTTAATTGTTGTTGTGCATCTAATGTGTCTTTGATGTTAGTTAAAATTTGCGATGTTATACCACATAACTCTTCTTGTCTTCTTATTGTGTGATTCAAAGTATCAATCTCATCTTGTCGTAAAGATAAAATACTAGATATGTTTTTAACACGTTCGTCAATATAATCATTTATTATACTTTCATTTATTCTTAAATCATTAGTAACATCATTAATTTCATTTTTTTTATTCAGTTCTTCATTTAATTCATTGTTAATTTCAGATATGACATTTTTATGAGATTCTTCATTTAAAACCTCACTATCAATAGCTTTATTAATGTCATTATGTAAATTTAATAATTCTTCTGATTTTTCTATTAACTCATCATGTTTATCCTTTAAATCATCAATATCCATTGTACAAGTATTTTAATAATAAATATTTTTTTTATTTTTTTTTAACACTAAATATTTAAATATTTAAAATAATATCATTATATTTGCATAAACAAAAAAATATATAAAATATGAAATTTACAAGAGAATTTTTAGGTGGCTTCAGAACATATGATAATGACGATAGGTGGTTTGAAGCTGATACTTTTTTAGGTGCGATTGGTAAATTTATTTGGTGTTTAATTTATGGCACATTTCTTGGCGTTATATTTACTGTTATTTTAGCTGCTGTTGGGTATGGTCTTTTACGTATTCTTGGATGGATACTAGAGGCAATGTTTATGTAAATTATAAAAACAAAAAAGATAGAACAATTAATTGTTCTATCTTTTTTTTGCATTATGTTCATTTATCTGATGCAAATTAGCATATGTATTGATTAGTTCACCATTTATAGTATTACTTTGGCTCTGACTATTTTCAGCTTCAACAATTCCATTATGTTTCGCAATATAGAATTTTCTATCCCTTGTTGGCATTTTGTCTAAAATATCTAAAGGTATGCCTATATATTTGAAACATCCATATAGTTCATCTTTTAAATTACGCTCATAATTAGGCGATATTGAGGAAAACAGAATCGTCCCATTCAAGAAACGTTTTAAAAGAGCCACCCCCCAGACTCTCAGGTCTTTTAACTTCAATTTCAAAATTAATTCCTGGTTCATTTTCTAGCATATATCGTCTAAGCATCAAGGAATCACGTGCCCCCATATTTTTAACATACTTAGCAATATATTTTTTATCATAATTGCCATTAACTGCCATTATGGACAATTCTAAACGATTAGTAATGGTTTTATTAAAAGGTATAGTTGATTTAGTGTCAAATACTTTGGTTATTTCAGTTAATTTATTCAAATTATTTATAATGTCTTGTTTATCTTTACCATTTATTAATTTTTCTGATTTAATCATATCTTTAATTGTTGTAACATAATCTTTAACCATCATAGATTTAACACCATAATCTTCAAATTTAGCTAAATTTCTTAATATTTTTTCATCTTTTCTAGTTAAAAATTTAAATTTAACAATATCTTTAGATACTGGTAATACATAGTCAAAATACCCATCTTCATCACCAACAAGACTGAAATCTTTAACCTTCAACTCTGACAAATCAACAACACTATCTATTTGTTCACCAGTTTCTGGGTCTTTAACAATAATTGGAAATTCTGGTCCATATGATGTAGCTCTTAGAAATAATGTAATTGCATCAACATCGCCACTACATAATTCATCTAGCTTTATATTTTTATCTAACACTTTATGTTGCAATAAAAAATCAATTATTAAACCATCTTTATAAAGATTTGGTGATGTTATTAAATTCTCATCATATGCTGTTAAATATGCTACTGGAATTCTATCCACTTTATTTTTATAACATTGCCCATTACTTGGTAGTGGTATAATATCATACTGAACATCACTATTAATTACACCAAAATCATTTTGATATGATGATTCATATATACTTGTTGACTTATCTGTATTTTCTAATAATGGTTTTTCATCAATAGAATTTTCAATTGGTTCAGTAGTTTCTAACTGATTCTCTTTAAGTCTATAATAAACTGAGTTATCATCATCATAATATGAATAATTATTATCTAAACTGTTTTCATTAGTTTCGGTTGTCAAATCTTTAGCTAATTTAGCATCTATTAATTTTATTTGCTCAATAGTATCAAGACAAGCTGTTGTAATCAACTTTACGGATTCTTTATTACCTCTTAATTCTGCTTCTTCTTTGGTTTTTTTAAGCATTTCATAATTAGATAATAACAATTTAAGTTCGCTTTCCTTTTCTGGAGTTATTTTTTTCTTAGCCATTATTATAAATCTTTTGTAAACATTAATTTTTTAACTAAAACACATATAGTTGACTTATCGACAAAATCAACTATCATGCAACTATCTAAAATACCATAGGTAAATTTATTATAATTATTTAATACTTTAAATTTTATTTGTTTTAATGGTAAATTAGACATTTTCCATTCATATGATGAATTAACATTATTAACCCTCTTTGTCATTTGTATCCATTGTTTTAACTCTTCCTCAAATTCTTCGTCCATTGTATCAAAATTAAACGAAATATTGAGATAAAATGGTTCTGATGATAAATCATGCTGAATTAGTGTATCAATAGTTTCATTTATTAAAATAGCCTCACACGATGTATCATTTTTTAAATCGGTTATATCAGAATAATTATGTTGAATAAAATTATTCACACTTTTATTTAAATTATCAACATATGAGTTATCCTTGTAATAGTTATCATTCGCATCAAAATTAATGCTAGTAAAATCATAATAATTAAAATATAAAGTACTTTTCATGTCTAATGCCTTTTTTTCCTATTCTCATTTAATTTTATTTGATTATTTCTATTTTTAATAGTTTCTTTTAGTAATTTCATCACTTTTTGTGGATTTTTTCGTATATCACTCTCCCAAATCCTTAATACTGGTATTGAATGCATTAAAGCCCATTTAGTTTTATATTCATCAATTCTTCTAGCTCTTATCTGATGTTTACGTAACTCATTATCCTTATATTTTTCTGGATTACCATGCCAAAAATCTCCATCAATTTCAATTATTAAATTAGATTTAGGTATGTAAAAATCAAAAAATCTACCTATATCCTTAGCTTCAAATTGATACACATATTCAATATTTAACTTCTCTAAAAAATTTTTAGCAAAATCTTCTTCTAATTTAGAAACACCATATTTTGGATGATTTACTTTTTTTTCATGTAATACACTTTTTTTACATACCTTTATGACCTTTTTATTTTTATTTATTGGTTGTCGCATGTATCATTGAATATTTTAGTATGAATTGGCATTGACGTATTAATATATTGACATCGGCATAATGGACTTGAACAGCCTTCATTTATACCATCACAATCACAAGTATCTATTTCAACCATATTTTTTGAAATATCAGCTAATTCTTGTTCCAATTTACGTATTTCAGAATCTAATTTTATAGCGTATTTAGTATCAATATTATTTCTCAAAAGCTCATTTTTCAAATCATCGTAGAAATCTAATGTATCACAAATATCTCTTACCTTTTTTCTAAAAAGCTCTCTAGGAGTTAAATCATTACTATTCATTTTTTCTTAATTTTATATAATTATTATTCATTATAAAAAATAATGAATTTTAAAATAAAATAAACAATATTTTTAAATTTTATATTTATTAATCTAGCGTTAAATTACATAATTCTATATTGATAGATGGTTTTAAATTATAAACATCATCAATTGAATTATAAAATTCAATGAAATCTTGTTCCTATTCATTACGTTTAACAATGTTATATGTTAAAATTAGATTATCAAGTAAATCGAAAGTATTTTTGTTATTATATAATGATAATTCATGATTTAAATCATTTAAATCACCACAAAAATATAATAATTTAATACCATTTTGTTCACATAATTTATTTTTAAGTTTATCCCTTTTATATAGTGATTCAAAATCAAAATTTTCAGTCCAACCACCTTTTCCAAAATGTTGTTTTCCTTGACATTCTATAGCAATATTATAATCTGGTAAATAAAAATCTAAACTTAATCTACCTAGCCATTCAAAACGTTTTTGATAAACAAAATTTATATTATAGCTTTTTAGTTTAGCATTAACATAATTTTCTAAATGAGAAGATTGACATATTTGGCATCCTTTTCCTTGTAAATGGTCATTTGGTGTTTGTTCAAAAAAACCATGTTTAGGACAAAAAATTAAACCTTTAGTATGTGCATTAATATAATTAAAATTATCATAATTATAGACATTATGGTGTACAATATTCGCTTCCTCAATGAATTCATTTTTATTTTTTCTAAATAGAAAACCTCTTTCAATATATGAACATTTTGGACAATTAGAACCTTTTAAATGAAGACTAGCTTTTTGACTAAATACTCCATGTATTGGGCATATTATATCCACTTTATTGTCTTTACCAGTATAATTAACTAAACTATAATCATATTTACCATGATGCACATTTTCAGCTAATTTGATAAATTCCTCAGTTGTTCGCTTTCTTGACATAGAATAATCCTTTCTAAAAAAAATTAAGAAATTTTATAATATTTTAACAAAAATACTAAAAAATTTCTTAATTTACAAAAAAAATTTATTTTTAATTTTATAAACATATTCAATTTAGATTTATGCAATTAATAGCAAAGAATAGCATAATCAAAACGTAATGTAATTTGGATATTTGCTAAGTCATCTGTGTTATAATCCAATTCCCCAAAATTAGCTACAGTACACATTGTGTTCTTTAATATCCATTTTTGAACAACAACACCAGTTGGGTCAAGCATTTCTAACTCAACATCTCTCTTATAACCAGCCGCATAGCCTTGGCGACCAGTAACTGATTCAGAATGTAAACGAATCCATTCCATAATAGCTTGGGAAGCTGAAGGACCAATTGGGTCTCTTAAGGTTATTTGTATAGTTTCCCAATTGTATCTACCAACGACATATGTTGATGTATTTAAAAATGGTATTTCAGTTTCTTTTTGTGTTATTGTTGGTCTTGATGCATTTTGTAGCCACCATTCTTGTATACCTAAATCAGCTGGAAATCTAAATAACCATCTGTTTTTTCTTAACGGTTCGTAGTTAAGCGGCATTTTTAAAAGTAAATCACTCATAGATAATATAATTTTTAAACTAGTTTATTTTATAATTATAAATATATTATTATATATTTTATATATAAATATTATATATATTATATTTTATTAAATTAAATTTGTTAATTATAATTAATTTTAATATATTTGTAATATAAAAAGATTTTTTTATGAATATTTTAGATACATTTATAGAAAAAGCAAATAAAACACATCATAATAAATATGATTACAGTAAAGTAAATTATATAAATTCAACTGAAAAAGTATGTATAATATGTCCTATTCATGGAGAGTTTTGGCAAACACCACAAGCGCACATCCGTGGCAATAAATGTCCAAAATGCTCTTTAGAAGATAAAAGAAAAAAATTATCAAGCAATAAATATGAGTTTATCGAAAAAGCAAATCATGTTCACAATAATGAATATCTATATGATAAAGTTAATTACATTAATTCATCAACAAAAGTATGTATAACATGTAAAAAACATGGTGATTTTTGGATGACACCTTCAGCCCATTTAAATGGTCAAAAATGTCCAAAATGTCAAGGTAGAGGATTAAATATAGATGATATTATTACTTTATGTAAAAATATTCATGGTGATAAATACGATTATTCAAAAATTAATTTTCATAAAATGCATGAAAAAGTTCCAATCATATGTCCAAAACATGGGGTTTTTATGCAAAGTCTGTCTAAGCATATTTCTAAAAAACAAGGTTGTCCATTATGTGCGATTGAAGAACGTAGTATAAAAAAACGCACCGATTATTCAGAAATTATAGAAAAAGCAACTGTCATACATGATGGTAAATATAATTACCATAAAGTTGACTTTAATAATATTAATGACAAAGTTAATATTATATGTCCCAAACATGGTTCTTTCCATCAAAGATTATATGACCATATACATGGTTGTGGTTGTCCAAAATGTGCTAATATTAAATCAGACAGTGAAATTGAAATATTCAATTTTATAAAACAATATTTTCCAGATGCTATTAATGGGGATAAAAATACCTTAGATGGAAAAGAATTAGATATCTTTATCCCAAGTAAAAACTTTGCAATCGAATATAATGGTTTGCGTTGGCATAGTGAATATTATGGAAAAGATAAGAATTATCATATTAATAAATTAAATAAATGTAATGAATTAGGTATTAAACTAATAAATATATTCGAAGATGAATACGTAAACAATAAAGATTTAGTTTTAAATAAACTATCACATATTTTAAATATTAATCTTAATTTACCTAAAGTCATGGGAAGAAAATGTAGTATTAAAGAACTTACATATAAGGAAGCTAAAATATTTTTAGATAAGTTTCATATACAAGGCTCTACACCATCAACAATATATTTAGGAGCTTATTATAATGATAATCTTATTGGAGTTATGACATTTATAATTGAAAATAATGAATCAAACAGTTGGGAATTAAATAGATTCGCTACTGATTATAATTATTTATGCCAAGGTATTGGTGGTAAATTATTTAAATATTTTATAACAAAATATAATCCATCTATAGTAAAATCATTTGCAGATAAAAGATGGACAGTAAATTCAGAAAATAATTTGTATTCTAAGTTAGGATTTGAATTATATTGTACAATACCACCAGATTATTCTTACATATATATTAAAAATCCCAAAAAAAGGATACATAAATTCAATTTTAGAAAAAAATTAATATATAAACATTATGGTTTACCATTAACCATGACTGAAAAGGAAATGTGTACTCAATTAGGTTTTTTTAAAATATGGGATTGTGGTAAATTAAAATATATATATAATAAAAAAGATAATAGTTCTTAATTTCACTTAAAAACATTGAAACTAATTTATAATCGTAATGATTAAGGGGTGAACTACAACACCCTCTATCCCATCCGTATTAAATACATTTGGGACTACTTATAATGCGGTGATTTTCGCTTTTAACACATTATTAATAATTGTTAAATCTACTTCTCTTTTGCTAAGACCTTTTTAGGTTTTACGTGTCAAAGGATAAAAATAATTTATGACACAACCATATACCAATACTTCAAAGAACTATTTTATATATAATAAATATATAAAAAAAAATGAAAAATTAAAGAAAATATTCTTTGTTTTTCATTTTTTTTATATTAAAAATTATAAATAATTATAATACTTAATGTATTATCTTTTTTTTATTATTACATATTATAATTTTTTTTATTTTCTTTTTCACTACAAACTTTATCCTACATCAGCTATATTTTTTTTAAAATATCATATTCTTCTGAATCAACATTTTCAGCAAATTCTTGAATACCATCTAACGCTAAAGCACGTATTTGACTTATTTTATCATTTGTTGTTAATGAATTTTCAGATTCATCATCTGGATAATCATCAATCATATCTTCTTCATTATAAGAGCCATTTTCATCATCGAACACATAACTTTCTTTTATAAGTTTTTCATAATTTTTCATTTCATTCATTACATGTTCAATTAAACTTATATTTTTAGTCATAAAATATTAATATTTGTAAAAATTATTTTTAATATTCGCCACAGTCAATCTTTATAACATTTTTTGTGCCAATACCATTTTCTGTAACTTCTAATAATGTATCATTATCTTTAACTTTTGCTGATATTGTATTACCAGATATAGAAATACCATTACCTTGCGTATAAACTGTTATATATTTAGATAAATTAATAACAATAGCTTCTTTACCAGCATCAGTATTAAAGGTAAATGTTAAATTACCATCTTCTAACTTTACATCAGATAGCATACCATCAATAATAAAGTCTGAAATATCTAAATCTGTGATTACTATATCATCTTTACCTACTAATTGTAATTTAGCTGGCTGGACTTCTCCCTCAGTAACTTTTTTAATATATTTTAAAGACAAATTAGTTAGTAGTCCATCTTCACTAACTGTCATTATTTTATCATTAGAATTTAATTTAAGTGATAAAGTAGTTGCGCTATCTGAATTTTGTGCATCAATACCATTAGTTCCAATTATGTTCGTAATACCGCTTGATATTGATTCACTTAATTCTTTAATAGCAGCATCTAATTTTTCATCAGCATCTTTTAATGATGTTGCGCCACTAATATATGTCAGCAACTCATTAGGCTCATAATCACCATTTTCATTTAAGCCACAATTTAATTGGGTATTATCTAATTCAGATTGCAATTTATCAATTGCAGTTTTAACATTTTCTTGAATTTCTAAGTTACCATCGTCACCTAAAACATTACCTTCAAATATCTGCACATTATTATCACCTAATGATATACCTAATAATGCCATCACTTTACCATTATTGTTATATGATGCAATAATTGGTGAGCCAGAAGGAAGTTCTTTTAATTTACTTACTATACCATTTATCGCTAATGATTTAGACTCGAAAATAGTCTTATTTCTAAGTAGTTGTAATATTCCAGTTGTCATATTATTTTATAATTTAAATATTATTTAATAATAAATATCTTAACGATACAATAATGGCTAGATATTTTAATTATCTAGCCATTTTTTTTTATAATTTATTAATATGTACCACAATCCCAAATTGCATTGTCTTTTGATTTAATACCAGTAGGACCTACTTCAAGTATTGGGTCACTAGCTAATACATTAGCTGATATTGTCTGTTTGCTACTTGCTTTTTGTGTTACAGTAATACCATTACCTGCTTCAACCGATACTAAGCAATCTTTGCCAACCTCAGCAGCTAAACTGTCCGATACTTTTTTAATTTCAGCATCTAATTTAGAATCAGCATCTTTTACTGAAGTAGCACCAGTTAAATAATTAGTACCTTCTGGAGCTACATATTTGAGTGATTCATTTAGACCAATAGCAGTTTTAATGGAATCAACAGCTTTAGATGTAGTTTCTTCATTATCAATAATTGCTTTTTCAAGTTTACCAAATGCTTCGTTAACACTATCTTCTGGTGCTATAAAAAGTTCACTGCTAGTTCCAGTTGCTTGCACATATCCAGTTAATTCAATGTCTGAACCGACTAAAACTGGATTACTAGTAATCACTTTACCATTAATTGTGTATGCTTTAATTGTATCAATTTCAGACCTAACACCACTTAATTTAAGACCGCTTTCAGAAACTGTTAGATATGAATCTGTTGCCTTATCAATTTTTATTGATACTGTAGTATTAGCATCAACAACAACGTCAATGCCATTACCGCTAACAACTTTATTTTTTTCAACCGAATCGCTAACTGTTTTTAATGCCGTATCCAATTTAACATCAGCATCATTCATAGAAGTTGCTCCTTGTATATAATTAGCACTTCCATTAGGTTGATAAGTATCAGCATCAATACCAGTAACTCTTTTACGTGCTTCAGCCTCTTTTGCTACCGAACCATCAATTTGTGATTGAGAACCTACTTGCTGTAATACACCATCATTTGCACCTACACTACTACCTACTTTAGATACAAAATATATGCCATTTTTTGTGTCCTCACTATCATTAATAACTGATAGTGTTAAACCTTCTATTGCTGAATCGTTAGCATCATTAACATAAGCTAACGCATCTTCATATGTTTCAAATATTCTTTTTGCCACAGCTGGTGCTTTACCAGTCATATTCAATGATAAACCCCAACCATAATTTACTTGTGCTGGAAATGTATATTCTGCCATATAATTATATTCTTTTTTTTTAATTATTATTATTTTTTACCAATTATGAGGTTTTTATATTCAACTACTGCACCATTGGTAATTGGATATACATAAACAGTATATGGAGTTTGTATTGTACCAGTGGTAACATTTACTTCACCAACACTACTAAAGTTAGCTTTAATGTCAGCACCTAAACCATTTTGTACTTGTTTAAGTTCATATGTATTAGGACAAGTAACTACAATAGATTGACCATTTGATTTAATAGGTGTGCCACCTACAACAGTTGTTGAACTTGATAAATTACCAGTTTTTGTTGTTAATGCTCTTACTGATGCAGAATCAAACTGAGTGTATGCTGTATTTGTTGAATAACCAACAAAGTATTTATACGCACCAGTTACAGTGTATGTTGTTGTTGCTGAGGTAGCTGTTGTATTTGATAAATTTTGTTGTGCTTGAGCAGCAACTTTTTTAGCAGTATCAGTATTACCTAAGTTAGATATAATATAATAATCTGGTGATGCAGCTACTGTACCTTTGTGACCAGGTCCTTTAATATCAAATTTAACTGTATTTGCACCTTCTTCTACAACAAGTGTATCATCTGATGCTATTGTCACACTAGATGCTGTTGCGCCATCTGCGGTAGCAACGGTGTTACCAGTAGTTTTACCAAATTTAGTATATGTACGTGTAATTGTATATGTACCAGTATTCATACTAATTCCAGTAACACTTACACTAGGTGGTGTATCACCGTCTTTTGTATCATCATCAGCTAAAGAATAACCATGTGTAAAATTACTATATGTTCTCGCTTTAGGTGTATTACCAGGTTCATAAGCAGTAAATGCACCAACAGTTACTTTAGTACCAACTTCTACTGTTTGACCATTACTACTTACCGTTACATTAGGTTCAGCAAATGCTGATGTTAAAGTACCATTTGAAACTGTTGCATTAGGATAAATTTCTTTACAAAGTAAATCCATTAATATTTTTTGCATATCTGTACCTTCTGGAATACCATCTGGATATACTGAACTAACTAAATCAGCTAATGGTCCACCAGCAACAGGTATATCTTTAGATGTTTTAGTTACATTAGTTTTCATTTCACGTACAGCCAATGATTTTTCACCATCAACAGCACCTTCAAAAACTAAGAAGTTATCAGTCGAACCAGAGTCAGATACTTTAACAGATACTTCACCACTGTCACTTACTTCTAAACCATTTTTAAATTCAGCTTCTCTTAAAAATGAACCTAATGGTATATCAACATTAATATCCTCACCACTATCATTAACATATGTTAATCGTAAGGTGTCCTCTTCAACTCCACTACCTTTTTCAATTAATTGCGCACCTTTAAATGACTGGTCTTTATTAATTGTAATAACATCACCTAAGACCTTATCACCGATACCAACTAATTGATATTTTTCTTTTTCTGTAGGATTTAATCCGCTAGTCACTTTTTGTAATTTAATAGTTGATTCAATACCGTTCTCACTGAAAGCGATAACACTATCGTCAGTTTTAACTAATTGTTTTCTAGTTACACTAATAACACCATTTGCTTGAGAAACTGAATCAACATAATTATTACTAACACTAGAATCAGATTGGTCTAATTTTTCAATTGCTGTTTTTATTAAATTCTTTACTGAACCAGTAACACTTTCTTCTCCATCTAATCTGTCAAGTATTTCTTGAACTTCAGCTGGAATAGCTTCAGTATCGAAAATTTGATATTCACCATCACCAGCACTAATACCTAAAATTACTTTAGTAACTCCACCTTCTGTATACCATGCAATTGCTGGTTCACCAACAAGTAATGTGCTTAATTGTAATTGCAATCCTTCAATAGCAAGTGCTTTTGATTCAAACGCTACTGAATTTCTAAATAGTTGTAATCTTTTTGCTTTTGCCATAATATTACTTATAATTTAAATTTTATTTTTTTTTATTATATAAATATTCATTAACTATCAAAGATATAAAAATGGTGAGATAAATCTCACCATTTTTATTTTAAATATCATCAAAACTAACTGATTCTGGTGTAACAATAAAATCTAAAACGATATATTCTAATGCATTATAAGGTTTAAAGAATATCTTAGCTGGTAATTCACGTCTTTCACGACTTTCAACAGTATCATTAACTTCAATCTTATAATCAGATATACCTCTATTAGATTTTATATTATCCATAATAGGTGTAATTGTTGATAAGAATTTATTCTTAGTAGTATTATCATTTGGGTCAAAAATTAACCCTATACAAGCAATTGCTATTAATTTTCTCATTCTTAATAATAATCTTCTAACAGCAATTCTATTTAATTGTGATTCTTTAATTTGTAAATTTTTCTGACCCCAAATTTTAACACCATCAGATGCAAAAGTCTTTATTGGATTAATTCTACCATTATATAAAGTATCCTCATCATCTAACTTAGTTATCATATGTGCTCTAGCACAATCAACATCACCACGACTAATACCTGCTGGTGCGAACCAAGGATGTGTTG
This sequence comes from uncultured Bacilli bacterium, assembly GCA_944332505.1. The sequence goes on from CALVKC010000003.1 coordinate 129,952, forward strand.
TATTGTCAGTTAATGCCATATTTCTAACAACATCTTTTGTCGCTGGCAAGTATATATACTGATTATTGTCAGTATCTTCATATTTAACCCAAGGATAATACGTACAAGTATAATTAGAATCAATTTCACTATCTTCCAATTCATATACGACATCATCTGGTGTATACATTTCATCTAAATAATCAGATGCTCCGAATGGCTTATCTGGCATAGTAACAACATAAATTGAATCAGCTCTTTCCTCTTCAATCATTTCAATGGCTTCATCAATTAATGTTTTATTATTTACTATATCAATACCAGGTGTAGCAAATACGTTTATATCAACGGCTTCTGGATTAGCAAATTGTCTAATACCAGCTAAGTATGCATACCAATCTGATGTCATACCAACTTGATTTAAGTTTAAAGAATCAGGATTTGCTATTTTATTAAAAGATAAACCTTCGCCATTAGCTTGGTTATATTCACCACGATATTTGCTTAATTTAAAATCATCTGTATTACTTCTGTAGTTTCGATAAATATCCCAACCATCAAAACCACCATAGAAATATAGTGTAAATTTACGTAAGTCAACATTTTCATAAATTGAACCTAACATGTCAGCTTCAGTACTAATAATAGGTGATTCAGTTAATGTAATTGTTCTATTATCAATAGAAACACCATCAAAAGTATATCCACTTTCACCATCAACAATTATTCTAGGCATATATCCATCACTACTATATGATGCACTATCTAACCTAGAGTCTAAGTGGAAACCTTGTGATAGATATTCTGGTTCATCACCATAAGCTGCTTGACCTTTATATGTAAACATGTCAACATCAACACCAACTCTGCTAGATAAACCAAAATATTGTTTTCTATTTTTAACATCTTGGTCATAATAAACATTATATTTTATTCTTGGGTTTATCATAGCTTTAGTTGCATTATCATACACTTGTAAGCCACCAAAATTAGATAGTGGATAACCTAAGAAACCTGCTGGTATTGAATTTTGAGCAGCAAGTGTTTCGTTTACTTCTACTGTAACATATTTAGATTTAGCTTCATATAAACCATCATATGAGCCTATTTTATATGCTATATAACCAACATCACCTGGCACCATACTACATTTAGTGAATCGTTCTAATACGATTGGAGATTCATCAGTATCATTTATATCACGAATTAAAACTTCAAATGTTCCATCTTCAGTTTTAATATTCTGTATTGATATCTTAATTTCCTTATTAGCTGTGTCACCATCAGATATTGTATGGAATCTAAATAATTTAGTTAATTCAATTGTATCATAGTCACCTTTAACATTTGAAACAATCCAAGGTGTAGATGCAAATCTATAACTATCTTTATAATTGTTCATATCACATGTTACTGCACCAACATCAGTTGAAGCCATTCTGTAATATCTACCATCAGCATTATTTAAAACCACTCCATTAAACATACCAGCTTGTGGCACAGTATCCCCAGTTCCAAAATTGTATCCTAATCTGTCAGCAACTGATGCCCATGTTGAATAACTAACATAGTTTGAATTTTTATCAGTAAAATCTTCAATAGTGTAAGTTAAATCATGATAATATTTGTAAAAATAATGTCTTTTACTATTAGCATCTGTATATTGACTCACTGTATAAATTTGTCCGCATTTAACTTTTTCAACCACTAAACCATTAGGAGACATTGAAAATACTTTTTCGTCATCAACTTCAGTATATCCAGTTCCAGTAAGGTTATGCATTTTATATGTATATTCACCTTGATTATCTATACATAGATATGGTGTTGTTACACTAGAATCTGGTTCACTTGTTACAACTTCCCATTTCAATGGCTTATTAGTTTTATAATCATAAGGATGACAATGTACATAATCTTTTTCAGCATCTAAATCCGCTAACATACGTTTACCCACATCTTTTCTAGTTAATGCTTCTTCTTGTTTATCTATAATTGTAGATACTGGCTGTAAAGAATCATAATCTGAAATATTATAAACTTGATAGAATGTCAATTCTTTGTTAATCTCAGATATTTCCTCACTATCAATCATTTGTGTTAACATTACGTCATACAAGCTTTCAACATATAATGGTGCATCGCCATCTTGAGGATTAGTACCTAATACTTTTAAGATGTAGTCTTTAGCGCCTGGATTTAAACTTACTGGATACTCAAAATAACTGCTTTTGAGTTCATCTTTTACATTACCACCTTCATCAAAAATTGAAAAATTGTCAACATCATCTTCTGGTTTAGTTTGGAAACCTTTAACCCCACATATTTTAAACTGACCTGGATTTGTTGATGATACACTAAAATTACCAGGTATTTTAGTTGCCTCATATGGATTACATTCGTTACCATATGAATCATATTTTGTGTAAGTTGATAAAACAACAGCTTTTCCATTATATGATTTTGGTTCACTGCAATTGATTGATTCATCTGACCATTCACCTACGTTATAAAATAATTGGTCATAAGTTTCTTGTGGACAATCACAATTTCCAGTAGTTGAACCAAATTTATGATACATTTCATAATAACCTCTTGAACGTAAAACGACAATTGGTATATTCTTTTTTACGCCTTCCTCAACATCTACTGGTGCAGTAATTACCCAAGCTGGACCAGCATTATAACCGCTTAAACCTAAAATTCTACATACTTGTAATTGGTTTGATTCAGTTAAATATGATTTTGCTATATAAGGTAATTCATATTTCGGATATTGGCTACCTCTAAATTTTTCTGTACTTGTTCCACCAAACATTGATTGGAAATCTCTCCAATTTTCAATAAGTATAGGCTGAAATGCTGGACCTTTTATTGTTTCTCCAGCTAAACCTAATGTAGTAATACCAAGACTTTTAACAGCATATGTTATATCAGTCTCTTTTGAATAAATACCTGGTGATACATGTATTCCTCTTGCATTATCTGCCATAGTTCACTAATATTATTTATTTGTTTATTATTTAATAATAAATATTTCTACTTTTTAATAAATTATAAATAGTTCATAAAAATAATTATTTTAATTTAGAAATATCTAATTTAGGAAATGAAAATTCAACATCACTCGTTAATAAAATTGTATTGTATTCTTCTAATTTATTTTTTTTATCTTCAAATGATAAATTTTGTGTGTCTAAATATGCATCATACTCAGTCATAAGCATAAAATACTGATGAGTTATTTCACCAATTTCTTTCAATTTTTTAAGCAACAGTAAATACTGATTAAATGGAATTTCAAATTTATGCTTATCTTGATATAAGAGCCATTTTTCTTCAATTTCAATTAATTCTTTAACTTTCATATTATGTTAATTTTTAATAAAATATAAAAACTAATATAACATTTTAAACATTAATATCTATAATTTCTTCATCCATAGGCTCATCTAATGAAGATTCTGGGTTATAAGTTGAATCTAATATTATAGTATCATCAATACCTTTCAAACTAATAAATGATGATTGTTCATATTCATCTTTTGTAATTTCAATTACAATATCATCACCATTATATATATTAATATTTTCAGTTACATCTTGTTTTTCACCATTAATACATATTACAAAATCAAAAATATTGGTTGTTTCAATAGTTGATATGACCATATTGAAATCAGCTTCAAAATTGACCCTACTTTCACATATATCATAATAAATATTAAGGGTCATTGCCTTATTATGGTATTTAGATTCAGTTATCTGGTCTTTACATTCATTATTAATATAGTCATCCTCAATTATTTCTATTTTAGATTTTCTTTTATTATCAATCCCTAACAATCTAACAATTGCTCTTGAAGGTAATTTAGTAACTGTGAAATCTCCCTCTTTAATTATGTATGCTTTTATTCTTATAGTAAAAGATTGTGAATAGTATTTTCTATCGTCCAAACTATATTCTGATTCATCTGAGATATCTTCTAATGTCATTGGCATATAATGTCCATTTGGTGCAATATATGCATTAATCGCTTTAAATTTATCAAGTATTAACTGATTAATAGTGTTAATCAGTTCATATTTATTTGTTATTAATGATACTGTATATCGCATATCAACACAAAATGGCTGTTTCATAGAATACATGTCATATGCTTGTTGCCCATTTTCTTGCAAAACAGGTACCATAAACATAGGGTAATCTCTATCACCTGGTATATTATAAGAGCCACCTTGATTTTCACCATGTTTAGGATTATTTTCCCTAGTTATTGTTTTAAAATTCATTAGTAAATTACCCACTGAATCAAGATGACTCCAATTTTGTGCATATTCATTAATTCTTTGGTTACTAAAAAGTCTAAATGTAGGCAATTTTTTACCATCATATGAAATATCTAATTCATTTTCAACCCATTCTTTAAATGCGTTATCTATATCTTTATATTCTACAGTTAAAGGAAAATGAGGCGCTTTTTCAAGTATAATTTTAGACATATTTCTACGTCTTTCTACACCAAAAGCTTTATTTCTTATTTTAAATTTATCCAAAAAAGGTTTAGGTTGTATCATAACATTTTTTTATATAAATATAAAACAAAAAAAAAAGCAACTAATATTTTAGTTGCTTTATAATTATAAAATAACAATAAATTATTTTATTGTAAATGTATCTGTATCAATCCAAGATTCTTCAGTTAATTTTTTAGCCAATTCCATAATAGCTTCGTAATTTAAAGAAGAAAAATCATTCATAACATTATTAATTACATCATTTATTTTATTCAAAGATTCTTCCGAATCATTAATATATTTTTCAAAATTATTTGATATTTCTAAAATAAATTCATTAACAATTTTATTATATGATTTTCTTTTAGCTGAAATTATTTTACCATTTTTAGATGTTTTAAAACGTGGTTTAGATGATTCATATACATCTATTAACAATTCATCATATGGAGAATATAATAAAATTTTTTTATATTCTGTTAGATATTTTTTCTTATCAGATTTTTTTAGTTGCATAAACATTTTTTTATAATGCAAAATTAAAAAAATAAATGTAACAATACAAATAATTTTAGTTAAAAATTCCAATTTTTAGGTTTATTAATTATAATTGATTTGGCATTCCAAGATTCCTTCATTTTACCAAAAGTAATTGGAATAATATATTTAAAACCAATATTTTTTAATTGTAAACATATATCACTTAATGTTGCTCCACCAGATATATTATCGTCAAATATCACAACTGCTTTATTGATATTATTCTCTATCTCAGTATTTACTAATTCCTTATCTTCATTAGGTTGAAAATAATTCATAAGTGCCATTCTCACATCATTTGATAATTTTTTAATTTCGAATTTAACTGGCTCCCAATAACAAATTTGGGTTAATTTAGTTCTAGGTAAATCATTTAAATATCCATGTGATTTTAGCATATCATAAACCTCATTTGTACGCTCTTCAATTGAAGGCCCTTTAGAATATTTAAGTTCTTTGGCAATTTTAGATAAATAGATATTACTATATTTTTTAGCCACATCATCAAAATATGTTGATAATTTAGTTATATCATTAACAGTTTTTATATATTCCAAATATAATTCATTTAATTTAGCATAATATTTATCAGTATTAACCTCTTTACGATTATAATATTTAATAATTAATTTTTTAGCGATGGCATTAGCCACATCAATATTCTGTTGGGCTTTAACTATTGCTGAAAACCTATTATATTCCTTATTAACATAGTCCATATGTGATATGTTTTTAGGCATATTATCACTATATCTTTCACTATAGTAATCACTATTTTTACTTATAAAGTCTTCATCTTTTTTCAAGTTAGCTAAATTCTTTTTTAATAAATTTTGATTAATAACATTTGGTTTATATCCTGCAATTGTATTAAATTGCATTCGTTTTGCCATTTCTAAATTAAAATTAGAACTAGAAGGCACTGGATATATAGACACACCGTCAATATCTTCACTATTAAAGTTATTTATTTGACTAGTAACTACATTATTAACTTTAATTACGAACTGCTCAATGAAATTTCTAAATTCAGTATCTTGCATTTCTAATTCATATTCTTCATTGCCATATTTACTAATTTTAGCGTATGTTTTTTGTTTATTAAAAATACGTTTAAAATAATGCATAACTTCAGTTCCATTAATTGACGTTATATTATACGAAACAAAACCACCTTTTAATGGAACTTCATATGTATCACTGTTATTAGCATCCATTTTATCTGTTTTTATCATATCTAAACTAGATGCGTTACCTTTATTATATTTGCCACTATTTTTGTTGTATTTTAATTGTATCGTTTTTCTCTTATTGTCTGGATTGGTCATAAAAACATCTTCGAATAGGCGCTTATATGATTCTTCGGTAATTTTAATTTTCTTTTTTGATTCAAATTGGTATTTTTGGTTTATTAAATAATCCGAATATTTCCCCATATCATTTTCACCATTTTTATATTCATATTCCGAATCATCAGTATGATAGTCATATATATTATCATTTTTATTGATAATATTATGAGAGTTATTATTGTGATTGTTAGTAGTAGTTTTAAAAACCACATCACCCAAATTTAAATAATGTTTCTTATCCAATTTTTTTGGTATATACTCAATCTGACTAATTAGATTAATAACAGAGTCTTTATTATACCATGTAACTTTAGGCATACTAGGTACAATAATAGGTTTTATTTTTTTCCACTGTAATAATTCATGTACATCTCTATTACTTAAGTTTGTATTAAACCGTTTATTTATGATTGATACTACTGTATTTATATTGTAATGTTCACTCTGATTTATATCCATAATATTTTAACCGTTAAATTCATTAGGATTTACATATGCACAACTAATACTTCGCCAAGATGGTTTATATCCGAATATAGTATGATTATTATCAAAATTATTTCTACCATCATTAACTACTGTATAAAATTCCATATGTGTAGGGGTTACTTGTACACCTATATAATCCCCTACTTTAATATCTGCTTTTAATTCATCTAATGTTGCTTGATACACGCCAAATGTTAACTTACCGCTCTTTATATATGTACCTAAATTCTTAGACTTATCATAAGATGCCAATTCACTAGGTTCAATTTTATAAATTACATGTAATTCAACTGGTGTTTTAAATACCACACTATCCGATTTAGATTCATTATATACAGCATCTAAATTAGTTTTTTCTAAATCAACTTCATATAATATGACAGTCTGATTCACATCTTGTTCTAAATATGTTTTACCTATCTCGGTTTCAAATTGAAAATCTTTTTCAGAATAAAATAAATTATTTCTTTTTATTGGTACTCTTCTAATGTTTGTCGTATTAAATTGTAAATTTGCCATAACAAAATATTTAAGCCATATTATTTAATGCTGTGAATCTATAACAATTAGGGCAATAATATAGTGCAATTGTTTGTACTTCACTATCCATTTCCTTCCCATTGTTATCTGTTATTTTTATTCTACCACGACCTTTATTTCCATCACTTATAGACATTGAAAAAAAAGCCTTACTACACCCACAATGTTCACAATCAATTGTGTCTTTCCACTTGGCTTGGGTTGATTGTCTTTTACCCATTTCACCTTTATGGACTTTTATATTTTCATTTATTTTTGGGGCATAAAATTTGCTATATATTTCATCACTTAAACCAGAATCTAATAAAACAATATATGGATTTCCATTTCTCATAGTTAATCCATAATTAGCACATCGAGTCATATCACCTATTGGTGGTTGATAATTAGATACATAATTTACAAATTCATTAATATTGTCACTATTTTCTTCCAATTCTGTAATTTCCTCATCTGATAATTTATTAAACAGTCTATTTCTATAATCATACCAACTATTAACAGTACGTATAAGTAACACAAACTTTTCAAATGATATATTTAAAACTTTTTGAAAGTCTGTTTTTCTTGCTGGTAATACATATTCACTAGTTATAAACGTATAATTTTCTGTATCACTTAAATCATCAAAAACATTTGGTGTAATATCAACAAAATTCTCTTTACTAAAATTAAACTCTTGCTCATTTTGAGCAATCCCTTTTGCATTAATTGCTAATTTTAAGACTTTATTATCATCTAATTGAAAAACTCTTCTAGAACTTCCACCACCAACACTAAAACCTAAATATTGATTACAATATTTGATTCTTTTACTAAAACTAGGTATTGATTTAAGAATTTCAAATGAAAACATTTCTGATTTAGCTTCAGATATTAATTTAGATTCTTGTATTTTATTTATATGTATTTTAACCATATTTATATTTATTATTTGTTAATAAATATTTGTTTTTTAACAAAAAAATAAGTATATTTAATGAAATTAAAAATAGTGTGTATGTCGTTACTAAATGAAAAAAATAACCAAGCATATGAAATATTAAAAAACTATAATGGTTCAAATCCATACATTTATGATTTAAAAAAAATGGTATATATAAATAAAAAAACATTAAATAATTTTCATATTGAATATATACTTAAAAATCATAACACAACGCCAATTTTATTAAATAAAATAGTAAAAATAAGTAAATGGTATGGCTTGAAAAAACAAGAAGATTGGGATTTGGAGTTTACTCCAGAGAAGCTATTAGTAGGATATTATTTAGGTGAAACGGAACAATTCTATCATATGTATGTTAAATATAGAAAATCTCAAAATGGTATGTTGCCTTTGTTTATACCTAAAAAAGCTTTATTAAACCCATTATTTATTGAAGATTTTAATAAAAAAGAAATTGATTTTAGTAAATATAATAATTCTGAATTTAAATTAAAACCACAACAAGAACAAGGAATAAAATTCTTAACCACAAGAAAAAAAGCAATCCTAGCACATATGATGGGTGGTGGTAAAACGATAACTGCAATTGTATCAGCCTTAGAGGATAATTATAATAAAATTTTAATAATCTGTCCAGCATCAGTTAAAACTAATTGGTATAATGAGATATCTAGATTCGTTGATTCAAAATATATTACAATTGTTGAAGGCTCAACATGGAATGATTCAAAATTTACGATAATAAATTATGATATTTTAAACAATTTTTATGAAATACCAACTGAAATAGTTAAACGTAGAACAAAATATATAGATGAAAATGGCAAAGTTTGTAATAAAATTATTGAAAAAGAAACCGTTTCTAAAAAAGATTGCATTATAAAGTCAGCAATGGAAAATTCACCATTATTCACATCTAAGTTTGACTTGATTATTATCGATGAAGCCCATAAATTAAGTAATTCAGACAGTGGTAGGTATAAAATTATATCAGATTTAATAAAAAGAAGTAATCCAACTGGTATTTATGAATTAACTGGTACAATGATTACTAATAACCCAATGAATTTATACAACATTCTAAAAATAATTGATGCTGAAATCACAAAAGATTGGCAATATTATGTTAAAACATATTGTGACGGAAGGCAAATATATGTTAAAGGTGAACGAGATAAAATAACGAAAGCTTTTCTAGCAAAAAAAAGAAAAAACAGTTGGTATGATTTAAATACAAGTGAAAAAAATGAATTAGATGCTATTCTTGATAAAAACTGTAAAAAAATATGGCTAACAAATGGAGCTTCTAATTTAGATGAACTTAAAGAACGAATAAAACATTTATATTTAAGAGATTTAAATGAGGATATTTATAAAAATTTTAGTAAAGAAACTAAAGTGTTAACTTATAAATTAAGTCCAACTGACCAAAAATTATATAATGATGTATGGGATGAATATGTAAGAAATTCTGATGAAGATAATATAGATTCATTACTTGAAAATAAAAAATTAATAGAAAGTTCAGTATTAAGACAAGCTACCTCACAATTAATGATACCTAAAACTATCAAATTAATTGATTCAGAAATTGAAAAGGGTAATAAAGTAATTGTATTTTGCGCTTTTGATAAAGAAATATACGAATTTAAATCACACTATGGTGATATATCAGTGGTTCATAATGGTAAACTAACTATTAAGGAAAAAGATAAAGTGCTAGATAAGTTTAACAATGACCCTAATTGCAAAATATTTTTAGGTAATTTAACATCTAGTTCAGTTGGTCTTAACCTAACAATTGCTAATGTAGTTATATTCAATAGTGTGTCTTGGTTACCTGCTGAAAATCAACAAGCTGAATTTAGAATACTACGAATAGGTCAACAAAAAAATTGCACAATTTACTATCAAAAATTCGAAAACACTTATATGGATAGGATGTTTGAGATATTAAACATTAAAAATCAAATAATAGATTCGGTTATTGTAGATGAAAAAAATAAATAATTATAATGATTTTTGAGAATTATGAATAATTTAAAATTATGTTTTATTAAATTTGTAGGCACTGACCTTAATGGTATTAATCGCTACGAATTTTTGTTTACCAATAAAATAAATGAATTTTGGGGTGAGAATTTCGAGTATATGCCATGCTGTTTATGCAATGAATTAGTTCCATATGATAATAGTTATGATAAAATTGAAACGGTTAATACTAGCATTAAATTGAACTTAATACAAGATTCTTGTTGTTTTTCGTATCAAGATGCTATTGATGGAATTGTTGCAATTGGATATGAAGATATTTCTGATTATGATGAATACCCTAGTAATGGTAGATTAGTATTACATTTTGGCGAAGATTATGACAATGTATTGAATAAATTAGATAATAAATAAAAAATAACTAGGTTTTCCTAGTTATTTTTATATTGTTATATTTATAGATATATAAATTCATTTAATTATGCAAAATTTTATAATCAATAAAGATTCAGTATTACCAATATTAAGAATGGAATTAATATATGACGGTAGGTCGGATTTTAACAAATTTTGGGATGCGATACAAGATAGTACTATAACATTTACAATGACTAACATAGATACTAATATAATAAAAATTGCCAACGCACCATGCTATATCAAAAGAAAAGAAAATAATGGATGTGTTACAGAGTATATAATATGTTATGATTGGCGTAAAAGAGATACTAAAGAAAGAGGTTCATATGAAGGTGTCTTTACTATAAATTTTAATGGTAATATCTCAAGTGAATCTATAACATACCCACAAGGCGAATTAAAAATGCCAATAGGAGAAAAATTAATAATTACAATACAATAAAAGATAATGGTAAAAAAATACCATTATCTTTTATTTTTTAGACATTACTACTTATATAATTTTCATATTCATTCTCAGAATAATCTTTATATGTAATATCTTCAAAGATATACCCACCAGTGCTAGGACACATTTCTGGCAATTTTACAAATCTAAATTTCATATCAGAGCCTAATGTAACTATACTACTAATTGATGATGGGATTGTTCCATTATCATTGAATTCATCAACGTCAGATTTAGAGAGGTTATTTATGGCATTTAAATATTTCTCATTTTCTTCTTTAAACACCAAATTTTCTTCTAATTTCTTAACTTCTTTATATTCACTAACAAGTTTATTCCAATCAATACCACATTCATTAACAAATGGTGGTTCTTCATTAATAGATAACCAGTATTCTATTTCTTTACGTTCTGGTGTCATTAATTGCTCATAAGTATCTTGGTCACAATCCTTGTATGGATGTCCGCTTACCAACTTACACTGTTCTTCAGTAAAATAAGGTCGTTCGTTAGGATTTTGAATTAAGATATTATCTCGTATTTCGGTTGAAAAACATACCAATAATGGCTTAATGCGTTTATTAAATTGTTCAATATATTTAACTACATTATATTCATAATCATCGTTACATAATATATCACTATCCGCATCAATTATTTCGCTTGGAATCAATTTGCAATTTAAAACAATTTCATCCTCTTCTTTAACTATAAATGGCTTTATAATTTCCTTAATTTCCTTAGTAGATAACTTTTTAACATCATAATTATCACCTAATTTTAATTTTAATAATTCTTTTTTTATTTTATTATCCAATTCAACTATATCCCCATTATATTTAACGTATTGATGTGTAATGCGTTTAACATCTGTTTCAGTTTTTTTAGACCCAATGTTTATATAATATATGGTGTCATTAATATTAACATTAACATTATTTTGTATAACTAATTCATACCATGCTTGTCTAGATTTCTTAGAACCCGATTTAGTTAGTGTTTCGCAATCTTTTTTATATTCTTCTATTGTTTTTTTTATTTTACCTTTAGATGCAATATCCCTTAACGGTATTTGATAATTATATATTTTATTAATGTAATCATAGTAATTTTCCAAAAACTTCTGTCCGTTACCATTTAACAATAAATCAATACCATCATCTAAAAATTTTTCTATGTAACCAGACATTCTTCTAGATTTAATTGTGTTACCAACTTTTTTTGTTTTACCATTTTCTAATAAATCCGCATAATTTTTACGAGAAAAATTTATTGTAGCTGAGCAATACTCATCAATCCCTAAACCCATTTTATTAATACCACCATTAAACGGATGATTCAAGTATAAATCTTCGAACTCTGCAACATCAGCATCAACATCAATGTATTCTTTTCCTTTAACAGTATTTCTACCTAAACCCTTTCCAACATAAGGATTTTCTTTTGTATATCTAAACGATTTAGGCATTTGAAAGTTAAAACCATCTGTATTTGATGCTATCATCATACCCAATGCATTTACTACTGTACCATCTAAAGATATGTCATAGACATAATCATTTATTGAACCAATATTTTCTGTTTTAATTATTTTACTACACATAATTATTAATTTTTAATTATTAAACCATTCATAACATAAACATCCACAGTCATAAATTCTATACCATTTTTTATTAAAGCAAAATTCATGTTCTGTCATATCTAATGGACAATTATAATCTTTTACTAATATATCTTTGCGTAATGCAAATCTATTAATCCTCTGTTTATTAATTACATAAAAATAACTTGGTTTAGAAATATTATAACATGTAAAGCCTAACTTATTATATAAAGCACCTTTAGAATATCTTCTATCTGCATATGATACTATTGAATTTGGTTTTTTATTTTTTATAAAGAAATTAAATAACTTACTTGCACCACCAACTACAGATGTATTTAATTTATTACAAAATCTTGTCATCTCATACTCGTGACGCTTATTATTAGTATTAATTCTAGGTTTAGAAAACATCATCATAGAAACTAATTCATCATTATAGTATAATCCATACCTATATTTTGAATTGCAATATCCTTGTAAATGATTTTCGTTAAAAAAATCAACAGCATCTCTATAACTAACATTTTTTATTACGCATTCTCTAGCATAATACTTATTCACGTTTTTATTTAATGCGTTCCTAATAATAGATTTAACTATATCTTTTTTAAATTGCCACTCATCTTCATAGAACTGATATAATGAAATGTTATTAGCTAGTGCATTATTTAATTTTTTTAGGTGATAATCATATTCTTTATGTAATTCATTGTGCCAAAATAAACCATTTAATTCTACTCCTATCCTGTGACTAGGTATAAACATATCTATTTCCAACCCATTAAGTTCACACCTATCATTAGCTAATATTGTATCATCAACTAATGTCTGTATAAACATTTTCAACTCATCTTCTGGTTTAGATTTATTATTATAACATTTTGGACACCCCCCAAATGGTGATGTTATATGGTCACATGCAATTTTTTTAAATATAGTATTACATTTCAAATGTTTAATGGTAATTAAACTATGTGAATTTTCATATTCTAAACTAATGTTAGGAAATGAATAACCACCATCAAATCTTTTTTCAGATTCATTAATAAAACTTTCATAATTAAATTTTCTCCAATTTTTAGCATATTCCTTCCCACATTCTGGGCAACCTTGACCTTGTAGGTGATTATGTGCAATTTGTTTGAAATCTCCATGTATTGGGCATGTTATAACTACTTTAGTTCTTTTATTTATATATTGTGTTTTGTCATATATATATTTATTATTATGGATAGCTTTTGCCCTTTCTACCCACTCATCTTGTGTTAATTTTTTTCCCATTGTATTCTATTTCTAAGAAATAATATTCCAGCTTTAAATGTTTTAGATTTATTTTCAATATTAAAATCGGTTATATTATTAATAAAATAAATAATTTTATTAATATCTTTTTCATTTAAAATCTGAATAGGTATTCTATCAATAACATTACGTTTAATTAATGATAAAATAATCTTAATTTCGTTAATTGATAGTGATTTATTTAATATACTATTTACCTTTATTTTATCATCATACAACTCTAGTTTAGTATCTTTAGTAATTTGTGATGGTTTAATTTTTTCTTTATTTTTATCAAATAGACTATGGTCTTCAGTTACATTAATTTCAGCATCACCAAAAGATACTTTATATATATCTTTATTAGTTTTATGTCGATAAATATAATTTGGCGTTACCCACCCACTTCTACATAAAACTTTATATTTTTTTTCAGAATAATCATATTCTCTGTTCAAAGCATCAATTTTAATAGAGTTATAATCCATTAATTCACCAATCGGTTTGATATCAATCAAATTATTTAAGTCATATTTAATAAATACTGGAGTATCACTTGTAAATGAATCACCGACAATTGGTGTGTATCCTATATTCGTAAAATGACTAATCATCAATCTTAATGACATTCTACCAATACATGTGGTTTTTTCCGCACAAACAATATCACCCATTGGAAATACATCAGGCGCTCCAAAAGAACCGAAAAATGAATTAGCTAAAATTTTTAACGGTAACTGTTTTTTATCGTTTGCTGATGCTTCAGCTTCCCAATGTTGTTTCGTCGCCTCTAATTTAGCCTTTTCTTCATCTGAGCCAACAAAATTTTCCAATTGTTTCTTTATCTTTTTAGCCATTTTACTAGCATCACCTTTTAAAGCTTTATATTTTTCACGCTCACTTAGCACATATTCTAACATCATTAACATTGAATTAGATATATCTAGTTTACTACCAATATTCCAAGTTAAAATTATTGATGGGTACAATGAATTATAGTCTAGTTTAACTACTCTATCAGCATATCCTACTTTTAACAATCTAGACAAACCACCAGTAAATCTCTTAGATGGTGCAAATGAAGGAGCTGCTAAATTTTGTTCATAACACCATGCTAATAAAATAAGTTTCCAAATACCAGCTGTACCCATTGTACATGCTCTTTGAAATGTAGTTGGTAGTAATTTACCAATCAAGAAATTGGATTCATTTAATGTTAATTCAACTTTATCAGTTTCCCAAATATCATCCAACAAATATCTTTCAACTATATATTTACCACTTTTATACTCATACCCATCCAATAATGGTCTTTTATCAGTAATTTTATACCAATCCCCATTTAAATCATTAAATGCATAGCTATAATCGTTAGTATCTGACCATATTGTACTAATTTGATTTCCTGGCACATAAACACGATTATTTTTTTTCAAATCTAAATATTTTGTTACATATTTCAAATTGGCTAACTTCATATTAGAATCTATCGCTTGTGCTCGTCTTACAGCATGTAACGAATCAACAATATTATGACCCCACATAATTGTAGGTCTGAAATATTCAACCTCACCACCCAACTTCAAAACAGTTTCTTTATTCTTTTTATATATTGGATGCTTAAAAAATTTTAATGATATATCCTCTAAAGATGTACCTAATTTTTGGCATCTAACCATTATAAAATTCCAGTCAAATAACTCTGAATTATGACCAGCAATAACATCTGGTTTTTCAGATGCTAATATTGAAACAAATTCAATTATCGCTTTTAGCTCGTTTATTTTTCGTTCATCACCTTCACCAGTAATCGTGATTATTTTTTCAAAACCCTTATTTGTTCTAATACCAATTTGGTCAATAGCATGAATTTCTGGGTTCAAACCTTGTGTTTCCAAGTCAAATTGTAATCTTTTTAAATCATCGTAGTTATCATAACCCTTGAATAATCTTTTGCCACTATAAATCATATATTGCTCAACGGGTGAAACTGCTAAAAACTCTCGATTATGTATGATATTCTCATTGCTTTCTTTAGACTTTTTATTACCATAAATAGGTGTAGATGCTAAATTAAAGAATGTTAAAAATTTCTGATATGACATTCTTTTTTTAGCATAAAAAATATATTTATAGCCATTCTCTAAACGTTCTGATGTTAATGAAGATTCAGTTTTAGTAATAAGTGATTTAACACCGATACCAAACTCATTTAGCTTCTGTTTAAGCTGTTTTCTATCACCATTAAACATTCTTATGGCTGCGCTGTTTTTAGCCCATACAAAGGGCTTAAAATCATCTAATTTAACTCGTTTTTCATTATTTTTATTAACAAATATTATACTAACTTGGTCATCATTATAATCACATTCTATACTTATTATTCTTTCCATCGGGTCATGACCATGAAGAAAAACATTTATCAATTCAGTATTATTTTTCATATAACATAATTTAAGTTAAAAATTTTTATGTAAAAATATATAAAAAAATATTTAAAACAAAATATATCTAAAAAAAAAGAGAGGTTTAAACCTCTCTTTTTTAATATGTACCAAAATCATAATTTTCAGTTATATATAAACCATCATCTTTAACTTGAATTATATTATCTGGTTCTGCTGATATTTTTACGTCTACTTTTAATGTAGAACTATCTTCAGTTTTTGTTAATGTTAATGTTGTGGTATTAGTATCTTCCGTTAATAAATTAGCACCAGATTTTAATGCATCTAATTCATCTTGAATACCATCTATAGTTGTGTCTATACCATCTAATCTGCTAGTATGTTCACTTACTGTCTTTTCTAACTCTTCAATTGAAGAAGTATTACCACCAACACTTCCTTCAATAGATGTTAATCTATTATTTATATTAACAATTGCCGTTTCTACATTTGTACCAACTGAATCAGATAACTTAATATCCAAGGCTTTATTTGAAGCATATAGATTACCATTAGTATTCTGTAATAAGTTACCACTTTCTGGTGTTGCTAATTTTAAATCGGCTTTCAATACATCTGGCTTACCATCACTACCAATAACTTTTTCAAGTCTTATAACACTAGTATCTCTATCTTCTACAACCCATTCATTATACAAATCAGAAACTGGAACTTCAACTGTTTGTTCAACACCGTCTTCATCATCATAAACAATAACTAATTTTTTTGAATCACTATCATATGTAATATGTTTAATGATAGAACCAACATTTAATCTTATATCTTTACTATCGTTATTAGATGTAAGTAATGTTAATACATTAGTTGCACTATTATAAGATAAATCAACGCTTGCAAATAAAGCACCATCCTTATTGATAATATTTTTACTAGCTGTTGATATATTAACTTTACCAGATAATTTATAACCATCATTTGGTGAATTAGATGATTTAGTCAATGTAATACTTTCAGTATTTTCCACTGAGCATGTTAAATCTTTACCTTGCTGTTCAACAGTTTTTTGTAAAGAATCTAATTTAGTTGATTCAACTTGTAAAGCATCTGATACTCTTGAAATGTCATTTGTTATTTGCGTATCAGCTTTTTCACGATTTGAAACTTCTGATGCTAAATTTCGTTCAATTTCACCTAATTTAATATTAACTTCACCATCTGCATTAGTTCTATTTGCAATTTCATCTGCTAATGAAGATTCTAATGTTGATATTTTACCCTCAGATGTTGTCTTATGTGCGGTAAATTCACTATAAATTCTAGTTTCTTCACCTTTAGCGCGTTCAGTTTCTTTAGTTAACGCTGTATCAAACTCAGAGTCTTTATTAGTAGAGCGTTCAATCTCAGATTTTAAGCTCGAATCTAAATTTTTTATAGTTTCAGTTATTTGACTATTAACTGTGCTTTGTTTATTAATAGCAGTATCAAATTTATCTTCAATCCTTTTTTCTTCTCCAGTAGCTCTGAGAACTTCATTTGAAATAGCTGTTTTATTTTCTGTTTCAGCTGATGTTGCTCTTAATGTTTCATCCTTAATTGCAGTACTATTAGCTTGAATTCCAGCTTTATTTTCTGTTTCAGCTAAAATAGCTCTATCTCTTTCCGCATCAATGTTAGATTGCAAAGCTAAATCAGCTTGTTCCCTAGCCAATGTTTCTTGTTTAACAATATTACGTATTGACCCCTCAATATTTTCATCACCATTAATTGCATCTAATGCATCTTTGACTGTTATATTATTATGGCGAATATTATCTGAAGTACCCTTAACATGTAAAGCATGACCAACAACCCTTAAAATATTATCTGATGTTGATGCAATATTCACATCAGCCGATAATTTATCTTTCCCTGCTGTCTGATGCTCTGTTTTAGTTAATGTAACGGTATGGTTAGTATTATCAACTTCCCATTCTTCCAATAAAGAAGATACTGGTACTCTAATTTCTTTAATTTCACCATTGGCATCTTTATATGTTATAACAATTTCTTCAGTTAAGGAATCATAATATATTGTTTCAAGAAAAGAAATGTTGTTTAACTCTATCTCTTTAACAACTGAGCCACCATCTTTATCTGTTTTAGTAAATTTAAGTGTATTTCTATTAGTAATGTATTCTAATTCTACATTTGAAAAGATTCCGTCCTCTTTTCTGAAAATAATATTACCGTCATGCTGTGAAACGTTACAATCAACTTCATCTAAAGCTTGCTTAACAGTAATTATTTTACCATTTTTCAGATACTTTATATTATCTGCAATACCATCAACATATAATGCTTTACCATTTTCAGTTTTTTTAAGTATATTATATGGTTTATAATCACTTTCAGCAATTCTAACATCAGCCTTTAATATGTCTTGATAATCGTCAGCACCTCTTAATCTATCTTCAGATTTAACAGCCTCTTTTGTTAGAATTATTGGTGTATCAGAAAATTCACCCATAACTTTCCACTCACCAATTAATTTACTTAAATCAATTGAAATTGTATCGTTACCATCAATTGGTTCTTTCAATTTTAATATTAATGATTCTGTTTTAGTATCATAACTACCATCAATCACATGATTTTCAATTGGTAACATGAACTCTTGAATTGAATCGTTAACACCAAAAATTAATTTATTTTCTTGAGGATTATATTCCATTCTAACATTTGAGAAAATACCATCCTCTTGAGTTAAAATAATATTATTTAAATTACAGTTACCAACTGTTTTATAATTAGCTATTTTAACATTACTAGATAATGTAGAACCACTTTCATCTTTAACTAATTGATGCTTAATTGTTTGTGTTTCTTCAACTTCAAAATTTTTCAAGGTTAAAATTTCAGAATCAATTGCATCTATTCTAGCCAATAATTTAGAATAATTATCACTTATAGCTTTAGATAATAATTTATCAGCTTCAGTTAATGATGTTGCTAATTTTAAATTTTCGTCATCAACATCCGCAACATAATTACCATTTTCATTTAAGCCACAAGCGGTGATTATATTACTTATAATACTTTTTAATTCACTAAGTCCTTCACTACTTTCACCTAACTGTTCTTTAATTTCGTTAATACTATTCTCAACATCAGCAAAATCAATAAAAAACACTTGATTAAATTTTGAAGGCTTTTTACCATCACCAACTGAACCTATTGCTAATATTATATTAGGATTTTTTTCATCTCCATATTTTAACACCATCGGTTCGGCATAAAGAGCTGGGCGATTAAAACTGATTAAATCACCCATAGTAACATACTCTTTAGCTTCTATACTTGTTTTAAATAATGTTTCACAATGAACAAATTGTAATCTATTTTCCATATGATATTATTGTTTTAGATTATTTTTATTAAAATGTACCATAATTGCTATCCCACTTAATGGAGATGTTATTATTTTCATCATCAGCAACTAATGTTAATAGTCCATTAGCACAATCAAAATTACTACCTTCCTTAGCTAATAAACGTTTATCTTCAGTAGTTGAACGTTCAATTTCATTATTAATTGCACCCCACATTTGTGTATCAACTTCTTCTCTACTAGTAATTTCATTATTAATAGCTTCCCACATTTGTGTGTCTGCATCTGTTCTGCTAGTAATTTCATTATTAATAGCTTCCCACATTTGTGTATCAACTTCTTCTCTACTAGTAATTTCAGAATTTATTGCATCCCACATCTGTTTGTCAACTTCTTCTCTATTAGTAATTTCATTATTAATAGCTTCCCACATCTGTTTGTCTGCATCTGTTCTGCTAGTAATTTCAGAATTTATTGCATCCCACATCTGTTTGTCAACTTCTTCTCTATTAGTAATTTCATTATTAATAGCTTCCCACATTTGTGTGTCAACTTCTTCTCTATTAGTAATTTCAGAATTTATTGCATCCCACATCTGCTTATCAGCATCTGTTCTACTAGTAATTTCATTATTAATAGCTTCCCACATTTGTGTGTCAACTTCTTCTCTACTACGTTGTTCCTCATCTAACCTATCAATAATTTCTTGATGTGCCACATCATTTGCTGCTAATTTATCGTTAATATCAGCTATATTATCTTTAATATCATTGATATCACTTTCAGCAACATCTAATCTTGCCTTTAAATCATCAATTGCATCATCATATTTATTCTCAACTGTAGAAATAATATCTTTTTTAACATTGATTAGTACACCATTAACTAATCGATATTCATTATTACGTTCACTATCTGGACCAAATTCAATTGATAATGAATCACCTTCCATCATTTGTTTTCTAACCCAGTCAAAACCATCCCACTCATTAATATAGAAAACTTTTTTAGTATCAGAAGTGTCACCGTTATTTGGTGATACTGGGCAATATCTTTTCTGTGAGGCACTTAAGTTACTTGCCATCCAAATTAGATGCCCATGTGATGCTTTTTTTGCTGGCATTAGCACACATTTATAATTAACACCACCAATGCATTCGATATCCTTAAAATTACTACCATCATAATCTTTGACCAATCTTACACTAGCAATTGAACGTGGATTATCAGCAATTTGAACAACACCAGCTTTATCGTAATCAAATCGTTTAACATACATGTTAGTTACTTGTATTTCAGTTGATGTCCAAAACTTAGCTCTTCTTCCAAAATAGTCTAACATCATACCACCATCGCCATAACCGCTAGGTAAAATTCTCATACCATAAGAATCTACACCAGTTGGTGTTACACATTTATGATGTGGATGGCAGCATGTATCAGTAGTTAAATCATCATCAAAATACTCATCATGACATCCACAGTCATGGTCGTGACATCCACAGTCGTGGTCGTGGCATCCACAGTCATGGTCATGGCAATAATCGCCATTAACCCAACCATCTTTTGATTTTAATAATTTACCAGCTATTTTGCCTAAAATATTATTACAACTAGTAACGTCATGGTTTCTGTCACTATCACATAATTCAATAGAATTCAACATATCATCCCAATCGCTTTTTGTTGGGATTCTCCAATCACAATTAATGTCTTTAACAAATTTAACAACTGATGGATAGTTATATAAATAACCATATTCATTTAAATACTCATATGTTAAGTATCTATCACCTTTAACGTTATGCTCAAAACTAGGCAATGTAAACCCTTTTGTTTTGTCAATTACTTTAATAACTGATTTATATGAACTTGTCTTTTCAACACAAGTTAAGCCAATTGGATTATTTGAGCCACCGTTCCCCTTTAATGTTGCATCTGTAATAACATTAACTGCAATTTCAGCTGATATGTTGTCTTTAGTAACTAAATCATCTATGACATCAACAATACCATCATGATGTATTTCAATAATACCTAATGCCTTGTCATACTTAACGCTAACATCTTTAGCGAAATTAGAAACATCGGCTTTAAAAACATCACCACCTTTTGTTTCTAATACAATAAATCTTTTATCTTGGTCCATATAGAAATCCTCGATATCAGATTTTTTTAATGTTATGAAATTATGGTCAATTTCGTTCACAGTTAATTTACAATCTTTTGTTATGTCTTCTGGATATGGAGACACTAATTTGTAAAAATATAAGCCGTTCATAATGTTATTTTTAATTATAAATATTATTTTATATCCATTTTATCTATTTCAAATTTAAAATTATTTAATATATTTAAATATTCTAAATCACATGTATAAATTTTAAATGATTTTATATATCCAATAAATGTTCCAGCAAAATTTTTTTCTAATGGATAAACTCTATACGGTTCAATCATATAATTAGGTAAAATCACATCACACAAGCCTTGTGTACCACCACCTAAAGATAAATTAAACGGTACTGTTTCTTGTTTTTCATAAACATCGTTTAATGCTCTTAAATTTAATTTAGGTAAAGTATCGGTAACAAATACCAATTTACCATTTACATAAAATCTTAATTGCATTGTATCATAATATGCTGTTAATTTAACATGAACAACAGACCATTTATCGTATTCAATCATATTTGGTTTAGAATACCCTTCTAAAATCTTATACTTGCTATCTGACTCGCAATCTTTAACTAAATAACGATAACCTATTTTTCCGTCATCAGTAATTCTAAAAGCAAGTGCATTGTTATATAAATCAGCAATTACGTTATAATCAGTAGCTATTTTTTTCCTTAACGCTGAAAAAGTGTTAACGGTGTTACCGCTACAAGTTCGATTCATTAATAAAAACAAATTATCGGTATCATAAAATTTCTCATTTATATATCGAATAGTATTACCTTCAGTCCAATTATTTACAGTAAAGCCATTACAAGTTCTATCAAAAAGTAAAAATTTATTATCGGTGTCCAAAAATTCCTCATATTTTCCAATTATAAAGCCATTGTCAGTTTCATATATAAAATCAGATATATCAATATCACCTTCAACATAATCAAATTCACACCCATCAAATAAAGAATCATCTGATAACAAATAATCTTCACCAAAAATAGTACCACTATTCACATATTCACAATTAGAACAATTACTAATTAAATCAGTAATATCCTCAACAATATAATCAGACATTGCATAATCTAATTTGTTTGTACTTATGTTAGTATGGTTAAACACATCATGTGTGCCATATTTGTAACTTATATAATCGTCTAATGCTGTTTCGTCCCAATAATTCGGGAATTCAATTGATACATCAATAAAATTATTTATTTTATATGTATTAACATCTATTTTAGTATTTTCAACATAATCGTCTATATCCAAAGTAAAGCATTTATCATTATCATTTGGGTTATATAAGTAAATCCATTTATTTTCGGCTCTAGTTCCAATATAAAAAAATATACCTTTATTATTTGGATATTTATCATTTAATGTCTTGTTAGTTTCTTTCTCAAATTCACAACGCTTAATAAGAAATTCATATGCCCATGTTTCACCTTGCTCAATGTAAGATGGTAAAATTTGATACTTGTCACATTCAGTTTTAAAAAAACCTTGTAAAAAACCACCATTTAACTTTATTTTATCATCCTCTATATATAAAGGATATTCATACGTCATAGTTGAACCAGTAACTTTATGTAATTTTAATAGATTATCATCTTCAATAGTATATTGACTATTTTTATATAATTCTATGAAATCTTTATTCATTATCATATCTTTTCTGAAATATAATAAACCATTATCAAAACCAGTATACCCTATATTATTTAACGTATATTTTAATGATATAGAATTATCCCAATTATACATAGTTGTCCCTTTGACTGTATCGCCATCAACACAATCTTTCAAACTAACATCAATTAATGATATTAAACAATCATCATAAATTTTTGAATCATTAAAATAATATGGCTCATATGAATCTTTATTTAAGAAAAAATCCCAATATTCATCATAATTTAATTTTAATTTTAAGCCATTAAAGTTATTATTATTTATATTTGACATATGATAAATTTATTTATATTAATAAATATTTATAATAAATAAAACCATGTTTTTATGAAAAGAATAAAATTAAATGAAAATCAATTTATTAAACTAATTGAAGCATCCTCAAATAGCGCACCAGACTTTACTAACGGAGATTTAAAAGAATACCCTAATTCTGAGGTATCTACAACAGCTAATGTAACTAATTCAGATGGTGATTTAGAATATGGTAAACAAGCTGATACTGATAAAATACAAAAAACATTAGCAATACAAAACTTCTGGGCTAATGGTAGAAGAGGTAGTAGAACAATATAATATACTTAATATATCAAAATACTAATGGCAATTTTTATTAAAGAAAACGATGCTCTAAATCATAATTCATATGAAATACCAAAAAATTTATCAAATCATTTAAAAAAAACACTTATACAATTTGGTAATTATAGTAATTCAAAAGGATATAAACGTCTTAACTCATTAGTTAATCCGAATTATAATAATAGGTCAAATTCAAGAAAAACAAAAAATGTCATATCATATTCTGATTTAAAAAGAATTGACCATGATTTAAGGCATATGAGTCAAAACCCAAATAATTTAGAGCGAGTATTAAATGGTGGTGATAAGTTAGCTAAATTCGCTAAAGATACACTTAATAGGGAAAGAACTAAAGTAGCCCCTATTCTTAAACAAAAAAAAGTAGAAACAAGAAAAAAAAATTCGGTTAAACCTGTTGTAAAACCTACAGAACAAGTTAAACCTGAAAATGTTAGTGAAAATAAAAAATGTATTTTCATAAATGAGAGCCAATTAAAAAAAATACAAAATATTATTAAATAACTATTTATAAATAAATAATAATCTTTAAAATTTATATACATATGCAAAGTTGTCTAGAAAAAAGAGGTATTGAAGAACGTAATATTGAAATTGTAAGAAGTGACTATAATGCCGAAAATAGTTATTCATCAACGCATAAAGATGCTTTAAGTGATGGTGATGCACAAGGTAAAGGAACTGGGCATGGCGGTCATACAGCGTATTTACCAGATTGTAATAAACCAACGTCAACAATAGACTACAGTAATTTCGACACTTTTAA
The DNA here is from genome assembly GCA_944332505.1 of uncultured Bacilli bacterium. The sequence continues at coordinate 155,080 of CALVKC010000003.1, forward strand.
TGGTGGCGGTTTATATGATATTGAAGGTAGAAATGATATCGGTGGTAGAAAAAGAGCAATCGCATCTTCACTATATAACAGTGAAAACCAATATAGTGCTAACTTAATTAATACAGAACTTAATTTGAGAGAAGGACAATATCAAAATAGTTAATTATGCTTAACTTATATGACATATTACAAGAAATATTAAATGAAGAAGTGTCACCATCAGATGTGATTGATGCTATTAAAAACAAATATCAAGTCATTATCACATATAGTGATGAAAAAAATAGAGCACCTAAAAAAAGATTAATAGAACCATACGTATATGGTTTATCGAAAGCTGGAAACAATGTAATTAGAGCATATCAATATGAAGGTGACACTTTTAGAGGAAAACCTAAATGGAAATTATTTAGATTAGATAGGGTTACTTCTTGGCAACCCACAAATTCTCATTTTAACACTGAACCACTAAAAAGAGGTTGGAACGCTCAAGCGTATAATGAACATGGTGATAATTCAATGTCAACAATATTAAATCAAGTTGACTTAAATGATGATAATAATCCATACATGAAAGATTCTGACCTTTACAAATTACGACAAAAGACAAACGCAATAAAACAGTCTACCCCAATCAACATAAATAATCTAAAAAATGCCGAAACTAACAATTATGGTCCAGTAAATAATACTGTCACTACCCAATTAAATAATATGAATACCTCAGAATTTAAAAAAATGTTAGATAGGAATTTAGAAATAACAAAAAAAGAAAAAGAAAAAAGAGGGTTTTCATTAAGTAATAACAATAGAGGTCCAATAATTAATAAATCTAACAACAACACAGGAAATATTAATTCAACAAAAGTAAAAAAAGGTTTCGCATCAAATGATTCAATAAAAAATATTCAAAACAACTTAAATGGTACAAATGAAATTAATAAACAATAAAAAATAATTATTAGAATGGAAGAAACTCAATTAGATAGTAATATAAATCGTTTTATGCTAGCAAAAGAACGTGCAAAACGTTTAATTCAAATGGATAATAATGGTTCTTTAGATAAAATAAAAAGAAAAGCAATTAATGAGGGTAAAATGTCATATAATGAAGATGGTAGTGTTACTTTACAACAAGATAATAATACACCACATAACACTTACCCTAACAATAATTTCATAAACACCAAATCAAAATTACCAACAGAAATAATAGAATCATTTAAAACCTTACAAATTAATCCTAATTATGGATATAATGGTAATGAAAGCATTCTAGATAAAGTAAATGCCGAAAGTGGTGGTAAATTATTTGAAAATAACGATATTAAAAATGACTCGCCAAAAGAAGTTACTGTTACCCCAAACATAAATCAACAAATTGATTATTCAATGATTAAAATGATTGTTGAAGATTGTCTAAGAAAACAATTATCAGCCATAAAAAAAACAATGATAACCGAAAGTGTGAATAAAACTAATGACGGAAACACCATTAAAGCCATGAAATTAGGAAATAAATTTAGTTTCATTACTGAAAATGGTGATATATATGAAGCAAAATTAAAATATATATCAAATATAAATAAAAATAGCGGAAAATGATTTTTCCGCTATTTTTATTTATAATTTATTTTTTCCAATTATCTATTATTTTAGAAATAATTTCATTTCTAACAATATCTCCATTATTAAATTCAACAATAGCAACTTCATCCATATTTCTTAATTTTTCTATAGCATATTCTAGCCCACACATTAGTTTATTCCTCTTTATATCTTTTCTGTCCAATTGCTCTAAATCACCTGTTATTATAATTTTACTATTCTCACCAATTCTAGTTAAAATCAGTAACATTTCTTCTTTAGAATAATTTTCAGCTTCATTTATTAAAATTAATGAATTGTCAAAAGTCTTACCTCTAGCAAAGTTAACCAACTGATAATCAATAATATCTTGTCTAATAAGACCTTCTATTAATTGTTTTCCAGAATAATTACCACTATTACTAAGTATTTTTTCCATAGTATATGTATCAGCCTCTAAATATGGTTCAATTTTTTCTTCCAATGTACCTTTTAAAAAACCAATATTCAAATTACCAGCTTCACAAGTAGGTACTAAACATATTATTTTTTTAAATGGTGTTGAATAATCTCTTAGCGCTTGTAACGCATATGATAAACTTATATATGATTTACCACTTCCAGCACTTCCTATCCCAAAACATATTTTGTTATTTTCATCCTTAAGTATATTCAAAAATTCTTTTTGTGTTTTATTTTTACATTTTATATTGATTTTATAATCATATGATTTTAAAAATGACTGTATATTCTTATCATTATAAGTAACATTCATTTTTGAATCAATATACTCCAAGTCAGTTTCATCAACATCTTTTAAATTTTTTTTTCGTCCCATATAAATAATTATTTTTTATTATTATGTTAAAAAAAAATGAACACAATTAGCCATAGGATAATTGTGTTCATTTTCTGTATTTTTTAATGAATGTGTCATACTATATTTATTGTTTTATATAAATAAATATTATATTAAGCATATTTATTATTTAAACTTTGAACAATATTAAAAGAGATTACATTATGATGTATTATCATTTCATTATTATACAATATTTTAATATCAATATAATATTTTTCTGGTATTAAAATATTTGTATCTATTATAAAATAATTCTCAATAAATGATTTATTTACTTTTTCATATGGCATAATATCAATTTCTCTTTCACCATCTTTAATATACACTCTAGCAAACATATTATCAACTAATTCAGCAGAATTTCTTTGATATTCTATTTTAGGAATGACAACTACTTTTCTTAAATCTCCACGTTTAATATGTTCATCAGATTTAATGCCATATATTATTGGTATTAATCTATTATTTCTTTCTAATGAATTTCCTATATTAAAATATAATGAACTATCTTTCGTAACAAAATCTAGCTCAACAGGTTCTAATTTCTCCCCATGATATATTAAATTATCCCACACATCATAAAACATCGTATTAGGTTTATATACCTCTTTATCTAATTTAATATTGATATAGTAAATGCCTTTAGAATACTGATGTACTTCATACTCAACATCATCTATCTTACATGTTGGCATTTCATCTAAATTTTCACATATACCACCAATATTGCAATATAAATATAATTTATTTTCTTTTCCCAATATAAAATTAGACCTATCATCAGAAATACAATCTATATATTGCGTTTCAACATATGGTTCAAAAAAAGTGTTAGTTTTATTTGTTAAAAAACCAGTATAATTTTCTATATCATTATCAGACTTTTCAAGCATTGGGCTATAAGCAATTCCAATACCATAATTGGGTAGTTCATTTAAAATAAATTTATTAAAAATATCGGTTATATCTAAACAAATATCTTCATTACCTATATCAAAATGCTGTCTACCAATAATTATATTACTACCCTTTGATGATGAAAAATTATCATATTCTTTAGATAATGTATCATTTGAATATATACCTTCCTCATCCCAATTATAACCATTTCTCGCTTGATACCAATTAGACCCATCACTTGATAACAATTTTGAAGTGTCTTGCATATTGCCACCACAATTTTTACCATAATATCCTTGATTAAAAAATGTCATACTATAGTCAAAACCTTTACCACAATCCCAAAATTTAGGTATCAAGAAAAAAATTAAATCAAAGGATGCTGCCCTAATTTTAGTTGCATCACTAATTGAACTAATTTCATTACAATGTATTTGACTAAAATCTAAAGAGCCAGCATTTGTTATTTTTAAATAATGTCTTAATTTAGTTATATCTGTAAAAATTTTTTCCTCATACATTTTTTTTATTTTATTATGGTCAAAATATACTAGCATTCTAGTAACATTAGCGCCATATGTTAATTCTGATACTGGATTTAATCCAGTATTTAATGTACTACCAGATATTATAGTATTTATTTTATCTATATAAGTCCTTGTTATCATAATTAATATTTGCTTATTATATAAATATTAACTAATTCTAATATCATCAGTTAATATACTATTTAAATCAGTGCCTAAAACTGATGTTATGTATTGGTCTTTGCATGGTGGTAAACCTGGATATGGATGAACATGGTTCACTAAAGCATTAACTATTTTTTTTAAAACCTCAACTAACACATCACCATATGGTAATTGATGTAATTTAGACATTATTGAGTCTAATTCATCACTTTTAATCAAATCTTTATTATTAGTTAGATTAAATGATTCTGTATTCTTATGTGAAATTAAATTTATCTTATCAGCAACTAAATTTATAACACTATCAGCTTCTTGTCCTTTACTATTTCCAATTCCTTTTTTATATTTTAATTGAATATACGCTGGATTTTGATTATTAAAAACTACTGAACCTAACAAACTAGCATTATTTGTTGTTGCTTTTTGCCTAATACCACATCTTATATCAACTTCATCATCCTTTAAAATAATATCTTCTGATTTTCTACCAACTATTGCAACATCATTAATATTTGGAAATGAACCAACAGTGGCATCATAATTCGAAATTCTTTCAAGTGGTTCAATCGCACCCTCTTGTAATAACGAAACCGAACTACCTCTACCATAGTCATATTTATCTTGATATTGATATTGTGGTTGTGAAATAATTGGTCCAATATAATATCTTTCACCATCGTTATTATTTAACTTAGGTGTAAATATCAATACACATTCACCTATTTTAGGAACAGTTTGAAAAGTCTTTGGTAATAATGGAAACGAATAAGGAATATCGTTTATATTTTTATTGCCATCTTGTGAAGTTCTAGCTTTAATACGTAAGCCATCAGCATCATCCATAACCGATTCAACTTGTGCTTTTTTTATTAATATATCTCCCATTATTATAACTTACCTTTAGTTCTATTATTCAAAATATTTTTTAATTCTATGTATTTTTTATCTAAAAACTCTAATCTCTCTAATGATTGTTTTACTTTAATTTTTAGTGATTCATATTCATTTTCTAATTCAACTAGTAAAACATTCAATTCTGAATTTGATAATTTATTATAATCCATAAATATATAAATTTTATTGTAGTAAAGCATTACCAGTCGCAAAATTAATGTTAGGTCCCACACAAGTAACTGGTCCGCCAGCATTACCACCCGTAGCCATTACATTAATAGCTCCTGGCGCAATAGCAACTTGTATGTTAGCATCTTCTTTTAACGCTCTATACACTTCACAAATTATTGATGACACTAACTGATTCATTAAATTAGGATTACCATCAGGTAAATCATCAGTAGGTATACCTTTTTTTGATATTTCTTGTATAACATTACCAGTAGATAATATACACGACAAACCAGGTCTTCTAACTAACCCACAAATCAATATAATTCCAGATATAATATTAGCTGGTTTACGTAAACTACTACTAAATGCTGTTTTTAATGAACTAAGTATATTTTCTATTCCTATCATTTTTTATTTTTTTTTAACATTCTGATGTTATTGGTTTATCTATTTCATCAATGTCAGCATAATCAACATAATCCAAACTACTGCTTAAATTATCTCGTTTAGGTAATCTAATATTACATGCTTTTAATAACCCTACCATAAGTCTAGTATAATAATCTATCTGCTCTAAAACAAGCATGCTAGACAATTTTTCAATTAATTCTGAAACAATATCCATTGCCCAATTTAATAACTCTTGTAATATTAAATCTCTAATTTCAATAACTATTGATGTAATTAATCCAGATAATGAATTTATAAAATCCTCTAATGATAAATTTTCATCATGTCCACCCATCAATTGTTTATTAACTTCAAATAGTAATATAATTTTTGGTGTAATTAATGAATCTACAATTATAAATACAACGCTTTTTATTAATTCTTGTATTAATGTCAATTTTACATTATATCTATCTTCTGGCAACACCTCATCAGTTATTTTAGCCGTTGCTGTAGTTATTGCTCTAGTTATGACATATTTATTTTCTTCAAGAGTCGCATTATCATCAAATTCACTTAAAATTGAATAAGCATCATCTAAAGATATTTTAACTGTCTCATTAACTGACGTTTCAAAATTATATCCTTGTGCTCTCTTCAGTTCAGCTTCTTCTAACATACTATCAAACTTATCATTTGAGAATGTATAGAAACAATCACTCGCTTCAAATGCTGTTGATTCAACAATATTTTTCACAATTTCAGCAATTCTCATTTGGTATGCTGTTTCAGTTTTATTTATTGATACATTAGCGCCAATCGAACCATACATCGATATATTCGTTGCCATTTCTATTAATTGACTAGCCACTACTGCTGGGTCAAACAATTGCATTCCCATAACATAATTATAGTTGAAATCATATACTGTTAAACCAGGATAACACTCAATTAAATTAATCTTACTGTTATCACCAATTAATGAATATCCCCCACCATCCCATTTAACAATAACTTGACTTTGACCATCACTTAATGTATAAACAGTTTCTTTCAATTCTTTATTATCATCTCTATATAAATAATTTACTGTATATTTTCCATTTTTATCTGGTTCACCTTTTGAATTAAATAATAACCTTTTAAAATTCAAGGGAGATTCCCCATTAATAATTGATGGTGTGTGAATTAATGGTGACGGTAATATCGTAAACCTAATATATGATTCTTTAGCTGTATAATAAAATAATTCACCATTAACCATTGCATTATTTAATTCTTTTATGCCCAACGGCTCAATATTACATATTGCAAAGTCTTTTGCATAATCTCTAGCTACACGTTTATCTTCTGGTAATATAAAATTAAAATATGTACCACTATTAACATACCAATTAGCACTTTTATAATAAGATGTTACTGGAACAAATGAAAAATTAAATATTTTAGGGGAATTGATATCGGTCACAATATCATTAACTGAATTATCTTGATTTACATCAGTTTTATATTCAGTTAATTTATTAGTAGTTTTCATATTAATACACAATGAGAAATTTTTAAAGCCAACCTTTTCTTGAGTAATAACACTACCTGGAGAAAATGGCGTTGGTATGGTATCACTGTTATCATGTTCACCATTAAAACAATCTAAAACACTAGTACCACTAATACTAAAAGGCCGTTTAGTAATAATACCACTACCTAAATCATAATCCTTTTTATAATTAGACAAATCATATACATCAATATCAGTAGAATTACTAAAATTAGCTTTATTAATGACAAACCACAAAAAAGCATTAAAATCTTTAGCTCTAGCTAACTCATATACATTATCTATTTCAGAATATTTTACAATATCGTTAGTTGTAGGGGTTACTGATGGGTTTATATTAGTATCATCATTAGCCAATTTATCAATTGCTAACACTGCATCATAATATGAGTAATATTTAGTATCGTCTAACCCATTAATTTTATAATAAGTTTTAGTGCCAAAATATTTCATTTGTCCAACTTCACTCATAGGAGAATTGGATAACATATTTGTATAGTCAATATTTTTAACATTAAAAATAAAACCTCTATTTTTATTAGGTTCACCACTATTAATATCTTGTCTTACCCAATCTGGTATTCTAGGGTCATTATTACAATCTATCGTTTGCTTAAGATTAGACAATAAGATGCCCTTAACACCCAATTCTATCGTTGGCAATGAGGCAGTTAATAAATTAACAAGCCAATCAATCATTTCTGAATCACTAACTTTTTTGCTAATGATACTTAATAAAAAATCAAATGGATTGACTGACACACCTAAATTTATATCATCTGCAATATTACCAAGATTAAGAGTTGGGTATTTCTCAATTAATGTTAAAATTGTATCAATATATGCCAACACCTCAACTTTATCGGCACTTAATTTAGACATAAACTATTTTTTATTTAACTCAATTATTTCTTTATTATTACTTTCTTTATTAACTATTTCACGTATTTTAGAAAAATCAAACGACATACCTTTCATAGCTGAAGTATCATTCAAAGTATCATTAACGCTACCATTATGTTTGTATATTTCAGTTAATAATTTAGCTATTTCTATTTTTTTAGAAATAGCTTTATCTTTCATTGACAAATAATCATTAATGGCTTTAGCATACTTACTTTTAGCATCCATTATTTCATCTTGTAATTTGGTTGAATTTGCCAATTTATTAATTTCATTTTGTGATTGTATAATCTGTTCATCTGCTAATCTATAAGTTTCTTGTAGCAAATCCCTTATATTATCAATATCATTTATTTTAATTTTAAATTTAGCCATATTTAGTTTTTAACTATAAATATCATCTATCATTTTTTTACGTAAATCTTTATAAATAACTTTATATTTTTTCATACCATCACGGATTTCTTTTGTTGATAGTAAAGTGGTTTCTTTCAAAAACAATAATATTGAACTCTTATTAAATTTATTACTACCCATTCTAGCAAATAAATCTTCCCAATTCTCTAATAAATTAATTAGAGCGTTACCTACTTTTAATTCATTTTCATTCAATTTATATTTTTCACTATCACAAACCATTTGCTTTATGTTATCTACTGTTGATGTGATTAATTCACCTAACATTTGTATTTTATTGGAATATTGATTATAAGAATATTTAATATTGTCATTAATATCACTTTTAATCACATCATAACGTTCTTTACGCTTCAAGTTTTTATTATATTGGTTTATTTTACATATTAAATAATTCTTACATATTGTGCCACAATACGAATATGCTTTAAAACCAGATTCAGCATCAAAATGCTCTATTTTAGATAATAAAAAAGAAATTGTATCATCAAATGTTTCTTGAAATGTTTCATCTGGTGAATACAGATTATATCTTCTAATTATTGATTCAATCATTTTAGTTAATGCAGGTAATAAAATATCGTTAAATATTCTATTTTTTTCATTCACATCATTTGTCATTAAATAATCAACAAAAGCTTCTTCTTCAGTTTCATAAAAATACCCTTTTCTATTACTTTTTGCTTTTCTACCTCTTTTCGCCATCGTTCAATATATGATTTATTGTCACATATCTGAATGATTCTGTAAAATTTTATTTATTACACTTGCATCACATTTCAATTAAGAAATCTCCGTGTCATTATTAGATATGTGAAAAAGGAGATTTTACTCTCCTTTTTCATTATTAGTATCAGTATAAATTATATTTCTATCTTCTTTAAAAGTACATTCTTGTTTTGCTAAATCATACCACCATTTACTTTCATCAACTGAAATAGTTTTCTTATATTCTTCATATAATGAACCATCCCTATTAACATAATGTCGATACCCTAGTTTTGGTATAACATATAATTTTTTATTATTACTTGTTAATCTAAGCATAAATTCATACCAAAAAGTCAATTTAATTGATGGTTTTAAGCCACCGAAATTAACCCAATCTTTCAAATTAAAAACACTACCAGTCAAATAAAAATCAAAAAACTGTTGTAAACTTTCATTGTCAATATATCCAATTTCATTTGAAAATGATGATGCCCAAGGTGCTTCATTACCATATGATACAAATGTATTTTTATTAAAATCAACTAATTCAGTAAGTGGTAAAAAAACACTAACATCAGTTTTATATTCTAATTCTTTATATACGTTATCAAACCAATTAGGAGTATATTCGTCATCATACTCTAAAATTGTAAACCATTCATAATCAACAACATTAACAACATTATTAACTAATGTACAAAAATCACTTTTGTTATCGTCATTATTAAATATGGTTGTTATAGATTTACTTTTTGAATATTTTTTAGCAATACTATTAAGTTCATTTTTAAACTTATCAGCAATATCTTTAGTAGTTGATATTGTCACATCAATATTATCTGGTACACTATTAATTGCTTTTAAAAGTAATTCTTCCACCTTTTTATTATATTCATGAAGTGGTATTATAACTAATATATTTTTCATTTATTTCTTTTCAGTTTTAATATAAGTTATTAATGATTTCATTTCTTCTTTTCGATTATTAAACACACCGTTGACATATTGTAACAATTCATCTTTAGTTTTTTCATATGAATAGTTAGAATTAGCAGCTAAAGCCGATTCATTAATTTCAACTGGCACATTATCTGTAATCCAAGCACGAACAACACTAGCAATTATTTTATGCATATCATTAAATGATTCGAACCATATACAACAATCACTTAATGACCCATCTTCATTAGTCATCCATTTTTGAATTAAATCAGGTACTTTTGATATCACCACCGAACCACTTTTCATAGCTTCTAATGGCAAATAACCAAAGCTACTATCATCATCTACCCATATAGTAATTGCACTTTCTCTCAACATTTTAGCTAAATCATCTCTAGAAAAACCTCTAACATCTCTAAATGAAACCCATTTATACATAGGATATTTCCAATAAAAAGGCTTCACAATTTTATTAATATCACTTTGATTTTTGGCAACAATATTAATAATCATTTTCTTAGGCTCACTAGTTTCACCAAATCTTTTATCTATGTATGGATTTATTGTTGTAGTTTTAACATATGGGAAAATATCTTTTATCAGATTGGCGTTGACATCAGTATTAGTAATTGCTTCCATAATACCTAAATCACCCCATTGTGCAGAAATAGCCATCTGTTCAAGCACAAAATTATAGTTTTGTAAAATCGCAATACGTTTACATGGTAATTTTTTTGTTTGAGCCATTATATTAGAAAATATCTCTGGAATAAATAAAATATCACTAGCGCTTACAGATACATCACCACCATTAATATCATAATGCGGTAATTGAGCAAATTCCTCACCTAGCCAATCTTTTACTCCAATAAATTCTTCATCCTCTTGATACAACATACTGACATTATAACCGTCATTCTTCAAAATTAACGCTAAATTATAAATATACGCTAAACTTCCATTAGGGTTTCCTTTAGTGTCTAACACAAAAAAGAATATATTTGATTCTTTTTTATCTATTTTTTCAATTTCACTTTCAATACGACTTATTACAACTGTATCTTCCATATTTAAATCTATTCTTATTATTATTAATCAATCTTTTTTAATAGACCTTCTGTTATCATTGTATTTAAAATAATTAAATCACCTAAAGTTGGATTATCTTTATCAATCTCAGTTAAATTTGCAATTAATGTTTTTATCAAATCATATTTCATTGTTTGTTTTGATGAAACATCACCACTTTTTACCTCTCTAACTTGTTTAGATGTCAATGTTAAATTTTTATTCATTTCATCATAAACATAAATTTCCGTTAATTCAGAATCATTAGGTTTATCATCATAATCAAAACAAAATCTCATAATGTTGTTAATATCTAACACATAATTATCGCTAATTTCCATGTTTAAAAATTTTTAATAAATTATTTTTTACTTTACGAAACATATTATCTTTTTTAATTAACTTTTCATTCACTTTGCTAATAAATAGACTGTCATTCATTAATTCAAATAAATCATTATACACTATGTCAGCTTTAGAGCTATAACTATCATTACTGTCTGTTTTAATTAAAACACTAACTTTATTTTTTGGTTTACTTTTAATAACATCTTTGTTAATGGTTATAACCACATCACATTCACTCCATATATCAGATGGCTTTTTCGGAAAAAAAATACGTCTAACTCTAGAACCTATTTTACTTAAAAAGTAATATGTTGATTGTATAGTTAAAGCTATTTCATGCAATGAAAAATGTGTAATTTCATACTTGTTACCATCATCCAAATTATTCAATTTTATTTCCCAATCAGTAATTGCATTAACTAAATTTCTTTTCGATTGTTTTGCACAGCCAAAAATTTCATACGCATAATCAACATAAATAAAATTATCTTTATCTTTTTTGGATTTAAATTTTAAACTATCTATTAACTCAGTATAATTTAAATTACTAAATTCTTCATTTACATTATCATTGACATCCCTTTTATAATATTTAATTATTTGACTATTAATGTCTCTAACAATGTTATTTAACTCTATGCCTATTTTCATATTTTTATTTTATTTAAAAAATAAATAAAAAAATTATTATGTCAATAGTTTAAATTAATTTATCTTCTAAAATATTCTTTTCTAAACATTTAACACATATTGGTTTACCATATGTATATTTAGTGATATCAGCATCATATTTGTTCATTTCACAATTACAAATGCTACAATATTCTTTACGTTCAAAATCAATAATATTATTACTAGATTTTTTTTCCATTTTAGTATCATATTTAAATTGCATACTATCAGAGAAAAATTTATCAATTAAATTTTTTCTATCATAATAATCAGCCGTATATGTAATAACATATTCATGTTCATTTTTATCAAATTTAAAACATTTTAAATTATAAAAATTATATGAAATAAAATCATCTTCATTATAGGCTTTATGTGTAACAAATGATAATTGTTTAATGTTAGAGCATATTTCACTATGTTGAAATACATATTTTTTATTAGTATTGTTATAAATTTTTTCCAATTCATTTACAAAAGCTTTGGTTGTTACATCATATTTATCACAATACGTACTAAAATGTAATGAAATATATATTTCATTATTAATATCAACATCAATTACGGTACAATAATGTTCAAGTTTAAATTTTGGTATATCATTAGTAATAATAGATATTATATATCGTTCATTACCATATGAGTCAACTCTATTCAATTCATCTAATACATTTTCACAAATTATTTTATTATCTTGTGAAAATTTATGATTTTTCTTTTTACTAGGATTAACTTTGATAGCATTACCATCACCAATATATTTATATTTCTTAGATTCATTAGATACTTTATAATCCATATATCTAGTTTCTATAACTTGCTCTGTTATTTCACCATTAAGTAATGCCTTACCTAACTTTGTATCATTAATATTAGATACTATTTGTTTACTTTCAACATTATTACTAGTATTTGAATCTAAAATAATATTATCACCACCTTTCATGCCAAATGGTAAAGCATAAAATATTCGTTTTAACCAATTAAAATTCATTAAGTAATCGTTTTTCAATTTCTAATATTATATTATTATACAATTTGTAAATTTTCTTTTTTTTATCAACTATCTTTAAATCATTTTCATCAACTAATTGATGTAATGCGATACCATTATCGTATTTACTGTTTAATAATTCACAGCAATTTTTAACTTCTAACAATTTATTCAAATCTAAATCACTCAAATTCATTTTTTATTTATTTTTATAGGGTAATATTTATGATATTTACTATTTATATAATCTCGATTTAAAGCCCAATTTTCATCTATTTCACCAATAGAATTATGGGCTATTCGGATATTAGTAGTGACACCAATTTTAACACTGTTAGTTATAAAATTAGCTAAACAAAAATCCACATCATACATATGAAATCCTGTTAATGAACTATCAAAATTAACTTTAATTTTATTTTTATTAATTGCAATAAACAACCCATCAACAACACAAACTTCTTCTAAATCATATGATAATAATTCTGAAAATGCAGTCAGCCATGATTGTGTTGCACTTCTATGTATTACTTGCCCATATTTTTGATTGTATCTCCACCAAGCAGCTTCTTCATCGAACTCAGCAGAACCAGCAACACCTATGATACCATAGTCATTATTTTCATTAAACAATCTAACAATCTCAGAACCCCAACCATATCGTAAAAACTCAATATCATCATGTATAAAAACTATAAAATTATCATTAATATCATTGATAATTTCATGATATATTTGGGATAAGCCAACACCATCTTTATTTGTAATAAAAACTAAATCATGTTCAATGCCACAAGTATTATTTACATTATCGCAAAAATTCTTTTTTTCATCTTTAGTATGTTTAGAACAAACAACAATTGTAATTTTTTCCATAAGTTTTATATTATTATTTATTTAATATAAAATATATATAAATAATTTATATTATCAATATATATTTTTTATTGAATAATATAATATATTATATATAATTTATATATATTATAATATAATTAAATTATGAAAAAAATAAAAATATTAGTTATTCCGTCTGATAAAGGTGGTTGTGGTTTTTTCAGGTCAGTTCAACCACATGAATACATTGCTAAACATTATAGTGATTTATTCAGTATTGATATCATGTATCAGTTACCACCAAATGTATTTTTGGATAAATTTTTTGCTCAATATGATATTGTTCATATTCATAAGCAGTTAGATAAAGATTGCAATTTAGCTCGTATGATTAAATTTTGTGGTTGTAAATTAATTGTAGATATAGATGACCATTATGATTTGGGAAATGACCATCCGATGTCTTCAATGGCTAAAATGCAAAATTGGAAAGAACCAATAATAAATCATTTAAAATTAGCTGATATGGTAACAACAACAACAGATATTTTCAAAGAAGTGTTACTTAAGCATAATAAAAATGTGGTTGTGTTACCAAATGCCATTAATCCTAATGAAGAACAATTTATACCTAAACCAACATATTCTGATAGACTTAGATTTGGTATAATATGCGGTTCTTCACATCTCGAAGATATCAAATTATTAAATGGTATGGTTAGTCAATTATCTAAAGATGTTATTGATAAAATACAAATTGTATTATGTGGATTCGATACTAATGGAACTAAAGCAATTAGGGATGAAAAAACAGGACAAATACAATATAGACCAATCGAGCCTAAAGAAACTTGTTGGTATGATTATGAGAAAATAGTAACTAATAATTATTCAATAGTTAGCCCAAATCATAAAGAATTTTTAAGTCATTTTTATAAAGGCATTGAGTATCCAATTATTACTGAACCTTATAGAAGATGCTGGACTAAAACAATTGACAAATATGCAACACATTACAATAATATCGATGTGTTATTAGTCCCATTAAAAGAAAATAATTTTAATAAGGTTAAGTCCCAATTAAAAGTAATTGAAGCTGGTTTTTTTCATAAAGCTATTATTGCTCAAAATTTTGGTCCTTATACAATTGATTTGATACCAATGATTGAAAAAGGTGGTTCAATTAATGAAAATGGTAATGCGTTATTAGTAGATTCTAATAAAAATCATAAACAATGGGCTAAATACATAACTAAATTGGTTAATGATAAAGAAATGTTAAGTAAATTACAAGAAAACTTATACAACACTGTTAAAGACAAATACTCATTAGATACTGTATGTAAATTTAGAATTGAAAGTTATTTAAATTTATTAAATCAAAAGCGTTAATTTATTTAACGCTTTTTTTGTTTTTTAACTTAAAAATATATATATTTGCATTGAAACTTTAATAAATATAATTATGATTAGTGAAGAAGTAAAAAACAAAAATTTTAGATTATTTTTATCTAAATTAAATAATGTTGGAGTGACTTCAACCACAGTTGAAGAAGTTTTAGGAGAATCATTGTTAAATTGTCCATTCTCAATTTCCAACGAGAATCAATGTGCATATGACGGTTCTTTACTGCATATTGTTTTAAGAACATTAACACCAATTGCTTTGAAGTTAAATGAACTTTTACCAGAAGAACATAGAGTTAACCAACAAAGTATTGTAAAAGTTTGCTTGTTAAGTCATATTTCGAAATGTAAAATGTTTGAACAAAATGATAATCAATGGGAGATTGAAAAGAAAGGTATATTATATAAATATGCTAAATCTAATGTGGCACTTAAAATGGGGGCTAGGTCTATATTACTGTGTCAAGAAATGGGAATTACTTTTACTCCAGAAGAATTTGAAGCTATGCTTATATTAGATAAAGATGATAGTGATTTACAATCGAAATATTATTCTAACGCACTGTCAATTATAATTAAACAAGCTAATGAATTAACACACTTAAATAATAGATTAAATATAAAATAATTTATGGGAGTAAATGAAAATATTGATAATGAAAATTTAATCGCTCGAATAAAAGAGGCTATTGGACTTAAAAAGCTTAATGTTAGATTTAAAAAATTAAATGAAAATGCAGTAGTTCCAGTTTATGCTCATGATGGTGATGTGGGTATGGATTTTGTTGCGATAGATGTAGAATATAACGATGAATTAGATATGTATGTTTATCATACAGGTCTAGCATTTGAAAGTGATTTCCATTATGGACAATTCCTATTTCCTAGGAGTTCAAATCGTAAAACAGATGCATATTTATGTAATTCAGTTGGTATTGCTGATAGTGCAATATATCGTGGTGAAATTTTATTTTGTTATAAAAATAGAGACTCCATTCATTCTATTGCAGAAGCAAAAGCTAATGCTGCTATGATGGAATACTATACCACATGTAATGTTGAAGAAAAGGATTCCCAATGGTGGGTTAGGAACGGTATTGACATTTATAACAAAACTAAATTAAAGGTTTATGAAGATGCTAAAAAATTAAAATATGCACCATATAAAGTTGGTGAAAAAATTGGTCAGATGGTTATGCTTTGTTATCCAAATGTTAACTTAATAGAATGCGATGAATTATCTTCAACAACTAGGGGTGAAAATGGTTTTGGGTCTACTGGTAAATAAAAATATATAAATATGCTAGAAAATAATATTAAATATTCGTATAATGATATTACGTTAGTTCCGTCTATATTATCTGAAATATCTCATAGACATGAATGTGTTACTCATTTAAGTAATGGTAAATTACCTATATTTACTGCACCAATGAGTACTGTGGTCGATGATAAAAATTTTGAACTTTTTGAAAATAATGGTATTAATGCAATTTTACCAAGAAATATTAATATTAAAACTAGAATAGATTTTGTAAAAAAAAGTAAATGGGTAGCATTTTCATTAAATGAATTTAATGACATATTTAATAATGCCGACAATTTGAATATGTGGAATGATAGCAAAAAGTTATTTGTTCTAGTTGATATTGCTAATGGACATATGGTAAAGTTATATGATTCAGTTAGGCAAGTTAAATCTTTATTAAAAGATAAGATATCTATAATGGTTGGTAATATTGCCAATCCAGAAACATATTTAGCTGTTTATGAAAGTGGCGCAGATTATGTTAGATTAGGTATCGGTGGTGGAAGTGGTTGTATCACTTCATCAAATACTGGAATACATTATCCTATGGCTAGTTTAGTTAATGAAACATTTATAATTAAACAGAGAATAGCAAAGGATAACAACATAGACATTAATCAATTGCCTAAAATTATTGCTGATGGTGGTATTAGAAATTATAACGATGTAATTAAGGCGTTGGCATTGGGTGCTGATTATGTTATGATTGGTAGCATTTTAGCATCGTTATTAGAAAGTTCTGCACAAATTTGTTATAAATTAGATAATGAATATATTGAGCTACGTGATATTATCTCAATTTCTAAAAAAGATAATATATACTGTGTTGAAACTAAAGACAGTTTTACTAAAGATAATATTTTATTTACGGAAAAATTGTATAAAAAGTTTTACGGTATGGCATCTAAAGACGGACAAATAGCAATTAATGGTGAAAAGAAAAAAACTTCAGAAGGTATTACAAAATATCTAGAATTAGATATGAGTCTAATTAAGTGGGTAGAAAATCTAGATTCATATATAAAATCAGCTATGAGTTATCTTAATATAAAGGATATTAAAGATATTAATAAATCTAAAATTATTATTATTTCTAATAATACTTATAATTCAATAAATAAATAAATAAAAAGGATGCTTAAGCATCCTTTTTATTTATTTCTGATATAGTATCTTCAAGAGATTTTATTCTATTTTTTAATTCATTTATTTGAGCTATTAAATCGATAGGATTAACATTATTATCTATTTGAACATTGTCATCACTAACACTAACCCAGTCTACTTTATTAGCTAATTCATCCTTTTGGGCATATCTATTATCAGATTCTGTTTTAGTGTAAAAATTCAGTTCAATAGGTGAACCATGCTCATCTAATATCATTGCAAATAAATCATCAAAATGATTACATCTACTTTCTAAATCAATAATTCTATTTGTGTTAGATACAATAGTTTCACTTAATGGTTTGATGGCTGTATCAGTATATTCTTTAGATTTATTTACAGAATCTATTATTGCACCATTGATTGAATTTTCTATTGCTGTGTCACAATAATTATTGCATTCATTTTTTAAACTATTATGCATAGTTACAGCAGATTCAATAGTAACATAATCATCAAATTTTGAGTTTATAACTGATATTTCATTTTCTATATTAATAACTTTAGAGTCATTTTTTGAAGCCAATTTTTGTATACCATATAATGTTAAAGTGTTATCATCATCATCAACTGACCCGATAACATTATTTATATTAGTATTAAGTAATGACTCAGCCTCTATTGCTCTAGAGGTTTCATCAGTTATTTTTGTATTTAAATTATTGGTTTCGTTATTTAATTCTTCCTTAGTTACATATATTTCTTTTATTTCATTTGATGTTGAATATTGAGAGAACTTTTCATCAATACCAATTACTTTTAGACCATTTTCCGTCAAAGCTAAATATTGATTATTTACATCAGTATTGTCAAGTTTTATTGAAAATATGTTATCGGTCAATTCAATACCATTTTTTCCTAAATATATATTATACAATTCTGATAAATCTATATTAGTTGTTCTTTCACCATCAGCCGTTTCTAAAACAAATCTCATTGATTTATCGGCAGATAAATACTCAACCGATTTTAGATATTTATCTTTCGGTATAATTATCTCACCAGCCTCATTATTATTAACCATTAATACATACTGTAACTCAGATTTCTTTACCAATTTAATAGTTGAATTACTGTTTATAATATCATCTATTAATGCTAACTCTTTATCATCATTATATGTTGGTCGTTCGGCATTACCATTTAGATTAATAGGTAATTGAGCTGAACCTAAATCAACCTTATCCCATTTAGATACCATTGCGATATTAACTGTACCACCACTAGTTGTTGAACCTAACAATGTGTCATGATTGTTTAACACAATTGATTTACGGTTTGGGTTTTCTGGCGTTGATACATTTGTCCAATCTACTTTATTACTAAGTGCATCTTGGGTATCTGAATCAATTTTATCAATTTTATCTTCTATATTTAATATGTCAGACAAATATGCTATTTTATTAGCTTCTTCACCACTTTGTCCAGCTTCTTGAACTGTTGGTCTTACACCCGATGGCGTGTTTAAATTAATTGGTAATGTCGTTGTTCCCAAATCAACAATTCCCCATTTATTTACCATTAACACACTTCGTGTGTTACCTTCTGGGTCAGCACCTAATATAGTATCATGATTGTTTAAAACGATTGCTTTACGGTTTGGGTTTTCTTCTGTTGATATGTCTGTCCAATCTACTTTACTTTTTAAAGTAGATTTAATCATATCATCTTCATTTATTCTAGTAGTAACTTCATTATTTAATCTTTCATTTAAATTAGAATCTTCTAATTCTCTATTAGAAATTTCATTATTTAAATTATTATTTAATTCTTCATAATTATTTTTCAATAAGTTAATATCATTAGATAATAAATCATCAGATTTAATTAAATCATTAATACTATTCTTAATTTCAACATCAGACTCTTTTAATGCATCTAATTCTTTATTAACGTCAACACTTATGTTGCTTAAATCAATCATTAATGCTAACTCTTTATCATCATTATACGTTGGTCGTTCAGCATTACCATTTAGATTAATAGGTAATTGAGCTGAACCTAAATCAACCTTATCCCATTTAGATACCATTGCAATATTAACTGTTCCACCACTAGTTGTTGAACCTAACAATGTGTCATGATTGTTTAACACAATTGCTTTACGTCCAAGATTTTCTGGCGTTGATATGTCCGTCCAATCTACTTTATTGTCAACCTTCTTTTCTAAATTTTCAACAGATTCGGATGTTGCAAGTGTTGATATATCTTCTTTAGTTGCATAATTTTGTGAATTAACCCAACTAGTTGTTGCCATATCAGATATATCTTCTTTAGTTGCATAATTTTGTGAATTAACCCAACTGATTGTTGCCATATCAGATATGTCTTCTTTAGTTGCATAGTTTTTTAAGTATTCATCAGTAACGTATGTATCGTCTAATGAATCTACTTTAAATTGTAATCCATCATCATCCACCGATAAATATTTATAACTTTCTTCATTAATTTTTATACCTATTTTATTATCGATAACTTCAATCCCATTATGCCCTTCATAAATCATTATTAAATCAGAAACATCTATGGTTAATTCAGATATTGTTCCATCTGACATCTCAACTACAATTACAATTTGTTTATTTTCTTTATCATAATATGCATTTGAAATTACTTCAGATTTTGGTAAATTAACTTCAGCAACTACCATATCATCTTTACCAATTAAAGATAATATATTTTTTTCTAAAGTCATTGATAAAGATGCTAAAAGTACATTACCATCCATGACTTTTATTATTTTATCTTTTGCTGATACTGATACTTCAAAAGATTTTGATTCCATGTATATATCATCAGCAAACCCATATGTATTTAAACTCATATCTATACTGTATTTAAATTATTATTTATATATAAATATTATATACCATATATAAATAAAAAAAATGATAACTAATTAGTTATCATTTTTCTTATAATCTATATTAATCACAAAAAAATAAAGGGGATTAAATAATCCCCCTTATTTAATTTATTATTAATAATATTATCTCAACTCATTAATATCCCAATGTACTAAACCATCTACACGAACATGTCCATAGTAACGGTTATTAACCATTTTCTTCGCATATCTAGTCATTATACCTTTAACTGGTGCAAAGTTAAATGGATTGTACATTGTTGGTGTTAATTGCATTGGAACATATGGAGCATAAATGTAACCAGTGTCTAACAATGATTTACCTTTATGACCAATAATCATTGACCAATGTGGTGCATATGGGTCACGATATACTTGATAACGAGCGCTCAATGTACCTATTTTTTCAATACCCATGTTATATTGGTCTTGTTCTGCTGAAGCATCTGAAACGTGGAAGTATTCCAAATTGTCAAACAATGCTGAAATTTCAGAAGAAACTACAATAAAGTTAGCTCCACCACGTAATGTTGATTTGTGGATTTGTGCTGAAATCTGATTAATTTTAGTCATTAATTCTTGATTCCAATCTTTTTGAGTGTAGTTAGTTGAGAATGCTGCCATTCTTCTCCAACCGTTTACATCCCAACGAGCTTGCCAAGGTGCTGATTTACGTAAGTCACGCAAAATTTCACGGTCAATTTCAGCCGCAATTTGTTCAGATAAGATTGCTGTTAATTCTGCTTCGGCATCAATGTTATGGAATGCGCTAACGTCTTGTGCCAATTCTGGTGACCAAGTTGCTCTCAATTTTCTTTCTTCAACTGAAACAGTAACAGAATCTAATTTGAATGATACTTCACCAATTTCAGTTTCCAATTCTAATGAATCATATTGTGCCCAAGCAATCTTGAACATATCAGCAATATTTTTACCTTTTAATGATTCAGGTGCAACACCTACATAACCATCAATAGTTTTTCCTTGTTCACGAGTTGGTTTAGCTAAATCAAGTTCGATATACATCTTACCTTGAGCATCACAAGGATTGCCATATTCAACAATACCTTTGCCATATTTCTGAGTTACTACACGGAATGGAATTCCTTCACCCATTTTGAAAGTTGATGCACCAGCAGCTTTACCATCGTCATCAACATAGTCAGCGATGTCTTGTGTAGTTAAAACTTTTAATGAAGCTAAGAATGCTTCAGTATCCATTTCATTTCCATCAGGACCAGTTAATTTGCTAGCATTGTAACTAGAGAAACCAGTTACTTCCAACATAATATTACGAACAGTACCATCTGCACCATTTGTTTTGTATGTTGACAAATCACCAGTAAATGGTTGAACACCCATTGGTGTCATTTGAACCACTTTAGCACCACCTACACGGATATTTATTTTACCTTTTGAATTGTCAAATAAGAAATCATTATAGAACAAATCATATAATGTTTTTTCAAAATATTTAACTAATTCTGGACCGACTTTACGTAATTTTGTTGCATCGATACCAGCTTCAATAGCTTCATCAAATGTGCCATATTTAGTACCAGTTTCAACATCTTCCCATTCACCAGTTATACCGTTAACAACATCATCAGGTAAATAATATCTTGGTTCTACTGCACCATCTTTATTTTTGTTAACTCTGTTATAACCCATTAAACCTTTGTGTGAACCAGTAGCACCATCTTTAGGCATACCATTTTCATCAAAAGCATCAGCTTCCCATTCTCTTTGAGAAGTAACAGGTAAAATGAAGAACAATTTACCAACTGGTAAATTCATAGCTTGCACTGATACGATATCATTAGCTAACAATTTACTAAACACACGTCTAATAATTGGGAAAACTACAGTTTCAAAAGAACCGCTATTATCTGAAGCGGTAGCTTCATAAATTAAATGTTTAGCTTCATTTTCATAAAGTGTGGCAATATTTTCTTTAATATTACCTTCCAAACCTTCAACAAATCCTAATTTTTCCCATCTGTTTTGGATATCTTCACGTATTTTCTTCTGGGCGTTAAGTTCAATATTACCAACTTGACCGCTAGTTAAAAATTCTCTCATTATTGTATAATTTTTTTATTTCTTTATTAGTTTATTTACACAATCTATGCATTAAATCTAATGAATCTAACAAATCTTTAGATTGATAAATTTGTGTTTCGTTAATTTTTTGTGAACCATTTGCTGTGAATTGTTTATCTTCTTCAATAGACATTTTTTTGTTTTTCTTTAATTCACGAGATATTGATTCATAAAGATTTTTAGATTGCTCTACTGTTTTAGCTTCATTACCAAATCTAGCAATTATTTCTTGTTTTTCATCTTTAGTTGTTGAATTTTCAGAAATTAATTTAATAATCTGACCTAGATTAACGTTAGTAACAGCAGCTTCTTGCAGAACTTTTTTAAATTTACTTAAAGCTAATTTCAATTCATCATTTTCTTTAAGAATTTTATTAACTTTTTTCATAATTTTATTTTCAGTTGTTACCTTATCATAACGTGGCTCTGATGTGGATTTAGTTTTTACACCAGCGACACTAGAGTTTCTAGCTTTTCTACCGTTAGAGTTAGGTATGTGTGATTTGGATGTACTGTTTTGTTGAACGAAACCACCAACATTTGTTGCTTCATCAACCACTTCATCATCCTCTTCAGTTAACTGTTTTTCAAATGGTTTTGAATTTGCTTTACCAACCCAAGGTTTGGCTTTACCTTTAGGAACACCAGCATCCCAACTATTAACATTTTTACCAGGTTCATCGTTGCTTGGTGTCGTCATAGCATCTTTTTTCTGATAATTATCGGTATATCCGACATGAGAATCGTACTCATTTAGTACAATTTCAAAAAGTCTTGATTCATTCATATTGTTTTCGTCATTTAATTCGCCAGTTTCAGAATCATCAAAGTCAAACTCAACTTCACCATCTTTAAGTGAACTTAAATCTAAAAGATATTCGGCACCAGTTTCGTTATCTTTCAATTCAACTTTATTGTTGTCAACATTTACTAAAACTTGGTCGTCATCTTTTAATAATTTATACACTTTTACGATTTCATCGTCATTCGCATTTGAGAAGTCATACTCATCATCACCAACTTTATATTTTTCAAATTCAGCCCATTCGCTATCATCTGGTTCAGTAGAAATTTCAACATCAGTTGTTGTACTATCATCTGTATCATTTGTGTTATCTAGCACATCAACATCAGTATCTGCTTCTTCATCACCACTTTCAGACTCAGCATCAGAATCATCTGTATCGTCTGATTTTTCATCTTCATTTTCTGTTGATGAATCATCTTCTTCAGTTTCATCTTCATCTGGTTTTTCATCGGCTTCATTTGAAGTGTCGGGTGTGGTATCATCCACTTCTTCCACTTCATATTCATCGTCATCTTCTTCGGTTAGAATCTGATTATATGTATCTCTGACTGCTTCGTTAAGTAAATCCCTAACAGCATTTGAAGTGTTTTCCTTTAAAGAATTAGCAAGAGTTTCATAATCTAACAAAGATTCTTTAACAAATTTGCTTCTTATATCTTTCATTATTAAATGAATTTATTTAATTATTTATTTATAAATATGTATATATTTAAAAAAATTTTTTTTTTACTAAAAAAATATTAATTAATTTAGTAAAATATTTTTAATTTTTTTAACTTTTTCATTAATAACACTATTTTTTTGTTTTTTTTCTTCCATATACGGTTGTAATGATTCTTCATCTGCACTAATGTATGCATTAGGTGTACTAGGGTCACTAACAATATCCCAACATATTAATTCAAAATCATCCCCTACTATATATTGACCCATTTTCTGTTCAACAGAGCCAACACCTCTTGAAGACACACCTATTTTATACCCATTCAATAATAAATTGGCAGCCATATCACCCATATTTGATATAATACCATATTTGACATATCCTGGAGTAATATTTAATTGAAGTTTGCCAACTAACGTTCGCCCTTCCCAATGTAATTCAATAATTTTATGGGAAACCCTACCTAAATCAATAGTTGATTCTGAAGGGTGGTTTAATTCACCACTCGCACGTTCATCTGCAATTCTTTCTTGATATAACTCGACTTGTTTTTTTAATACATTTTCTGGGTATATTCTACCATTAGCATTTTTTATACCATATTTTTGAAAAACGGCATGCACAATAAAAGGATTTGGACAAAACCATTTATCTTCAGAATTAATCGTTTCTACAATTTTTTTATTGTGATTATCTGCCATTGAAATATAACCATCATTTTCTATTAATAAGCCAGTACCCGTATTTCCTTTTTTAATTTCAAGTAACTCAGTATGATTCATTGTAAGAATATTTTATAAATAAATATTAATTAAGTTTAATTAATTTAACATTATTTTTATCAGATATATTAAGTTTAAATTTATTTACTTTTTTAGTTTTAGATAAATTCAAACTATTAATAAATTTGATTCTATTTTTTTTTAGTATATAGTGATTATTTTTGTCTGTGATAAATTCCCCATCATATTTTTCCAACAATAAATCATCTATTACTGATTTAGTTATAGATGGTAATAATTTATGTGTTAACAGATATTCAATTACCTTATCAACGTTTTGGATATTAGTATTTTCACTATACCATTTTATAATCGATTCTATATCATTCATATATTTTATTTATAAATATTTAAATAAAAAAAAAAACAAAGAGCAATTACTTGCTCTTTGTTAAAATAAAATTATCATTATTTAAATTTAATATTAAATTATCTATTGGCGGTTTTATTAGATTTTCAATTATTGTTCCAATATCTGATAATTGAATTATATTACTTTTTTGTTTTATAAAAAATTCAAACGAAAAAAAATTTTTTTTATTTTCTTCAAGCGAATTTATCTTTAAATCAAAATCACACATTAATTTATTTTCAAAATATGGTGAATTTATTAATAATCTTTTTAAATCACGCTTAAATGTTTTAAAAATATATTTTAATTGCTCACTATAAATATCATTAACTTTTGGTGTTATCCAAGTTTTACACGTTACATATATAACTATTGGCATTATTCTATTTACAGAGCCATACTTTGTTTTAATTTTATCAGATATTTTTATTTCATATTCTTTATTTAGACGTTCCATAATGACTTACTTATATTTAAAATATATAAGTATCTAGCATTTTGTCAACATAACTAACTATTTAGAACATCAACAATATCAAGCATATCAACAACATCTTTAATTAAAGTCTCTTTACTATAAACTTTATTATCTATTTGTTCCTTAATTTCTAATAAGCCATTCAAATCATCTTTATTATCGCATTTAGATATCATATCTGATAACCTATTAACGCATTCATTTTTTAATGCTTGCAATTTGTCCATTGCATCGTTTTCATTGGCATTTATAATTTCTTTAATAAATTTTTTTTCATCATTAGATAACAATTTACTATATTTAATATCGTATTCACACAATTTCTTTATCATATCATTGTCAGGAGTTGCTTTTTCTTTAAAATTATTCTCCATATAATTTTTTATGATACTATAATTTTCTTTAATTAGAGAAATATTTTTTATACTTTTTTTATTTTTAAATAAAAAATCGCAACTATTAAAGTATGTTAATTTATCTTCAGATATTTTGTCACATGGTTTAATGTCATATTTCTTTATAATATCTGATAGTTTTTTATTTGATTCATTTAACGATTTCTTATCTATATTTTTATATAATAACGAAAGTGTCTCATTAATATAATCAGTAGATTTTAATGAGGGTTTATAATTTTCTAGAGCTTTAAAAAAATAAAACTGATTCAGCAAATTATTATCTTCTTTAATTGTTTTTATGAATTCCTTAACAGCTGCCTTATTAGATTTAAATAATTTAGGTAGCGCACTTTCAAACACATAATTGCTTAAACCAAAATTATTACATTCATATGTTAATTCATCATCTCTCTTAATCATATCAACAATACGATTTGCTTCGTCCATTAAATTATCGTAGATATCATAATCTCCATTTTCTAATGCTGATGATGCTGAGATAATTGCATCTCTCCATTTTTTTAGGTATTTATCTTTAGCTTTCATTTTTATCTATATTATTATATATTATTATCAGATGGTTTAATAGTGTCTAATGATTTAATCATATTATTAAATTCATCATTAATTATTAATGCTTTATTATAAACGTCAACTCTTTCTAATACAGTTTCATTGGATTTATCAAATCTATCTAAAAAAAATCTTTCTAATTTAGATTTTTTAGTTTCTGTTATGAGTTTGTTATTACGTTTTTTTAATGCTTCATTCTGGGATACGTTAGTTGGTTCATTATCTGAAATAGGTATTTCATTTTCTTGACCATTAATATCGCCATTTTCATCATTACCAAGATTATCCAAATTATCTATATCAGCATCATTTGATTCATCTCCCATTGACATGTCACCACCTAAACCACCGCTAGGTGCTCCACCACCAAATCCACCGCCCATGCCATCATCTTGTTGGCTATCTTGCGTATCATTTTGATATGTAGCGCCTGGCTCTCCATATATTCTGTCAACAGTGTCAAAAATACCAGTTTTTTGTATAATTTGAGATGTTTTTTCTAATTCTGCTGCAAGCGCTTTTTCTAATCTTATCTCTTCAAAATTATTTTGAATGTCTTTATCACTCCATTTCATAATTTCTTTTAATGCACGAGTTTGTGACATGATAGGTATACCATTTCCTGGGTCAGAAACAGCATCTCTAATTGCTGTAACTTTTTTCTGTATGTTATCAATTTCTAATTGTTCAGCTTGTGTTGACGGATTATTCATTGATAATGAAAAATTGGTTAACTCATCAGTAAAACCTAAAATATATAAATGAATACTTGCAATTTTTGTCAACTCCATTAAAAACGCTTGTTGAATTCTATTTACTGTTCTAGTAAATCTGATATCCATTAATGATAAATTTTTACCATCACCAGTAGTTTCTTCAAAATTCAAAAATGATTTAGGTATGCGCAAAGCAGTTAATACTTTGTTTTGGACGAATTTTATATCATCCATTGCCGTTAAATTTTGTGCAGCAGATAAAGTATCAATTGGAGTTGGAGCATTTGGGTCTCTCACTGGAATAAATATATCTTGGTCAACAGATAAAAGATTTTTTCGCAAATCTACTTGCCCAGTTAATGGGTCTATAATTGGTGTGCGTTTGAAATTATTTGCAATATCTTCAACGTATGCTTTAACATCAGCATCATCAATAGCACCAACATAAATTTTATAAACTCTACGTTCAATCGAACGTTCCAATCTATATATTAACATCATGTCTTCCATTAAAGATAACATTCTCCAATGTCTTCTAGCTTTATTTAAATAGCTAACCCCATAAGGTAAATACAACGAATCAGTTAATAATCTAAAATGTCCTATTTGCCAATTTCTGAAAGCTGTCTGTGCATTGTTTTCGTCTTGCCAAATAAATTTTGTTGTCATGTCTTTAGCATTATCATTTGTATGTGAACCTACAATTGAAAATTGATTTTCAACACCATTTTCTAACCTCTCAACATTGAAAACTGGTAATTGTCTCCATCCAGTAATACCAAGTTTATTATCTATATTAAGTAACATAAATTGATTACCATATTTGCACATAGCCCTAATTATCATAGGTGCAGTTATTTGCAAATCTAGTCTATTAGTAAACAATTCTTCTAAAACACTTTTTATTCTATCTGATTTAGAATATACATTAATTATTTGCCCTTTAGATGATAATACACTACACTCTTCAGATATGATATCAAGTGCTGCACCAATTTCTGGAAATGAATCCATTAAATCGGCATCACGATACATTAATTTAACATTATTAAGACCAGCAAAAGCTTGTACAGATAAATCAGTATTCGCCTTTATCCATCTATTGTTAAGATATCTATTTTGTTGTAATTCTAACTTAGTTTTTGCAAAATCTTCTTTATCAGTAGTCTTATATATTACTTTATCGCCATACGATGAGAAATCATAAGTATTATTATGTGGAACATCTTTTTTTATGTCCCAATTACCACTAATAGCATTATCTAAGTTCTGAAATACCGTGAATATTTTTTTTGCCATTATAACTCAATAATTTACACTTATTATTATAAATAAATATTAATAAAAAATAAAAAAATGGCAACATATATATGCTGCCATTTATATACATTACCATATATTATCTTCTATTACCAAATAACCACATAAAATTACCATGTATTGATTTATTCTTTATTGTTTTATTATTATAAAATGGTAAATTATTATTAGGTGTCATATCATAATTAGTTCTATGCTGTCTAGTCTCAATATTTCCGCTAGTCATATATGAACTTAGAATAGCAGCATCTTTATTCTTTACACTAACTAATTTATTGATAGAATATTGCATGATAAATAATCCCATAGCTAAACAAGTGATTGAGTCATCATGTGCCCCACTCATATGGTCCATACGTCCAGTATCACCTTTGAATATCCAAGTTTCTAATTCATTAATGACTCTTATTGAACGAATTTTAAACTCATTGTTTTTAACCATACTTGCAAAATTAGACAATACTGGAAATCTATTTCCTTGAAAATGGAAACCAGGTAATTTATCTTGATATGAATCGAATAATGGTTTCGATGCATATTGTACAGTATATGTTTTTTGTGTACTATCCTCATAGTATATATTCTTATAGCCTAACTGAATTAAAGTCAATAAACATGCATCACCAACCCCACCAGTTGAATCTACAACAATATATGCTTCATTATACATTCTTGCATAATTAAATGCCATTTGTCCAATTTCATCTCCAGTTTTCTTTCCTAAATATTCCATTACTTGTTCAACAATAGGCATACCATGTTCATCAACACCATCCATATCAATCATTTCAATTGCTGTTCTATCACCAGCATCACCTCTAGATGGGTCAATAGCACATATATACCTATGCCCTTCATAAGGCGGTTTCCAAAACCACGTTTCTGGCACTAATGCATCTGACATATTTGTTAATGGTTCACACACATTGAGTGTTTGTTGCATCTCAATAAATTCAGGTGAAACTACGTTATTGGCAGAACCCATAAATGACACATCTAGTTCTTGAGCTATTTTCATAGTGTCATTGTTGAAAGACTTACACATATCAACATACCAAGGTGATGTCGGAGTCCATCCTTCTTTCTCTAGTTTACGCCATTTTTCTTCATCATATTTTATTGTTCCAGAGCTATCTAATGTATCCTCTATTATCCACTCAATATCGCCAGTTTCTTTATTTTTTTTATACCATGATAAATTTTTATTATATCTCAAATCTTGATACCACTTAAATTCTACTGGGTTATAATTATTTTCTTTGGATAATGCTTGTTTATAAGTATTGTAGTATAATTCATCTTTACCATTAGGCGTGGAAACCATGATAATTTTTGAATTTGGTACTGAAGCTGTTGCAGCGACTGCCGATGAGTATACAGCTAAACCATCTTCAATAAAGGCAGCCTCATCAAAAATCAATATAGATACTGCTGAAATACCACGAGCAGCATTTGGACCACTTGACCTAGCATATACTTTACTACCATTAAACAATTCTAATTCTGATTTACTATTTTTTACAAAAATATCCTTTTTGTTTTTTTCAGATTTTGGGTCTGGAGAATAATAATCATCACCCCAATACCATCTTGGTACTTGCAATAAAAAATCTCTAATTTTAGATATTAATTGTTGCGATAAATCTAATTTATTACCAATACATAGTATTGTTTCTGGTGAATCTTTGGGTGAAAATACTATTTGCGCAGCAGCCCATGCTGAAGTTATTGTTGTAATACCAGCTTGTCTATGCTTTATCGCAATGCTAGCTTTATTTTCAGCTAGACTTTTAAGAAACGCTTTTTGTCTAGGAAACAGATTAAATGGAGTTAGTTTACCTACACTAGCATTAAAAGTTGATAAATATTTTTCAATGAAAAATATTCTAGTTTTGTCCATATATGATTTGGCATATTGATTTGCCATTTCTTGCATATCAATCATAACAATTATTTTTTTTAATCAATTAGTTTAGCTTCATAGCCTATATTTTTGCCATTTGCATTTTTAATTACAAAAACATTAATATTTTCTTCTTTATTTAATTTTTTTAGAATTGAAATAATTTCTTCATTGTTTAACCGTCTTCCATTACCACTGTAAATATTGCCAAATAATTCAATAAATCTTTTATATATCTTATACCCTAAACCTATGTGTTGATAATTAGGATTTATAAAGATATGTAACTGATATAAATATTCGTTATTTATTTCTCTAGGTTCGGCTTTTAAATTGATAATATTTTCTGGTAATTCAATGTTATCAATAGTAACGTGCATTTGAAACTGATAATCATTAATTTGTTCTTCTTTAAAATCTATATTGTTTGTTGAACAATTTTTTATTAAATCATAAAAATAGTCATTATCAATATCATCAATATTTTCTTCAGTAATGTATTGGTCTTCAATAACAGATTTATTATCATTGCCCTCAATAGATGATATATTGTCACTGTATTTTAAATCTTCAATTGAACTATTCAATAGCTCTTTCTTTATTTTATCCCCTAGTTTAGTTAGTGCTAAAATCTCTTTCAAATTCATGTTAAACTCATCAACCTTCATTTCACAAATGTGCATGAAATAATATGGTAATATTTTAGTATCATTAATATTATTACCAATGATATTCCATAACCCAACACCAAATCTCAAATCCCAAGGTTCAGCAATCAAAAAATCAGCTTGTTTAATAATATACATCGCTTTTTTATTATCGTTTGGTAAACCATGCGATGCAAATAATTCAAATAAACCTCTAACTGTTTCAGCTAATAAATATGGAAATATAATTCCTTGAGATGAAATATGTGTTTTTTCACCTTTTGAACCTAACTCTACTTCAACATATGAACCTTGCATTGGGTTTTTATCACTTATTTTTTCTTGCACATTAAATAATAAATAATCATTTATTAATCTTATTTTTTCATATATTGGTAAAAGTTCTGGATTTAACTCATATATTTCATGTAAAAAATATTTAACACTTGAAAATTCATACGATATACCTTGTATTAATGAATTTATTAATCTACGCTTTAGAACAACTTTAGTTAAATTATCATAATCATTTAAATCATCAAATTGATAATCTCTATTATCCGAATCTTCTGGTAAAATTCTAAATGAATGTTTAGGCTTAATTTTATCAGTAATTGTACATTCTAGAACAATTGTTTCGTTTGGGATATTAAATAATTCAGTTACTATTTTTTCACATAATTTAGTTAAGTTATCTCTTATTGGTTCTTCTAATTTTTTACACTTAGTAATTAGTGTAGATAATAATGATAATAATTCACTATTATTTAAATTATGTAAATCACTGTTATTGAATTTTTCCATAATATGATTATATCTTTTCTTAATCAGATAATAATCATATTTGAATTCTTTCTCAGGTGGAAATGCTTGATTATCACCAAGAGATGTATTGTGATTTTTTAATTTACTATATAAAAATTTAGGTAATTTCATATTATTTCTTAGATAATAAATTATTTAGTTCCTTTTTTGTAAATGGTATTGAATTTTCTTTAAGATTAGCTATATGCTCGTTAGTTAAATGAATTTTAGCATTAACATTAGATTTAGATATTAATTGTTTAATTTCTGGTCTATTTGTCATTTTTCTAAAATTGCTAGTTGCATCTGATGGATTAGAGCCATTAACATCTAACGTAATAGTATTGTTAGTTGGATTACCATCATAAGAATTTGCATTAACTATAAAGTCTTTATCATTAGGGTTTTTTGATTTAGCTTTACTTAAATCTCCAGCTAATGAATTATAACTATCCGATGATGGCTCAACATAAGCATTCCCATCTTCATATAATTTTAATTCTTTTTTTTCAAATACTTTATATAATTTATTCTCTTTCAAAATGAGTTTATTTAATTCTTTTTTTGTAAAAATTTTCATAATACCATTGTTTTTAGATAAATATTATCAAAATAAAAAAAATCTAGAGTAAAGTACTCTAGATTCTTATCTTTCAGCAACAAATGGATTTTTTTTACTTATCTGTTTGTTTCTGATTTTATTGTCATATCTATCTTTATGGTTATCAATTAAACTGTTAACATTTTCAACCATATCATTAGAACCATCATCACCAACATCTTCCATAGAATCCATACCTTCCATTGAATTATCATCATCCGTATCATCACTATCATTGCTATTAATTTTCTTAATTATAGCATCTTTCTCAGAATCGGTTAATGATTTTGATGCTTGCGATATTATCATTCCAGCAACATATTTATTTAATTCTGTATCAGGTTTATTTTGGTCATTATTATAATTTCTTAATGCTTGACTTAATTTACCTGTTAATTGCTGAATTTCTTTTTTTGGGTCTAGTTCATCCGAATCCATATCATTATTCATATTATCCATCTCATTATCAACACTATCGTTAGTCATTTCATTACCGAAGTTTGTATCACCCATGTTTGGCATATTATTCATAGGTGCTTGTTGAAAATCTTGTGGATTCATGTTATCTTGATTCGGTATCTTTAATACATGGCGTTCATTTAAATTTTTTTTTTCAAAACACGTTTAATTGATTCAGCAATAGCATTTTCAATTTTTTCAACATCTATCTCAAAAGGTGCGCTATCTCCAACTTCTTTACCATAAGGTTCTTCATTATCGACTGAATCATCATTCATATCATAATAATCTTGCATTTCTTGATGACTAGATGATGGTAAATCCATAGGTTCTTTTCTATATGCTGGATGTTTTCCAAAATAGTCTAAATTATCTTCTTTCATCAATTTACGATAATTTATTGATTCATACACTTCAAAATCATCTTCATCATCTGTAGTATCGTTTGAATCCTCGTCATCCATTGGTTCATCAAAATCCTCGTCATCCATTGGTTCGTCTAAATCTTCGTCATCCATTGGTTCGTCATCATCATACAATTTATCATCATCAAAAACAGTAACATCTAATTTATCAGCTATTTTGTCTAATAAATCTTCAATGTATGATAATCTTGATTCTAAATTTTCATCATCAGATTCTAATTCATCAACATCTGATTCTAACTCATCGGTATCATCAAAATCTTCTTCTGAGTCTAATGTATCATCAGTATCTAATTCTGAGTCATCATCACTTTCAAAACCACTGTCAAAATCATTTTCTGAGTCTAATGTATCATCAGTATCTAATTCTGAGTCATCGTCATTTTCAAAATCATCAGATTCTTTTAATTTAACTGTAAATGGTGCATCATCCCCAACTTCATTAACACCAACCTCTGGAGAATTCTGATTATCTGAATTATGCATTGCAGTTTCTTCTGTTACATCACATTTACATTTGTCACAACATTTTTCAGTGAATGGTGCATCATCCCCAACTTCAGTGCTAGAACTAGTATCAAGATAATCTTTATCATCATTCCATCCTAAAACATTATCATTCTCCATTACTGGTTTAAATTCCTTTTTAACGTTGTTTTTTTGGCTATTTTTTTGTTTTCCGTTTACACTTTTTTTAAATGGGTCACCACCATTTCCTTTAGGGTCACCGATTCCATCAGAAGTTTTCTTAATATTATCTTTTTGTGTTGCTAAACAATCTTTATCGACACAAGATTTTTCAGTTAATACAGCTTCATAATTTTTCTTTTCTTGAATTAACGCTGTATTATGCATAATTTGTCTTTGTCTATCAATTTCACGTCTCATTTTATCAGTGGCTTCCACAGCTAGCATTTCTTTCTTATCTGGATTCCACGATTCAATGATAGGAGCTTTATTGTTATTAGCTTCCTTAATAGAAGACATTTTCATTTCAAAATTTTTTAACGCACTAGCATAGCTAGGATATTCATAATCCTTTCTATTTCTAAAGCCACCGATATAATCAAAATCTTCAACTAAAACATTATTTGTCTTATTAGCAACTTTAATATAGAATTTAGTACCTTCTCTCACTATACCGTAAGTTTTACCATCTGCACCTAATCTATTATATTCAAGTCCACTATAGCTAGTATTTTTACTCTCAGTTTTTAAACCATACGTCATCATGGCTTTCATTCTACTGATTTGGTCATTTACATTATTCATAATATTATATTTATTTTAATTTTTAATTTTAAACATACTTAAAGGTTTTACATAAACAGCGCCATAGCCATCACCATCTTTAATAAGTCGACACATACAATATCTATGTCCAATTAGTTTGGCTAAACCAATTAATTCATAAACCATGTATTCACGCTCGTTTTCCTTACTTACCATTAAACTACCGTTTAACCTAATAAAATTATTTAATGATTCTACATCAGCATTAATTTTATTTAAATAAGGGTTATCTAATTTAAAATCTTCAAATAATATATCATTGAACAAAATTGGTAAATTATCTTCTCTGATAGTTATTTTCATTATACCTATTTTATTATATAATTATTTTAAAAAACTAAAATATTTAATCTAAATATCTCAATTTTTATATTGAATTTATTTTATCATATGTTATTTTGGATAAATCCCATATTTTATTAAGGTAATTTGTTCTTCTAAGTACTTTATATGTTATATTTCCAACCGACATTTCACCATTTTTATCCAAATCATATGTTCTAATGCCTTTTAATATACTGATAAATAGATAAATTACATCAAGTATTTTATTCAAAAGTCTAACATTAGTTGTTTTATTTACTATTTCTTCAAATTCATCTATAATAGACATTAAATATGAAGACAACTCTTTAATATTATCTTCCGATATAACAGATAATCCTTTTTTTATTTTAGCATTTGGTTTACATAGCCATTTATTTTTAAATAATGAATATTTACCACTATTGCATTTTGTTTGGCCAATATCCTCAACATAAAATTCAACTTTAAAACCAAAAATAGTTAATAAATTATGGTCGTTATTCCACTCATTTTTCTTTAAATTAAAATATTCTCTAACTAATTTTACATCAGCATTGATGTCTGTGAAATCAAATATAATGTGTATATCTAAGTCAGAAAATTTAGACCAATTATAGTTACATAATGACCCAGTTAAAATAATATCAATAGGTTTTACATGGCTTAAGCCAATATATTTAATGAAATCAGTTGATATGTCCAATAAATGTAGTCGTAATTTTGAATCAATCGTATCATTTTTCCATATATTCTTATTAAGTTTTTTTTTAGGAATAAATGATGACATGTTAATATCACTAGGACTTACTTCTAATTCTTGATTTTCATTTAATGTAACTATCATATTATCAATTAACTTAATATATTTGTATATAAATATATATTAACAAAAAAAAAGAACAGTACAAACTGTTCTTTTTTTATAAATAAATTATAAATGACGAAATTTGCATCAAATCAATAGTCGGAACTTTTATCATTAAATCTTTTCTACCATATTTCTTGCGTTGGTATGGTATATAGAAATCATTTGGTGTATCATAAACTGTCTCCTTACCTTTTATTTTCTCTTCTGAAAATTGGCGTAATTTGTCTGTTTGGACAAATATAATTTTATCAGTAAATCTAAAAGCAATATAATGCGATTTACCATATACCCATCCTGGTTTGCCTCTAACATTTAATAATTCTATCCAACTCATTTCGTCATCATAATTCGTATCTTGACGATTTTTCTTTCGTCTTCCTTTAACATCAATACCTATCAACCCTTTTTTAGGACTATCCCACCAAAAATCTATATGGTTTGATGTATCATCTTGTTTGGATGATTTAGTACAACTTCCACCTAAAACATCTTCAATTACTGCCATGACAAAATTTTCATCATTTTGTCCTTCTAAATACATTTTACTTGTTATATCATTTAAGTATTTTTTCACATGTGAAACTAATTTATCCTACGCATAAAGGTGCGCTTATTTTATTATATGATTGATAATTTTCAACAATAATATCATTGATTGTAAAATCAAATATATTATGTTTTTTTTCATTCAATTTAATTATTGGTAACTCATATTTTAAAGGGTCTCTAGTAATTTGTTCCCTAACAGCATCTAAATGACTTTCATAAATATGACAATCACCAAATGAACCACTTAATGTTCCAACTGACATATTAGTACAATGAGCTAATAAGCTTAATATTAATGCGTACCCACTAATATTTAATGGTACACCTAAAAATAAATCGCAACTTCGTTGATACCACTTTAAACTTAATTCTCTTTTTGGGATATTATATTCATCTAACGTTTCTGTACAAAATGTTGTTATTGATTTATTTTTTTGTAATAATATATCAACTCTTTCATTAAAAGATAGTTCTCTAGTATATAATTGAAACGCATAATGGCAAGGTGGTAAAGCCATATCATTCATATCACTAGGATTCCAAGCATTACATAATAATCGTCTATCGTCTGGATTGGTTTTTAATAATTCAATTAAATATTTTATTTGGTCTACATGATTTTCACCATAGTCTCTCCATTGTTTACCATATACTGGTCCTAAATCACCATAACAATATTTGAAAAGTTTATAGTCATTTTTTTCATGACTTTCCATTAAGTTTATAGTACGTAACTTTAAGCAATTATCTAAAAATTCTTCTTTACTACATATTACTTTTTTATCAATATCTGTAGCAATCTTATTATTTTCATCTATTAAATGACAATACCAACGATAAGCATCATCATCCCAAATATGTACATTATTTTCAACCAAATACCTTATATTAGTGTCTCCAGTAAGCATCCATAACATTTCATGTATACTACCTCTAATGAAAAGTTTTTTAGTATTAATAAGTGGAAACCCTTGTTTCATATCAATTTTGATGTTTCTATCAAATACTGAATATACATTCCCACTTCTAGTTTTTTTATAAGTACCGTTATCAAGTACATCTTTTAATAATTTTAAATATTGAACATTAACGTTTTCCATAAATATTTTTTTCTATATTTTCAATTTTACTTTGTAAATTACGAATTTCCCCATCATACTTTAATTTTAAATGTGCCTCTATATTATTTATTCTATTTTCAAGAAGATTAAAATTTTCATCAATCATCATAGGATTTATAAACACATCAAATTTAAGAATACCATCATCCTTACTTAAATTAACTTCTAACGCTTCAGTTGTATTAATCATTAAACTCTTAACATCATCTAAATTTACTTTATATTGCATGACTATTTAATTGTTTTTCTGCCATTAAATTATTAACTCTAGTATTCAAATATGCAAGCATTTTTTTCAAATCTTTTATTTCATTTTTTAATTCACTAATACTATCATTATTTTCACACATATCATATACAATATCATCTACTTTATCTTTTAATGTAAATATTACATCATTTGAACTAAGCATATCATTAGATATTACTCGTAATTTATCTTCAATTTGATTTGTTTGGCTAGTAATTGTATATAACCCATTTTTGTCCACACAAAGGTTTGCTGTTACACTATTTCCGCAAGTTAATTCATAACTAGTATCCATTGTTGCCATAATCACAATAATTTAGTCTTAAGTATCTTAGTTATTTCATTATCATCCATTAAATCAATACTATTACTTGTAATTTCATCAAGAATAGTTTTAACTTTATCAGTAACTTCTAAAAGATTTATTTCATTATCAGTAAAATTAACTAAAGCTAAATTTTTTATCATCTTATTAATAAAATAAGATATATATGATAATTCATTTTCAGTTAAATTAATTTTTTTAAATTCATTCGTCAAATAAATTATTTCATTTGAGATATTTTCTAATTTGTTAAATAGAATTACTTTGTTATCTATATTTTCATTATCCAATATTTTTTCTAATTCTAATTTAATTTTATTTAAATCTGAATTATCAACCCTCTCACATTCATATTTTTTAATATACCTAAAAAACGCTTTACCTTGAGATTGGCTTTCTCTAAAAAGTAAGTAGTCATTTACATCAACTTCTTTATACACATATGTCCTTCCATCTTTGAAAGTCAATTTCAAAGTTTTTAAACTGTTTAAAACATCATCACATTCACTATAAATTACATTTGTACTATCATACCAAACTTTATCTATTCCATTTTCATAAACGCATTTTATTTTACTCATAATATTTAATTTTTTTTGACAAATATACTTAAAATATATTAAAAAACAAAAAAATATAATTAATATATATTAATTAATATTAATATTGACAAATATATATTAATTTATATATATTTTATATATAAAAATAATTTTTATGAAAGAAAAACAAGTTACTGAGGAATTAGGAGCAGTTCTGTCATATATGACAGAGACATTACGAACACAATTTCAGACATCTAAATTAACCCCAGAATATCTATTAACCTCAATTCTAGACAATAAAAGATGCCACGCATATTTAATACTTGACAATTTCTTAATGCGAAATAATATCGAAGAATTGAAAAATATATATTTAAATTCACTAGAAAATTGTAAAAATAATGAAATATGTAGTAAAACAAATATAAAATTCAACGATGAATTAGCTAAAATTGTTGATGAATCAGAAGCTGAACAAAATAAATTAAATTCTCAATTATTAGGCAGTGAGCATTTATTGTTAGCTATGATTAATCCAGAAAATAATCATAATAGTATTATTGATGTTTTTAAAAACATTGGTGTTAGTTATGATATTATAATCTCCAAATGTAATACTTCTAACAATAATAACGTAAATAAAAAAATAGAAAAAAATAATCTAATATTACCATTGAAAAGTGAAATAAATACAAAGACAATCACTTCTAAAACTAGTTATATCAGTCAATATACAGTTAATATTAATAATTTAGTTAAATCTGGAAAAGTAGACTCATTAATTGGTAGAAAAAATGAAGTGGAACAAATTCTTAAAGTATTGGCTAGACGAAAGAAAAATAATGTCATATTAGTCGGTAATAGTGGTTGTGGAAAAACACAAATAGTGTATGGTATTGCTGAAATGATAGAAAAGGGTGAAGTGCCAGAAATGCTACAAAATAAAGAAATTATTATGATGAATATAATTGCTTTAGTTAGTGGTACACATTTCAGAGGAATGTTTGAAGAAAGAGTTAATGGTTTATTTGAAGAATTAAAAAATTCAAATAAATATATTCTTTTTATTGATGACATGCAAAATGTGTTAAAAAGTTCTTCAAAAGATAAAGATACTGATATCTCGCCAATGATTGGTAATATATTAGCTGAAGGTGATATCAAAGTTATTGGTACAACTACTTTTAAAGATTATCATAACTCAATTGAATTAAACAACTCAATTAGTAGAAAATTACAGAAAATCATTATTGAACCAACTACAAAAACTGAAACTATTGAAATTTTAAAGCAAAATAAAAAATATTATGAGGATTATCATAATGTGAGATATAGTAATGATGTTTTATCTAAAATAGTTGATTTAGCTGAAAGATATGTTAGTGATAGAAGTTTGCCTGATTCAGCAATTGATATTTTAGATTTAAGCGGAGCACATACTTGTTTAATAAATCGTTATCCTACAGAAGTTTATGATTTAAAAAATAGATTATCTGAAATTGAAAAAGAAAAGAGTGCTAAATTAAATTGTGGTGATTTTGAAGCCGTTGATGCACTAGAAAAAGAAAATAATCAACTTAATGGCAGATTATCTGAATTGAAACGAAATTATGAGTCTAATATTGAACAATATCGACTAGACATTACATTAGACGATGTAGCTAAGGCTGTTTCTGATATGACTGGTATTCCAACAACTAAACTTAATACAAATGAAAAATTAAAATTAGCTAATATTGAAGAAACTTTAAAAAAATCTATTGTTGGACAAGATGAAGCTATTGAAAATATTTGTCGAATTGTAAAACGTAATAAAGTGGGCTTAGGTAATAAAAATAAAACTCAAGGAAATGTATTACTTTTAGGTCCATCAGGAACTGGTAAAACATTGTTGGCTAAAAAATTAGCTGAAGAAATATTTGGCAGTGAGCGTGAGCTTGTGAGAATTGATATGTCAGAATATTCTGAAAAACATAGTGTCGCTAAACTAACAGGTGCAGCCCCAGGTTATATTGGTTATGAAAATGGTGGTCAATTAACAGAAGCAATTAAAAATAAGCAACACTGCGTTTTATTATTAGATGAAATTGAAAAAGCCGACCAAGAAGTATATAATCTATTCCTACAATTATTTGATGAAGGGCGTTTAACTGATAGTAGCGGACAAGTCGTCAACTTTAAAAACGTAATCGTTTTGATGACATCTAACATTGGTGCTAAACAAGCTGCTGAATTAGGTAAAGGTATTGGTTTTGTTTCAAATGAAAACACATTGAAAAAATCCATAATTGAAAAACAATTGAAACAAACTTTTACACCCGAATTCATAAATAGAATTGACCAAATAGTATATTTTAATTCATTAACTGACGATAATTTAAGAAATATTGTTAAATTAGAATTAAAT
Source organism: uncultured Bacilli bacterium (assembly GCA_944332505.1). The sequence continues at coordinate 196,466 of CALVKC010000003.1, forward strand.
AAATTTATAACTAGATTGAATGAACTTAATTTTGATTTAGTATATGATGAAGATACCGTTGATGTCTTATTTAACATGTCTTTAAAAGATAAAGAATATGGGGCAAGACCTATTATAAGATTAATCCAAAATAACATTGAAGATGTTATTACAGATTTAATGTTACACAATGAATATGAAAATAATTATAAATTTAAAACCTACGTTAAAGATGGAAGAATTGTTATCGAATAATGTTACCAATAAATGGGAAATGATTAGAAATTTAAATTGGGACAGTAAATCTAGAAATCACGATGATTTTAATGCAAATGATGCAATAGCAGAAAGTTTAATTGATAATTATTCAGTAGATGAAATAGCATCTCTCAAAAATTTTGTTGTCAGAAAAAGAATTGAGCTACAAGGTTTCATTTATGGATATTGTAAGGGTAATGACGATTTTAATAGAAAATTGAAATTGGGTGATGATGGTATTTGGGATTTATCAGCACATATTGTTGGACTAGGTGAAGGCATGTATGAGAGTGTATATAAACATCCAAATATATTATTGGAACTACAAAAAGAATATGTCGAAAATTTTGAATATGGCTTTGATAAAGCAATTTATTTAATAAATTATGCTAAAGAAATCTAAAATAATTTGGTATTTAAATAAAAATTTTATACCTTTGCAAATGTTTTATAACCAATGAATGATTATTTCTATGAGGACAATAAAAAAATAGATGAATTAATTCAGAATTGTATTGTTACATCAACAACATATTCAGATGTGTTTGAAATTGTGAAGATTTTATCTAAATCATTTAATATTAATAGTAAACAAGAGGTAGTTAGACAATTACTTTATTCTAAAGCTGATTTGGATAATTCAGTTAAAATTATAGATAAAAGAGATAATAAGATATATGGCTTACTAATATTTAGTGAGTTTAATATTAATGAGGGTTCACCTATATTATTAAATAATAATGAATTAGGTAAATATCTTAGTAACTATACCCAAATAAATGGCTATTCGTTTATAATCGATAAACGATTAAGAAACACTTCATTCGATAAATTAATGCTTGATTATTGTAAAGACTTTGTTAATGAATTTGATTTTATTTGGTGTGGGGTTGAAAAAAAATTAAAATCACATAATTATTGGCAACGTTTAGGGTTTGTAAACATTCTAAAAACTAATGATGCTGATTTTTATGTTTATTCAAATAATAAAAAAATGTTACTAGATATATTTATATTAAAAACCATATCTGATAATGTCAAAAATAATTATTTTGTCTGAAAAACAAGAACGAGATTTATTTGAAAATATTATAAATGAAGAAATCGCTTATTTAGGTGATAAGGAAGATTTAGTTTTAAAATGGTTAAATAAGCACTTTAAAACTGTTGATATGGAGACAACTGATAATTTAACACTACCAACAACTAAGAAAGTTGTCTCCGTATTAGATGCTTATGGACAAATAAGCAATAATATAAAAACGTTAGAAGATGTATTCTTCATTATGCAAACTAAGTTTAAAAAAATTTTGAGTGATAAAAAGGACAGAGACGATTTTTTACGTTCTGTCTTGAAGAAATGGAGTAAATAATAATAAGAGATTAGTGATAAGCTATCAGTTCTCATTAGCTAATCACAGCAACAGATATGCTGCAATCTCAAATAAAAATGTAGTATGATGAGAAAATTTTATTTAGTATTGTTAATTTTATTTAGCGTTCAATTAAGCGCATATAGTCGTGATTTGACTGAAAAAAATGATGAAAATGTAACTATCACATGCAATGACACTGTTGATATGGAAAAACTAATTTCAGCAATCATGTATGTTGAATCTAAGAATGTCGAGAACAGTATTAGTAATGATGGTACTTGCGTAGGTATTATGCAAATAAAAAAAATTGTTGTAGATGATTGTAATGAATATCTTAAAATGAAAAAAAGCAAAAAAAGATATACTTACAATGATAGATTAAACAAAGAAAAATCCATCGAAATGTTTTATCTAATTCAAGAAAGATATAAAAATTATAAACGAAGTAGATGTGACAGCGATATTGAACATATGATTAGAGTATGGAATGGGGGCTGTAATTATAAAAAAAATAAAACACAAGACTACTACTTAAAAGTTATGAAAATATACAACATGAAATAATAAAAAAAAAAGCAGAATTAATTAATTCTGCTTTTTTTTATACATCTAAGTCAATTATATCATCAATAGAAAAATTAATCGATATAAATACTCTATTAGTGTTGTCATTATCTACTGAAATATTTAAATAAGAATTATATTGACTAAGTTGAGATGTTATTGATGATTCAGCATCCATAAATTCATCATCCGACCAATTTTCACTATCTGATATATAATATCGAATATCATAATCACCATGTACATTATTTGTTACAATATCTGAATAATCATACCCTAAAGACATTATTGTATCATTACACGATTTTAGAGATTCAGACATGTTTTTGGCAAAATTTTTCTTTCTAACTAATTTTGTCTCTTCAATGTTAAAATAACTTATAATTCTTGATTTAAAATCATTATGTACACTTTCAAATTCATTATTAGCAACTATATCTTCATTTATGAATTTTTTTAATTCTAATTTAATGTTTTCTGATATAATTTTATTTAATCCTTTCATTTTACCTAATATATTTATAATATAAATATTATTAAATTTATATTTATAGTATATACATAAATAATTTATTATGGAAATTACACAAGAATTAAAAGAATTGTTTAATACAGTAAGGGTTAAGTTAGGAGCGCCTGTCAGAAGAGTTGAATTAGATGATAATCAACTATGTTCTTTATTAAGTGTTGCTATTGGCGATTATGCTGAAAAAGTCCAAAATTGGATAATACAAGCAAATTGGCTTAATATGAACGGTAAACATATAAATTTTTTACAGAATCCACAAGAATTAGCGTTTGCATTCACAACTAGACAATTAGATTTCAGTCGTGATTTTTCTTATTGGTTCAGTAAAGATGTTGGTTTGCAACAACGTGGTAATTGGGAGTTAAAAAAAGATTTTATTCAAGTCGAAAGAGGCAAACAATGTTATTTAATACCTAGTGGACGTGAAATAAATAAAGTATTATACGTTACGCCATCTACCACTAAAGCAGCTTTATATGGTAATTTGGGTACGTTGGATACGGGAATGGCTGGTGGTTTTGGACAATTCGGTAATATGGGTAATGGAATGGGTATTACTGGATTTTATGTTGGTTCTGCTTATGATACAGCTTTAATCGCAAGTGATTTAAAATATAAGAATTCACTATTACGAGGTGATTTATCATATAAAGTAACTGCTGGTCCAAATGGAACACATATTTTGCATTTATTATCTGTTCCTGGCTCACCTAACATGATGGGTGGTGTTGCTGCTGATGATACTTGGGGTTGGAACAAATATGCCAATTGTTATGTGTGGTATACATATTATGATGTTAGCGGTGCATCTGATGATGAAATAGATGCTTGCCGATTAGAAAATAAAGACGATATATTGTTGACACCAGACCAAGTTCCACTTAGTAAAATGAGATATGAATTAATGAATGAGCCAACTAAAAATACAATTAGACAACTTTTAGTTGCAGAGGCGTTAATCACTTGTTCATTAATAAGAGGATATGCTAGTGGTGTTATCCAAATACCAGAAGCTGAAATGAAATTAGATTACGCACAATTAATGGATTTAGGCAAAAGTGAAAAAGAAAGAGTTTTCACTGAATTAAAAGAAAGATTAGAATCAATGTTACCTTGGAATATAATGAAAAACTATTCAGAAATGACTGATAGTCTATTAAATATATTAAATAAAAAACCTTTAGGTTTCTATATCATATAATTTTTTTCATTTAAAATTTTGTTTTATCAAAAATTGTTTATATCTTTGCAGTGTAAAACAAATTTATTTATTAACTTTAAATTGAAATTTTATATGAAAGTAAGTGAAGTAAACATTGGTAATGGTATTGTACGTTTGGATTTTGAACCAACTTGTCCGTGTGAAAGAAATTTCCCAACACATGTAATGGATTCAATCGCTAAGGACATCTTTAAAAGACGACAAAATGGTAACACTTCTTGTACAGAAGTACCTTCATTCTCTCGTCCTACATTCACCCCTATGCCTCAATTTAACCCATGTCCATCAACATCATGGGATAGAGAGCCAGATGGTATTGATGTTCATGTTGACCGTCCTCTGAGAGAAAACTTTAGTTCTCATCGTAGTTGGGCTGATGCGATGGCTAAGTATCGTACACTTGAACGAGTTGCTAAAGATTGTGATTGGGAATGTAAAGAACCAATGCAAACAATTCCTAATTATCGAAATCTTAATACACGAATTCCAAGCCAAAATGCAGTTGAGTTCGTTGATGAACTTGTTGAATTGTTATGTAAACATTTTGACTAAAAATTATCGTTAAAAATGTATAAATCCCACTATTTAGTGGGATTTTTTTTGTGTATAATATATCTTTTTATTATATTTGCAAAAAAATAATTATGAAAGATAGTTTTGAACAAATTAGAAAAGAAGGTAGATTACTTTATGAATATATTAGAGGCTCACATTTATATGGATTAAATGTTGAGACTTCAGATGTTGACACTAGTGGTATTTTTATTTGTAAACCTAATGACATATTAGGTTTGGGATTTACTTATCAACCACAAATATCTGACGAAAAACATGATACAACATGGTTTGAAATTGGTAATTATTTAAGCTTACTTATAAAATCAAATCCAACTGTTCTTGAATCATTATTTGTTCCTAAAGATAAAATAATTGGCGATGTACACCCATTTATGCAAGTTATTTTAGATAACCGAGATGAGTTTATAACTAAAGAATGTTTTAAACCACTATTTGGTTATGCTCGTGAACAAATACGTAAAGCAAGAGGTCTAAATAAGAAAATTGTTAATCCAGTTACAAAAAGGTTAACACCATTGGATTTTATATATACATTTTATAAACAAGGAAGTACTAAATTCGTTAATTGGTTAGAGTATAGAGGATTAAAACAGAAATATTGTGGTTTAGTAAATATAAGTAATATGCATGATACATATGGTGTGTATTATGACTGGGGGTCATTTTTTGTAAATGAGAACATAACTTATGACCATTTACATAGATTCTATATTGCTAAAGCTTCAGATACTATTACCCATCTTGTAGATTTCATCTTGGATACTTATAATCTATATGGTAATACCGATGATGAAACTTTTGATAATTTTAAAGAATGGTTTAATTGTCAACAACCAATTGGCTATAGAGGTATAGTAAATGAAGATAAGGATTCCAATGAATTAAGACTATCCTCAATAGTAAAAGGGGATGTTGCCATTTGCAACATAACCTATAATCAAACTGGATATACTAAACATTGTATTGATTATAAAAATTATAAAGATTGGGAAAAAAATAGAAACCCAATACGTTATGAAAGTAATTTAAATAAAAATTATGATTCTAAAAATATGATGCATTGTACTAGACTGATTCATATGGGTCTAGAGTTAGCTCGTGGAGAAGGTTTTAATGTTGAACGTACTTGGGATAGGCAATTTCTTTTAGATATTAGAAATCATAAAATAGAATATGATGATTTGTTAAATTATATTGAAGAAAAAAATAATGAATTTAATGAAGCTATTAAAACATCTATGATTAAAGATTCTATTGACAATATGTTTGTTGACAATCTTCTAATTGAAATTAGGAAAAAACAAATTATATAAATAAAAAAAGGATAACATTTATTTGTTATCCTTTTTTTATTTATGTTTTATTATAGTTATGCTGTTTTACCACTACCGCCAAGAACTTGGTATTTCAGTATAATCAAGCATATTAGTACAATTAGTGAAGCAACTACGATATGTTGTTACTATTGCATATCCTTCTTTCCCTTCACCACTACGGTTGTATATTGGCGTACCATCATTATCTATTGGGCATGGTGATGTTAAACTAGTACATCCATTAAATGTCCCTTGAAAACTAGTTACTGCGGTATTTGTGCTGAATAAATCATTAGGTATAGTTGTTAAATTACTACAACCATAAAACGTTTGACTAAAACTAGTTACTGCTGTATTTGTACTAAATAATACATTTGGGATACTAGTTAAACTATAACAACCACTAAATGTACTAGCAAAAGTAGTTACTGCTGTATTTGTACTGAATAAACCATCTGGTATACTTGTTAAACTACTACAACCACTAAATGTATTATCAAACCTAGTTACTGCTGTATTTGTACTGAATAACCCATTTGGGATACTAGTTAAACCATAACAACCACTAAATGTATTATCAAAATAAGTTACCTTCGGACAATTATCAAATAAACCATCTGGTATACTTGTTAAACTACTACAACCTTTAAATGTATAACTAAAATTAGTTACATTAGGACAATTATCAAATAAACCATTTGGGATGTTAGTTAATTCACTACAACCACTAAATGTACAATCAAAACTAGTTATTGCTGTATTTGTACTGAATAAACCATCTGGTATACTCGTTAATCCACTACAACCATTAAATGTATTATCAAACCTAGTTACTGCTGTATTTGTACTGAATAACCCACTCGGTATGCTTGTTAAACTACAGCCATCAAATGTAGCACTAAAATCAGTTACGTTAGGACAATTATCAAATAATCCACTCGGTATACTTTGTAAACCACTACAATCTCTAAATGTATAACCAAAATTAGTTACATTAGGACAATTATTGAATAATCCATCTGGTATACTTTGTAAACTACTACATCTATCAAATGCACCATTAAAACTAATCGCTGCTGTATTTGTACTGAATAAACCATCTGGTATATTTGTTAAACTACTACAACGGCTAAATGTACTTGAGAAATCAGTTACATTAGAACAATTATCGAATAAACCATCTGGTATACTTGTTAAACTACTACAACCACTAAATGTACTACCAAAACTAGTTACATTAGGGCTATTATCAAATAAACCATCTGGGATACTTGTTAAACTACTACAACCTTTAAATGTATTACCAAAACTAGTTACATTAGGACAATTATCAAATAATCCACTCGGTATACTTTGTAAACTACTACAACCACTAAATGTAGCACTAAACCTAGTTACCTTTGAACATCCTTCGAATACACTATCACCTATACTTTGTAAACTACTACAGCCATCAAATGTAGCACTAAAATCAGTTACGTTAGGACAATTATCGAATAATCCATCTAGTACACTTGTTAAATTAGTACATCCACTAAAGACATAAGTAAGGCTAGTTACATTTGATTTGAATCTTATTTCAACTTCATGGTCACCATTATTTTCAAATGTATATTTATATGTTAAGGTATTTCCACTTAACACCTCATCAGTTTCAATTATTTTAATATATTCTATAACACTAGTATAACCACGATTAATTAAATTAATTGTTTGTGAATTTCCACTTGTATTATAAATTACAATTGGTGGTGGTACGTTTTTTTTTAAATTAATCTCATCTGATTCAGCATCATAAGCAATATAATGTTCCAATTCTTGAAGTTGTTCTTTTGCTGCTTCAAACGCTTCAGTTGTTTCAAATTTATTTATATATTTCATAGTTATTTTAATTATTTAACAATAAATATTTTGTAATTAATAAAAATATTTATATATTTGTAACAAAATTAATAAACAAAAATATGAGTAAATAGCTGTTAAATAAAATTTATATATGAATACAATAGGTATCCGTAGTACCGAATATACGCTTGTGGACTATCCTCTTATGGATGACTGATTATCTAATGATAATGAACTAAAAAGTAATGATAGGATGAAACAAGAAATAAAATATAAGTTAAATCATAGATTTTCTTAGAATTTTATATACGGTTGTTTTAACAAAGTTGGTTTTTATAGTCATTTACCGATAATAAATGGTGATAAGATTGATATATAATAATGAAAATTTCAAAGTAAAACAAAATGTAGAATTAATTAATAAGTTCTCTAGTTTTTGTCTATGTTTAATAATGACTTGTGTTAATTTTACTATAAAATGTCGAATACGGAAAAGAACATACAAATAAAGGAAACATACCTTGCAACAAAGGCAAGGCGTGAGCATCAAGTATGCCGTGTCTTTTCCGTAAAGGTACAAGAAAACAAGTTAAATGCGGCACAACGTGAAGCATTGAAGATGATGTTCGTGGAAGCGAAATGGATGTACAACCACAT